>CAZMEZ010000094.1:921-1505 GCA_964565425.1 uncultured Planctomycetia bacterium | reverse complement strand
ATCTGTGTTCGTGAACGAGTAGTACCCAGGCGTCGGTGGTAGAAGCTCTCGATTCGCAATGTCGAGAAGTCCGTTTTTACAGGAGACAATTTCTCGAGGGTCAGGAAGGCCTTCGTCATCATCGATGAGCCATGACGGATCCGACAAGCTACTGTCGATGTGCGTCATATCCTTCAGAGTCATAATCAACTCCAGGACTCTATTTTTCCTCACCTCGAAAGGTTTGAAGACAGGCTTGTCCTCATCATCAAAACCATCCATCTCAGCGAAGTGAGTTAGATAGCTTGAAATGATAGGTCGTATGTCATCCTCTTTGTACCTGATGTATTTGGTGCCATCCCACACCATAAACATCTGACTTTGATAGTGCAGGGTACGAAGACCGTCTTTCGAAAACTTATCGTTGAGCGTATGCCAGATCGTGTCGCGAGGTTTAGAAACGACGGTCTGGATTCGACCCTCCGATGTCAGGCGTTTGGGTGGCGCTTCACCGAAGTCTCGCCACACCAGGTACGCCGCTCCCTTTGCAAGCTCTGAAGCCCGCTTCGCCCGCTTCTTTTTTTCTTTGCGAGCCTTCTCGAGGT
>CAZMEZ010000094.1:0-911 GCA_964565425.1 uncultured Planctomycetia bacterium | reverse complement strand
CGTTGATTTGGACTTCGAGTGGGTCCATGGGTTCTTCGAAGATTGAGCTGCCGAGGGGCTCTTCAAAACCGAAGGGGACCTCGGGTGGTCCATTCTCTTCCAAAACCTCTTCATCAATTTCATGGTCAAGCTCTGAAACGCGAGTATTGACTCCCAGGTCATCAGCATTCCAAGGCACCGTGTCTGGGCGCTTGGCGTCGATGATGACATCTAGGTCGTGGATCACGGATGGAGCGGACGGCGCCTCGCCATATCCTTGTCGTCCAAGCTCTCGAGCTGCAGCCTCGAAGTCGCCATTGTGGTAAGCGATCGTGTAGGCCTGGAACTTCGTGAGCGCTTCTTCTTCGGGGAATGGATCTCCGTTCGCCGAGAAGTTGTAAAAATACTCTTTTTCTACACTGCTATCCGGCGGGGTGTATGGCCGGACGGTAGCGCTGATGCCTTTAGTTTTGCCAGGACGACACCAAAGATAGGCACCATCATTTCGCCGACGTGCAATGAACGTCCAGCCGAGCGGCTCGAGAATCTCCTCCCAAGTGGCACGGCGATCGAAGTCATCGCCAGGCCTGAGCCTGCCATTGTCTACCGGTGGCGCAAGCTGTCGCTGGCTTTTGCGAAGCTTGTTCTCCTCAATCTTTGACTCATCAAAGCCTCTCGATACCTCGAAAAGCTCTTGACGCTGCTGCGCTGTGATGACCGGAATACTCTCGAAGTCACCGGCTAAAAACTCGTAGGTCTTACCTGACGGGTGACATTTAGGAGGAGAGTGCGGCGCAATAACGTAGCCGCCTTCGCCACGGGTCTCGATGACCGTAAGCGGCTTCGGTTGCCCGCGGTGATCTAGATGCTCGTCAAAAAGCTGCCTTGCGAGTTTGGCGTTACCCTCGAGTGCGTCGCATCTGTAGTAGAGG
>CAZMEZ010000093.1:385-1524 GCA_964565425.1 uncultured Planctomycetia bacterium | reverse complement strand
AAACAAGAGGTTGTTTGGAGCGTTGCCCCAAATCGGTTGGTCGTCGAGACGCGAGATCCGCAGCGAGATTGCGGATCGCTCGTCGCTAAGGTGCTCAAAGCGCTTCCCCATACACCGCTGTTCGCCCTCGGAAACAACGCCATGTACGAAGCGCCCCCGTTAGAACTCGACACCCTCGCTCCTGCCATCCGCGACTTCGCCTGGCGGGAGAGTCCACACGAAGGAGAGACTCTTGCGCAAAAGACCTTCCACGTAGGCGTGAAGCGTACAGAACAGGAGGTCGCGAATCTTCAAATCGCGATCAGTGAAAAGGCAATCAAGTTGTCGTGTAACGTTCACACCAAATTGGAGGGTCAAGCAGACGCAAGTGCGGTGGCGTTCGCTGCCGCACAACGCTTCGATGATAGAACGTATTCCAAGAACCTCGCACAACATTTCTTTGGAACCTCAATCGACCATGGCTCCACTGACACTTGATTTCGACCAGGATACGAGTACCGAGGCTACGGGCAACGAGTATGATCGCTGGAAATCGGCGGCGTACTATGCGCCGGACTTCCGGCCGATCATCAATCAGCAACTCGATCGTCTTGCGTCACTTCAGGCGAACTGGGATGGTGAAGGCGCCGAGCCTATTGACCCACAAATCATTCAGGTAGCGCGCCAACTCGCCGAAGGCCTGCCTGGCAACCTCGTCGGCCCGCCAGCGGTCGTTCCAATGGCGGCGGGGAATCTTCAGTTCGAGTGGAATGACGGCGCGCGGTCGCTCGAACTGGAGATCGAATTTCCCACGATCCACTATTTGAAGTGGCATCCCGAGGAGAGCATAGAAGAAGAGGGTTTCTTCGCCATCGACGACATGGACCGGACCGTGCTGCTGATTCGCTGGTTTACCAGGAGCGTGGCGAATGTGTGATGCCCACGCGCGCGGCCCCCAAGTCGAATCCGCTGAGGATCTATATCGCGCGATCCACACACCTGACTGGTGGGAAGCCGACGCCTCTCCCCCTCGCCCTCGCTCTGCCGCTTTCCGGAAGCGGCAATTCTCTGTCAACGTGGCCTCGATCATCGGTCTACAAGGAGCGATCGAACACCTGACCAAAGTGCTCAAGTGTCCGAAGGGCGCAATCGTCTCGTTC
>CAZMEZ010000093.1:0-375 GCA_964565425.1 uncultured Planctomycetia bacterium | reverse complement strand
ACCCAAAGCACCGAGACAACGAGGCGCACGCGAATGTCTACTACGAGGGCAGCACCAGCAATCTGAAGAGAAGCGCAAAGCGACTTGCCCACGAGTGCCAAAGGGTCCACGGGCCGAGCTTCTGACCCCCAACGCGCAGCGCGGAGGTCGTCGTCCGGACCTCCTTCTGAGCCTGCCACTGCGACGCAGTGCTGGCCTGTTGTTGATCCCGGCGAGGTCACTGATCGTGGACTTGAACCTTAACGTCAACGTCCCCGGCCTGCGGTTGGTCGGCGGGCCCCGGTCAGGAGTTACCCGGCCTGCGCTCACTCAACTGGCCGTGCAGGAGCGAATCGAAACATCCAGTAGACGCTGCCCGTGATTGGAGCACCGCGG
>CAZMEZ010000092.1:0-1570 GCA_964565425.1 uncultured Planctomycetia bacterium | reverse complement strand
GTGCTGGAATGGGCATTTCAGCACAGGGAAGAGCTGATGGAGAATTGGCGTCGTGTCGAGCAACGGGAAGAATTGCTCAAGATCGATCCCCTTGATTGAAAGGGCAATCATGCACTTCGTTACCGATGCAACCTATGTGTCCGGTCACAAGATCGCGGTCCGTTTCGAGGACGGGTCGTGTCGGTTGGTGGATCTCGCACCCCACTTGGACGGTCCTGTCTTCGAGGCTCTCAAAGACGTGGCCTACTTCAAACGTTTCACGCTCAATCGCGACATCGACACGGTAGTGTGGCCGAATGACGCGGATTTCTCCCCGGATTTCCTATACGAGATCGGAGAAGAAATCAGCGAACCAGCTCTTGCAACGGACGCGGACAAGCCGCGCCGCTGAAGAGCACCGTTCCATGAAGCAACTAGGAATTCGTGACCTGAAGCCGCTGCAAATGCCCGCCCACAGCGCGCCGCGCCCTGGGCTGCAGAAGCTCTCCGACGAGGATTTGCTCGTGGCGGTCACAAACCCGAAGAACAGAGACTATCTCACGGTCAATACACGGACGGGATATCTCCATGACCGCAACGGTCGTGCCCGTGAACTCCGGCGCCGCGCCGCGGACTCCAACAGCAAGATTACTCCGGACATGACGGTGCCTGTGTTGGAATACACACCTGACATGTCCATGTTTCCGGACCTGGATTAGCCATGCAAGTGAATCGAACCTCGGCGATAGAAACCGTCCATCGGCTTCTGTTTCGCGCCCTGCTGGAAATCCGTTCTCAAGGGCACGACGAGAAGAACAAGGTCGTCTTCCATCTGGCGGACCTGTTTCACACCGTTGTGCTCGAGATGGAAAACGCGGCCGAAGGCCAGTGCACCTACGAGGATGTCCTGAAATTCCTCGAACAGCGGGCGAAAGAGAAGGGCCTGGATCGATGGCTCAGCCGGGACGTTTCTGATGTCCCGTAGTGACCACCGAACCCGCGGATGCAGTTGACCGGGGACCGCGCTCAACGTTAGCGCTCAACGTTAGTCGCCAATCCGGGATCAGTCGCCGCGGTCCCCGGCAACTGATCCCTGTCGTTCCGCTGTCTCGCCGCTTGGACGGGGCCGCGTCGTCGAGCGGGTTACCTGCGGCTGAGCGACGGCGATTGGCTGGGGCTTTGCCCGCGCTGCCGGCGGACTTCGGCCAGGCGGCCGGCCGCGGCCGCCAGGTGCATGCCCGCGCGGATCTCCTGCGGGGCGAAGTAGGGGCGGCTCGTGCCGTTGGCAAACCGGAGTCGCTTGGCGGCCAGCTCCTGCCAGCTCATGCCGTTGTTCAGGTGCCACGCGGCCGCCTGCGCCGCCCGCTGGTTGAGCAGTCCCGAACCGAGCATCCGGCACAACTCGTGAACGACGGGGTCGCTCGTGAGCTGTTCGACGGGCTTGATTTGATACTTCATCTGGGGGCGGGGTTCGTCCTTGCCGTGCTCGAGGCAGACGGTAGCCACTTTGAGCTTGCCGATTTTTTCGGCGGGGACCCGTTGTAGGTCGTAAAACTTTGTCGAGGATATTTCTTGGACTTGAATTTTGGGT
>CAZMEZ010000091.1:0-1627 GCA_964565425.1 uncultured Planctomycetia bacterium | reverse complement strand
TTAAGAACCCTGTTGGACATACGGAAAACCCGCAAGATATCCACAAATTATAAACAATCACCTTTTTATCTTATCCTTAAGTTTTTCGAATACGAGCTTCACTTCATGGTTGCTTTCTATTTCTTTACTTATCTTGTCGCACGCATGCAGAACCGTGGTATGGTCCCGGCCTCCGAAAAAACCGCCGATATCGGGCAACGAGTGATCGGTCAAGGTCCTTGACAGGAACATAGCCATCTGCCGCGGGTAAGCTATAGCGCGGGACCGTTTTTTTGTTTTCATGTCAGCTTCCCTTATATTGTAGAACATGGCGACGACCTTCTGGATATGCTCAACGGTAACTTTGCTGTCCTCGGCGGCTATCATGCCTTTGAGCACGTCCTTCGCAAGGGGGACGGAAATATCCTTTCCGGTGAGTTTGGCGTAAGCGACCACCCGGATAAGGGCGCCTTCCATTTCGCGGATGTTTGTCCTTATGTTCTCCGCCAGGAAATAAAGGACCTCTTTCGGGACACGGACGGACTCGTTCTCGCTTTTTTTCTCGAGGATAGCTATCCTGGTCTCGAAGTCGGGCGGGTGTATGTCCGCTATCAGACCCCAGGCGAAACGGGATATGAGCCGTTCCTCCATGCTCTTTATCTGCTGGGGGGAGCGGTCGCTGGAGAGGACGATCTGCTTGTGGGCGTCGTGTAACGCGTTGAAAGTGTGAAAGAACTCTTCCTGCGTGGACTCTTTCCCGGCGATGAATTGTATGTCATCGACGAGAAGGACGTCAAGGTTTCTGTACATGGAACGGAACTTGGGCGTGGTCCTTGTGCGGATGGCATGGATAAGCTGGTTCGTGAACTCTTCGCTCGCTATGTACAGAACCTTTGCTTTCGGGTTCTTCTCGAGCACCTCCTGGCCGATCGCCTGCATCAAGTGCGTTTTCCCGAGACCCACGCCGCCATAAAGAAAAAGAGGGTTATATACTTTGGAAGGGCGCTCGCTCACGGCCATCGAAGCGGCATGAGCGAACCGGTTACTCGCGCCGACGACGAAATTCTCGAAAATATAATTCGGATTAAGTCCCAGGTCTTTATACCGGCTTTCCGGGATCTGGCGGGACGAGGAAAAGACCGACCTGAGCCAGCTTTCGGAAGACGGTTTTTTTGCAGGGTCGGCCGCGCCGACAGGAGACGGCGGGGCAGCGGGGCGGTCGTAGCCGCCGCTCTGTTCGTCGCCGGACGCGGGCGAGGACGCCGCGCTGTCCGGGTAGGTGCCTATCTTGAACTCTATATCGACGGATGACCCGGAAGCCTGCTGGAGAGCGGTCTTAATGAGGCTGAAATATTTTTCCCGGATCCAGTTCTCGAAGAATTTATTCGGCACTTCGAGGGTGACAGAGGATTCGTCGACGTTTGCCTGTTGGATAGGAAGGAACCACGCGGTAAACACCTGATCGTTGACCTCGGAACGCAGAATAGAAAGAGCTTTTTCCCAAAGGTTCTTCATAACAGCGAAATAGGAGCCGAAATATAAGCGAACAGGTTATCCCGCCGAATCCACACGAGACCAACGGGCTATCAACAGGTTATCCACAGGTGTTGGCAAGATCAGTAAACCCCTCCAGCGGGCGATGGGGACA
>CAZMEZ010000090.1:0-1744 GCA_964565425.1 uncultured Planctomycetia bacterium | reverse complement strand
ATGACCGCCATCGAGGAGTCCGCAGGGTTTCCCTCGGCGATCACACAGTCGAGCACCATGGTCGACGCACCCCCGGTGAGACACACCAGATGCCCGAACTGAGTCTCGCGCGGCGCCTTCACGAGCACGTCGGTGTGCTCCTCGAAGATCGACACGATCTTGTCCTTGGACGACACCTTTTCGCCAAGCTCCACCCGACGCCGAGTCTGGTTGACGACCTTCTCGGTCAACCTCAGGAACTTCTCCAGATCGGTAGTGACAGCACCGAGCGCAACGGCGTCCGTAATGCTGGCAGGCTGGTGCTGTCCCGCAAGCACGACCGCGGCCTGCGCCGCCGTCGACACCTCCCGCACGACCACCAGCAGATCTCGGTACAGTCGCGTGCGCTCTCGTGTGCCTCTGGCCCGCTGGATCTCAAGGGCTCGTCGCTTCGCTCGACGAGTGCGATTGGCGAACCTCAGGCCCGGGACTCCCAGACCCTGCGCTGTCTTCATCAGCCGGGTCAAGACGCGCACGCAATCCCACAGGAGCGACGAGTCGCTCGGCTCGTGGATGTCTGTCTCCACCACGGTGCTGTCGACCCGCACCTTGCGGCCCTTCTCGATCCCGCGCTCCCGGGCGATCTCCACCAGCCTGCGGTTGATCCACTCCAGCGTCTCCTCCGAGACCCGCTTGATGTTCGCTGCCAGAGTGGATCGCTTGGGGACATCCGTGATGCCGAACCGACAGAACGTCTGGTAGGTCCGCGAGTCGCTGAGGTGAAACGCGAGCTCCTCGTAGCTGTAGCCGTTCATCTGTTTCAGGATCAGAGCCCTGAGCACCTGCTCACCGGTGATCCCTCTGCGACCCGAACCGTGACGGCGGCTGATGTCTTGCGCCACCCGGTTGGCGAACATAGGATCGGAGTCGAGAAGGTCGGAGATGGCCTTCAGCTCTTTGGCATGCGGAGCGTCGAGCCACGCCTCGGTGAGTTTCGGCTGAATTCTGTGGGAATCGCGCATTCTCAGCTGACCTCCTGGTCGTTAAGTGGCTGTAGATCAGTGCGTTGCACCACATGATCATACGCCGTTGCGACCGAGAAAGCAAGCTCTGAATGCGCGTTTTTTACTCAATCTAAAGAACTTGCCCCGCGGTGGACGGGAACTAGCTAGTTCCCATCCCAAAACCGCCGTTTTGCAAGGTGATGAATCGGCGACTCGACGGAGAGGCGGAAGTGGTTGCAGGCTGATGAATCTCGGCGGCGTGGAAGTGAGACGGTGGCGCAATATTCATGGTGTCGGGACGAACCTACCCGATGCCGCTTCTGCGGCGGATGGTTGGGCGCGAAGGGCGAGAGGGGTCTACTTCAACACGTGCCGCGCCATGACGAGGAGGTTCATGCTGACGATCGAAGCCCAGACGTAGCTCTTGAAAGAGGCGAGGCCCTTCCATGTCGCGCGAGTGAGGCCGAACGATCTCTTGAGAAACGAGATGCAGCCTTCGATGCCGGCCCTGAAGTTGCGGAGCTTCTTGTAGACCCAGGCGCTCTTGGCCATCTCGGAGACTTCGAGCCCCCTGCGCTTGTGGAACACCACATCTTTGACGCCAGCCTGCTTGATCGCGGTGAGGTTGTCCCGCGATGCGTAGCCACCGTCGAACGCTGCCTGCCGTGGAAAGCGTCCGTAGATGGCTTTCTGGCGTTCGACCATCATGACCGCCATCGAGGAGTCCGCAGGGTTTCCCTCGGCGATCACACAGTCGAGCA
>CAZMEZ010000089.1:296-1800 GCA_964565425.1 uncultured Planctomycetia bacterium | reverse complement strand
CGGGAAAGGATGCGAAAAGCCCGACACTTCCTGCATGAACAGGAGGTATTTCCTTGAAAAGAAGGAAGACGGTTCCTGCGTTTATCTTGACGGGGAGAACAAGTGTTCCATCCATCCCGAAAGGCCTCAGGCCTGCCGTGATTTTAGCTGTAAAGCCGGCTGGCGGATATCGTTCGCGTACGCTCCGAATACCGAGGATTACCTGGCTTGGAGAAACGATGTTTCCGGAAAATTCATGATGGAGACGCTCAAGGAGGATATGATATTTACCGAGAATCCCATAATCCGCGTAAAAGCGCTCTTTTACGTGAAAGAAAAAGAAGAGATAACATTTGTGGTGAAGCCGCAGGATAAATGCGGCCTGCTGACACTGAAGTGTGATTTCAAGGGTTTTCACGCGAAAGACGAGGAGCTTTTTTACCTTACGCGGCTTTTTGACGGGGAAAACACCCTCGGTGATATTCGCGCTCTTTTTCCCGGAAGAACGGGGCGGGAAATTTCACGGGAAGAATTATACGGTTTCGCGTGGCTTCTCTACGGCAGAAAATTGATACTTTTCAGGAACGATGCCGGCGTATTCAGGAGATAACATGGCTTCTTTTCCTTTTGCAGTCGATTTCGCGATAACCGGAAGGTGCAACCTCAGGTGTAAGCATTGCAATACTTCCGACACATGGGCGCTGGACGATGAGCTGACGTTCGAAGAGATAACAGGTATTCTCGATCAGCTGGCCGAAGGGAAGATATTCGATATCAATCTTTTCGGCGGGGAACCATTCTGTTACCCGAGAATACGCGATCTGCTGGAAGCTTTAAACGATTATCCCATGCGTTTTACCGTTCTAAGTAACGGGACACTGATAGATGATACCGTGGCCGGGCTTCTGAAAAAAAGCAGATTCTTTAAAAAGGTTCAGGTAAGCATTGACGGCTCCTGCCCCGAAGTGCACGACTGGCAGCGAGGCAGGGGTTCTTTCGAGAAGGCCATGAAAGGGGTGAGGAACCTCATCGGTAACGGCGTCCCCGTAAAACTCAAGGCGATCATAAACTCACGTAATTATACGGACATCGAGAACATGATAAAGCTGGCTAAAGGTCTCGGCATGGGCGGGATGGATTTCGGGGATGCCGTGGAGTGCGGGAGGGCCGCTGTATTCTCCAACGACATGAAATTCGAGGGTGAAATTCACCGGCGCGTCATGGAAGACCTTTTTCTTTTCAGGGATAAATACCCGCATTTTAGGATAGGGGGGTCATTCGGCCAGAAGATGGAGATGCTGGAGGATTTTTACCGGAAAGGTCCGGGAAAAGGGGAAAGAGGGACCTTTTCCACGTGCCCGGCGGGGCAGACCATGCTTTCGATACGTTCGGACGGGAAAGTTGTCCCGTGTTCGGCATTCTGGACCCTTATATGCGGAGATGTGCGCAAGAGCGCGCTAAAGGATATCTGGGAGAACTCGGAGGCGCTTAACGCGATAAGGGGACTGGCGGATGAACCGCTTAC
>CAZMEZ010000089.1:0-286 GCA_964565425.1 uncultured Planctomycetia bacterium | reverse complement strand
GCAACGGCGGTTGCCGCGCGAGCGCCTATTATGCTTCAGGAAAATGCCTGAAAGGTTTTGACAGGACCAATTGCCTGGTCTTTTCGGGATTGCACGGTTTCAGGCTGGAAAAAGGAAAGGTTCTGGCGGAGGGAAAATCGGATGGACAGGATCAAGGATAATATTCCGCTTCTTACGAGTTTGTATATTAATCCCACCGAATACTGTAATTTGCGGTGCAGGCATTGCTGGTTGTCGCCTCCCAACGCGAACGACTCTCCCGATACCGGGGAAGAGATGACGATGA
>CAZMEZ010000088.1:0-1871 GCA_964565425.1 uncultured Planctomycetia bacterium | reverse complement strand
TTATCATCCTTTGACACCTGATGACCTCTGGCGCTCCGGTGACTGGTGCGCTGGTGCTCTGGTTACTGGCAACTCACTGCAGTCTGTAGTCTGACAAGGAGGCCTAAGTGGGGACGTCGCCCATTTTTCCCGTGATCAAATCACATAATACGCACCATCTGCGATCATCCGTGTTTTAACGAAAAACGAACAACGAAGTAATAAGTGATGCGTGATAGGTAACCGGGGACCGGGGACCTGTCGCGCGTCACCCTTCACTCTGTCGCCTTATACCCGAACCACCCTACCGCCGGCACATGAGATCCCAGTGAGCCCGATCCGCTGTCAATATCAGGTCAGCTTCCTCACCGGCCAGCTCCCCCTGCATTACCTCTCTTATGACATCGCCTTTTTTCAAGGCGGCTAGTATCGCGCGGGAATAGCTCCCCTTCCGTATCAGGCGCCTGATACTGTTTTTCAAGGCATCCTTCCCAATGGCGATAAGTATGTACCTGGGCGGATATTCACTTACACGGGCTAATATCCTCATGATGTTACCTCCCCTTAAAGCCTCCTAAACCTGCCTGCTGCTTCTTGATCGTTGGCTCACATGATCCATTATATCACAAATTGTGATAATGTCAACGCCGTTTTTATCACTTTTTGTGTTGACTCGCGCGGGAAACGCGTGTAAGATTGAATTATGAGGTTTAACGATAACCTGAAGAGGATACGCAGGGAAAAGAAGCTTTCCCAGCAGGAACTGGCAGACATGCTTAAGGTAGCGCAGTCTACCGTCGGCATGTGGGAGTCAGGCAGGAGAACGCCTAAATTAGAAGAAATAGACCGCTTGGCCAAAGTGCTCCGGGTGACGGTGAACAGGCTTGTAGGGAAAACCGACCGGAAAATACAGATAATCCGCAACGAAGTGTATATCGACGGCCGGAAAGTGGAAGAATTCAATGAGGGCGATGTGCGCGAGATCCTCCTCCAGATCGAAGCCATGAGGAGCAAAAGATCGAAGGCATCCGGGGCCGAAGGGGGGAAAAGACCCGTTTCAACCCCGAGAAAAATACTCATAATCGATGATGACCAGGAGATGTGCGAGATGCTCTACTCTTTCCTGGCGCCCCACAATTACAGGGTATTCCTGACGTTCAACGCTCAGATGGGCCTCGAATACCTGGACGAGGTCAAGCCGGATATCCTTCTCCTCGACCTTACGATGCCCGACATGGACGGCAGGGATGTCCTGAAGATAATAAGAAAAGTGAGCGATGTGCCCGTCGTGATCATAACCGCGTACCCCCAGAACATAGCGGACATACATCTCAAGGACCTCAAGATAGAGGGCTACATCGAGAAACCTTTCTCGCTCGAGCAGGTACTGAACACGATAAAACACATTATAGGTGAATAATGGCGAAAAAACGCAAACGTAAAAGAGCTAAGAAGTTCTTCGGGATAAACATAGTCGCCGTGGACAGCATGGGCAAGACCGTCAGGTTCGATGGTTTCAAGGCAAGCCCGAAATTCTATGACGAAAGCGGGGTGGATTTTTCGCCCGAAGGCGCCAAGATCATGTGTTCTAAATCCCTGCCTGAAGAATCCAGGATACAGATGAAACTCCTTATACCCGACGAGAACGGGCTTAACCTTATAAAGGCCAATGGGACGGTCAAATGGTTCAAAGAGGTTAAGGGAAAACATAAAAAATACTTCCTTATAGGCGTTAATTTCCGCGAAATATCCCCCTCTGACAAGTCAAAGCTCGTGAAACTGTGGAAAAAATACGGCACGTGACGGGTGACGGGCCGAAGGCTAAAGGCTAAAGGCGAGAGGCGAAAGGAGGCGTTGATTACGAAGATTAAGACGCAGACGATGATCTTAGA
>CAZMEZ010000087.1:0-1960 GCA_964565425.1 uncultured Planctomycetia bacterium | reverse complement strand
ATATACGACCTTTCCACGTTACCGCACCCGGCGAGGCACCTTTTGAAAAATCATCTATACCGCCCGGCGCTTAAGGAATTCAGGAGGGAAGGCAGGTTCTTTACGCTGATAACCTCGAGAGGATGCCCGCATGAATGCATATTTTGCGCTTCAAAGATAATGTGGGGCACCAAGGTCAGGTTCAGGCCCGTGGAGGACGTGATGTCCGAACTGGACGAACTGAAGGAAATGGGTATGGACCAGCTCAAGATAGTGGACGACATGTTCACGCTCGACGCTCAGAGGGTGAGGTTCATATGCGACAAGATCCGGTCCCTCGGCATAGAATGGGGCTGTAACGCGCATATCAATTCGGTCAATCGGGTCATGCTTGCCGACATGAAGAAAAGCGGCTGTTCCTTTATCGAGTACGGCATAGAGAGCGGCAACCAGGACGTTCTCGACACCATGAAAAAAAGGACAGACCTCAAAAGGATAAAGGAAGTAGTGGCCCTGACCAAAAAGGCGGGTATACGCATGTGCTGTTCTTTCATAATAGGGAATATCGGTGAGACCGAAAGCAGCGTGGCCGATACGATAGATCTCGCCGTCAGGCTGGACCCGGAGTACGCGCAGTTCAACATACTAACCCCTTATCCGGGCACCGAGGCTTATGAGGTAAGCCGCAGGGAAGGTTATCTCATCAGGGATATAAACGAATATACCAACCCGAAATTCGACGACCCGGCAATAAGCCTTCCCGGCATGCCGCCGGCGAGGTTAAGGGCTATCCTGAGGAGGGCTTACCGCAGTTTTTACATGAGGCCCGGTTATATCGTGAAATTCCTCATGAGGACCGCTTCGTCGCCCGGTGAGCTTAAGAGGGCCCTGAAAGCCGTCAAGCGTGTCGGCCTGTCTTATATCAGCAGCCGTTAGACCGCCGGATGCGTCAAACCGGCTCGCGGGACCCCGGCGGAAAGGTGCAAAAGACAATATGGAAGGACATGGCGTGAAGACGGAGAAACGCTACGACGCCTGGTTGCAGTGGACAGTGACGGACATCTGCAACCTCGACTGTGAATATTGCTGGTATAACCTTCCCGAGGATTTCATTATGCTCGCGCGCCGGCTCCGGCGGCAGTATCTGAAGAAAAAAGGCGGATTATACGTCCTTGACATCCCCGCGCTTAAAGAAGGTATAAAGAGAAAAATATTCAGAAAAGTCCCCCGTAGCCGGAAACTGGTAAAACCCTCGATAAGGGCCATAGACGTGGAAACCCTTTTGCGCACGCTCGAAAGGACGGGGTTGGCCTTCCGGATCGGTCTGACGGGAGGCGAGCCGATGCTGATACCCAATATAGTCGAGGCCTGCGAAGCCATAACGGAAAAACATTATGTGTCTTTCAACACGAACCTTACGTCGGGTAAAGTGGAAGATTTCGCATCCAGGGTGAGACCCGAAAGGGTCGTTGAGATGCTGGGCTCCCTGCACATAAAACAGCTCGAAAAACACGGCCTCGTGGACGTATACGTGAAGAACTACCTCACCCTCAAGGAAAAAGGGTTCAGCGTTACGGCGCAGGAGATAGCCTACCCGCCCATGTCGGCGGAAGTGCCCGGGCTGAGGAAATTCTTCGGGAAAAAGGGTGTGGACCTTACGTTCGGGCCTTTTGTCGGAAGATACAGGTGGAAACAGTACCCGGAGGCGTATACCGCGGATGAGCTCAGGGTGTTCGGCCTGGACGTCGAGAAGAACGTGAAGTCCTTCCGGCAGGAGGGCAAGCCCTGCAACGCCGGGTATAACCTCGGTGTCGTCATGGCGTCGGGAGAGGTCAAGCCCTGCTATAAGATTGATATCGTCCTGGGGAACATATACACCGGAATAGATTTCAGAAAAGACATCGTGAAACGTCTAATCACGAAGAGAGGAAAAGTATTCTTACGGTTCATAACTGGTATCTTAAGCAGTTAGCCGAGAAAG
>CAZMEZ010000086.1:1425-1966 GCA_964565425.1 uncultured Planctomycetia bacterium | reverse complement strand
GTGTGGCCACGCTGCTTATATTGCCCGCGATAATATCGGCGATTCCAAAGTTGATATTCAGGGAGAACAGGAGAGCGTTCCTGTGCTCGTGTCCTTCGTGTATGATCACCGCGCTTATAGTGGCGGGGACCATAGCTTATATAGTGAAAGGCTGTGCGTTAAGCTCATGGAAGGCGACAACGTATATGTCCATAGCGGCGCTTGTCTTTCTCGCGGGTATATGCAACTGGCTGTCGAGGCACAGGATATATGTAAAAGAACAGGCGCAGGAAAGCGGAAGGAGGGAAAGATGAGAAGAGCGATGGTTCCGGCGTTATTGATGATATTGTCCGCCGTCTGGGCCGGATACGCGTGGTGTATGAGCGCCCAGGAGATAGTCGAGAACGCCAACGACGCAGTATATTATCAGGCCGATAACGGCAGGGCGGACGTAAAAATGGTCATAACGGATTCCCAGGGCCGGACGCGGCTGCGCGACATGACCATTCTGCGGATGGACTCCGGCGGAGGCGAGCAGAAATATTACGTATATTTCTTCAAG
>CAZMEZ010000086.1:0-1415 GCA_964565425.1 uncultured Planctomycetia bacterium | reverse complement strand
GGGTACGGCCTACCTGGTATGGAAACACGTCGGACGGGACGACGACAGGTGGCTGTACCTGCCCGCGCTTGACCTGGTAAGGAGGGTATCGTCAAGCGATAAAAGGTCGAGCTTTGTGGGTACCAACTTCGCTTACGAGGACATTTCGGGGAGAAGCACCGAAGAAGACCGGCATAGCCTGGAGGCCGAGGACGATGCCTACTATACCATAAAGAGCGCGCCTAAGGACCCCGGGTCCGTAGAGTTCTCTTATTTCGTCACAAAGATAAACAAGGACAGCTACGTGCCGGAGAAAGCCGATTATTATGATAACAACGGCCGGCTTTACAAGACCATAGAGGCTTTGGAGGTAAAGGACATACAGGGATATCCGACGGTGACTAAGATGAGATCTACCGACCACGCGTCCCAGGGGTATACCGTTTCGGAGTTCACGAACGTCGAATATGACGTGGGTTTAAACGACGACATTTTCACGGAAAGGTACCTCAGGAGACCTCCGAGGCGTTTCATGGGCCGGTAGGAAGGCGCATGCCCGTGTTAGAGAGGGAGAACGGATGACATCGGCCTTAAGGATATTCGCGCTTGTCGCCTCGGCGCTTTTGATATTCACGGCGCCCGAGGCGTACGGGACCGGAGACCTTCCCAAGGTGCACGGTTTTCTGGAAGAGGCGTTTGCCCCGAAGCTCGGCGGAGACACCACGAAACACGACGGGTTCAATCTTGCCGAAGGCAGGCTTCAATTAAAGAGCGATTACTATTTCTCGGGCGACAACATACTGTCCGACTGGCGCACGGCCCTGGCCGCAAAATGCGATTTCATATTGGACCTTTACTATGGGGGGAAGGTCTTGACAGACCTGCGGGAACTTAACGTCCTTTTTACGCCTCTGGATATCGTTGACGTAAAGGTAGGCAGGCAGATACTGACATGGGGGACCGGTGATTACCTGTTCCTCAACGACCTATTCCCAAAGGACTATATCTCTTTTTTCATCGGCAGGGATGACGAGTATCTTAAGAAACCTTCGGACGCGGGAAGAGTCCTGCTTTATACGGACGCGGTCAACCTGGATTTTGCTTTTATCCCTCTGTTCGGGGCCAATACGGTACCCGCGGGCGAAAGGGTAAGTTTTTTCGACCCTTTCCAGGGGACGATAGCGGGGCGGGAATCCGAAAGGCATATCGTGACCCTGTCGGAAACGGCCAAGAACTTCGTCTATGCGGCGAGAGCTTACAGAAACTTAAAAAGTTACGAAACGGCCCTGTATTATTACAGAGGGTTCGACCCTTCACCCCGGAGTTACAAGAACGAGGTGAGGAGGGAGATCTACCACCAGAGGCTGGACGCATACGGGGCCAGCGTAAGGGGGCCGGCCCTTTGGGGTATAGCCAATCTTGAATTCTCCTATTAT
>CAZMEZ010000085.1:0-2003 GCA_964565425.1 uncultured Planctomycetia bacterium | reverse complement strand
AGTCCACATACCGCGGGCTCCACACGTAGGCGTGCGACTCGACCGGCTGCGCCTGGTCGTCGAACACCCACTCTTCGAGCATCTGCCAATCCGCATTATAGCAGTAGTTCACACCCTCTGCCGATGTCATGTCGCGCGTCCACTTCAAGCCACACTCACCGGGCTGTCAACCGAGACCCCGGCACTGGCAAAGCCAGTGGCACACACCTTCAGTGCTTCTTGTCAGTCCCACCCCGCCGCCTTTCCCCCGTCCAATAGCCCTCATCACTGTCAGGCAACAGGCTGCCTGTTGTACATCGGCGCTTCTTCTCGTGACTGGTGCATAATAGAGGACCACCTCCGCGGCCACAGGCCCTTCAAGGGTTGGGGGCATCTCCTTCATGCGCAGGTGGGGAAAGGAGAGGCACAAAACCCAGTAACCGAGCAGGGTGCGATTGTACCTCAAACGGCTTCCTTACGTATTGACCTGCCTCGGGATCCCATTCGAGCACCCATCCTCTCATGCGAGCGACGAGTTCCCCGTGCTTCGCCTCTTCAGGCAGTACTTGTATGACTCCGCGGAGTTCTTTCAGCACGTATTCCGGAACCGGTTTATGCCGCGAGAGAGTAGACACGCCCATGAGTGCCGGTGCGGGAGGAGGCGGATCAAGCAGGGAGTATATCATGGCATTGCAGTTTCCGACTGGTTCCAGCAAGGGGAAATCGCTCTTGCCATTGGGAGTTGAGAGTGCAAGGAAGAGTTCCATCGAATGACAGATCAGCACACCGTGCTCACACGTATTAGACAGATAGTAGTTTGCCCAAATCCGCCCGTCCTCGCGTTTCCTGAGACCGAAACTGAGAGATAGGGAATCGGGAGACTGCTCAACAAGAGGTTGCGCAGCTCCAGGCGCCACCGCTTCGCTCCCCGCCTCTACGCACAGGCATTCCTGCATGGAAACAGCTTCCAACAATGTGATGAAAAACAGCACTCGGACTTGTGAAGCAGGCGTTCGGCTCATTACAAGCACCCCCTGACGCAAGGATTCGCACTCGGATGCGGTTTGCGGATGGAACTGATGGTTCTTGTGCTACTGGGTCGCGTGTTTGCCGAGGTTGGATAGTAACGTGAGCCACACACGAGACGAGGACCAGCAGCTAAGCTCATTCAGGCTCCTTCCCTAGGAATTCGCCCTGCCATACCCTCGGCATATTCAGCAGGATGCTGCACATCCTGGCGGCAAGATCCAATGGCACTTTGCCTTCCTTATAGGCTGTCGCCATTGGTGAGTCGGGACGGATGTCGAAACTAAACGGTACAAAATGAACGACCGTTGCCTTCTGCTCGGGATTGTCATAACATGAAATGAAGTTGATTTTCCCTTTGGTTTGCTGCTTCCTGATCTCCTCAATATCTGCGTGAACCTTCTCAAATGCTACCAGCTCGCCGTTGAACGACGCCTGACCTGTCTTCTTGCCGTTCCGATCGAGCCAGCCGTGGCCCACCAGGGTTACGTCGTCGAAGAAGTACTTGTTCCGATTTGCCGCCTCAGTCTCGATCGTCTCAAGGGCCTTCTTGTAACCTCCCTCACGGAGCACTGTCCAAGCGGTGTCCTTCTCTCGCTCGATCATGGCTCTCAATTGTGCCTTAGTACCGGCAAACTTCTCATATTCTTTTGTGACGTCCATATCACTGGTGCCATAACGCACGTTTCCCGCCTTCACCATCGCGTTGAAGAGGTCGTCAGGGAATTTATCCAATTGCTCCAAGGCTTTCTGCACATTTGCCTTGTGCCTGGCCAGTTCCTCCTGCGTACCCTTTGCGTCGAAAATGAGATGTGCGCCTGGGGCTGCTGATTCCACAATCCTGACGATAAGTCCCGACGGGTCAGTTTTGTGGAGCGGCGAGTTGCCAACATAGCGGTAGAGGTTCTCGTCGCCCGCGGCGTAGCCGAGCGGGTCGCGGGTAAGGAAGCCGGCCAGCGTGGGGTGGTAGATGCGCTGGCGGTAGTAGTACGTGCCCG
>CAZMEZ010000084.1:1085-2138 GCA_964565425.1 uncultured Planctomycetia bacterium | reverse complement strand
TCGCCAACCAGGCGTTCCGGGTAGGGGAGAACGCCTACGGGCTTCAGTTCCATATGGAAGCGGACAAGGACATGATATTCGAGTGGACCGGATGTAACGCGGGAGAAGCGGGGTCCGACGGTCCGGGTTGCCGGTCAAAAGGGATACAGGACAGGTTCGGGAAGATAGAGGAGGGTTACTTGCATAACGCACGTATTTTTTGCCGGAACCTGGAAGGCATAATATGCGGGAAATGACCATATATTGTGTAAAAAAAGACCAATACGTGTGCTATATTTGTTCTTGACATATTCGGTATTCAGTGATATATTATTAAAAGTAGGCAAAGGAGCCCTCAGGAACGTTGATGTTCTTGGGGGTTTGTTTTTTTGGTATCCGATGACGGTACCTTACAGGCGATGGAGCCCTTGGCGGGTGGTAAGGCCCGACGAGGGCTTTTTTTATCCGGCCACCGCCAAGGAGGAGAGATGAATATCAGGGACCTTCCGGTGAATATTGACGAGGATATGTTCAGGCATGGAAAAGGGCATGTCTACGATAAGGTCATCTCCGACACTGAAAGGGACCTTATCGAAAAGGCGCTTACGCGTTCTTTCGGCAACCAGTCGATAGCTTCCAAAATACTCGGCATCAACCGCAATACGTTGAGGTCCAAGATAAAGAAGCTGCAGATAAACGTGAAGAGGTTCAAGATATGACCGTACCGGCCGAAAAGAAAATAACGCCGGGCCTGCCGGCGGCACAGGGCCTTTATGACCCGCGTTTCGAACATGACAGTTGCGGGGTAGGGTTCGTGTGTAACGTCAACGGGCTGAGGTCCGGTGATATTATACGTAAAGGGATACGTGTGCTGGAGCACATGAGCCACAGGGGAGCCGTCGGGGCGGACCCAAAGACAGGCGACGGCGCGGGGATACTTATGCAGACGCCGCACAGGTTCCTGAAAAGAGCCGCGTCCGATCGCGGAATAGACATACCGGAAGAAGGGCAATACGGCGCGGGGCTCGTCTTCCTGCCGACCTTGGACCGGGAAAGACGGTATTGCGAAGACAT
>CAZMEZ010000084.1:0-1075 GCA_964565425.1 uncultured Planctomycetia bacterium | reverse complement strand
CTCCTGGGATGGCGGGATGTTCCGGTCAATGACGAGATCATAGGCAAGACCGCAAGGGATACCAAGCCTGTGATCAAACAGGTATTTATCGGCAAAGGAAAGAACGTCGACGGAAGGGACCGTTTCGAGAGGAAACTCTACGTTATCAGGAAGAGGACGGATAATGAAATAAGGTCCTCAGGGCTGACCCAGAAGGATTTCTTTTACATAACCGGTCTGTCCACCCGCACGTTGATCTACAAAGGCCTGCTGATGCCGGAGCAGCTCAAGGAATTCTATCCTGACCTCTCCGCGGACGACCTTGAGAGCGCCATAGCACTGGTACATTCGCGCTACAGCACGAACACTTTCCCGACATGGGACCTCGCCCAGCCGTTCCGTTACCTGGCCCATAACGGCGAGATCAATACCCTTATGGGGAATATCAACTGGATGAAGGCGCGTGAAGGGCTGCTTGAAAACAGGTTTTTCGGCGGGGATATCCAAAAACTAAAGCCCGTGATAGTCCCGGGAGGCAGTGATTCCGCAAGTATCGACAACGTGTTCGAGCTTCTTGTGCTTTCTGGACGGCCGCTCAGCCAGGCTATAATGATGCTGATACCCGCGGCATGGGAAGGCAACGGGGAAATGGCGTCGGAGCTGAGGGATTTCTATAAATACCACGCATGTTTTATGGAGAATTGGGACGGCCCGGCCGCTATAGCGTTCACCGACGGAAGGAAAGTGGGAGCCGTGCTCGACAGGAACGGGCTAAGGCCCGCGAGGTATCTGACGACAAAAAGCGGCATTGTAGCTATGGCTTCCGAGGTAGGCGTGCTGGATATATCACCCGACGACATATTGGATTCGGGGAGGCTTGAACCGGGAAGAATACTTTATATAGACACGGAAGAGGGACGCATAGTGCCGGGTGACGAAATCAACAGGGTGATGGCCTCACGCCGGCCCTACGGCGCGTGGATAAAGGACAACATGACCGACCTGGAGGATCTGCCCGAAGGTAAAAAAGAAAAGGACCTTCCTGAAGAGGAGGTTTTGGCGCTCTTAAAGGCGTTCGGCTACACAAGGGAGGACA
>CAZMEZ010000083.1:0-2299 GCA_964565425.1 uncultured Planctomycetia bacterium | reverse complement strand
TACCACGATCTAGAAAATCATCCGCCCAAATTCAAGGACTTTTTCAACAAGCCCTAAATGGTGGGCCACCGGTCAAGATCGATCAGGCCCGCAGGGGTAGTTCAGGAATCGCTTGATAGCCACTCAATAGCTGCGATCTGGAAATAGGCTTAGCGCTTCACCTTCTCCTTCAAATAGGGGATCTTAACTATCTTCATCATGTCTTTGAGTCCGTCGTAGCTATTTGGAGCTTCCCGTAAGAATGTCTCATAGGTCTGCAGAGCCTCGTCAAACAGCTCCAGCTCTTCACACATGTCAGCTTTGTATATGTAGGCCTCGCCCCATCCTGGCCTCAACATCAAGACTCTGGAGAAGTCCTCAAGAGCTTTCTTAGGCCGATTCTGATCTTTGTATAGGAGTGCACGGTTGTAATAGGCATCGACACAAAACGAATCTGATTCCACTGCTGCGCTGAAATCTGCAATTGCTAGAGAATCTTGACCGATCTTTGAATTGGCAACACCTCGACAGTGTAGTGCCCAAGCGTATTTCGGCGATATTGACAGTGCCTCGTTGAAATCTGAAATCGCCTCGTCGTATCGTTCCATCTGCAGGTATACCCTCCCGCGGTAGGCGTGTGCCTCAGACATGTTCCAAGTACAGGCAAGCGCTCGCGTGAAGTCTACAATCGCCGAATCAAGGTTTCCCAGAAGTGAATATAGCTTGGCACGAAGGAGATAGCCTTCCGCATATTCAGGGTTACATCTGACAGCCTCGCTGTAATCGCCGAGAGCTTTTGAAAATTCTTTGAATTCTTTCTCCCACACACGGCCCCTAAACGCATACGCCATGAAGAAATCTGGTTCAGCAGCAACTACAGTCGAGTAGGCTTTGATGGCTCCAATGGCATCGTTAGCGCCTTCCAACGTTAGGCCGTGGAGAAAAAGCGCGCACATGTTCTCGGGGTAACGCTTCCGCAACGATTTCGTCCATCTCGACCAGCATTTTTCAACTTGCTTCCATTCGGAACTGCCTATCCTGACTTGCAGGACTTTTCGGTTAGTTGCCCCTTGGGCGAATACCGCGAGTACCTGTCCTACTACACTACTGCCCAGTGAGGTATCTGCTTCAACCAGCTGCTGGATACGTTGCCAATCACAATTGAGCGCGGCCAACTCCAGTGATGGTGGGACTTTGATATCGTGAGATGCTTGACAACTTGCGAGGGCAATTGCAGCGCCGAGTAAGATTAGTATAGTCGCCGCACAATGAACGCAATGACCAAGTCTTTCAAGTATCATGACACCCTCTCGTAAGCTTCTCCGTCGTTCGACGATCATCTCAATTGTCTTGGTGATCGAGGGAAGCTCATACTCCTTGCCTTACTCCAAAGTACCTCCACCAAGCCATCTTTAAAGAACAAGGAATCAAAATTGTACTGCTTCACCCGGAATTGGAGAATTGGCTTCCTGAATTAGTTGGTCTGGGTGGTTAATTTGAATTGGTTCTTGCTCCCTTCGGCGATATTTGACTTGCCGATTTTGCTTTCTCCTTTCCCTGGCCTGCTCGAGCTTTAAATCCCCTTGCTGGAAAATAAGATGTTCCCGGCCCGCCAATTTGTCAAGCGGAGAAATGTAGCCGATCGCGCTGTGCAGCCGGACGGCCGGTGGCCCACCATTTATGGTGGGGAAATTGAATCGATATTCAATGGTACATCACGCTTTCCCATGTACCATCGATAACTTGACCACGGCCATTCTCCCGGTTCACTCACTAATCCACGACTCACTGGATTATTATGGCAATAGTTAATCTTCTCGCGTACTTTTTGCGCCGTTCGGCAATTGTGATCGTAACAGCGACGTTGCCACAAAGCATGTTTGTGGCGACCACCATCCTCAATGATCAACTCTTGGGGAACTGCGATTCTTTCTTTCGACCAAGCTGCCAAGACAGCGCGCGCGAAGTATGCTTTCAATTGGCCGATAACCACCCCGAGGCGAAGCCCGTCCGGGGGATGGAGAACCAGATGCACATGTTCCGGCATGAGAACATAACCCAGGATTTTGATATTGTGCCTTGCGCGCATCGCGCCAAGTTCATCGAGAAATAGTAATGCCGTTACATCTTCGTTAAACAAAGGATAACGCCGATAGCAACTAAACGTGATGAAACGCGCTGCCCCAGCGTTGTCATAATGGCGTAATTTCGTCATTGTTCTTCGAAGCGCTCATGCATAGAGATTTGTCACCTAACCCACCATAAAGGGCTTGTTGAAAAAGTCCTTGAATTTGGGCGGATGATTTTCTAGATCGTGGTA
>CAZMEZ010000082.1:978-2314 GCA_964565425.1 uncultured Planctomycetia bacterium | reverse complement strand
CGCACCTGAACGGCGCGACACCGTATTCCCACTTCGGCATCAGGTTCTCGGTCAAGAAAACGGCTTCTATGGCCGCTTCCCCGGCGTCTTTAACCAGGCGTTCCGGGGAATATTTCCCGGAAGACACGTCGGAATTGAGATGAATAACCCCCTTGACACTTATGAGCTCCTTCTCTTCAGCGCCGGAAATCACGGCCAGGGACATAAGGAGTGCCGCCGCCAAGGGTATCTTAATATACTTTGAAAACAACATTATCTTTATCTTCCCAAATAACATCATAGGCCCGCCTGTATCTGTCAATGTCCAGAAACGTCCTCGGCGAAATAAATCTCTTGTGCACTACGATATATTTTACCCGGTTATCCGTAAGTTGGTCTTTTTGCAGTTTAAGGTCCCGCATGTTCAATCGGTCGATAAGAGCCTTTTCCGTTGTCCTGGCGATAATACATTGGACTATGGGGATGCCATGATATGTCTGGTACATCATGTACGTGAATACGGGAATAGAGTCATCCATCGGACCGGCCGGAAGGTCCAATATTCCGTAATCCAGGGATCTCTTGCTTATCGCGTCGTAACATCCGGGCATACTTACAGGAGTCACGGAGGTGCATAAAGAAAAGAAATCAAAGAACACGGCCAGCACCAAGACAATGACGAAAACTTTTTTTAATTTAAGAGAGGTGATTCTGTTATAAAGGTACCTTGCACTGACCGCCGTTATTACGCCCCAGAAAAGATACACGTATACCATGCATCTCGAAGGCACTCTCGCGTGCGACAAAAAAGGCAGCGCTTGTATCACGCGGTATGGAAGCAGCACCGGCGTTATAACTCCCATCACGTGAAGATACGCCCCCATCGAAAGGATCAAGAAAATGATAAAACCGCAAAAATATTTAGCGTTATTTCTTAGCGTTCTCCTAAAAGCTGCCGCCACAACCATGAGATTAGCGATCCCTAGATAAGCAATCTTCTCGACCCTGTTCCCCGTGAACAGCCCATTAATCCTCTCTATCACGGGCGTATCGCCCAGCCAGTGATAATGGCCGGGAACAACGAAAGAAAAAAGGTCCGCGACATAAAAATTATGTCCCGTACGTTTTACTTCCGGGCATTCCGCCGACATGAGCATCATCCTGTAAAACCAGGGAGATAACGCGACAAGAGTGACCGCAACTATGAAACCCGCTTTTAAAAAAACATCTGGCAAAAAGGCGCGTTTCCGCCTCACGGCAAGATAGATATAGCCGAAAAGCATGAAATAGGCGGTGAATATCATAAAATACCAACTGCACACGCTTATCAGAAAATAAAAAAGAGATAGAGGAAAAA
>CAZMEZ010000082.1:0-968 GCA_964565425.1 uncultured Planctomycetia bacterium | reverse complement strand
AAGAGATGCCAGCAGCAGGTCCCTCGCCGGACCTCCCCTAACCGAACGAATAAAGAACAGGACAAAGAAAGGTATGAACTGTACGGAAGCGCTCTCGATATGAAAAAGTGAATGGCCGAAATGAAACGGGCTGAACGCGTATATGAATCCTCCGAGCAACGCCGCGCCGGAACTCCCGGTAAGGTACCGGACCAAGAGAAAGGCTCCGACCCCAGCCAAAACATAAGTGTGCAAGATGAGGAGGTTATATAATAATGTCCTGGACAGAATCACGTTCAGCACCGCCGACAGGAACATGTTATAGAACGAGAAGGCGTGGAACAGTAGTGGCGTCCCTCCGGGGTACAGAATATAACGGGTAAACATCAAACTTCCTTCCCGTTCGATCATGACCTTCCCCATCCACCACTGGTCCCATAAATGCTGAAGGTTATCCCCCGGAGGCCCGATAATGGCCTTGTTTAGCAATGATAAGACTGGATAATAAAAAGCTGCCGTCGATACAAGATATATCCCTAAAGCGACAAAAAGGCTGTAACGCAGGTCCTCTTTTTGCGTAATCTGTTCCCCCAATACGTTTCCCAGCAAATAAGCGTATAATTTATAA
This sequence comes from uncultured Planctomycetia bacterium, assembly GCA_964565425.1. GTDB lineage: Bacteria > Omnitrophota > Gorgyraeia > Tantalellales > Tantalellaceae > CAZMEZ01. Next base: position 361 of record CAZMEZ010000082.1, on the reverse strand, counting down.
ACAAGATAAAAGAAAAGTGGCGTCGCAAAAAGAATGGGGAGTAATTTACCGTAAGTCATCGATCATCTGCCCTCAAGAAGTTCCCTGTATAGAGAATCAAGTTTATCGATCATCGTATCGTATGAATATTCCGCCAGGGCCTTTTCCCTGCCTTTATAGCCCATCTCGCGGGCCGTCTGACGGTCATCAAGTATCCGGTCTATCGCCCCGGATATGGCCCGCGCTGAAGATGGTTCAACAAGCAGCCCGGCGCCTCCCGATACAACGGAAGGAACCCCCCCTACCCGCGTAGCGATAACGGGCTTCCCGAAATACATGGCCTCTACGAGGACCCTGCCCATCCCTTCATTAAGAGACGATA
>CAZMEZ010000081.1:0-2326 GCA_964565425.1 uncultured Planctomycetia bacterium | reverse complement strand
TGGACCCTTTGCCGATCATACCTTTCAATCCGGCCTTGATGAGCGCGGGCGTGAACGGGTCCATGCGGCCCGATGTAGTCGGCCCACAGGAGCCTACCACCCTCTTGCCCGGCGGTGTCGGCCCGCAATAATAGATAACCTGCCCTTTGAGGTCAATGGGCGTCTTCTCCCCCTTCTCGAGCATACCGAGCATCCTCAGATGCGCCTGATCCCTTGCGGTATATATAACGCCGGAAAGCAACACCTCGTCGCCGGCTTTAAGGGAGGCGATCGTTTTGTCATCAAGCGGTGTTCGTATGTGTTTAGCCATTCCGTTTAGCACCTTTCTTCCGACACATTACACATGACACATGACACATAACACGATCCTAGATCACCGCGCTTGCGCTGCGCAACGCGTGACAGGATATATTCACCGCGACCGGAAGGCCCGCGATGTGGGTAGGCGCGGTCTCTATGTTCACTCCCATCACGGTGGATATCCCGCCAAGCCCCATTATGCCTATACCGAGATCCCTGACTTTCCGCTTGATCTTTTTTTCAAGACCGGCCACGCGTTCATCCGGATTCGAGGAATCTACCGGACGCAGGAGCGCTTTTTTCGCGAAAAGCGCGCAAGATCCCATGGTCCCGCCTATGCCCACCCCCAGCATATACGGCGGACAGGCGTCGGCCCCTGCCATTTTAACGCTTTCCACGCAAAAATCGATCACGGCATCTTCGCCCGCGGTAGGATTGAGCATGCTTACGCGGCCTTTGTTCTCGCTGCCGAATCCTTTCGGGAAGACCGTGACCTTTATTTTATCGCCCGGGACCATGTCGATGTGTATCTCGGCGGGCGTGTTGGTGCCGGTATTGTCCCTGAGAAGCGGGTCCCTTACGACGGATTTCCTCAAAAAACCGTCTTTATAGGCGCTTTCCACGCCCTTATCCACCGCCCGGTTTATATCGCCTCCGGCTACATGAACGTCCTCGCCTATTTCAAGGAAAACAACGGAAAGTCCCGTATCCTGGCATATGGCTATCTTCTCTTCCCCGGCTATCCTGGCGTTCTCAAGAAGCACCTTCAGCATCTCTTTCGCGTTCGGTATCTTCTCCTCATCGTAGAGTTCCTTGATAGCCCGGAGGACGTCTTCCCTCAAAACGGTATTGGCCTCGAGAAAAAGGTCCCGGACGGTCCGGCTTATAATTTCAATATCGATCTCCCTGACGCTCATAATGTTACCCTGCTTACCTTTATATCCTCTTTCAGGAATATACCCGCGGATCTCTGGAACCCGCATGGATCGTCGCTTACGTAATATTTCGTTTCGCCTTTTCTGCCGCGGCGACGGGCTTCCATATTGTTCTCAAGAAGCGAATTCTTGACTTCTTTCGCGACCGCAAGCGCGGAATCCACAAGTCTTGTTTCACCCATGACCTGCCCTATTATTCCTTTTAGCAGGGGATAATGAGTGCACCCCAGGATAAGGGTATCTATCCTCTTTTTTTTCATACCGCTCAGGTATATACGGGCTACATGGCGCGTGATCGGGTCGGCGAAAAACCTGTTTTCGACGAGCGGCACGAAAAGAGGACAGCTCCTTGAGAAGATCTGGCACCTGCGGTCGATCTTCCTGATCTCTTTCTCGTAAGCGCCGCTGGCGACGGTGGACTTTGTGCCTATTACGCCTATCCTCCTGTTCCGGGACATGTTTATCGCCTCGTTTGCTCCCGGGATTATAACTCCGACTACCGGCACCTTATAGTTCCTTTTTAAGGTCGGCAGGCTCAGGCTTGAGGCCGTATTGCACGCTACCACCACCATTTTGACCTTCTTGGCCGTCATGAAATCCATTATCTCACGGGCAAAACGTATTACCGCGGTCTTGGATTTATTGCCGTAAGGCACTCTTGCCGTGTCCCCGAAATATATTATATCCTCGTTCGGCAGATACCTGCGCAAGCTCCGGACAACGGTAAGCCCCCCTATACCGGAATCAAATACGCCTATCGGCCTGCTTCTCCCCGGCTTCTTCGTCTTTTTCCGGGATCTGTGTTTCCTGCGCCTGGATTTCATGGATGATATTATAAAGCATTCCGGGGGTCGGGTAAAGGGTTATGAGTCATGGGCCTTGTCGTTCGTCGATCGTCGTTCGAATTTCGGGGTTACCGGTCATCTAGACAAAGCGTGATACGATATTCGGATCCCGAACGACGGACGACCTTGTGACTTTATGACTTTGTGACTGGTGCTCTGGTGCTCTGGTGCGCTGGTGCTCTGGTGCTCTATTTCTTTCGTCTCTCCCTCTCCTCTTCTTCCTCCTCTTCCTCGAAGACTATGGCC
>CAZMEZ010000080.1:0-2372 GCA_964565425.1 uncultured Planctomycetia bacterium | reverse complement strand
CATGCCTTCGGGCAAGGCGCCTGAACACCTCAAGAATGACCATTTCGGCCCCGCCGACGGCGGGGAGAAAAGTCGGACAGACCACAAGTATCCTCACCTTCCCACCACCTCCGCTCCTTTCGGGCGTCTTCCCCTGTAAATCTCCGCCGTCTTATCGGCTATCACGCTCCAATCGAACGTCTTCGCGATCTCCCTTATGTTCCTGGAAAGTCTTTCCCTTGCCGCGGGGTCATCGGCCAACCTCTCCATGGCCTCGGCCAACGCGACCCTGTCGCCCTCCTTGACGAAGACAACGTTCTCCCCGTTCCGGAAATACGGGTTTTTGACCCGGGGAAAAGTGCTTATCACCGGAAGACCGTGGGCCATGGCGGCCATGAGCGATCCGCGCCTTATGGATATGCCGTCGACATACGGCAGAACGCATATATCGGACGCTAATATCACTTCTGAAGCGGTTTTCTCATCCAGGCCTTCGATCCATATAACCTCCCTGTTGATACCCAGGCGTCTCACCAGGCCTTTCAGCCGGTGGCGATATTCCATATCCTCGTCCCTGATATCGCCCAGGAGTATCAACCTGTACCTGTCCTGCCTGGAAAGTATTTTGAGGGAATAGAAAAGCGTCTCGAGCCCCTTCCAGGGGTTCGGGAACCCGAAATTTATCAATAAGACCGCCCTCTCGCTTATACCGAACCGCTTGTTTATCTCCGGCCTGACGCTGCCTTTATCCGTATCGCACGGAAAGATATTCGACCCTATGGGGATCTGGACGAGTTTCTTCCTGAACATAAAGAACCATTTGTTGAAAAGCTGTGTCATTTCTTCGTGCGTGCTTATGACACTGTGGCTGAACATCGTTATAAGCAAAGCATTGATCTTCGATATCCACCTTCCCCCGACAAGGGTGTGAAACGTCGTAACGAAACGTATACCATGGGCGCTCAGGCGCACCAAAAGCGGCAAAAGCTTGAAAACGACGCCAAAACCGTAACTGAGCGGAGTGTATTGCATGTGGACGACGTTAAAACGTTCCTCCCGTATCTTCCTGAAAACCTTCACAAGCTCCCGGATGCCCCATACCCCGCCGCCTATCTTTATCACCTTAGGGTCGTTTCCCGCGTAGCGTCCCGAAGTGATGACATGCACGTCCATCCCGCGTTCCCTGAGTTTTGCGACAAGGATACGCGTATAGTCGCCTATTCCGTCCACCTGGTAGTTAGGCGGATATGTCGAGTAGATCATGCAGATCTTCATGTCTCGTCGTTCGAATTTCGTAGTTGCCCGATTTATCGGGCACTTTAACCTTTATCCTTCAACCTTTATCCTTGTCATCCATCACTTCCCTGAATATCCCCAAAAGCTTCCCTATATGCCCCTCCGGCATGTACTTCTCCAAAACCCTTTTCCTCGCCTCTTTCCCCATCTCGGCCGCCATTCCGGGATCACGCAGAAGCGCCGTTATCCTATCAGCCATGGCCTTTTTATCGTACGGCCTGACAAGAAAACCGGTCTTTTCGTCAACGAGCCAGTCCGATATTCCGCCGACATTAAAAGCCACGGCCGGGCGCCCGAAAAAAGCCGCTTCGATCCCGGTTATGCCGAACGGTTCAGGCCATATTGAAGGCACTACAAGGAACGAATTCCGGAGATAGAACCGCGGCAGATTATCGTGCATTATCCATCCCCGGAAAGTCACCTTATCGGATAATCCCTTCTTTCCCGCCATCTTGACGCAAAGCTCTTCCTCCGGACCCGACCCGACCACATCCAGGGCGAATTCTTCGTCCACCATCCCCAGTATTTCGATAAGCTCGCCCACTCCTTTGCCTCCGGCTATACGGCCGGCGTAAAGAAGCCCCTTAGGATTAGCCGCCCCTTCAGCGGTGATCCCTCCGTAATCTACAAAATAGGGCAATACATGCACGTTACCGGGGCTCACTCCGTTCAGGACGAGGGTGTTCCTCATGTATCCGGAGGCAACCACTATTTTCCCGACTTTCTTGACGGCGGCCAGGGACCCTCTCGCCCTCAAATACGCCTTCACCCCTTTAACGGGATCCCGGGGCATGGCTTTCCGGGTATAAGCGCGGAGAAAACACGCCGGTGAAAGCGGGTAGGTGTTCGGCTCCAACGGGTCCCTCAGCAGCATTTTCCCGTCAGGATCGACGGTTTTATGATCATGCACGTACTGTACGGACCTCCTGCGCTCCGCCAGGTACCTGACGGCTTTCCCGTTGTCTATCTTGTGAAAATATACCACGTCAGGCGCGCAATTCTCTATTATCGCGTCGATCCTGCGCCTGATCTCGCCGTTTAAACGCAGCTCGTCTTCCCATAACTCGGGAACGCGGTAATACCCGTCGAACACATCC
>CAZMEZ010000079.1:0-2490 GCA_964565425.1 uncultured Planctomycetia bacterium | reverse complement strand
GGGGCTCCGCTCGCTCCCGCCTTCGCTTCGCTACGGCGAGGCAGGCGGGATGACAGGTGTGGGGATAAAAGAAAAACCCCGGGGGATTGCCCGGGGTTCTCTCTTTATTATGGATTGCCGCGTCGGCCCTGCGGGCCTCCTCCCGCCTTCGCTAAAGCTACGGCGAGGCAGGCGGGATGACGAGTGGCGCGATTAGAATATTAGCTTTACGTCGCCCATTATGACGTGCTGGCTGTAGTCCCTGTTGTCTATGTTCGACTCCCTCTGGTGGAACCTGTAGCCGGCACCGGCGACCAGGTATTCTTTCCAGTGATATTCAAGGCGGCCGCCGAGGGCCCACTCGATATCCGTTCTCTTTTTGTTCTCCCCCGAAGTGACGTTGGGATAGGCATTATGATAGAACTGCGCGTCGCCTATGGCGTAAAAATTCTTGCCGAAATTATAGCTCAGATTGGCAAGGAATTGGTCGCCGGTATAGTAGTTGTTGTCCGGGTCCGTCGATTCGAAAGGTTCCCTGTGATAGGAAAATGTGAGATTCGTCCTGTCGTTATACGCGTAAAGAAGGTCCACCTGCGCCACTGCGCCGGAATAATCGCTTCTCCCTGAATTCCTGTAGGCCTTGTACTTATATCCGGCCTTGGCCAACCCGCTCAGTTTAGGAGTGATCTGGCCCTTGATACCTGCCAGGGGACTGTAAGCGTCGCCGTCCCTTCCGCCCGCGTGTTTATAAACGATATTCCTGTATTCGAACTCGACAAGCCCTCTGGCCTTGGTCGTCTGGGGAATGTCCACATATCCTGTCATCCAAACCGCGTTCTCGTACCTGTCAAGGGACTTTAAAAGGTCACTGTGGTAGTCCACAAGGTAGTACTGATAACCGACATCAACGCCGATCTTGTTGAATTCGGTTCCAAGAATGGTATTCAGCGTGTTCTCCTTGCGCAGATTCCTGTGCTCGAATTCCGTGCCGGCCCTGTCAGAGGTGATAAGGAAATTGTCGTTGACGGTAAAATTCCATTTGTTGAAATTGAGCTGGACCTCGCCGAACATGTCATGGTTGCCGTAATTCTGGTCGTGGTACTTGCCGAATATACCGAGGTCGACCATATAGTTCGCCCTGACCTTGTGCTTGGCGCCGGGGCCGAAACCGAATTCGCTCTGGACGCTGGGGGTGAGTATGGTTATGAAATCGCCCTTCTCGTCGCTGGAATCGTAAAAGACGTTGCTGTCCCACCGCCCCTCGGTCTTGAAGCCGGGGACTATTTTTATGTTACCTTTCTCCCAGGCAAGAGCCGTTCCGGGCGCGAAAAAAGTCCCCAGCGCGAAAACAAACAGAACCAGCAGAACTGATAATTTAAATTTCATGGTATCGGTCTCCCCTTCTTTTTGACCTTGTATCTTTTTTCACTTTTATGAGCTGGGACTTACTGACGGCTCTGATTCTTCCGCTTTGACCTCGTCGAGGTCCTTAGAATCCGAATCCCCGGTCACCTGAGCGGGTTCCGGGGCCAGTCCGGCTCCGGCTTCGGTCGCCGCGAGAAAAGCGTCCCATATCGCCTGTTCATTAGCGCTAAGCTCCGTCGGGGGCTCTATCCTGCCGCCCGATGTGACGGCGGCTTTCCAGCTCTCGGGGATCACAACCTCTTTCCCCACGGGATTACCGTTAGCGTCAACACCCTGGACATATACTTTGTCTTCATAAGCCATTACGACCGTCATGCCCTGGATATGATCGACTCCCATACCGGAGCCTCTTATCGCGCAAACCGCTACAGGTGTCTTCACGGCGAAAGTCGACCCGCCGGTCAGGTTGCCGAAATCGGCAAGGACCGAACCCTCGGGCAACTCGACCATCGATCTATTCACGGCGATCCTTGAATTTTCCTTTATCTGAAGAATGTTGAGCCCCTGGGCGTCAAATACGATCTGGGCCGTAGATCCGGCGCCTGTTTTCAAAAGAGCGCCTTCCTTGAGCTTCATGCCTACCCACGGGGTGAACCAGCCGCCGTCGGCGTTCGGGTCGACTTTCACGTCGCCGCTGACGTCTATAACGGCCGCTTCGTACAGGCTGTCGACGCTCGCGTAAGACACTCCGGCTATACCGATGACAAGTAACATAGCGATACTGAAAAGTAAGCCCTTCTTCATGGAATGCTCCTTAGATTTGTTTAAATATAATGTAAATACTATTGATATCGAACTTAAGGAAAAGTTAGCATAATACAGGGACGAAGTCAACGGGGAAGTGAAGAAAAATGGCGTGTAAAGTTGTCGAAAGTTGGGGGCCACTGGGTAAAAATGCTTTTGCATAGCGCAAAGAGCATAGCGGATTAAGTGATAAGTGATATGTAATACGTGATACGTACTGGGGACTGGCAACCGGGGACCGGGGACCAATTCAAGGATAAAGGATAAAGGATAAAGGATAAAGGATAAAGGATAAAGTGCCCGATAGATCGGGCAACTACAATTCTGTCATTCCGAGCGAGC
>CAZMEZ010000078.1:0-2524 GCA_964565425.1 uncultured Planctomycetia bacterium | reverse complement strand
CGGGCCTAGTGTCAGAGTGTTTTTATCATCCTTTGACACCTGATGACCTCTGGTGTTCCGGCGCCTGGTGCACTATTGCTCTAACTGTTCTGGTTGCTGGCAACTTATGCGCTTACCAAAATCTAACATCAAAGTGCGAAGCCTCCCCGGAGGGGACATCTAACATCTTCTTCAACCTTTAACCTTCAACCTTTAACCTTGATTTTGCGTTACCCGCCACATCCCAACGCCTCGATCATGGCCTTCGCCTTATGAAGAGTTTCCTCATACTCCGTTTCCGGATCCGAATCCGCCACGATACCGCCGCCAGCGTGAAAATACACGTTTTTATCTTTCATTACCATGGTCCGTATGGCTATATTGAGTTCCATGGTATCGTGAAAGCTCATGTATCCGATCGAACCCGTGTAAACGCTCCTTACGTTGGGCTCAAGCTCGTCTATTATCTCCATAGCGCGTATCTTCGGGCATCCCGAAATAGAGCCGCCCGGGAAAACCGCTTTTATGACGTCAGCAAGGCCGGAGTCCTTTTCTTTCTCGCTTTTAACGATGGATATCGTCTGGAATACCGTCGGGTAGGTTTCCATCCTCCGGTGTTCGGCGACTTTCACCGACCCCGGGACGGACACCTTGCCGAGGTCGTTCCTTTCGAGATCCACTATCATTGAGAGTTCGGAAGCGTCCTTCGCGCTGGTCCTGAGGCGCTCCATCATGGATCTGTCCTCGTCCGCGTTCGCGCCCCTGGGACGGGTGCCTTTCATTGGACGCGTCTCGATAACGCCATCCCGGATGTCCAGGAGCAGTTCCGGCGAGGAAGAAATAACGGAGAAATCATCGTAATTCAAAAAAGCGCTGAAGGGCGCCGGGTTTATCTCGTTAAGGCGCAGGTAAAGTTCGTAAGGCCGCTCCGTCCATTCCGACCTGAACCTTTGTGAAAGGCATGCCTGGTAGATATCCCCCGCGCGTATGTAATCCAGGACCTTTTTTATGGAGATAATATAATCTTCCCTCGACGTGTTAGAGATCAACTTCGGGCGACATGAGGCGGAAGCTAAACGGGTTTTATGCCCGCCGGGCGCGACGCCCCTGATCTTTCGCGAAAATTCATCCATGGCCCCGCCGAGCCGGGTATCAGTGTCAATATTACATACATATAGATGCCCCGGATCATGATTGTCGTGCGCGAGAACGGTCCTGTAAAACACGAAATATATGTCGGGAAGGGCAAGATCGTCTTCCGCCTTCCGGGGCAACCTTTCCACGATGTTCTTGAGATCATAAGAAAGATAACCTATGCCCCCGGATGTGAAGGGCAGGGGGGAAGGGTTCGAGGCCCTGTAAGTGTCCATGATGGATCCGAGGCAGTCGAAAGGGTCGGCCTTTAAGAGGTGTTTATGGCCGTTGAAGCGCAGTTCCAGATCGCGGCCTTTACCGCGCAGGGAGAGAAAGGGATCAAGACCCACGAAAGAATATCTTCCCGCGTCCGTTTCCATGGAACTGTTGAGGAACGCCGCCTCGGGTTCATCGGCGAAATGACCGAACAGTTCTTCCATGGGGCAGGGCAGTCCGATCTTCTCTATAACAGGTTTGCCTTTTATTTCAGGAAGATATTTTTCCATGTTACATCTCGATGAAATTGGTTATTATCTTTTTCCCGCTCTCCGTGAGGAACGATTCGGGATGGAATTGAAGCCCCATTACGGGGAACGACCTGTGCCGGACGCCCATTATCACGTTTTCCTCCGTCCGGGCCGTGATCTCCAGGCAGGAAGGGATATCCAGCGTTTCAAGTGAATGGTACCGCGCGCCCATGAAAGGGTTGGGAACGCCTTCGAATATACCGTCGGCATTATGGTGGACCGGGGATGTCTTTCCGTGCACGATCGTTGACACCCGCGAGACGCGCCCTCCGAACGCCGAAACTATGCACTGGTGCCCGAGGCATATCCCCAGGATCGGCACGCGCCCGGAGAAATTTTTGATCATTTCATTCGATATCCCGGCATCGTCGGGGGTTTTGGGCCCCGGGGAGATGATTATCTTGTCGGGGTTCAGGGCCTCGACCTCGCGTGTCCCGATCTCGTCATTCCTTTTGACGATAAGCCGCACCCCGTTCTCGGCGAAAGCCTGGTAGAGGTTGTAGGTGAAGGAGTCGTAGTTGTCGATTAGGAGGTACATGTCGCTTTAAATTGAAAAGTTAAAAGGTAAAGTGAAAAAATATAATGTAAAATTCAAAATTACCTTAATACGCTTCTTTTGGCGCTCTGCACTTTTCGGGTCCCCGGCCCACGGTTGCCGGTCACCAGTATCGTTCAGGGATAAGGTTTAAGGGGTAAGGGATAAGATGCCGGTTTGGTCTCTGGTTACTGGTAACTGGTTGCTGGCAACTTATGCACTTACCAAAATCTAACATCAAACATCCAACATCTGACAGCGGCTTCATCCTTTAACCTTCAACCTTTATCCTTGACATCCAACATCTGACAGCGGCTTCATCCTTTAACCTTCAACCTTTATCCTTGAC
>CAZMEZ010000077.1:0-2543 GCA_964565425.1 uncultured Planctomycetia bacterium | reverse complement strand
AACGCCTTTTCTGAACTCTCTAACATCGATCCCTACACGCATGGATCCGCCTTCGAGCCCCGCTCTTCCAGCATTCTGATTATATTCCCGCAAACGCCTTCCATCGTGAAATATTCATCGCGCAGTTTTTTGAGCATCTCTTGCTTGCTTCGGATCATTTCGCGACTGTGATATATCGGCCTAAACGCCCCGGGGACCGCCAGTGTCGCTCCTCCGCCGGGCCGGTTCACCAGAGAACCCGTCTTCCAGCGAAGATACTTGATGATCTTGAATATGATATCTTTCATGTTATCTATCCCGGTTCCCGCAGATATCATCATACAATCCCTGTATATCTGAGGCATTTTTTTCGATACAGAAACGTTCCTCGACCGTTCTTCTGGCGTTTTGCCCCATCCTGCGGGCCATATCCCTGTCTTCTATAAGTTTCTGCATGTCCTCGGCAAGCAGAAAAACCTCGCCATACGGCACGAGAAAACCGGTCTCCCCATGTGATACGGCTTCATTGTTGCCCTCGACATCCGAAGCTATGACCGGAAGAGAGGACGACATGGCTTCGATAAGGGCCCTGCTGAAACCTTCCATCTGTGAAGGCAATATGAAGACATCAAGGGCGGATAGAACATTCTCGACATCTTTCCTCGGCTCAAGAAAAATGACATTCCCCCCGACCCCGAGCTGGTTGGACATGGTCCTGAGCCTTTTAGTGTAAGCCGGGTCTATGCTCTTTCCCATTATGACCAGTTTTACGTGCGGGTGATCGCCCACAAGAACACTCAGTGCTTTTAAAAGGGTCTGGTGCCCCTTTTGAGGGACCAGTATGCCGATAATACCGAAAACCACATCGTCCGCTGCGGCGCATAGTTCCTTCCTTAATGACTCCCTGGCGCTGTTGTCCTTTTTGAATTTCCGGGTATCGACCCCGTTGTGGATAACCTTTATCTTCTCCTCGAACCCGGGGAAGCGTTTGAACCTCTTGTCGGCCGCCCCTCTCGATACGCATATTATACCGGAAGTCGAACTGCCTATGAACCAGTCGTATAAAAAATGGTCCGGGGTGGATTCTCTTACGTGCCATATCAGTTTTGCCCGCGTCCCCCTGACGGCGATCGACGAATAGAACTGGGCCCTGCTCCCGTTCGAGTGGACTATATCAGGATCATACTTCAGTATGATCGACCTTAATTCCCGGATCCTCCCTGCGGTCCTCGACAGGTCGAACGTGCGGGCGGTCGGCATGTCCCAGACAAGCGCCGTTATACCCATTTCCCTCACTCTTTCGGCGATCCCCCCTTCGCCCGGACAGAGGACAATGGGCTCGAACCTGGACCTGTCCACCCTTGACAGGAACTCAAGCAGGCTTATCTGTCCCCCGCTGAAGATCTCCGCCCTGTTGGTTATATAAAGGATCCTCATTGTGTTATAACTCCTTTGAATATGTTCTCGTATTTCACCGCTATCTTTTCCCAGTCGAAAAGATCTTTCGCCCTTTTTCTTCCGCTATCTTCAAGCCTCCGGCGCAGATCCTCGTCCGCCAGCAGGTCATGTATCTTTCCGGCCATGTCCCCCGCGTCCATAACACGGGCCAAAAGAGAACATTCGCCTTCCGGAGCGACCTCGGGGATAGCGGTACTTTTGACGCTGACACACGCCCTTCCGTAGCTCATGGCTTCCGCGAGGACCATGCCGAACGTCTCGAAACGGGAATGAAAAACAAAGAACTCCGATGCGGAAAAATACGGCCGCAATCTGACCTGCGGCACGAAACCCAGGAACTTTACGGAATCCCGAAGCCCCATTTCCTCCGCGAGTCCCTGAAGCTTAACCCTTTGCGGGCCCTGTCCGGCAATGAATAAAAGCAGTTCCGGGTGTTTTTCCCGCAAAAGGCCCATCGCCTTTATCAGTATATCGACCCTTTTTATCTTATCCAGGCGCCCGAGTGAAAATATCATCTTCCTATCTTCGTCTATCCCCAGCTCTTTTTTCGCGGCCGCCCTGTCGGAGCCCGGCTCCCCGGGCACATTAACACCGTTGTAAATTATCGTCCCCCTGTTTGAGCCCTTGCCGAATACCGCGTCCCTGCAGAATCCCGAAACAAAAGTGACTTCATCCGCGAAAGCCGCCACCATCCTGTTCCAGTATTTCCAGAAGAACGGGACGCCGGGCCCGGGAACATCGCGCCCGTTATAGGTTACCACCAAAGGCACGCCCGACGAAAGCTTACCGATAACGGCCGCCATGCCGGTAGGAACCACATAATGGAGGTTCATAACGTCCGGCTTGAACTCTTTTATGTTCTTTTTTACCGCCGGGGCCGCCGATAACGAAAAAGGAGGTATGCCCCCTCCGAGGACACGGTGCCCGCGCAGTTTCGCCAGGCTGTACCTGTCGTTGAACCTGACGACCTCGAAATTTATCCTGTCCCGGTATTCATCCGAAAAATATACTTTCAGCTTTTCGTCCAGCTGCGCGGTGACCAGCCTTACTTCATGCCTTCGGGCAAGGCGCCTGAACACCTCAAGAATGACCATTTCGGCCCCGCC
>CAZMEZ010000076.1:0-2632 GCA_964565425.1 uncultured Planctomycetia bacterium | reverse complement strand
CACGTATCACTTATTATTTACTTCCTCGACCCGCTAACCGCACCTCGCGAACCGCCATGCGCTCTGGGCTTAGCGCTATACGGAATTCCCGTCACAGCCTCAACACTTTATCTTTCAATTTCGTAATATCTATATCCTGCCTGAGCCCGTCCTTCTCGGAGCTCAGCTTCTCTTTTTTCTGTATGAGGGACGTCAGCCTGTCGTTCCAGGTCCTTATCTCCTCCTGCGTCAGATCGAGCTCTTCCTTTTTGTCTATAAGAGCGGTGATCTCCTTTATGTCCTTTTCCGCATTTTCCAATTCTATCGCTTTTATCTTGTACTGCCGCTGGTATTCCATGAGATCCCTCTGCAGCTGTCTTTTTTCGGGCTCTATCTGTTTCTTTATCTTTTCCTCCGCGGCCGTGTATTCCTTCTTGACCTGGGCCTTCCGCTCCTGAAGGGCCTCCATCTGGCTGTTGATCTGTTCCGTGCTCCCGAGATATTCCGCTTTTATCGACTCCAGTTGCCTGCGCAGGGCATCCCTGTCATCGAGCGCCTTCTGGAAGGAGGGGTCATAAGCTACTACTTTTTTTTCGGCTTCACCGATATCCTGAACGCCGCAACCCTGCGACATAACACAAAGCAGGATAGCGGAACAAACCGTCAATATGCCGTATTGTCTTGGTTTTGATGTCATTTTCACCTGCCGCACACGGATAAAAACCGCTGGACGCGGGTCCTTAACCGGTCACTTTTTACTCTTGAGCGTGTCTTTTAATTCGCTGAGACCGGCTATGACGGCTATGATGCCGCCGAAGGCGAGCATCAAAGGAACAACGGCGCGCAGCACGAACAGGATCTCATACCACCAGACGAAGATCAGAATAAGGCCGACAAGAGTAACGATCGACCCTATCGATAGACTTAATATCTTTCCCATTTTCGCACCTCCGGTCAGTCTCTCTCAGCAAGGAAACAACGAGTATAACATAACTTTTTAAAAAGTGTCAACGGACGCGGCGTTCTTTCTCAGGACAAAAGGGACGTCGCGACGCTCAGATAAATGAACACGCCTATCACGTCGTTGAGCGTGGTTATGAACGGGCCGGAAGCTATCGCCGGATCGACCTTTATCTTCTTGAATATCACCGGGATAACGACCCCCACGAAATTCGACCAAACGACAACAAGGAATATCGAAAGGCCCACGATGAACCCCACAACGCTGTTATGTTTCCAGACGTTGGCCAACAGCGTCAAGAGCACCCCGCACACGACGCCGAGGCTGACCGCTATCTTGAGTTGACGCCATACTTCTTCGCCTACATGCGCCAGGTCCATGCGCCCCAGGGCTATCTCCCTTACCACGACCGTGGAAGCCTGGACGCCGCTGTTGCCTCCTGTAGCAGTTATTACGGGTATGAACGAGACCAGGGCTATCGTCTCGGCGAGCGTCACTTCGAACATCTGTATAACGAGCCCCGTGATTATGCTTCCCAGCATGCAGGTGACAAGCCACGGGAGCCGGTTCTGGGTCGCTTCTACGGTCGTCTCGGTTCCCTGCTCCTCCTCGATGGTACCGGTCATCCTGCTGATGTCCTCGGCATGCTCTTCGTCCATGACGTCTATGATGTCGTCAACGGTTATACGGCCCACCAGTTTCCCGTCACGCTTGACGACGGGAAGCGCGGTAAGGTCGTATTTTTTCATTATCCGCGCGACTTTCTCCTGGTCTTCGTCCGCGAAGGCCGAATGGACATCCTTTTCCATTATATTTTTTATCACGGTGCCCGCCTTCGCCGTCAGAAGCTTCCTTAACGGGACGATGCCGCACAATTTCATGTCGCTATCCACGACATAGACATAAAAAACATCCTCTCCCACCTCAAGCCCGCGCATGTAATTTATGGCGTCTTCGATGCTGTTATTTTCGCCGACTCGGATGAACTCCGGGTTCATGACGCGCGCTGCGCTGTCTTCGGGATAACTTAGTATCTCCTCGACCTCTTCCGCGTCTTTCTTTTCCAGGAGATCGAGTATCTCTTCCCTCTCTTTTTCGGGGACTTCCTCGATTATGTCCGCGGCCTCGTCGACTGGCATCGCGTCAAGGACCCGCGAAAGTCTTTCATTGCCCAATTTTTGCAGGAGATGCAGCCTCGTCTGGGGGTCGGTATCATCGAGAACGACCGCGGCAGCGGCGGGGTCAAGAAGGTCAAATACGGCCAGTCTCTTCTCCAGGGGAAGTTCCGTAAGGACCTCGGCGATGTCCTCCGGCTCCATTTCCCGCAGATAGACTTCCAGGTCCCGAAGGCGGCCCTCTTCCTCCAGGGTCCGCACTACGCGGACGAGGTCTTCTATGGTAGGTTTTTCCCTGTGTGAGCTTTTTCTTTCACGTCTGGTCATGGCATATGTTCCGTATTATTTAAGGCCTTAGATCATATTATTATACGTTTATTCGCGTAAATTCAAAAGGAAAAAGAAAGGGTGACGGGTTGAGCGCATAGCGCATAGCGGTTCGCGAGGCGCGGTTAGCGGGTCGAGGAAGTAAATAATAAGTGATACGTGATAACGAGGCTAGAGGCGAGAGGCTAAAGGCTAGAGGCTAAAGGAGGCGTTGATTACGAAGATTAAGACGCAGACGATGATCTTAGAT
>CAZMEZ010000075.1:0-2670 GCA_964565425.1 uncultured Planctomycetia bacterium | reverse complement strand
ACAGAAGGATGGCTTCGCTCGGGGTCGCTCGGGATGACAGAAGGGTGGCCTCCTCCCGCCTTCGCTAAAGCTACGGCGAGGCAGGCGGGATAGTTAAGTGATGCGTGATAGGCGTGTTCCCGTCGTTAGTCGATCGTCGTTCGCATTCCGAGATTATCGGTGCTTATTACACGCAATACGAAATTCGAACCCCCGAACGACGGACGACTAACTTGTGACTTTGCGTCCCTCACTCCTCGATCTTGTACCCCACCCCGCGCACGCTCTTAATGAAGTCGGACGCTTTCCCCAATTTCTCCCGCAAATTCTTCACGTGGAAATCTATGGTCCTTTCTTCGACTATCTTATCCTCTCCCCAGATATATTCAAGGAGCCTTTTCCGCGTAAAAACCTCGCCTTTTTTCGAGGAAAGGCATTCAAGTATCCTGAATTCCGCCATGGTAAGCGGCACTTTCTCTCCTTCGACCGTCACCTCATGTTTTTCCATATCCATAGTGACGATCCCGCCTATATCCATGGTCTTTTCCAGCGCCTGCGGCTTCTGGCCCCTTAGCACGGCTTTTACCCTGGCGTTAAGTTCGTCCGGCGAGAAAGGTTTTACCACATAATCGTCAGCGCCCATGTTCAGGCAGGTGACTTTATCTATGGCCTGGCCCCTGCCCGAAAGGATTATTATGGGTATCGGAGAATACCTGTCCTTCTCCTTGAGTTTCTCGCAGATCCTGAAACCGTCCATCCCGGGCAGCATGAGGTCCAGTATTATGAGATCCGGTTTTTCCTTATCGAGTACCTTGAACATCTTCCCGGAATCGGCTACGCCCTTCACCCTGGCGCCGTATTTCTCGTAATACGCGGATACCATCTTGATCACGGACGGCTCGTCGTCGACCACCAGTATGAACTTGTTCCTGATCTCGACCATGGGATCCCCCCTCGCTATTTCGCGCTTTTGGTCCCGTAATTCAGAAAAACACCTTCGGTGATCATGAGGAGCAGCGCCATGAAGGCGCAGAAATACACGAAAACATCGCCATAGACCGTATAATAGCTGCGCGTCCTGAGGATGTTCACGCTATCCGTGGCGAACCCTCCGACGAAAACATCCTTCCTGCCTTCCCTCACGCGGGACGTGATCTGGCCCGTGGGATCGATAAAACAGGAAATACCGGTATTTGCGGCCCTTATGACCGGAACCCTGTTCTCGACCGCCCTGAAAACGGAAGCCTGCGTGTGCTGTTCAGGCGCCGCGGTATCCCCGAACCAGGCGTCGTTCGTGATATTGACCATGATATTCGCTCCGGATCTCACGAACTCCCTGGATATATAAGGAAAGATGTCCTCGAAACATATGAGAACGCCGAACTTGAAAAAGTTGGTAGTGCGCATGAGCGCGCCGTCCGATGTCGCGTAGGATTTGGTCGACACCAGCGGGAAAAGCGTATAGCCGGAGCCCTTCCCGAAATCCCCTATCGGCTTATCTATATAATCCCTGATAAAGGATATCCGCTCTTCAAAAGGCACGTATTCCCCGAAAGGCACAAGATGCAGTTTATCGTATCTTTCGATCTCTTCCGACTTGCCGTCGAAGAGCGCGGCGCTGTTGTAATACTTATTACCTTCCGCCGACACGAAACCTGCCAGTATGGGCGCGCCTGCCTCCCCGGCGAGCGAATTCAGTTTCCTTGCCTCTTCGCCGCCTTCTTCGACAAGACGCGGATACGCCGTCTCGGGCCAGATTATCATGTCCGGGCCATCCGCCGCGGCTTCTTTCGTGAAACGGGTATATTCGTTAATTATATCTTCGGTGAAACCGGGATCCCACTTGAGCTTCTGGGGGATGTTCCCCTGGACAACGCTCACCCTGGCGGTCCCCCATATACTGAGCTCCGGCAGCCTGTACATACCGTAACTGATCGAAATGATCATGAAAAGCAGGGACACCATCATGTAGGCTATCTTGCGCCTTGAACGCATGAACATGGAGAACAGCGCCGCGTTGAACATGGCCATGAGGAACGATACACCGTAAACCCCGGTGAGGTCCGCTATCTGGATAAGATTGATGTTCTCATACTGTGAATACCCCAAAAACCCCCATGGGAACCCTGACAGCAGGTTCCCGCGTATGAATTCGAGGATCACCCATATGAAAGACAGGAAAAGAAGGTTCATCGAGTATTTCAGGACGTAGCCGGCGATAACGCCGAAAATCCCGTAAAATAGGCCCAGGGCAAGGACAAGTATTATCGTTCCCGGGACCGTGACATGGGGCAGCCAGTAAAGAAGACCCCCGAAAAACACGAGCCCCGCCAGATAACCGTAGAGGAAATTCTGCTTCGCCTTTTCCGGCTCCATCACCAGAAAGAGCGGCACGAGGCACACCCATCCCAGTAAACCGAGCTTCAGCGGCGGAAATGCCAGAAAACCGAGTATGCCGGAAAGAACGGCGAGCAATATTTTCATCCGGGTATTTTTGATCGGAATGTTCATTGTAGTTGAAGATCGTCGTTCGTCGTTCGTCGTTCGTCGTTCGAATTCCGTCATTGCGCTTGCCTCGCCGTAGCTTTAGCGAAGGCGGGAGGAGGCCATCCCCTCCGTCATTGCGAGGAGGCCACCCTTCTGTCATCCCGAGCGACCCCGAGCGAAGCCATCCTTCTGTCATCCCGAGCG
>CAZMEZ010000074.1:0-2720 GCA_964565425.1 uncultured Planctomycetia bacterium | reverse complement strand
TAAGCTAATTTATAAGCCCATTTTTTTAGTTAACTTATTGATAATATTATAATTCTCATGGTCTTACCCCTTTTTCGGCCTTTTGTTCCTTTTTCGCGTTTCTGCGGTTTTCCTTCCTCTCTTAGAATCTCTATCAACCTGTGGTTGCTTTTTCGGAGGAAAGATTTTTCAGTTTCGTAATTCTTTTATGCTTACGCATGCTGTGCCAGAGATTCCAATCTCTTTGAAGGTTCAGCCAAAATTCCGGCCCTGTGCCGAGTGCATCTCCTAAGGCAAGCGCAGAATCTGCCGTTATTCCCCTCCGGCCATTGATAATCTCATTCAACCTTGCATAAGTCCACCCAAGATGACGAGCCAATTCTAACTGTGTTATCCCCGAAGGTTCAAGAAACTCCTTGAGGAGCATCTCCCCTGGATGGGTTGGAGGTCTATTTTTAGGCAGCATTTTTTATCTCCTGTGATAATCAATTATTTTAACTTCATAAAAATCATTTGCTTTGTAGCGAAAAATGATTCTCCATTTCTCATTTATTCTTATACTCCTGTATCCGGCAAGATCACCTGACAACATCTCGAGCCTATTTCCCGGAGGGACTCTAAGAAACTCAAGCGAAGGAGCAGCGTTAATCTGGTCGAGCAGCCTTTGAGCCTTTGCCTGAAGATTTCGAGGAAGCTTCCTTGAATATCGGCTATTGATTCCATCATATATATCTTGAGTTGTTTTGTTCCCGAAGTTTTTAATCATGTTATGTATATCATACTTCGATATATCAGTCAACAATATATTCTCTTATCAAGAGAATTTCAATTATATCAACAATAAACAGACGATATATGTAATATTTCATTCTCATTCTGACGGATAACACCAAGAAATAAAAAATGAATGAGAATTTCACTTAATATTTTTCGTCATTTATAGAAAACCCGTGACAGCTCACCTATTTACCAAATTTTTTTAATCTTGATCAGCTTAAAAATAATCTCACCTTAGCCCTATCCTGCCGATCACTTACACAGCAACTGCACATTAATCCTAAGGATATAAGGAGCAATGAAATTGGGTAAATATGTATCAAATTTTTTTCCTAAATTTTTTTCTTTAAAAATTGTCAACCTATTATTAAATAAATAAGGCGCAAAAAATATGGTAAATGGGTGAGGTGTCCCCTATTTCTCTTCCCCTTGGGGTGAGGTTTATCACAATAGAGATGGACCTGGTTAAGGCCGGCAAATTCATTTTTTACCTGAATTCACTGCCGGATTTGTTATAATGCAGAAACTATACAGGTGAATAAGGATAAATAAGATGAGAAGACAGGGATTGATTTCCGTTAAAGACAAATTTAAAAAAGCGGTTTTTCTGGTGTTGATAATCAGTTTTGCCGGCAGCGGGATACACATGCAGGGCCAGCAAACCAATAACAGCAGATTGAGTGTTTTTCTTGATGTGGAACGCTGGATTGATACAGATTTTATCAGGCAGGAGATTCCGGTGGTCGAATATGTCAGGAACAGAGAACTGGCGGATGTTCATATTATCATGTCACGTCACCGGGCCGGTTCAACCGGGTCAACCTACAGCATTTCGTTTATTGGATATGGAGAGTACAAGATTAAAAACTACGAGATCAACTGCTGGGTACCGGCATCGTATACTTCCGATATGACGAGAAAGGCCTACACTGAAAAGATCAAGGCCGGTCTCGCCCCTTATATAGCTGACGCCGATATTTCCGACAAGATGGATATCACTTATGGTACGCTTCCCTTGGAAATAACTACCGATAGAAAGGCTTTGAGGGATCCCTGGAACAACTGGGTTTTTGAGATATATGGCGGCGGCAACTTTTACAGAGAGGAGACCAGCAACTCCCTTCATATCAGGTACGGCATATTTGCCGACAGGATAACCAAGGAGTCCAGGACAAGGTTACGCCCTTACGGTAATTATTACGAAAGAAATTATATTACGGATGATGAGACTGTCACATCCACTTCGGTCAGGAGCGGTTTTGACAGCTACCATATTATCAGCATCAGCGATCATTGGGCGGCCGGTGTTTTCGGCAATATTTTTATTAGCACTTACCATAATATGAACTTCAGTGCCGAGCTGTCTCCTGCCGTTGAATACAGTCTTTTCCCCTATGAGGAGGCCACCCGGCGGTCCATCACATTCGCCTGGAGATTCGGAGCAGGATATTATGACTATATCGAAGAGACTATTTTTGACAAAACCGAGGAAATCCTTTTCGGGCAAGCGGTTATTGCATCGGCCAACTTCAGGCAACCATGGGGGAATATCAGGGCAAGATTGGTCGGGTTTCACCACTTTCATGATTTTCGCTCAAACCGGACAGAGTTGTCTGCAAGTTTGAATCTCCGGATCATAGAAGGGCTGTCCCTGAATATCAGCAGCAGTTATAACCTTGTTAACGATCTGTTGGCCATCCCGAAAGCCGACTTATCGCTTGAAGAAATACTTCTGGAGCATCGCCGAAGGACAACATCATATGAATTCAGTGCGAATATTGGTTTGTCTTATACTTTTGGCTCAAGAATCACAGGGGTCTTCAACCCGCGGCTTGATTTATAAACGGATATTCCGGCGTCAAGAAAGGGCTTCAGTCAAGACGGTTGAACTTGCCATTCCACTAACTGTGGCGGTGTCCACGGCAATCTCCGCCGGTAACGGCCTGTCGGTAGGATTAAGAGGT
>CAZMEZ010000073.1:0-2785 GCA_964565425.1 uncultured Planctomycetia bacterium | reverse complement strand
TGCACCCGCCGAGACCACGACCTCGTAGTCATGCCAGAACGTGTTGTGCTTCTCCGCCAACAGGTTCGCCATCGCATGACAGGCGGCGACGTTCGGCATGAACCAGAACGAGTGCTGAAGGTATGGCAGCAGGCGAACGTCGGAGTACGGCCACGGTGGGCGAGTCGCGGTTTTCAGACTCTCGATGATCTGAGGTGCGTACGAACCCCGGATGATATCGAGCCACTTCTGCACCTCGCCCTTGTGCTCGAACTGGGCATCCTTGCCAACACCAGAGGCAGAAAAGAACGCATTGAGGTCGAACTCGTTGAACTCTCCGGCACTCGCGATCGCGAGCAACTCGTCTGGCATCTGGTACGTGAGCAGACGCATCTGCGGCAGCGCACCATAGGGGTTCCACTTGTCTGGGTTGGCTGCGGCGAACTCCTCCTTCGCGCGCTGCTCGTCCGTGTAGGTCCAGTTGAAAATCTGTTCCTCGATGAACTCGCCGGTCGCCAGTGCCTTGAACGGCGTACCCGAAAGGTAAAGATAAGCCTTGGTGGTGATCGGCAGGAACTCGGTCTCCTTCTCCGAAAGCACGCTCAGACCTTCGTTCATCCTCTCCAGGTCGACAGCGTATTCGAGCTTGGCCTCCTTCTTCGCGACCGTGTCGTCCTCGCCTTCGAAGAGCTCCTTCGCGGTCTCTCGCCAGGCGCCGAAGTGATACTCGTCAAACACGACGAGATCCCACTCCACTTGGTGAAGCCATTCATTCTTCGGCTTGATGTTCCCCGCCTCGTCGCGACCCAGGAGGTCCTGAAAGGAACCGAAGTAGACCAAGGGCGTCCTGCGATCGATTCTGCTGGGGTCCAGATCGGAATGACGGGACACATATCGCCATCCGTCGAAGTCCGTGTGAGTCTCCAGGTCCGTCTGCCATGCATCCTCGACCGCAGGCTTGAAAGTCACCACCAGTACCCGCCTGGCGCCAAGCTTCTTGGCCAACTGGTATGCGGTGAAGGTCTTGCCGAACCGCATCTTCGCGTTCCAAAGGAAGCGCGGAACCGCGTGCATGTCCTCCGCCCAGACCGAGTGGTAGTAGGCGTGGGTCTTCTCTACGGCTTCGGCCTGCTCGCGGCGCATCGGGAACGTCTCATGGTGTGTGCCGGTGAACTGCTGACCCGCCCGCAACTCGACAAGCGCGGTGAGCACATCAGCGACCGTACATCGCATCCACTCAAGCTCGACGTTCTCGAAGCCCTTCCTGACAAGCGCTGCCCTTACCTCGTGATCGGTGAGTATCGTTCCGTCGTCGCGCTCGGCGGATTCGTCGAGTTCGATTCTGAAGTTCTTGATGGCTGCGGTCTTGACCTGTTGGGCGACGCGCTGCCTCACGTCGCGGGAGCTCTGCCCCACCTTGAGCAGACCAGCGTGCGCCTCGTCGTCGATCGAATACGCGTAGATGCGCGGACGGGCCTTGGGTTTCGGCGCGAGGATCTCTGCGATGGACCTCGTCATCCGCCGAGGCTCCCCCGATATTCCATGGGCCGGACCAGCTTCTCGATGAACGCGATCTCGCTCTCGGACAGCCCATACTTCGCGCACAGATCCTCGTCCGTCCAAACTCGCGTCCACTCCTGGGTCGGCACGAACGTGTAGACCTTGCGGGTTGTGTGTTGGGACGGCTTGTGCAGCAGAATCAAGAGACGCGTTAGCCGACACGTGAGGTAGGACAGCGCGCTCTCGGCCTCGGCGCGGGTGTCGAACGGCCCGATGCAGAGATAGGTCTCCGAAGAAATGGTGCCCGGCTCACCCACGAAAGGCGTGCTCAGGATTCTGTGCGGATACGTGTCCCTGTTGCCGGTCCCCGGGGCGGCGGCACCGACATACACCTTCCACTTGTCGATGAGGTCGATCCCAGCTGAGATGGACGAACGTTCCGCGTATCCTATTCCACCGTTTTGATGAACAAGCACGTCCTCGGGCATCTTGGTGGACTTGCCCTGAAAGAATGTGCGGAGCCCAAAGGGCTTGCTTGAACTGACCAGCGAGTCAAAACGTCTCCCCTCGGGCAGCGACAGCGAGTCGACTTGCCCGCTTTCGACGGCAACAACCTTCTTGAGAATCGACAGCCCCTCGTTGAACCGGATGAACACGTCCGCACCGGCTTCGAGCAACGGGCGAGTGGCCGTCGAGACAGGCCAGTCCTTGAAGTGCGTCGAGACCTGGCACAGTCCGGGATTGTCCCGGTCCCACAGGAAGTAGCAGACGCCTCCCTTGAGCCCCACCCCGGGAAAGACATCCGACGCACTCAGGTAGTCGTCGATCGAGCGCAAGCGATCGTCAGTGAGCATCGACTCCCTGAACTCGTCCAGCCCTTTGCCGCCGGCGAACCAACGGGCAGGTATGACCATCGACAGGTAGCGAGGCTCCAAGGCCTTCGCCTGCTCGACGAACAGATGGTAGATAGGCGCGGCGCTCGTCCCATACCCTCCGTCGTCCAACTGGTACGGCGGATTGCCGATAATCACGTCGAACTGCATTTCTCCTCCAAATAGCTCGGCCACACGTGCCTTGACGTCATCCGTGTGGATCAGCGCATAGGCATGGGTTTCGAGGTCTCCGCCTCGACCAAGGGTCTTCTTGCTGGCGCCACAGTATTCGCACCTGCCGTCAACCCATGCGTGCTCGGTGCGCTCGAACCAGATGTTGCCTTGGTCGTTCGCGAACGACGTGGCGACAGAGTGTTCACCCTGGGCATGCTTCGAGCAATACACGCTTCGGCGAGCAAGCAGGCTGGTGAGTT
>CAZMEZ010000072.1:0-3202 GCA_964565425.1 uncultured Planctomycetia bacterium | reverse complement strand
CAGATATTGCGTATTACGTGAGTTGATCACGGAGATTTAAACAAGATTACGCAGACCATATCTTCGCAATCTAAGCTCGTTGTCCATATTACAAATCTTCGTAATCAACTTTTAGCTTTCCTCTCTCGCCTGCCTATCACGTATCACTTATCACTCGATCCGCGTGAATCCGCATCCTCCCCACCCCACGACTAATTCAATTCATCCTCCCCGAATGCGCTGGCGCTTCGGACTTTCCAGGCGCGACGGTCCCGGTCGAAGATCAGGTTAACCCGATATTTTACGTCTTCCGTCGTGACGTAGACGAGCGCTTCGCCGCGGCAGTCCGACATGAGGTCGGCCCTGGCATAACCGGGATCTTTGGCCGAATTAGCTATGAAATCCCTGGCGACGGTTTCCGGGTCGCTTTTTGCCGGGGCCGTGCGAAAGGTGGCGCACCCGGACAGGAATAAGGCTAAGACTACGGGTATAAGCAGGTATTTCATATTATACGGATATTCTTCAGAAACCGAGCAGCTTCTTTATTTTATTCTTTGCCTGTTCAAGTTGCTTTTTCTTCTGCTCGAGGTCGACCCTGGCCTGCGCGGCCTGTTTTTTGGTATCCTTGATGGCCGTGATCACGGGTTCAACCTTTTGTTTGACGGCGGTCTCCAGTTTTTCCTTAAGGCGTTTTTCTATCTGCTCCTCCATCCCCGCGACGAGGATGTCCCGGGCCGTTTCGTTGTTGCCTTCGTCGGTCTCGGCGATGTTATTTCCGGGGTCTACGCGGACCTTGACGTAATAAGAGCCCTGCTCTCCCGCGTTTTCGGTAAAAGAAAAGCTCTCGCTATTTCCCGCTTTTATAACGGGCAGGGTCCTGCTATGGATCTCCCGCTCATTGGCGGTCACCAGGACCTCGACGTTCCTTATGTCAATGGAACCGTTATTTCGGACGGTTACCCTGGCCGCTACATCGTCCCCCAGGCCGGGGTTTTCAGGCGTTATGACGAGGTCCCCGGCATAGATGGCCAAGTCGGCGCCTTTTGAGCTGTAATAATCAGAGGGGAGTTGCCCGCCCTGCGCCGGGACGTCGAAGTACGCGCTTTTGGAAACGGTTTTTTGTATTCCCTTGTCGTTCACTATCACTTTTGCCGTGATCTTGAAGCGGCCGGGATACACGGCCTCGTACGGAAAAACCAGCTGGATCTCTCCCCCGCTCACTATTGAGGGCCACGTGTCCCTTTTTCCTCCGACCCCGTACCTGGCAAGATATTTCCTCACATCCATGTTCTCGACCAGGATCTCTATTTTCGCGTTATTGAGCGTTACACCCGATATGTTCCTGAAATATGCCCCGAGTTCGCGTGTTTCGCCTATTTTCATGGGAGACCCGGTTCCCGTGAAGCCGGTTATCTCGAACGGTGGTTTTTCGGTCTCTTTTTGCCGCTCCTCCGCCTTCTCGAGGAGCTCTTTTCTTTTTTCCGCCTGCTTCTGCCTGTAAAGCTCTTCGGAACCGGCTCCGGGCGCGATCACGGGCGCGGGGGCTACCTTGATCGTCCTGGTGATGGAATTGTCGGAGGTATCCTGGTCGGCGTTCCTGCCGGAACCGGCGACCGCCATTTTTATGCAATGTTCGCCCTGCTCCGCCCTCCATACAAGGGAATCACCGATGGGAAAACCGTCGCCGAAGACCTCTTTCCCGCCGCACGGGGTGTTCACCGTAAGGCTCTTCAGTTTACTGCCGTCCACGTAGAGGTCCAGGCGGGTCGTAACGTTCATCGTTCCCTTGTTCCTTACCTCGGCCAGGAATTTTACTTCGTCGCCTTCTTCCGGGAAAAGCGGCAGGAAGCTTACGTTCGTTACCGTCCAGTCGTATTCATGTCCCGTTACTTCGGCTTCGAGTGTGACCGAATTGTTGTTCTCATCGCTTTCCGGGATAACGCCGTCGGGGTCGGCTTTCGCGGTGAAAACGTAACGGCCGGGCTCTTCCGGCACCCAGGGGACATGCACGCCTTTATCCATTCCCGGCCCGATTCGCGGGATGACCTCCGTCTTGATGAGATCCTCGCCTTCGTAAACGTCGATCTTGACGTTTTTTGCCTCGCTTCCGCCGAGATTATAAAGATTTAACCACACGTCCGTTCTCTCCCCGGTCCTTATGGTGTTCCCGGATCGCGGCTTGACCATGGAGTATTGGAAAAGAAGGTCCGGTTTGGGCGTTGGTAGCGCGGGGGGTTCTTCCTGCCCGGATCCCTGTGAAGAGGGCCGGACTTCTTCCCCGGGATAAGGGAGCCCTTCGGGAAGTATTACGCTGACTTCCCGAACTCCTATTCCTCTTGTCGGGAGGACGCT
This sequence comes from uncultured Planctomycetia bacterium, assembly GCA_964565425.1. Classification (GTDB taxonomy): domain Bacteria; phylum Omnitrophota; class Gorgyraeia; order Tantalellales; family Tantalellaceae; genus CAZMEZ01. The sequence continues at coordinate 871 of CAZMEZ010000072.1, read as the reverse complement.
TCCGCCTTCGTCCCCGAAATGAGGGGAATGATTGAAAAAATCAACGTAGGCATGGATACTGCCCACTCCCACTCCCACGCAGGCTACGTAAGAGTCGAGGCACACGTAGCACCTGTAGACTTTCCCGGCTTCGACGGGAATATCCCTGAATTCGATCCAGGCGTCCTGGGCGATCGCTTCGTCCACGTCGAGCGCGTCCAGGGCGAAAGACGCGGAATCCCATAGCGCTCCTACGGCCAGCCCGCCTATTTCACCGGCGGCTTCGCCGAGGATCTCGCCGGCCGCGGACCAAAGCACTTCCTCTCCCCAATCCGCCCATTCTTTTTTATTGGTCTTCGCCCAGAGGGTGGTTTCGGCAAGGGGCCGGTCCCACTCGCCGAACGAATTCTCAAGGATACCCGCGGTTATTACGGCCCTGTAATGAGAAGCGGCATTGGCGAAAGTCGATGAGTTGATAAGGCCGTAAAGGGATACCCTGAACCTTACCGTGGCATTGAATTTTGCGCCCTCTTCTATATCCTTGAAACGGAATCCTTTGTAATGGAAGGTCCGGACCGAACCGTAAACGTCCCCGATCCAGGCATTGGCATAGCACCAGGACTTGGCGCCGAGCGGTCCGTCCTCGACGTTCCACTTGCTTTCGACGCGTTCCAGCTTCAGGCCCTCTTTTTCCCCGTGGTCCTTATCGAAATACGTCCCCTCGGAATAGACCTTTACTTCCTGCGCCGCATACGCGCCGCCCGCGAAAGCGGGCGTAAAAGATATCAATACAAGAATGAGGATCAGGTTTTTCATGTTCGTTTGGCAATTCACAAGTTCGTGTTGCGTCGTGCGTATTGCGTTAAAACACAGATGATCGCAGATATTGCGT
>CAZMEZ010000071.1:0-3207 GCA_964565425.1 uncultured Planctomycetia bacterium | reverse complement strand
CGGGGCTTATCTCGACAAGAGAATAGTGCCCTGGGTGCCCCTGGCCATAATGGTGTTAAGCGACATCATTATCGGGTTCCATAACGTTATCTTTTACACCTGGGGGGCATTCGCGCTTATCGGGTTTATGTCTACGTGGCTCAAGGACCGCAGGACGCCCGCGAACGTTCTGGGAATGACCGTTCTTTCGGCGCTCCTCTTTTTTGCCATATCCAACTTCGGCGTATGGCTAGCGTGGTACCCCCGCACGTTAGAAGGTTTTATCGGTTGTTATGTTAACGCGATACCGTTCCTGCGGAACGCGATGGCTGCCAACATATTGCTCGCGGCCGTGCTTTTCGGTTCTTATGAGCTTGCAAAAAGGCTAGCCGAAAAGACCAGGTTCCGCCACGTTCTTTTGACAGAATAAGCAGGGGCATGATCTGTCATGCCCGAAACCACGCGGGTGGCCGCCCCGCAAAGGACGGCCTCAAAAGGGAAGTTCGTGTAAGCCGGTGAAAAACACAGGCTGATTCGAACACGGTCCCGCCGCTGTTACCCCGCCCTTTTCCTGTTGGGAAAGGGAACCTTTTTGGCAAAACAAACCACTGCCGATCTGAAAGATACGGTGGGAAGGGAGCTGAAAAGGGCGGGGGAGTCAGAAGACCTGCCCGTGTGTTGAAAGAGTCCAAGCGGCCCGAGGAGGCCGATGCGGACCCATATAAGGGGTAAAAACGGAACCCCCGGCATGTATATGCCGGGGGTTTTTTTATTGAGACCATGACTTATGGAGCAAAGCGACATAAGTCATAAGGCCGAAATAATCCTCCTGGCGAGTATATGGAGGATGTCCAGGAAATAACCTAAGGAGAAGAGGATGGAATTAAGGAGAATATTGCCGATATTGTTAGTGATCATTATGGCGCACCGGCCCGCCCTGGCCGAGGATAGCGGCGGAACGGCGGAAAAAGAAAAAAGATTCGATATTATCGAACTTATCAAAAAACCGTTCCAGACCATACTTGCGCCTGTGGGCGCCGACGGCCTGGCGGGCCTGGTGCTAGAGCCTATAGAAGACGCGCTGTATCCCGTGACATATTTCGGGGATATTGCTATAACCCCCGGCCGTACCCATGAATATATTTACAACATCAACAGGAACATCAGCGTTGTGGACGCGGAGGATATACGGAGGGAGAACCTGAAGACCCTGCAGGAGGTCCTTGCCCGGGAAGCGGGGGTCATGGTTAACGATTATTTCGGCAATCCGAAGGACAGCCAGATAGACATGCGCGGGTTCGGCGAAACGGGGATGTTGAACTACGTTCTCCTCATCGACGGCAGAAGGACCAACCAGATCGACCTCTCGGGCGCGGATCTGGCCCAGATCGATATAGATACCATTGAAAGGATCGAGATATTGAGAGGCGCGAATTCGGTCCTGTACGGCGATAACGCGACCGGAGGCGTCATAAACATAATCACAAAAAGGGGTAAAGAGGGGGACCGCATAGAATATAAGCAGGAGACGGGGAGCTACCGTTACACAAAGGAGTATTTTTCGGCCGAAGGCGGGCACGGGTTCATCGATTATTTTTTCAACTATTCATACCAGGACTCCGACGGGTACAGGCTGAACGGCGGCTATGAAGCGAACGACATCTTCGCCGCCGTAACCGTAAGGCCCGATGATCTTATCGACCTGCATTTTTCGTCCGGGTATCACAGGGACTGGTACGGCCAACCCGGCGCGCTTTATCCGGGCAATATACAGACCGACGGCAGAAGTGGCTCGCGCTTCCCCGACAGCAAGGCGAAGACCGAGGATTATTTTTTCGAACTCGAGCCGAGGGTCCTGGGGGAGGCAGGCGCGCATGAATGGGTCCTTTCTTTCCCCGCGTCGTACCGTTCCAGGAGGGCGAGTTCCCTCAGTGTGGGGTTCAACCGGTACGAGACGAACCATCACATAGTCTCCGGGGACTTCAGGCCGAAATGCGAAGTGGCTTCTTCTTTACTGGACGGGACGGTGGAGAACAAGCTCGTTTTCGGCATGGACTGCTTTCACGCGAAAGACCAGGTGCTTAACGGCGACATAGCCTTTGCCAAATCGCAGGTGGACATAACAAAGGGGACGTTCGGGATCTATGCCTCGGACAACGTGCTCCTGCATAAGCGTTTTCTCCTGAACGCGGGAGTCCGAGGGGAATGGGCAAAGTACGTATTCGACCAGTTCCAGCCGGCGGCATTTTACGATACGCAGGAACCGAGGGAGATAGCGTTCGATGCGGGGATAGGATATAAGTACAACGAGAGGTCCCAGGTCTACGCGAACTTCTCCCGGGCCTACAGGTATCCGACCACGGATGAGTTCTTCCAGTCCGCCTACGAGGCCTTTGACTGGTGGAGCTGGGCCGTAAGGGTGTTTCCCGCGGTCCTTAACTCGGGGCTCAAACACCAGGTAGGGAACAATTATGAGGTCGGGATCAAGGACAATTCCTTCGGCCCCGTGAACCTGAACGCGGCATATTATCTTATCGACAACAAGAACGAGATATATTACGACCCCATAACCTTCCAGAACGAAAATTACCATCACGTCGTGCATCACGGCCTCGAACTGGAAGTGACCGCGAACATCCTGGAGAAAATAGACGCCTTTTTCGCGTATACCTTCGAGAAGTCGTTCTACGTGGGCGGCAAGTTCGCGTCCAAGAGCGTACCCCTGGTGCCGGAGAACAAGGTCTCGATGGGGCTGGTAGTAAGACCGGTCGAACAGCTCAGCATAGACGCGGCGATGAATTATGTCGGTTCGCGTTACGTGGCCAGCGACCAGATAAACGAACTCTCCAGGCTGGAGTCATACGCGGTGGTCGATATCGGCTTTACATACGAGATAAAGAACTTCCGGATATTCGGCAGGATAAACAACCTTTTCAACAAAAAATACTGTACGAATGCCACCAAGAACTGGATGGGGAACACCGCTTTTTATCCCGCCCCCGAGCTGAACCTGGAAGGGGGAGTCAGCATTATCTTCTGAAGCAGGATTTCGCGATACGGTGGGGGCACTTTCCCCGGGGGAGCGTAATCCTGGGCCGGAAAATGTCCCCATATTTTTATTTTTATTTCCAGCCGGCAGCCTCGGCCTGAATTCTTGACAAATCGCTCGTTTCGGGATATACTTTAATTAGATAATATTTTACTTTTTGAAATATTTTTAAACTGTAA
>CAZMEZ010000070.1:0-3251 GCA_964565425.1 uncultured Planctomycetia bacterium | reverse complement strand
GTCTGGGTCTCGCCGAACAGAATGTCCACCTGATAACCTCTTTCGGCAAGGCCTATGGCGCTCAAGAGCGTGTTCTCCGACGACCCTCCTCTGTCAAGCCTTGTTATGGAGTGAAGAACTTTTATTTTTCCCATTTATAACCTTCCCGATCTAATTTGAGCTTTAGATATACCCCGTTAACTTTTTACAGCGGCTTGCCCAGTCAAATTCCCTAAGTACCCTTTCACGCCCCCGCTCCCCCAGTCTCCGGCAAAGATCTTCATCATTAAGCAGTTTTAACATGGCGTCACGTATCCCGTTAATATCCTTCGGTTCCACGAGAAACCCCGTTTCTCCGTCCACCACCGCTTCGATCACGCCACCGCTTTTGCCTGCTATGACCGGTTTACCGCACGCGTTCGCTTCAAGAAAAACGATCCCGAATCCCTCCACATCGCCTTCTTCCTTTATATGCCTGGGTGTCATTATAAAAATATCGCAGGCGTTATAGAAAAATACAAGCTCTTCCGGCGGCATTTCCCCGGCAAATATGACATTCTTTTCAAGTCCTTTTTCCGCAACAAGCGCCTCCAGCTGCCCCCTCATCGGCCCCTCACCTACGATAACGTAAGTTATTTCCTGACAAAACTTTACGGCATCTGAAAGGGCTGCCAGCACGTTCTCGTGGCCCTTTCTTGCCGCCAGGCGCGAAACGGTAAGGATCATCTTGCGCTCTCCTTTTATGCCGTATTTCTCCCTTATGCCTCCATCGCCCCTCGCGGGATCGAATATCTCCGTATCGACCGCCGGCGTGCTTACCGATACCTTGTCAGCCGAAGCCAGACCATGCCCTGTCACAAGGGATTTCGTAAAGACACTGTTGGCTATAATATGTTCGCAACCTGAAAACACCTTTTTCATGATCCACAGCGTGAGAAAATTCCTGCTGAATTCAAGGATATCCGCCGAGTAGGTATAGACCACGTAAGGGGTCCCTTTGATCTTTTTGACAAGAAATCCTCCCAGACCGGCCGAAAGGACCTGGGCGCAATGGTTCCGTTTTATTTTCCTGGCGCAGTTCTGGCGGAACATGTGCCAGCTTACGATCATTACGCGCGCGGTCCTTGAAAAGATATCCCTGCCGAGAGGATAGGATTCCCTGATAATATCCAGCGTTTCGTCCACACAGTCCCGTGCGCCGGACGGCCTTGCGGTAAATACGCATATCCTTTTCCTGTCTATCCTGCTCCAGAGGTTATAGATATGCGTGGCGATCCCTCCCCTGACGGGAGGGAATTCACTGCTGACGCAAAGTGTCTTTTGCGCGCCGGCATTTTCAATGACATCCATTATCTTCAAAGACATGTCCTCGGGCTTAAAGACCAGGCTGCGCTGGAGTCCTTCTTTGACGCACTTTTCGCGCAATTCTTTTTCCTGGAGAAGTTTAAGTATGGACCTTGATATGTCAATGGGATCGTTGGGGTTAAAATATACCGCGGCATCCGCCAGGACCTCGGTCATCGGCGCGAGGTTCGATGAAGCGACCGGCACACCTGACGCCATGGCCTCGATGAGGGGTATGCCGAAACCTTCCGCCAGGGAAGGAAAAACGAACATCTCGGCGTCTTTCAGCAGAACGCGCACCTCCGCGTTCCCGATATTGGCCACGGGTATTATCTTGCCGGCAAGGCCCCTTTCATATACCGATCTCCTCATATCGTCGACTTCCTGCCGGGACCCGCCCACCAAGAGAAGCTTATAAACGTCCTTTATTTCCTGCGGAAGACTCCCGAAAGCTGAAACGAGCCTGTCAATATTCTTGTGCGGCTTAAAATTCCCTACATATAATAGATACGGTTTTTCCAAGCCGTATTTCTCAAGCACCTCAGTTCCTTTCCCCGGCATCTCCGGCGCCGGGGCTACCGACGGATACACTACCTTGATCTTTTCCTTCCCTATCCAAAAGACCCGGGAGACCTTTTTCCTTGCGTCTTCCGACAAGGTCAGCACCTTTACAGCGCGGCGTCCGCAGACAAGGGCGTAAATATAAAAATACGCCTTCTCAAGAAAAGCCTTAAAGCCCTCGTTCTTCGGGTATTCGAGCGGGATGATATCGCATATCATGTTCACGTAGGGGCACACGCGTAATAAAGGCGTTTTTATATACGGCGTGAAGAATACGTCGATCTTCTGCTCCCATAAGGCGCGGGGAAAATGATATTGGTCCCGCAGGAACACATTGTCTCCGGGCAAAAGCGCCTTTTTGCCGAACCCGGGCAAAGCCTCGGTATCGGTATAGCGATCCGCAAAAAAAACGAATTCGTGTTCCCCTGTCCCGCGAATATTCCTGAGAAAATCACCGAGTATGGTCCTCATCCCCGTATGAACGCCTTTTTTGAATTCTCTAGCATCGATCCCTATGCGCATAGATCAGCCCTTCATCCCCGCTCTTTCAGCATTCTTATTATATTCCCGCAAACGCCCTCCATCGTGAAATATTCATCGCGCAGTTTTTTGAGCATCTCTTGCTTCCTTCGGACCATTTCGGGTGTATGCGCTCCTATTATATCCGGAAGTCCGCCGATATCCCTGATGTTCAGGCTCACGCTGAAATCATTCCAATCCAGCCTGTCTTTATACGGCAGCCACTCAACGTCATCCCATACATAGACCGGAATGGAACCCAGCGCCATTGCCTCATAAAGCCTGTACGAAGTTCTGCCGTAACCTCTCGGGCACAGGGTAAATACCGATCTTTCGGTCACTTCAACGAATTCCCCCATGGTTCCCTGCCCGAAATAATATCCTTCCCTGTCTTTCAATGCATCGTGCATCCTGCTCCTGACATCATGCGCCGCGATGTTGCCCATGAACGATACCCGGATATCCCTTTCTCTTTGCCCCCGGCTCCGGATATCTCCCTTCAGAAGCGGTATGGGTATATCGCCTACCCCTCCGGCGCCGAAAACAAGCACATTACCCGGCAATCTCTCTATTATCCCGTCGGCGTTCTGGACTACCGTAAAATACTCCTTGTCCGCCTTCAGGTTCCCGTCTATAAAGGCCTGCAGCTCTTTGTTCGGGTGCCGTCTTTCGTGCTTTATATAATAATCTGTCCAAAAAACCGGGATATAAACACGCCTGATCCCCCCGGATGCCGACAGCTTATCTTTGCCGCGGCACCAGAAGCCATAGAAATAATTCTCGATCCAGGGACCGTGATAGCCGTTACGACTGTGATATATCGGTCTTAACGCCCCGGGGACCGCCAG
>CAZMEZ010000069.1:0-3375 GCA_964565425.1 uncultured Planctomycetia bacterium | reverse complement strand
GAATGACAGAATTGTAGTTGCCCGATCTATCGGGCACTTCAACCTTCATCCTTTAACCTTTATCCTTGCCCCCCCATGCCTCTAGCCTCTAGCCCAAATAATTGTCATCCCGCCTGCCTCGCCGTAGCTTTAGCGAAGGCGGCCACCCTCTCCGTCACCTTCCGCAACACTTCTTATACTTCTTCCCGCTGCCGCACGGACAGGGATCGTTGCGCCCGACCTTGGGGGCCTCCCGCTTATACGTGACTTCCTTCTTCGCGCCCCCGGGGATGAACATCTCTTCGGGCCCTTTCACGCCAGCCTCCGCGGCCTCTTCGTAAACGGTATCCTGTCCCGCCGAAGGCATACCCAGAGCCGAATACCCCCTGTGTTCGAACGTTTCCTTCCCCGGCTCGAACACGCTTTTCTTGTAACTCTCTTCCATGGCCGATATCTTCATGACCCGTTCGGCCGTCTGCTCGTCTATCTTGATCATCAGGTCCCTGAACATCTGGAAGGCTTCGTGCTGGAATTCGATAAGCGGGTCCTTCTGCGCGTAAGCCCTCCAGGAGATGCCTTCGCGGAGATCGTCTATCTCCCTGAGGTATTCCTTCCAGTTGGAATCTATCACCGAGAGCATCACCATCTTTTCAAGCTGTCTCGTCCTCTCTTCGCCGAGCACCTTTTCCCTGACGGCATAGCTCTTGCGGACGCTCTCGACGATGTGATCCACTATATCCCTGGCGGACCTTCTGCCGACATCATCGGGGTTCAGCCTTATGGCGTAACGGTACATTATCTTTTTCGCCAGCGCTTCCGCGTCGGGATCCGTCTCCCAGTTGATGAGCAGCGATTCCATGCCCACGGCAAGACTTTCGAAAAACTCTTCCTTAAGGTTCTCTTCCTTCAAAATGGAACGCCGCCTCTTATAAATGACCTCTCTCTGCTGGTTCATCACGTTATCATATTTGAGGAGGTGCTTCCTTATCTCGAAGTTCTGGTTCTCGACCCTCTGCTGCGCCGTCATGATGGCCCTGGTGACCATCGGGTTCTCTATGACCTCGCCCTCCTCCATCCCCAGCCGGTCCATCACTGCCTTTATCCTGTCGGAACCGAATATCCGCATGAGGTCGTCCTCGAGCGAAAGGTAAAACCTGCTCGCGCCGGGATCGCCCTGGCGGCCGGAACGTCCCCGGAGCTGGTTGTCTATACGCCTGGCCTCGTGCCTTTCCGTGCCGATCACGTGAAGCCCGCCGGCCTCAAGCACTTTTTCCTTCTCCTCGGCCGTCTTTTTCCTGTATTCCGCGAGGTACTTATCGAACGCCTTTTCCCTTTCAAGGGCGTCCTCTATTTCGAGCTTATCCACTTCATCGCTCGCCAGGTTCTCGGGATTACCCCCGAGAAGGATATCCGTCCCGCGTACCTGCCCGCCTGGGCGATAATATGGGCTTCCCTCTCGTGATACTTAGCGTTCAGGACGTTATGCTTTACGCCCCGGGCCGTCAGCATCTTGCTCAGTTTCTCGGATTTCTCTATGGATATCGTTCCCACCAGAAGAGGCCTTCCTTTTTCGTTCCATTCCTCTATCTCGTCCACGACCGCCTTGAACTTCTCCAGCTCCGTCTTGTATATCCTGTCCGCCATGTTGACGCGTTTTAGCGGCCGGTTCGTAGGCATCTGCATCACGGGGAGAAGGTATATGTTGACGAACTCGGCCTCCTCTGTCTTGGCGGTTCCGGTCATGCCCGCGAGCTTGTCGTACATCCTGAAATAGTTCTGCAGGGTTATCGTAGCCAGCGTCTGGCTCTCCCTCTGGACCTCCACCTTTTCCTTCGCCTCTATCGCCTCGTGGATACCGTCGGAGAAACGCCTGCCGGGCATCATCCTTCCCGTGAAACCGTCAACTATCACTATCTTGTTATCCTTGACCACGTAATCCACGTCCCTCTGGAAAAGGATATAGGCTTTCAGGAGCTGCTTTACGCTCTCAACGTTCCTCTGCTGGTCCGCGTACTGCGTGACCAGTTCCGTCTCGCGCGCGATCTTCTCCTCCTCGGGGATATCCTGGTCCGCCAGCTCGGCTATTTTCGCCTCTATATCCTCGAGCATGAACTCGATACCGAACCTTTCCTTCATGAAGGTCTGCCCCCGGGTGCTGAACGTGGCTTCACGCGACTTCTCGTCAAACACGAAATACAGCTGTTCCAGTATCGTGTCGCGTTCTTTCTCCATTATCTTGCTGTCCAGCTGTGACTGGGTCCTGTCCAGCAGGTTCTTGGCTTTCTGGTCGTTAAGCGTTATGTCCAGGAACTCGCGGTTCTTGGGGTCCGCCTTATGGATGAGATAAAGAAGCTGCCCCGCCGTCTCTTCATTGCCTTCACGCGTGCTCTTGCGGAAGTCAGACAGATATTCGCCCGTCAGTCTCCTCTGGGCCCTCACCACTTCTTCAACCACCGGCCGCATCTGGTTATACGCCTCGTTGGTCTCGTCCACGGGCCCGGAAATGATGAGCGGCGTCCTGGCCTCGTCGACGAGTATACTGTCCACCTCGTCGACGATCGCGTAATAGGGATACCTCTGGACCATGTCGCTCTCTTCGGCCACCATGTTGTCCCTCAGGTAATCGAAACCGAACTCGTTATTGGTGCCGTACACGACACTGCACGCGTAGGCCTTTTGTCTTTCTTCCGACAGCATGTCATGCTGTATGACCCCGACCGTAAGCCCGAGGAATCTGTAAACGGGCCCCATCCATTCGGAATCCCTCTTCGCGAGGTAATCATTGACGGTCACGACGTGGACACTCTCCCCGGAAAGGGCGTTAAGGGTAACGGGCAGCGTGGCCACCAGGGTCTTACCTTCACCGGTCGCCATCTCGGCTATCTTGCCCTGGTGGAGCACCACACCCCCCATGAGCTGGACGTCAAAATGCCTGAGGCCTATCGTCCTCCTGGCCGCTTCCCTGACCAGGGCGAACACTTCCGGCAGTTTCTCGTCAAGGACGCGGTTCTTGGTGTCCTTCAGCCTTTTCTTGTGTTTATTCTTCTCGGTATCGGAACTTGATGTGGCGATGGCTTCCCGTATCTTTTCTATCTCGGGCTCCATCTCATTGCCGGCGCGCTTCAGCTCCTCCCCGATCCCGGCGGCTCTCTGCTTTATGCCGTCATCGGAAAGCGCGGAGACCTCCGCCTCCAGGTCGTTTACTTGCCTGACCAGGGGCTCGATCTTTTTGAGTTCCCGCTCGTTCTGCGTGCCGAATAGTTTTCCTAAAAATCCGAACATGTTGTTACTCCGATTCAGTCGTCGTATTGCGTATTGCGTCGTGCGTATTGCGTTAGTATTGTCATCCCGAGCGACCCCGAGCGAAGCCATCCTTCTGTCATCCCGAGCGACCCC
>CAZMEZ010000068.1:0-3378 GCA_964565425.1 uncultured Planctomycetia bacterium | reverse complement strand
CTTCGCTCGGGGTCGCTCGGGATGACAGAAGGGTGGCCTTCTCCCGCCTTCGCTTCGCTACGGCGAGGCAGGCGGGATGACGGGAGGGGGGGGCTTTCTTCACGCTTTGCGCTTAGCGCTATGCGCTTTGCGAACATCACTCATCACCAACTACACTAACTCCCCCACCCTCCACAACCACCGCCCCCGAAACACCAGTAACATACACCGTTACGCCTTGCTTATTCAATTGCTCCAATAGATCTTTATTCAATTTGGCGGAACTTTTGTTCGGGATGATCGCGACGGCCGGATCCGACACTTTGATCAGCTCCCTCGTAATCGCCGCGTCGCCCAATCCCTGCCCGTGATGCGGAATTTTCAGGACGTCACATCCAAGAAAAGTCCCGAAACGCAAAATATCATTTATAGCCTTTTCTTCCACGTCGGCGCAGAACAGGATGCTCGCGCCTGTCGGCGCGGTCATTTTCATGACGACGGAATCGTTGTTGAGATCGCCGTAGGAGTCCTCTCCGGGCGGGTTCAAGACAAAAAGATCCGTATCCTTGAATCCTTTTATGAGGTCGCCTCTTTCGACTTGCAGGTGGGGGAGGTTTTTGTTGGCGATAAGATCCAGAAATCTTACGTAAAGGTCCCCTTCTGTCATTGCGAGCCCCGAGCCATGCGAGGGGCGCGGCAATCTATATAGATTGCGTCGTCGCTTCGCTCCTCGCAATGACGGCGAGGGCGGATTTTCATTGACGCTAGATCCCTCGACTCGCTCCGCTCGCTCGGGATGACATCGAGAACCCCCATCAATAACATACCCGGTTTTGAAATTTTCGAGAATATAGAAAAGGCCTCCTATGTGGTCGGCGTGAGCGTGCGTAAGAACGACACAATCGATCTTTCTTATGCCCTTCTGCCAGAGATACGGGGCGAGGATGTTCCTGCCGGCATCCATGCCGGTATCCATCCCGCCCGACCCCCCGTCGATAAGCAGGGCGCTCCCGTCCGGAAACTCTACCAGCGAGGCATCGGCCTTGCCGGCGTCGAAGAAAGTGACCCGCGTGGACGAAGGCGGCGTCTTTACCGCCTCGTTCCAGATAAAAAGGTTGGCCGTAACCAGGAGAAAGAACGTTACCGGGAGCGCGCGTTTTTTCGTATTTTTCCGGAAAATGATCGCCGCCGCCAGCGCCGCGTAAAATGCGATGATCGTCAATATGCCCGGGGCGGATATCCTCGTGAAAGAGAACGGCAAGGAGGACAGCCTTTCCATTATCGCGGTGAACAAAAATACGGTCGAACTTAAGGCTGTGGATACGATCTTTGCCAAAGGCGCGAAAGATCCCGCGGCCAGGAGAAAAAAGCCGAGCGTTACCATTACGGAAAGCGCGGGAACGGCGACAAGGTTCGCGACCACCGCCAGCGGCGTTATTATCCGGAAATAGAACGCTATTACCGGAAGCATGCCCGCCCAGGCGGCCATCGATACCGATACGGCTCTGAGGGCGTATCTTTTTGCGGTCTCAAACGGCCTCTCCCCCATGTGCCGCGGCTTAACACCCAGGAAACTGTCGGTGAAGGGCGTTATGTACATGATACTGAGGACGGCCAGGTAAGAAAGCTGAAATCCCGGCAGAAAGAGCTGGCCGGGCCGGTAAAAAGTTATCAGGAACGCCGATACGGCCAAAGAATTAAGGATATCCGTTTTCCTGCCGAGAAAGAGCCCGAAGAGGACGAATGAACCCATTATGGCCGCGCGCATTGAAGACGGCCTGCATCCGGCGAATACGGCGAACGCGAACATGCCGAGTATCGCCAGGACACAGGAAATGTCCCTGGGGCACCTGAGGAGACGAAGGAGGAGCAGTATCACCGCGGCTACGATGCCGACGTGGAGGCCGCTTACCGCGAGAACGTGCATGGTGCCCGTCTTCATGAAGATATCGCTCAGGCCGGAGCTGATGTCGCCCCTCTGGCCGAGTATAACGGCCCTGGTGACCGCAAGAGGCGCGCCTGAAAGATAACGGGTAAGCGCACTGGCGGATCTTTTCCTGGCTGCTGCTATCGCGCGTCTCAATGAAATGACCGGACCGCCTGCTCGGCCTGTCTTCATGTAATAGTCACCCGCGGATGACGACATGATGACCCGTATGCCCGTGTTGTTAAGGTAATTCCTGTAATCGAACCCGGCGGGATTGGTTCTTCCTCCGGGAAGAGATATCCCGCCGCCTATAACGACTTTATCGCCTCTGCGGGGTGATCTGGCAGGAGCGTAAAGTTTTACGAGAACGGCCCCGGTAACGGGAAATTCGTTATCTTCAACGAGAAGTTTTCCGGCACGCATCGTGAAATCGAGATGTTTCGCGTAGGAAGCGCCCTTCCGTTCCGGGTCGGAGATCACGGTTCCGGAAAGAAGGGCTTTTTGCGGGGTTTCGGTAACGAAATTGACGATGTCGGTGGCGCGAGGGGTGGTTTGTTCGGTGTAACGGAAGATGCCGAGGACAAGGAAGAACGCGCAAAGGAAGGTGTAGAAGAGTTTTGTTTTCCGCAAAAAGATTAAACTACCAACAAAAAAGAAGATTAACAGCGTGATTATAACTGAGGTGCACGGGGACGCTTTAATAGTGCCAGCAAAAAATATGCCTGCCAGAAAACAAATTATTGGTACAAAAAGTGGACGGCTCATGTCGATCGTAACTATCTGTCATTCCGAGCGAAGTGCCCGAAGGGCACGTAGCCGAGGAATCTAGCTTATCGTTTGATTCAGGTCTTCCCAATGTGGATTTATTTCGTTAATCAAGGCTACTTTTTTGGACCTTCTCCAATCCTTCAGCTGTTTTTCCCTAGATATCGCGCTTAAAATATCATTTGTCGTTTCGTAATACACGAGTTTCCTTAATTTGTACTTATCAGTAAACCCTTCTACCAAACCATTTTTGTGCTCATAGACTCTTTTAACAAGATCGCTTGTCACGCCGATATAAAGTATTCGGCGATGATTGCTCATGATGTAAACGTAATATTGTTTCATATTTGCACTGTGTAAGCGGAACCTAGATCCCTCGACTCGCTTCGCTCGCTCGGGATGACAGAATTATGCCTCCTCGCAATGACGGGAGGGGGCATCGGCCTCGCTCCCGCCTTCGCTACGCTTCGTCGCTTCGCTCCTCGCAATGACGGGAGGGGGCGTCGGCCTCGCTACCGCCTTCGCTACGCTTTGTCGCTTCGCTCGCTCGGGATGACAGAATTATGCCTCCTCGCAATGACGGGAGGGGGCATCGGCCTCGCTCCCGCCTTCGCTACGCTTCGTCGCTTCGCTCCTCGCAATGACGGGATATAAGGTTAAAGGTTAAAGGTTAAAGAAAACGTTAAACGACGTCTTTTCGAAAATTG
>CAZMEZ010000067.1:0-3471 GCA_964565425.1 uncultured Planctomycetia bacterium | reverse complement strand
GCTACGGCGAGGCAGGCGGAATTACAATTATTCTGTCATTGCGAGGAGGCCCCGAAGGGGCCGACGCGGCAATCTATAAAATAAGTAACGGGTGACGGGTGACGGGTGACAGGTTAAGGCTAGAGGCGCGAGGCTAGAGGCATGGGGGGGGGCAAGGATAAAGGTTAAAGGATGAAGGATAAAGTGCCCGATAGATCGGGCAACTACAATTCTGTCATTCCGAGCGGAGTGCCTAAAGGGCACGGAGTCGAGGAATCTAGATCCCTCGACTCGCTTCGCTCGCTCGGGATGACAAAGTGGAGGCTTCGCTCACTCCCGCCTTCGCTACGCTACGGCGAGGCAGGCGCAATGACGGAGGGGATGGCCTTCTCCCGCCTTTGCTTCGCCCAGGCTCCTCGCAATGACACAATTCCTGTCATCCCGAGCGGAGCCCGCCGAAGTAACCAATTCTGTCATCCCGAGCGAGGCCGATAGGCCGAGTCGAGGGATCTAGATTCCTCGACTCCCCCGGGTCTTCGCCCGGGGTCGCTCGGAATGACAGGAGGGGGCACTTCGCTCGCTCGGAATGCCATAGGTGTAAATAATGAAAAAAGTTGGATATATATGTTTCCCTACCTCCACCACATATGGTATATTAAATGTAGAACGATACACATTTAGTAGTTAAAAAAGGGACTAATATTCGGTTTAGCTTGGCGCTAATTGTTAGCGCCGATTTATACATGCGGCGTTGCAAGGCCCCGTTCTTATAAGGGGCGGGGCAAAGAAGATCGCCGCAGTATCAACATTAAGGTTGTTCCCGGCCTTTGGGGCCGGGAGACTAAAGTTGATTATCCGGATATTAAATGGGGGTAGATAAAGTGAACGAAAACACCGAAAAAAGGAGATATCCAAGGGTAAACACCCACATCCCGGTCAGATATCGCAAGCTTGGCGATCCTGAGGCGGAAACGAAGGCGGGGACCATAACGAAGAACCTCAGCGTCGGAGGTATTCGTTTCAACGCGCCGGAGTTTATCTCCAGAGCTTGCAGGCTGATCCTGGAGCTGGATATCCCCATGATCAACAAGCCCGTTAAGGCCATTTCAAAGGTGGCATGGATCCGCAAAGGGGATGCAGGCGCCGACTACGAGATAGGCAACCAGTTCCTGGAGATCTCGAAGAAGGACAAGGACCTGGTCTCGGAATACGTGAGCAGCCTGACCCTCTATAACGACGGTAACGTGTAATACCGGGCGTGCCCGTTCAGCGGATCAAACTTAAAGCTTACAGCTTAAAGCTTAAATGTTGGCCCTTAGGTTCTTTAAATTGGAAATTGTACTCAGGGTCAACCCTACTATTAAGCAAAAGGTTGACAACACCGCCCCGTGTGGTAAAATGTAAGACCGTTCAGCCGATCTTGATTATTTAATCCTTCTTTTATTAATATGTCTATTGTCAGGAAATCTCTTTTACCGGTCCTCGTGTTCCTTTCTTTATCCCTTTTTCTTTCCGCGTCGTCGCACGCCTTCTGGGTATGGACCCCCAAGAGCAAGACGTTCCTGAACCCCAAGTACGCCGTGAAGGATACCCCGCGGGAGCAGTTCGACTGGGCGATGCGTTTTTACAAGGAAGGGGATTTCAAGCGCGCGGCGGATGAATTCAACCGCCTCGTCACTTATTATCCGGATTCGGACCTCGCGCCGGAGTCGCAGTATTACGCCGGCAGGGCCTACGAGGAACTCGGAAAATATTACTTCGCTTACAGGGATTACCAGAAGACCGTCGAGAATTACCCCTACACGCGCCGGCTCGAGGAGATAATAGAGCGCGAATACAATATCGCCAATATCTTCCAGACGGAAGAGACGCCGAAACTGATGGAACTGGAGCTTTCGGAGTCCATGATGCGCGCGGTCGAGATATACAAGAAGATAGTCGAGAACCAGCCCTTCGGGAAATACGCCGATAAGTCCCTGTACAAGATGGCCGAATGCTACAGAAGGATGATGAAGTACAACGAGGCAATAGAGGCGTATGATAAGATCATCAACGACCATCCCGACAGCCAGCTTGTGCCCGAAGCGAAATACCAGCTCGCGTATACCAGGTACGAGGCCTCGCTGGCGCCCGAATACGACCAGGAGAGCACCGAGGAGGCCCTGAAGGAGTTCAAACAGATATCGAAGAGCACACCCATTCCCGCTATACAGAAGGAAGCCGACAAGGTGCTCGACGAGCTGAGGCGGAAAAAGGCCGACAGCACCATGAAGATCGCGGAGTTCTACGAGCGGCAGGGCAAGGCCGCCAGCGCGATCATGTATTATAACGACGTTATCGCCAAATTCCCCGGCTCCGAACAGTGCGGTCTCGCGCGGGAACGGGTGGAAAAACTCAAGAAAAGGATAAAAAAATAATGAGGACGTTTTCTTTTCTCGTGCTGTCGGTAATGCTTGTCGCCTCGTCCGGCTGCGGTTACACGACGTCGTCTTTACTCCCGCCGGGTATGGATTCCATCCACGTGGATAATTTCGTGAACAAGATAGACCCCGCGAAAGAGGTCTCCGATAAAAGGTCCAGTTATTCGTACTGGCCGGGCCTGGAGATCGACATAACAAGGGCCACCATAGACGGTTTTATCTTCGACCGCCATCTCGACATAGAGGGAGAGAAAAAGGCTAAGATGCTCCTCGATGGGGAGCTTACCAGTTTCCGGCAGTACCCCCTGAGTTACGATAAGAACGATAACGTGGAGGAGTTCAGGATCGAGATCCTCGTCAACATCGAGCTGTACGATAACCTGAACGGCTCCCTGATGTGGGAAGAGAAGTCCTTCATGGGGGAGACGGCCTACACCATCACCGGCCCCAACGCCAAGACGGAGTCGGAAGCCGTAAGAGCGGCCGTCAAGGACCTCGCGCAGAGGATAGTGGAGCGGGTGGTTGAAGCGTGGTAGAGCGCCCCGGGAAGCCATGGGTTACCAGTCCCCAGTTACCAGTCCCCAGTTGCCGGATAAAAAGCTTATGACAAAAGAAGCAGGTTATAAAAAACTACTTGCTTGGCAGAAAGCCAACGAGTTAGCATATCAAATATATAAGACAACGGAAAATTTTCCCAATACAGAAACGTTTGGTATGACTTCACAATTGCGGAGAGCCGCGCTATCAGTTCCTGTAAATATCGTTGAAGGTTGCGCAAGGCACGGAAAAAAGGAACTAAAACAGTTCTTGAATATTGCACTGGGCTCTTTAGCGGAAACCGAATATCTGATAGATTTTTCTCTAAGATTGAAATATTTGAGATCAAGCGAGCATGAAGAACTCCAAAATCTTCGAAAAGAGACCGGAAACCTTCTTTGGAAGTTCTTTCAATCGATAAAATAAACTGGGAACTGGCAACCGGGGACCGGGGACTAACACATGTCCAACAACTACCTCATCATCGGCAACGACGAATACATCCGCGAGACCGAGATCGCCAAACTCCGGGACA
>CAZMEZ010000066.1:0-3640 GCA_964565425.1 uncultured Planctomycetia bacterium | reverse complement strand
AATGCCTTTAGCTTTTTTGGGGGATGTACGGAGTTAGTAGTGCCGGATTATGTTCCGCGGAACATAATCCGGCTTATGTGCCCTTCCCCATTATGTGGCCTTAATCGCTGAAGTAAGGACACAAGCAGTAAGATTAGCCACTTATAGGTAACATAATAAATCATCGCTGAATATAATAACCTCCATCAACAATAAACCGTAAGGAGGTTATTAATGTTAGAACGTTATTTCATCAAACCGGAGACGATTGATCGCATTAGAGGTTCATGGATCGGAGAGCCGATTGAGAAGTATGTTGAGTGGCTCACTGAAAATGGATATGCTTCCAGGAACATATTCCACCGTGTGCCTATTTTGATGCATTTTGGCAAGTTTGCGCAAACTCGAGGGGCAAAAACATGGGATGAACTGCCAGAGTATGTGACCCCATTTGCTAATGCCTGGACAAAAGAACATGGACAAAACCGTAAGACCGAACAAAGGCGAAAAGGAGTTTTCAATGAAGCTCGGACTCCTGTGCAGCAGATGCTTCGTCTTGTGTTGCCGGGCTATGTTGGAGTTGGTCGTTCTCGGACATCTCAAGATCCGTTTTTAGATTATGCGCCGAAATTCTTTGAATATTTACTTGAAGAACGAGGACTCCGAGAATCGTCCATTCTTCATTATGGCCATTACCTCCGTCTCTTTGAAGACTATCTCAGAAAGATAGACCTAAAAAATCTTTATGCGTTATCACCGCCGGTTCTCAGTGCCTTTGTGCTTAAAAGCAGCCATTCATTAAGCAGGTCATCATTGGTAGGCCTTTGCAGTGTACTGCGAGTATTTCTTCGATATTTACACCGTCAACTACTGATCTCACGCAATCTAAGTGTCACTGTCGAATCACCTCAAAAGTATCGTCTATCAAGCATTCCTCGCTCAATTTCGTGGGATGAAGTACGGAAGATGCTGGAATCAGTTGATCGTCGCACACCTCTGGGTAAGCGGGATTATGGCATTCTACTTCTGTTGGTAACTTATGGTCTTCGAGCCCACGAGATCGCCCAATTAACCCTGGATGATATCAATTGGAAGGAAGAGCGCCTTAATGTCTCTGGCCGCAAGGCCGGACATTCCACTACTTATCCTCTTTCGTCCCTTGTTGGAGAGGCCATCTTGGACTACATCCGGTGTGGTCGCCCCAAGACAGAAGACCGCCATTTATTCTTCCGTGTTCTTGCTCCACGTAAGCCTATTACCCACAATGCTGTATCCAACCGTGCCTCTTACTATCTACATAAGGCGGGCATCAAGGTAGCGAGACCAGGCTCGCATACCCTGCGACATACCTGTGTCCAGCGACTTGTAGATGCAAGTTTTAGCTTGAAGATTATCGGTGACTATGTGGGGCATCGTTCTCCCTCTTCGACCGAAATCTACTCGAAGGTTGATATTGAATCGCTGCGTGAAGTTGCAATGGGGGATGTGGAGGATATCCTATGAAGTCCAAACGCATTGATTTTCAAAGCTGCTTAGCAAAAAGGATAAAAGACTTTATCGAATACAAGCGAGCCTTGGGCCGACGGTTTTGGACAGAAGAAACAGCTCTGCGTTTATTGGACCGTTACCTTGTTGAAAAAGGTATTACAAGCATTTCCGAGATTACTCCAGAACTTCTCGAGATATTTTTGGCATCACGTCCAAGAAAACGGCCACGCAGCTACAACCATCTCGTTAGTGTAGTCAGTCGACTCTTCGATTGGCTCGTGGGGCAGGGCATGTTACTCAGCTCGCCGCTTCATGTGAAGCGGCGACGGGAAACAACACAGCGCATTCCTTTTATTTTTGACAAGACACAGGCCCGCAGACTCCTGGAAGTAGCTAACCGCTTACTTGATAATTCCCGCGGCCTCATGCGTGGTATTACCTACAAAACGATCTTTGCGCTTCTTTATGGACTCGGGCTCCGAGTGGGAGAGGTGTCTCGTTTATATTGGAAGGACGTAGATTTTATTCGGCATCTCCTTGTTATTCGTCAAACCAAATTCGCCAAGAGTCGCCTTGTTCCTTTTGGCCCACGGTTGGAGAAACAACTGCAAGATTACCGCATATGTCGTGAACATTGCTGGGGCGCAGTTTGTCTGGAGGATCCAGTATTTTCGTTTACTCGATACAAGCCTATTCACCCAACTACAATCTCTCAGACTTTCCACAACTTGCTTCCCCTACTTGAGCTAAATATTCCCTCAGGAGTTGCGTCCCCTTGTCTTCATAGCCTACGCCATTCATTTGCCGTTAGAACCCTCCTGCGTTGGTACCGATCCGGAATTAATCCTACAAAACGTCTACTTCATTTATCTACTTTTCTAGGACATGTAGACCCTGCATCGACAGCCGTTTATCTGACGATTACGGCTGATCTTTTTAGGGAAGCCAATCGTCGATTTGAACAGTATGCCTACCCTTCCGTTGAGGAGGAAAGAAGATGACTGAAATGAAACTTGGCACCATCTTGTATTCTTTTTTAGAAGACTATTTGAAAATCCAAAAAGGGCTTCGCCCGGCATCAATTGGGAGTTATCGAGATGCCCTAAGGCTCTTCTTGCTTTTTGTCGCCAAGGAAGTTCCCTGCAAGATCACACGACTCTCATTATCGGATCTGACTTTTGAACACGTTCTCCATTTCTTAAAGCATCTTGAAGAAGATCGCAGTAATCACATTCGCACTCGCAATCATCGGTTATCTGTTCTACACAGCTTCTTCGAATATCTGGCAAGTCGGGTGCCGGAAATGGTTGCAGAGGCCGAACGGATAGCTGCCATTCCAATCAAACGCACATCACAACCAGAAACACACTTTCTTGAGCGTAATGAAATAAATACACTTTTTACAAACATGCCATCAGAAGGACTGTTTTCATTACGCGACCGCACGCTCTTGCTTTTTCTATACAATACGGGAGCTCGTGTTCAGGAGGCAGTTGATTTGCATGTAGAAAACATTAATTTTGGTCCTTATCCCGGTGTTTGCCTTCATGGCAAAGGGGATAAATGGCGTGATTGCCCTCTATGGATGCAAACCGCTAATTTACTCAATCAGCTCCTGAAAGAAGAGGGCATTGAGAACAAACCTAATAGTCCTGTCTTTCTATCACGCAACAGTCGCTCCTTGACACGTTTTGGGATTTATAAAATCGTTCGCCGTCATACTCGTCATTTATTTGCTAAAGGATCCAAAGATAAGTCACGACGTATATCTCCCCATATTTTTAGGCATACAACAGCAGTTCATCTTCTAGAGGGAGGAGTGGAGGTTAACGTTATCCGGGCATGGCTTGGGCATGTGAGCCTTGATACAACGAATCGCTACGCTGAAATAAACATGCGTGCAAAGTATGCAGCCTTGCAGGTATGTGAGCCACCTGTTGGAGTTTCGGAGGGATTCCCCCGAAAACCAGTATGGAAAGATGACACATCTCTCTTAAAATGGCTGGATTCTTTGTAATTATTATGTTCCCAATTTATTGGAAACTCACTCCATTGTCAGAGTAACTTTTCAGGAAGGCCACATAATGGGGAAGGGTACATAAGCCGGATAATTTAAAAACTGGAGTTAGTAAAGCCTGCCGCTATGAGCCTGATCTGAATCCAACCTATCATG
>CAZMEZ010000065.1:0-3694 GCA_964565425.1 uncultured Planctomycetia bacterium | reverse complement strand
CAGCGGCTTCATCCTTTAACCTTCAACCTTTATCCTTGAATCACCCGTCACTTTTTATCCATCCCCCCTGAGCCTCTTCACTATCCCCGCGACTATCTCATCCGGCGTGGAAGCCCCGGCCATTATGCCGACCTTCCTGACGTTCCTGAACCAGGCCCTTTTCATGTCTTTAGCCGATTCTATCCAGTGTGTTCTCTTTTTTATCTTTTTAGCTATCTGATAAAGCCTTTTGGTGTTCGCGCTCGTCGGGGACCCCACGATGAGCACCAGGTCGTTCTTTTCCGGCAGGGATTTTATCTCCTGCTGTTTGATGATGGTCGTCCTGCACGTGGTATTGTAAAGCTTGACGCACGGTATTATTTTCTTCAACCTCGCCATCACGCGTTCGATGTTCCCGGTCGTCTGCGTGGACTGGGTTATTACCGCCGCTTTCCTGACGCGAGACAGTTTTTTGACGGGTATCTTGGATGGGGATTCGATTATTACAGGCTTCTTGCTGAGCTGACCCGCTATGCCTTTGACCTCGTCATGGCCCGAATCCCCGATTATTATTATCTTGTTGGTCTTTTCCAGCCTTCTGCCGATCTTATATATATCCTTTACCATGGGACAGGTGGCGTCCACGATCTTGAAACCGGCTCTTTTGGCCTTTTTGAAGGTATTTTTCGGAGCGCCGTGGGCCCGTATTATCAGAACCGCGTTTTTCCCGGCGCGCCGTATCCGTCCTGTTTTTTTGATGCCTTTTTCGGCTAACCGTTTCACGACGAAATTGTTATGCACTATATCGCCGAGGATATATACCGGTCTTTCGGCCTTCGCAAGGTCCAGGCTGATGTTTATGGCGCGCCTTACGCCGAAGCAAAAGCCGGAACTTTTAGCTATGTTTATCCGCATGTCTGTGTTCCGGGCTTAATGGATCAGGGATTCGGTCTCCAGGGCCATTTTCCGGATAAGGCGCAGAAGTTCGTCCTTGAATTTCGTTTTCATGCGCAATCCTTCGCATATGGACCTGGATTCATCCAGAAGGGACAGGGCCTTATCCGCGCAGTACCTGTTGGCGCCGGAGATCTTTATCAGTTTCCGGAACCTGAGCAGGTCCCCGTAGGTCTTCTTCTTTTTCGAGAGTATTCTATTGAACGCTTTCTTTTGTCTTCCCCGGAGGGTCTGGAAGGCCCTCAGCACAAGGAGGGTCTTCTTGGACTCGTTAAGATCCGACAGGACGGGTTTACCTATCTGTTCGGTCGACGAGAAGACGTCCAGCAGGTCGTCGTGTATCTGGAAAGCCCGGCCGAGCGCGATGCCCAGTTTCGAGAGTTTTTTAAGCTCGGCATTCTCGGCTCCCGCGATCGTCGCCCCCATTAAGAGCGGCGTTTCGAACGTGTATTTTGCCGTTTTCAGTATATAGGTGAGAGAAACGTCCCTTTCCGACACTTGCTCTATTCTCTTGAGATTATTCGCGGTATCTATGTATTCGCCTATGCCGGTCTCCGCCGCGGCTTTCATAAGTTTTGCCAGGGCTTTTTTTGCGCGCGAAGGCGGCCCGTCGAGGGAAAGGAACGATTCCACGGCCATGGCGAATATTACGTCGCCTGCCACTATGCTGAGATCGGAGCCGATCTTCGCGTCCGGGGACGTCCTTAGGCTTTTATTGAAGACCCTTTGCAGCGTGGGTTTCCCGCGGCGCAGGTCGGAATTATCTATCACGTCGTCGTGCACGAGCAGGAAATCGTGCAGGAGTTCAAGAGACAGCGCGCATTTGACGAGTTTTCTGTAGGAGGAGAGCTTCTTTTTGCCGTACCCCATGTAGCTCAGCATAAAAAAAGAAGGACGGATCCTCTTGCCGTCGCGCAACACGAAGTCCTTTATGCCCTTGTAAATGAGGTCGTATTTTGTCCCCGGGACAAGGAATGGTTTTGCCTGTCTCATCAGGGTTTTAAGCTCGTTATTGATGTCCTTCTTGAATTTCCGCAGCATGCGGAATAATTTAACATATATACCGCCGGAGGGCAATATAAAATCTGTGTTGTATATGCGGACGTCATGTTATATCATTTATGTAAAAGCGGAAGCGGGATACGATATGAGAGGACCTTTATGACACCGTCTTTGGCTGATTCCAGCCGCGAAAAATCCGGGTGGTTCCGGGCGACAAGCAGGATCCCGGGGGAATATCTTGACGGTTTTTTGAAACAACAGACCGGGTTTATCAAGAGCCGAGTGAACCTTTTCTGCGTTCTGTCCATATCCCTTTATCTTTTCGCGGTGGCCATGAGTTTTGTCATATATCCCGGCTTAGAGGAAAGGCTCGAGATCGCGCTGGGGGTCATTTTCGTCCTGGCCGCGGGTCTCATAATCTTTTTCAATGCGCGGGCGCGGTCGCTCGCTTCCGCGAAGTTCAACGCTTACCTTTTTACCGTCCTGATGCTGGCCATAATAGGGAAACTCGGCATCTCTTACAAGGATGACGCGATCATAAGCGCGGCTACGTTCGTGTTCACCCTTTTCCTGGTTTCCAGCACTATACCCTGGTACCCGGGGGAAGTGGTGATCATAGGGGTCATGCATTTAATCATGTATACCTTCAATTTCGCTTATGTAAGCCGTCTTCCCGGGGTCCCTTCAGCCGGATTCGGGATATTGCAGTATTTCGACGGGTTTATTTTCCTGGTGATGGCCCTTATCCTGTGCGTTATCATAAGAGCGAAAGAGACCGTCCGGGACATTGAGAATTTCGTGCTCTTCAAGGAGGTCGAAAAACGCAGTGATCAGATGAGCAGGGAGCTGGAGCTTGCCACGCGTATACATAAGACCCTTGTCCCCGGGTCCATTCATTCGGGAAAGGTGGATATAGCCGTCAGTTATCTTCCGATCTATTACATCGGAGGCGATTACGCTAAATACAGGTTTTTAGAAAATGACAGGCTGATCTTCATAATATGCGATGTTACGGGACACGGGGTATCGTCGGCTTTGCTGGTAAACAGGATACACGCCGAATTTGAAAGATTCGCGCGGGAAGGAGAGCGCCCGGGGGTATTGCTGAAGGACTTGAACGATTTCATAAAAAGGGATTTTGAGGGGACGGAGATGTATCTCAGCGCTTTTTGCGGGCTGTTGGACTTCAAAAAAATGTCTCTTGTGTATTCGAATCACGGGCACCCTCCGCAGTATCTATACAGGGCGGGCGGGAGCAAAATAGAACGCCTGAAGGCCCAGGCCAGCCTGCTCGGAATACCCATGGACGATAACGGGGTATACGAGAGCGAGGTAAAGGTCGGGGAAGGAGATCGGATATTGCTTTTTACCGATGGCGTCACGGAGGTCATGAACGAGCGGGATGTTCAGTACGGGGACAAGAGGCTGGAGGATTTCATCGTGCGTAAGAGCGGCCTCCGGGCCGAGGATTTCAACCGGGAACTGCTCGAGGACCTGAACCGGTTCTCCTCGAACAAGCTCAAGGACGACATATTCGTGCTGGATATAGCCATAAAAGGGGTTGAAAAGGCGGGTTGATGGTGTATAATAACATCCTGCAAGCCGCGGGTTTGTAGCATGTGCCCTCAAGCGGGCACATGGCCGGTTTTTGTTTAATCGCAAAAGGAGAGTTCCGTATGAAACCCAGAAAAAAATTCAGGACGCGCCACAAAAAAGCCGGCGCCAAGAAAAATCGGAGGATATTGTCCCAGAAAAAAAG
>CAZMEZ010000064.1:1569-3752 GCA_964565425.1 uncultured Planctomycetia bacterium | reverse complement strand
CGGGGCTTATCTCGACAAGAGAATAGTGCCCTGGGTGCCCCTGGCCATAATGGTGGTAAGCGACATCATTATCGGGTTCCATAACGTTATCCTTTATACCTGGGGGGCGTTCGTGCTTATAGGATTCGCGGCTACATGGCTCAAGGAGCACAGGACGCCCGCGAACGTCCTGGGGATGACCGTTCTCTCGGCGCTTATCTTTTTCGCCGTATCGAATTTCGGCGTATGGATCGCCTGGTATCCCCGCACGTGGGAAGGCCTTATCAGTTGCTACGTTAACGCTGTGCCATTCCTGCGGAATACGATGGCCGCCAATATATTGTTCGCGGCCGTACTTTTCGGTCTTTATGAGCTTGCGAGAAAGCTGGCCGAAAAGACCAGGTTCCGCCACGTTCTTTTAGCAGACGCTGAATAAAGCGAATGTAACCATGCAGGTAACCGCAAGGTTTTAATAGGGAAGTCCGTGAAAGTCGGACACGGTCCGCCGCTGTTACCCCGCCCTTTTCCTGTCGGAAAAGTGGACCTTTTTGGCGAAATAAACCACTGCCGATCCGAAAGATACGGTGGGAAGGGAGCCGAAAAGGGCGGGGGAGTCAGAAGACCTACCTGTGTGATAAGGGTATCCTTAAGGCCCGCGGAGGCTAACGATACAAAATAAAAGGGTTATAAAAACGGTTAACCCCCGGTATCTATAAAGATGCCGGGGGTTTTTTGTTGCGCTGATGAAGAAAGGGAAAGTGTTATTGAAATTCATTGTTCTAGGCATGTGCCTGCTTTTAGGTGTACCGGCGCATGCGGATACGGATGATGCGAAGCTCGTCAAGCTGGATCCTATATACATAACGCCTATGCGTTCGGACGAGCTTGAGAGCAGGACGCCCGCTAGCGTATCAGTGATAACGCGCAAGGATATCGAGAACTCTAACGCACAGACCACGATAGATCTTCTTAAGTCGGAAACCGGTATATTCGTTAAGGACTGGACCGGCAGCGGGACGACCGCTCAGGTGGATATACGCGGGTTCGGTGAGCAGGCGCAGATGAACGTCGCTGTCCTGGTGGACGGAAGGCGCGTTAACGAAGTGGACCTGAGCGGAGTGGACTGGACGCAGGTGCCTATCGACCAGATAGAGCGGATAGAGATATTGCGAGGCGGTGCCGGGGCCGTGCTTTACGGTGACAACGCGGTCAGTGGCGTTATCAATATAATCACCAAAAGCGGCAAGGGGACGCCTTCTGTCAAGTATATCCAGAGGTACGGCAGCTACGACATGAACGAGGAAAAGGTTGAGGTGGGCGGACAGGTCGAGAAGCTGAGCTTTATCTTTACCGGCGGGCGCAAGGCCACGCACGGTTATCGTAACAACTCGTATTTCAGGAATTGGGATTTCGCTTCAAAGCTTATTTATGATGTGGATCCGGAGTTTTCCCTGAAAGTGAGCCAGTCCTGGCATAAGTCGGAATACGGGCTTCCGGGGGCGCTTTCGGCGGCAAACCAGGAGGCTCATGACCGCAGGTTCTCAGCTTTTGGTGACGATTATGCCAAGAATACTGACTGGAACTTTGTCGGCGGGTTCGAAAAGACCTTCGGTGACTGCGGTACTTTGTCTTCCGACTTTTCCTACAGGAGAAGATACGTCTATTCGAATTACGTGGGAGCCAACGCCGGCTGGAACCCCATAAGGAGGACGACGATAGACACTTATGGGATAACGCCCAAATATATCCTGGACAGGGATATATTCGGTTTTGGCAACAAGTTCGTCACGGGGTTGGACTATTACAGGGAAGAGAACGATTCGGACGTTTTTACCGCGGCTAATAACATACAGAGTATTACTGCGGTTAAAAAGAATACGATCGCCTGGTACGGGCAGGATTCTTTTTCGGTATTGCCTGAACTCACGTTCGTGGGCGGCTTACGGTACGAATATGCCAAATACGACTTGGACTACCAGGACTTGACAGGGTGGAACCCTACGATAGATACCGATAAGACCAAGATAGCCAGGATGTATAACCTGGGCATTATCTACGAGTATATGGAGAACTCGGAAATGTTTGCTACACATAACCTCAGTTTCCGTTTCCCGGCAACCGACGAGTATATCGTGTGGGGCGCGCTTAACCCTAACCTCAAGGAGCAGGTGTCGAGGAGCTACGAGGTGGGTGTACGCCAGGCG
>CAZMEZ010000064.1:0-1559 GCA_964565425.1 uncultured Planctomycetia bacterium | reverse complement strand
TGAAGAACGAACTGTATTACAATCCTTTGGGCGGCGCTTTCGGTACCGGAGCTAACGAGAACTATGGTAAGACGCGGCACCAGGGGCTTGAACTTGCCGCAAAGGCAAAAGTTGCCGAAAACATCGAGCTTTTCGGTAACTATGCGTTCACTTACGCGAAATTCGAGGATGATACATATGACGGTAAATATATACCGATGGTCCCGTTGAACAAGGGGAGTATAGGCGCGAGGCTGTTCTTTCTTAAGAATTTCACCCTGAATTTTGTGGGCCTGTTCGTGGGCGAGAGGCATTGCATAAACGACCAGCAGAATATATACGAGCCTCTTAAGCCGTATTTTACGGCTGACATCAACCTGTTCTATGAGGATGAGCATTTCAGGATAGGTGGTGGAGTGAACAATATCTTCAACGAGAAATATTATAATTACAGCGTTCGTAACGCGACCAACGGCAGGATAAATTATTACCCGGCCGAAGGCGTGAACTTCTTTCTGGAAGGGGCGCTCAAGTTCTGACGGATAGATTAGCGGGATGCAAGCTATAAGTTGTAAGATGGATAGCTTAATATTATAATATTCCAACTATGATCTGACAGCTTATAGCTTGCAGTATTTTTAAAAAAATGTTTACAGACCCATTATTCAGATTAGCTTTCGCTGTGTCGTTAGTTGCGCATATAGCCGTGATAGCCCCGGCGTATTTTGCTTCGAATACAGCCGAGAGGGCGGAGTCCAGGCAGATAGAGCTCAATTATATATTGATAAAAGATGCTTCTATTGCCATGGAAGAAGAGGTGTATTCGGCCGATCAGGATAATGAGGCTGTAGAGAGCGCTGAGCATTGCAGCTCCTCTGGTATCACGGTAATGGACAGTCCCTCACAGCAGGAGATTTACCTGTCGCAAGAGGTCCGTGAAACCCCCAAGGACCTGCAGCGGCAGGAAGAGAAGGCATATCTAGAGTATTTTAATATCATACGTGAAAAAATAAGGGCACGCGTATATTCTTCCGGTGTATCTGATGAAGAAGGCGTGGTAGAAGTTGTTTTCACGGTTTCCAGTGACGGACGCTTGGTGTATATAAATAAAGTAGATACGACACTTTCGCGGGATATAAAAAAGTCAGTTATTAACGCTATGCGGCGGGCCCAGCCATTCCCGCCGTTTCCTGCAGAACTCGGGAAAAAGCCCATTACATTCTTCTTATCCATTGAATTTTCCTCTTTAATCTTCTAGTGCCGTTTGTCAGCTTCTAGTACCGTTTGCGATTTTAGCTACCCAACTGTCCCCAAAAACAAGATTAAAGGTGTCCCTTTTAGGCATGAGAGGGGCACTTTTCCCGAGAGAGCATGATCCCGGGCCTGAAAGTGTCCCCGCTTTAGTGCCGGGGGACACCTTTAATCTTAAAAAAGGGGACAGTTTGCCGATCGATCTGCAGACGGGACAAAGCGTTAAATGCCCGCCAAAAAGTCAGCCGGAAAACGTTGACACGCCGCCCGTTTTGGGATATACTTTAATTAGATAATATTTTACTTTTTGAAATATTTTTAAACTGTAA
>CAZMEZ010000063.1:0-3780 GCA_964565425.1 uncultured Planctomycetia bacterium | reverse complement strand
CGTGAATTCGCCGGGTTCCGCCAGCCGGGCGCCTTCCGACAGGCACAATTCGAGCACCTTTTTCAAGGGCATTACCCCGCCGTGGCAGTTTATCTCCACCATGTCCTCGGCGGTATACGTGCCCGGGGCCTTCATGACGGTAAGGAGCACCTCGTCCACCACTTCACCTTCCCCGGGAGACTTTATATGCCCGTAATGCACGGTATGGCTGACGTAAGAGGACATCTTCCCGTCCTTTACGGGAAAAAATATCTTCTCCGTTATTTTAAACGTGTCCTGCCCGCTAAGACGGACTATCCCTATCCCGCCTTCTCCCAGCGGGGTCGATATCGCGGCTATGGTGTCGTTGGTTGTTGTCATGTGTCGTTAGTTCGTCGTCCGTTGTTCGTCGTTAGATGTTGGATATTAGATGTTAGTAAACGCCACCGACATCTAACATCAAAGCGCGAAGCCTCCCCGAAGGGGACATCTAACATCAAATTCCGCCCCTATCACGTATCGCTTCCCCTACGCAACAACTCCCTCACTTCCCCTATCACGTAGAACGAGCCGGTCGCCAGGATAAGATCGTTCTTTTTGGCGATCCTTAGAGCCGTACCCAGCGCTTCTCTCACATCCGAAGTTATCGAAACTTTCCTGCCCCTGATATATCCCCTTATAACGTGCGGGTCCATCGCCCGTTCCGCCGGGGCTTTTGTCAGCACGATCTCGCTGGCCGCGGGCGCCAGTTCCGCGCAGACGCTTTCGATATCCTTATCCCTGCAAAGTCCCAGGAGAAGTATTAATCTATCATATTTAAATATCCTTTCAACGGAATATCTGAGTTTCGCGGCGCTTTCCCCGTTCTGCGCGCCGTCTATAAGTATGGCGGGCCTGAGGGAAAGGACTTCCATCCTCCCGGGGACAAAAGCGTTTTCAATGCCCCTCTTCAGCGCCAGGGGATCGATCCGGCCGCCGGTCTTGCCCGACAGGCTCTCGCATATACCCGCCGCTGTCGCGCAGTTGGTGACCTGGAAATCACCGGGCATCCGGACGCGACAGCCTTCATAATCCCCTTTTTCCCCGTGGATATCGAAAATGCTTCCCTCCGGGCCAAGGCCGCGGATATCGTAAGTTATCGCGTCCCCCACGAGCGAAAGGCTCGAAGCCGTTTCCTCGCATCTTCGTTTTATGACCCCCAGGGCGGCTTCGCTCTGGGGCGAGCTGACGCAGCGGCTGCCTTTTTTTATTATCGCGGCCTTTTCGGCCGCTATCTCTTCTATCCTTTCCCCGAGGACCTGCATGTGGTCGTAACTTATCGGGGTGATACCGCACACGTCCGGATCGAGGACGTTCGTCGCGTCGAGCCGGCCCCCCAGGCCCGTTTCGAACACCCCGTGAGATACGCCCCTGGCCTTGAAATAAACCATGGCCATCAAGGTGAACATCTCAAAATAAGTGAATGTCTTTTCCGCGTCAGGGAGGACCCCGCGTATCTTTTCGACCACATCCGCGAGATCTTTTTGCGGTATCATTTCACCGTTTACCGCTATCCTTTCCGCCGGCGTTACCAGATGAGGCGAAGTGTAAAGGCCGACCCTGTGTCCGGACTCACGCAATATCGAAGAAACAAAAGCGCAGACCGAACCTTTTCCCTTGGTGCCGGCGACGTGTACCGAACGGTAGCTTTTCTGCGGGTCACCGAGCTTATTTAACGCCAGGCGCAGTTTATCAAGGTCAAAAGCGGACGCGTCAGTTCTGTCCAGACCGGTCTTCTCGTAATTAACGAACGAGTCGAGATA
The DNA here is from genome assembly GCA_964565425.1 of uncultured Planctomycetia bacterium. Taxonomy (GTDB): domain Bacteria; phylum Omnitrophota; class Gorgyraeia; order Tantalellales; family Tantalellaceae; genus CAZMEZ01. The sequence continues at coordinate 1,999 of CAZMEZ010000063.1, read as the reverse complement.
TTTGAGGGTCTCTTCGTGGGCATTCATGTCTGGCGTTATTTCGCAGGGAACAGGCATGCCTGTTCCCTACCGTCTAATGTCGGAAATGGCGTTTGCCGGTAAAAACCATCGGGATGCCGAATTTGTCGCACGCGTCTATGACCTCCCGGTCGCGTATCGACCCGCCCGGCTGTATGATGGCGGCTATCCCCGCTTTATGGGCTTCTTCTATGGAATCCGCCATCGGGAAAAAGGCATCGCTGGCGAGAACCGCTCCTTTGGCCCTTTTACCGGCCTTGCGAACGGCTATGATCACTGAATCGACCCGGGACATCTGTCCGGCGCCTATGCCCACCGACCTGGTCCCCTGGCAGAGAACTATGGCGTTGCTTTTTACGAAACTCACGGCTTTCCAGGCGAAAAGGAGCGAGGCCATGACGGCGCCGGAAGGCTTTTCCTTTGTTACCGTCTTAAGTTCCCCGGCTGAAACGCTCGCGAAATCCTTGTCCTGGACCAGGAATCCGCCTCTTACCCTTTTCATGTCCCTCATCCGCGGGGGATATTCCGGTAATGATTTTTTAAGTATCCTGATATTCTTCTTCGCCTTGAACGCTTCAAGGGCCTCCGGGGCGTATTCCGGCGCTATTACGCATTCGATAAAATCAGCCTCTGCGAGGATGGTATCGGCGAATTCTTTGCCTATTTTCCCGTTGAACCCCATAATGCTTCCGAAAGCGCTCAGGCGGTCGCACTCGAGCGCGTCCAGATAAGCCCGCTTAAGCGTGGACGCGGAAGCGATCCCGCACGGGTTATTATGTTTTACTATGCTCACGGTCGGCTCTTCGAAGCTCGCGACCATTTCGAAGGCGGAATCGATGTCTATTATGTTGTTGAACGATAATTCCTTGCCCTGTATCTGTTCCGCGTCAATAACGCCTTTTCCCTCTTCGCCTTCGCAACCGTAAAGAGCCGCTTTCTGATGGGGATTCTCGCCGTACCGCAGATCTCTGGCTCTCTCCAGGCGTATCTCCAAAGTGGCGGGCAATTCGTTTTCCGCGCCGCTTCCGCTCTTCCCGGACGGACCCGAAAGATACCGCGATATGGCCCCGTCATAAAGGGATGTTCTTTTGAAGACTTCGAGCGCGAGTTGTTTCGAGGTCTCTTCCGAAATGCCACAGCCGTTCTCTTCGAGCTCCTTCATCACTTTGCCGTACTGCGCGGGAGAACTTACCACGGCCACCGAACGGTAATTTTTAGCCGCGCTCCGCAGCATGGACGGCCCGCCGATATCTATGTTCTCTATCGCCTCCTCGAGGGTGACCCCATGGCGCGAGACGGTCTCTTCGAAGGGATACAGGTTCACCACCACCATGTCTATCATCGGTATGTCGTGCTCGGCAGCCTGCTCCATGTGCCGCGCGTTATCCCTCAGGGCAAGCAGCCCGCCGTGTATCTTCGGGTGAAGCGTCTTTACCCTGCCGTCCATCATCTCGGGAAAACCCGTGTAGGACGATACCTCGGCAACCGGTATCCCCATAGAACTTATCTTTTCGCAGGTCCCTCCGGTGGATATTATCTCGACGCCCATCCGGTGTAATCCCTTAACGAAGTCTTCCAGACCCGATTTATCCGAAACGCTTATGAGAGCCCTTTTGATCTTCACTGTTCGTCCTTCTCAAAGTTACCAGATAAAATTTAAAAGTTAAAAGATAAAATTGAAAATTATAATTAAAAACTCAAAATCAGCTTTAAGCTGTAAACTCTAAGTTGTAAGCGCCTGATGGATCCGGCAATTTCGTCGTTCGTCGTTCGTTTTTCGTTTTTCGTTAATCATTGATTACGTTGATTACAGAGATTAAATAAGATTACGGAGATCAGATCTTCGCGATCTAAAAGATATCGTTAAACTGCGAATCTTCGTAATCATTTTATTTATCCTTCATCCTTTATCCTTTATCCTTGAACGGGTCCCCGGTTTCCGGTTGCCAGTCCCCGGTAAAATTCACAAGATACTAGATAC
>CAZMEZ010000062.1:0-4753 GCA_964565425.1 uncultured Planctomycetia bacterium | reverse complement strand
ATCATCAAGGCGTCAATTACAAGGTAGTAATAACGATCTTCTTTCTGCTGTTCGCCGCGGTGATGTCCACGTTCCTGGTATCCGGGACCACCGACATCACCAGGTCCGCCATGATAGTCATCTCCATCGCCCTTATCATCGCGACTTTCGTAGATACGAACATCGGCCTTATAGCCATTCTGCTGTCGATGCTGCTTTCCCCGGAGATGGAAGTGGGCTCCACCCCGGGAAGGGCTATAGTCATAAGGGCGGAAGACCTCCTTCTCATCATAGTCTCCGTGACATGGCTTGCCAAGATGGCCATAAGGAAAGAGCTGCCCGTCCTCAGAAAAAGCCCCCTGAACGCTCCCATCGGCCTGTATATCGCCGTTCTCTGCGTGTCTACTCTCCTTGGTGTGCTCCTGGGTAACGTTACGCCCCTGAGGGGGATGTTCTACGTTCTAAAGCTCGTCGAATATTTCATACTTTTTTTCATCGTCTTGAACCATACGACCACCGTCAGGCAGGTGAAATTGTTTCTTGGGGTATTCCTGATCACCGGGGCGATAGTGGGGCTTTACGCCAATATGCATATCGGGAGCGCCGTCCGGCTTTCGGCGCCGTTCGAGGGCGCGGGAGAACCTAATACGCTGGGAGGATATCTTCTCTTTCTCCTGTCCATACTCGGCGGGCTCATGTTTTATTATAAAAATCGGCAGAACCTTTTTATATTGCTGTTCCTTTTTCTCATACCGACCTTTATATTCACCCTTTCGAGGGCGTCTTACCTGGGCATGATACCCGCCATGATCACGTTCGCGCTATTAGCCAGGAAGAGGATCGTGAATATTCTCGTTTCGGTTTCACTCATATCCTTCTTTTTACTCGTTGTGGCCGGTCCCCCGGTCCTCAAGGAAAGGGTCATGGGGGCTTTCGAGCCGGAACCGACCCAGAGCCTGAAACAGGTGGGGCCCGTCACATTGGGCCCTTCGCCGGCGGCCAGGGTGGTCTCGTGGAGGAGAGCTATGACGGAACAGTTCCCGAGAAGGCCGTTCCTGGGTTACGGTGTCACGGGAGGTCCTTTTCTGGACAGCCAGTATATGCTTATTCTGCAGGAGACGGGCATCGTGGGTTTTCTGCTTTTTCTGTGGCTGTTGTGGCGCATATGGGCTTCGGCGTTAAAGTCGTATCGTGAAGTGGAACGGCCCCTTTTCAGGGGGCTTGCCATAGGGTACATGGCCGGTTTTATAGGTCTTTTGTTCCACGCCATAGGTTCTAATACGTTCGTTATAATAAGGATAGCCGAACCGTTCTGGTTCTTTACGGCGATAGTGATAAGGCTCGTGGACATCGAAACGGGTAAGGCGCAGATGGAGGACCTTGTGCCGCGGTTGCACAGGTATCGAAGATAGAGAGGGATTGAACGGCGGAAGCCGGGGATCTTAAATATGCTCAACGAACGATTTTCGACAGGAAATAAGACAAACCTGGATTACGGGGAAAGTTCCCTTAGCCGGCGCGCCGTCATAGGCGGGATGTGGGTATTTACCTTAAAGGTGGTCACCCGAACGCTCGATCTTATAAGAACGATAATACTCGCCAGATTGCTTTCGCCCAACGATTTCGGTTTAATGGGACTGGCCGTATTGACCATAGGCACGATCGAGGCGTTTTCGACGACCGGCATAGAGGGCGCCCTTGTCCAGAAAAAACATAATATAAACGAGTATCTCGATACCGCCTGGACGATCCAGGTCCTCAGATCCGTATTTCTTTTCGCGCTGCTCTTCTTCGGCGCGCCCTTCGTGGCCCGGTTTTTTGAAACACCCGTGGCTGTTAACGTGATAAGGGTCCTCGCTTTCATGGAACTGTTCCGCGGGGCCAAGAATATAGGCGTCGTGTATTTCCCCAAAGAGTTGCGGTTCGACAAGAATTTTGTGATGGACCTCAGCGGGCTGGTCGCCAACATGTCGGTCTCGATAGTTATGGCGTTCATCCTAAGGAATGTTTGGGCGCTGGTGTACGGGTCTCTTGCCGGGGCGGTTGTTGTTTTTGTGATGTCGTATATCCTGCAACCGTACAGGCCCGGGATAAGGTTTAACAGGGCCGAGGCGGGTGAGTTGCTGAACTTCGGGAAATGGCTGCTAGGTTCCAGTATATTGGGTTTTATCATCACACAGGGAGATGACGCGTTCGTGGGCAAGCTCCTGGGGATCACGGCGCTTGGTTTCTACCAGATGGCGTACAGGCTCTCGAACGCGCCGGCAACCGAAATAACACACGTTATATCGAAAGTTACCTTCCCCGTGTATTCCAAGATACAGGATAACGTGCCGAGGTTGAAGGAAGCCTATCTAAAGGTCCTGCAGGTAACAGCTTTTTCCTCGTTTCTCCTTACGGGTTTGATATTCGTGTTCGCTCCGGATTTTACGAGGATATTTCTCGGTCAAAAATGGATGCCCATGGTGCCGGCCATGCGGATATTGACGCTATGGGGTGCGATCAGGTCGGTCGGAGCGACAACGGGCCCGTTCTTTTACGCGGTCGGCAGGCCCAAGATCCTCGCGAAACTGCAGTTCTGGCAACTGGTCCTTCTGGTCGCGACCATATATCCCTTGACGGTTCGGTGGGGCATATCCGGGACTTCCGTGTCGGTGCTTTTCGCGGCGCTGGCCCCGAACATAGCGGCGTATCACATCGTCATAAGGTCCATCAATTGCCGTTATTATGATTTCTGGAAGATGATATTGTTCCCGACAGCGGCAGCGGTCGGGGTATATGCCGGGATATTTTTATCGAAGGGTTGGATAGGCGCCGAACCCGACATATACCAGTTCATTCTGCTTGTTTTTCTAGCCCTGGCTGTTTACGCTTTCGTTATTATGATCTTCGAGGGGCTATTCGGTTACGGGTTAAAGAAGGTAGTGAAAGAATATCTGGTGTTTAAGCGCCGGGAAGGGCGTTAGGCTAAGCGGATGGCAACGGAAGATAAAATATTCAAGAAGGTTTGCGGTATTCAGCGGGATATAGAGGCTTTTTGCGTGTTGAAGGTGCTGCCAAGGGTCATAAAAGGGCGCGTGCGGGAAACCAGGCATTTCAAGGAATGGTGGTCTGTCCCGATGAACTACATCAGGATGGTGGAGATCCCGCTGACCGTATTTATGCTGGATCTTCGAAAAGGCGACAAGGTGTTGGATATATCGAGCCCCAAGCTGTTACCGTTCTACCTGGGCGCTAACGGTTTCCCGGACATAACGGTATCGGACATAAGCGATTATTTTACAAGAGATTTCAGGATATATTCGGAGGAATTCGGGTTTTCACCCAGGCTTGAGATATTCGATGCTACAAGAATGCCTTTTGGGAACGGCTCTTTGGACCGTATCTTTTCGGTTTCCGTCCTGGAACACGTCCCGGATGACGGGGACAGGAAGATCACCGCTGAAGCGGCAAGGGTCCTTAAAGACGGAGGTGTTTTTGTTATTACGCTTCCCGCGGGGACCGCTTATATGGAAGAATGGCTCAAGCGCCAGGATTTTGCGTGGTCCAGCGAGACGCGGGAGGACGGTAAGATACTTTTCCAGAGGCGTTACGACAAAAAGTCCCTGTATGACAGGTTCGAGATAGGAGGCCTTGCGGTCGAAGATATGATCTTTATAGCGGAAAAGCCGATAAGGGAACCGGAGTTCAACGAGAACGGCCGGTTGCTTTTTAACTATTATTATATTGAGGACTTCAATACCGTTAAGATCTTCAAGAAGCTGAAGAAGATAACGAAGATACCTTTACTTTTATACGCGCTCTATCGTTATTATTCTTCGCGTTATCAGTACCTTACGAGGGACGAGAAAGACCGGAACATAAGGGAAGTCGCTTTGAGATTGCGAAAAAAAGGACACAAGTAGCGATAAGGGGTGTCGTTATGCCGGACAAGCGAGCTTACTACGAAAGCGAATACAAGAACCGCCAGCTGGACGATGATCTTAAGCGGGTGGATCGCTTAAAAAGTTGTTTCCCGGAAGGCATGAAAGACAAAAAAATATTAAGCGTAGGCTCCGGGCCGGGCGTCGACCTTCTTTCGGTCATAAAGGGGAATGAAGCGCATGCGGTGGATATTTCCGAACATGCCCTTAAAGCGGCCGCGGATAACGGGTTCATTACGCATCAGGTCGATCTTGACGCTACGGACCGGTTGCCGTTTGAAGACGGATATTTCGACATTATTGTAGCGACCGACATCCTGGAACATCTTTTTGACCCCAGGAAAATCCTGCTCGAAATACACAGGTCGCTTAAGGCGGACGGGTACGCGATATTGAGCGTCCCGAACCATTTTTACCTGCGCAGGAGAATAGCTATACTTTTCGGGGGCGGTGTCGTGCTTCCCTGCCACGACAGCAACGAATGGGATTATTTCCACCTGCGTTTTTTTACGGTGGGGGGATGGGAGCGGCTGCTCTCGGAAAGCGGATTTGCTATACGCGAAAGAATATATGATTTTGCGATAGATGTCCCGTGGGGATTGCCGCACAGTGTTGATCGGAAGCTCGCGAAAAGATTCCCCGGGATGTTCTCGAAACATTTTTTGTGTAAATGCGGGAAAACACGTCAAAGATCCGGAGATAAATGAAAAAACCCAGGGTTATAGTCCTTCTCGACAGGTACCACCTGATATTCAAAAGGATACCCGAACTGCTTTCGGAGGACGTTGATTTCGCGTTCATGTGGGTAGGGCATTTCAGCGGCTGGAGACTATTCGTAATATTTCCGAAAA
>CAZMEZ010000061.1:0-4885 GCA_964565425.1 uncultured Planctomycetia bacterium | reverse complement strand
CTATAAATTCGAAAAGATAGAATCCAAATGGCAGAAAAAGTGGCGCAAGAGCGGCCTTTTCAAGGTCGACGTCAAGAATACCGCCGGCAAGTATTACTGCCTGATGATGTTCCCTTATCCGTCCGCGGCGCTTCACGTGGGGCACGGGCGCAATTACATAATAGGGGACGTGGTGGCCCGCTACAAGATGATGCGGGGGCTCAACGTGCTAACGCCCATGGGCTGGGACGCGTTCGGGCTGCCCGCCGAGAACGCGGCCATCAAAGCGGGTATCCATGCGAAAAAGTCCACGCTGGACAACATCGCGAAGATGAAGCGCCAGCTGGATTCCTGGGGAATAGATTACGACTGGGACCGCGAGGTCACTTCCTGCCTTCCCGATTATTATAAATGGACGCAGTGGATATTCCTCAAGCTTTACGAGAAGGGCCTGGCCTGCCGGAAGAAGGCCTTCGTCAACTGGTGCCCATCATGCAGCACGGTGCTCGCGAACGAGCAGGTGGTAGACGGTTCGTGCGAGAGGTGCGATTCCAGGGTCGACCAGAAAGAGCTGGAACAGTGGTTTTTCCGCATAACCGATTACGCCCAGCGGCTGCTGGACGATATCGCGAAACTTGACGAGTGGCCGGAAAAGGTCAGGATAATGCAGCGCAACTGGATCGGCCGGTCGGAAGGCGTGAATATCGATTTCCCGGTGGCGGATTCGGACGAGGCCCTCACGTGTTTCACTACGCGGGTCGACACTATTTACGGCTGCACCTACATGGTCCTCGCCGCGGAACACCCGATGATCGAGAAACTCGTGGAGGCGAACCCCGATAAAGAAAAGATAATGGAATTCGTCCGCGACGTCCGGAACGAATCGAAGATCCAGAGGGCGCAGACGGAGACCGAGAAAAAAGGCATTTTCACCGGGCGTTACGTCATCAACAAGATAAACGGCCGTAAGATACCGCTCTGGATCGCCGACTATGTGCTCATGGAATACGGCACGGGCGCCGTAATGGCCGTTCCCGCCCACGACCAGAGGGACTTCGAATTCGCCAAAAAATACGGCCTCCCGATAGAGGTCGTCATCGATAAGCCTCTTGACCGTCATTGTGAGGGTGACGAAACAATCTCTACTAACCTGATCGTCTCCGAGATGACCTGCGCCTACGAGGATGAAGGCGTCCTGGTGAATTCCGCGCGGTTCGACGGCATGAAGAACACCGACGCCATGGAGGCGATAGCCGGCCACATGGAAAAAGAAGGTATCGGGAAAAGGGCCGTGCATTTCAAGCTGCGTGACTGGCTGATATCTCGCCAGCGTTATTGGGGCGCGCCCATACCGATGGTCTATTGCGATAAATGCGGGGTGGTCCCGGTGCCCGAAGATAAGCTCCCGGTGCTTCTGCCGGAAGGCGTCGAATTCAGGCCCACGGGCGAATCGCCTCTTAAGAGCGCTAAGGATTTCGTGAAAACCAAATGTCCCGCGTGCGGCGCGCCCGCGCGGCGCGAAATAGACACGATGGACACGTTCGTCGATTCGAGCTGGTATTACCTGCGCTATATCTCGCCGCGCCTTAAGGACAGGCCTTTCGACACCGGGGACGTCAATAACTGGCTCCCGGTGGACCAGTACATAGGGGGCGTGGAACACGCCATACTCCATCTCCTTTATTCGCGCTTCATAACCAAGGTGCTTTGCGACATGGGGTACGTGGGGTTCGACGAGCCCTTCAAGAGGCTTTTCACCCAGGGCATGATCGTCAAGGACGGGGCCAAGATGTCGAAATCGAAAGGGAACGTCGTGAGCCCCGACGATCTCATAGAGAAGTACGGCGCGGATACCGTGCGCCTCTATACGCTTTTCATAGGGCCTCCCGAAAAAGACGCGGAATGGTCCGACAGGGGGGTCGAGGGCGCTTACCGCTTCCTGAAAAGGGTGTGGACCCTTCTGGATATCTTCAAGAACTGCCCGCCTTCGGGCGACGAAGATAAAGAAAAGAAGCTCCTGATGAAAATGCACCAGACGATAAAAAGGGTCACGGACGATATCGAAGGATCGTTCCATTTCAATACCGCCATAAGCGGGGTAATGGAGCTCGTGAACGAGTTATATTCGGGTATCAGCGAGAAAGGCGTGAGCTCTTACGGGAAGGCCTGCGTCGAAGAGGTCATGAAGAACATGGTGCTCCTCCTGGGCCCTTTCGTGCCACATCTCTCGGAGGAAATATGGGAGAAGATAGGGGGGAAGAAGAGTATTTTCGAGAACAGCTGGCCCTCGTACCGCGAAGACATGCTTCTGGCCGACACCGTAGTGGTCCCGGTGCAGATACGCGGTAAGCTGAGGGGCACGGTAGAGGTCGCCAGGGGCCTCGGCGAGGAAGAAGTGAAGAAGATAGTCCTCGGCGACGAAAAGATAAAGGGCCACATCGAGGGAAAAGATATTCGTAAGTGGATAATCCTCCAGGATAAGCTGGTTAATATCGTAGTGTAGTCCGCAAAGCGCATAGCGCAAAGCGTAAGTGATAAGTAATACGTGATATGTAATACGCAGCTTTCAGATATCAGCTAAAAGAAACAAAGAATAGTTAGGCGCTTACTTTTGTCATCCCGAGCGAAGTCCGCCGAAGGCGGACGAGTCGAGGGATCTAGATTCCTCGACTCACTCACTTCGTTCGCTCGCTCGGAATGACAGAATTGCAGTTGCCCGATTTATCGGGCATTGTGAATAATACAACGCAACCCATGAGAACACTAAAACTAACCTTAATGCTCCTCACCGCAGCATCCCTCGCTATAACACCCTTTGCCCACGCGAAAGAACCCGCCATCACAAAGGGCAGGGGTTTCAAGAAGAACATGCCCATCCGTGTAATCAGGAAAATAGTCCTCCCCACGGCCTATCATGAAGATCTTTTTTACGACGGGGAATATATCTGGGTCGCGAACGGGCAGGGCGGCGATACCTGGATAGTGGATCCCGAAAGCGGGTCCATCGTTTCGCGCATAGAACCCGTCGGGAGCTTTACCGAGGGCATAACCGAGGCGGGTGATAAAAAACTCTGGGTAACCGACTGGGAAGACAAGAAGCTCTACAGGGTTACGATAGATAAAACCTTCATGGTCAAGGACCACGAGGTTTCATTCGACCCTTCGTATCTCACGGGAATAGTGCGCGCCGGCGAGGACGTTTACATGATAACGTGGGAAAGGGGCCTCGGCACCAAATACTATCTCCTCCGGATCGACTCGGGCGGCAATGTCCTGGAAAAGACGCGCATAAAGGTCATGCACGAACCCGCGCACATGGCCTGGGACGGGAAACATATATGGATAACGAGCTGGTACGACAGCCGCGTGTACAAGCTTGACCCTGAGACGTTCACATTTCTCGGATATTTCAAAGCCCCCATCCCCAAAGCCACCGGCATCACCTGGGACGGAAAATATCTCTGGGTAACGGGAACCTACCAGCAGCTGTATCAGGTGGAAGTGATCGAATAGTTCAGACATCAGTCATCTGTCATCAGACATCAGACAGGCTCAAGGCGTTGGGGCACCAGAACACCAGTCACCAGAGCGCTGGCCACCAGTTCTGTCATCCCGAGCGAGCGGAGCCCCCACTTTGTCATCCCGAGTGAGCGGAGCGAGTCGAGGGATCTAGATTCCGTTTCCGACCTATTACTTATCACTTATTACTTTCAATTGCCTATACCTTATTGACAAAAAACAAAAATCCATTTGACATAAAATTAAAATAGGGGGATAATGAAAGGGTGGCGAGTGACGGAATTCCGCAAAGCGCATAGCGCTAAGCGTAAGTAATACGTAATACGTGATAGGTACTGGGGACTGGCAACTGGGGACCGGGGACCAATTCAAGGATAAAGGTTAAAGGATGAAGGATAAAGTGCCCGATTTATCGGGCATTTGTAACTTACAACTTACGGCTTATGACATGAAATTTTCAACATAAGAAAAGATCCTTGTCTTAATTTTAGTTGCCGTTAAACGACCATATCGGCGTTTCTGGTAACTGGTAACTGGTTTCTCATTAACATGAAACCCACAATATATGAAAAATCAGCCTTGGTATTTCTTGCAATAACCCTTCTCATCGGAAGCGCCATTCTCTACGCGAAACATTCCCGGCCTTTTACGGAAATAACGGTAATAAAGAACGGGATAAAAGAGGAACTCACCCTCAGTGAGCTGGAAGGACTTCTCGAAGAAGAAAGGAGGGTGGATATAAACTCCGCGTCATCCGGAGAGCTTACCGCCATTCCCGGCATCGGTGAGGTCATGGCCGCCAGGATAATCGAATACAGGACCGCGCACGGCAGGTTCCGCAGGGAAGAGGACCTCCTGAACGTGCGGGGAATAGGGGAGAAAAAGCTGGAGAAATTCCGGGGGTGGGTGAGGATTAAATAGAAGGATGAAGGATAAAGGTTGAAGGATGAAGAAAGGTAACGATTTAGAGCAAAGAACTTTTAATTTTGCAGTCGAAGTAATTAATCTTCTTAAGCAATTAAAATATTCGAAAGAGAATGAAGTTATAAGATGCCAACTGGCAAAAGCAGCAACGTCAATTGGCGCAAACTATGAAGAGTCGCAAGGGGCTTATAGCAAGGATGACTTTAAATACAAAATGGGGATATGTCTCCGTGAAGCAAGAGAGAGCAATTATTGGATGCGTATAATTAAAGCTACCGGAGCTATTAAGGAAAACAGTAAATTGGATCTATTGATTCAAGAATCAATAGAGTTGAAGAAGATATTCTCAAGTATCGCAAAAAAAGTCAATTTTCGAAAAGACGTCGTTTAACGTTTTCTTTAACCTTTAACCTTTAACCTTTAACCTTTAACCTTTAACCTTTAACCTTTAACCTTTAACCTT
>CAZMEZ010000060.1:0-5446 GCA_964565425.1 uncultured Planctomycetia bacterium | reverse complement strand
ACGCAATATCTGCGATCATCTGTGTTTTAACGCAATACGCACGACGCAACACGAAAAGGAGGCAACTACATGACCATCAACATCCTATACTTCACCTCAACGGGCAATACTCTCTGGCTCGCCCAGAAAGCCAAAAAAATGCTCGAAGAGAAGGGGCACACCGTCAATCTCTTCGAAGCCGTCACATGCGGCATGGAATTCGCCGAAAACTGCGACATGATAGGCGTATTCTATCCCGTATGGGGCTCGGACATGCCCGATCACATCCGGGCCAAAATGAACCAGCTGAAAGAGGGGAACGGCAATAAGATGTTCCTCATAGGAAACTGCGCCGTCTTTACGGGCGATACCGGCATGCACTGGAAGAAGATCCTCAAGAAGAAGGGCTATGACGCGTTCTACGTGGACCATCTTCTCATGCCCATAAACATAAATATACCCGGGTGGAACCTCTGGAAGGTCCCGGACAAGGAGAAACAGGATAAGTTATTCGCCGACGCGGAGTCCCGCCTGAAAGGGATCTGCTCCGACGTCCTTGAAGGAAAAGGAAAGATCGACGGGACAAGCCCCTTTTCCAGGTTCTTCGGCTGGCTCCAGCGCGCGGGCCTGCAGACCTTTACGAAGATGGCCAGGAAGTACTTCATGTGCGACAGCGAGAAATGCACGAGATGCGGCCTATGCTACCGGATGTGCCCGGTGGATAATATAACCATAGATAAGGAAAAGGGCGCGGTCTTCGCGGATAAGTGCATAATCTGCATGAAGTGCTACAACCTCTGCCCGGTGAGCGCGATACTTGTCGACAAGGGAAGCGGGGACACGAAAAGGTACCGCCGCTACAAGGGGCCTTCGCCGGACTTCAGGCCGATTGAGTACAGGTAGAGCAGGTTCTAGGTTTCAGGTTGCTAGGTTGCTTGAACAACCTAGCACCTAAAACCTGCGCTTAAAACCTAGCAACCTAGTCACCTAACACCTAGAACCTTTAAAACTCAATAGATCTCATACTCCAGCAGACGGCATTCGATATCACCGTTATAGAATGGAATGCGTTTTTTCGCGGCGAGGCCCACTTTTTTGGAAAGATCAAGATTGCCGGTAAAGATATATCCCGTATATCCGGCGCATTTCTTCTTGAAAAAATCGCCTATTCCCTTATAGGTATCGGCTAATTTCGCCATGGCGCCGGCGCCCATACGCTCGCCGTACTCCGGATTGAGCATCACTATCCCTTTGCCGGCGGGCACATCCGTATCCCGGAAGTCGCAGGCCTTGAACTCTATAAGGTGGTCCACCCCTGCCGTTTTCGCGTTCTTCATGGCGGCGTCAACGGCCTTATTGCTTCTATCCGTAGCGATTATCCTGAGATCCGTCTTCTTCCGGGCCAGTTTAAGCGCCTCTTTTCTTAAGTCCTGCCAGTGATCGCTGTCGAAGTCCTTCAAATGCTTGAGAGCGTAATTGCTCCGCAGGAGACCCGGAGCCTTGCCCAGAGCGAGCAGGGCGGCCTCTATGGCCAGGGTCCCGCTCCCGCACATGGGATTGATAAAGTGGCCGCTGCCGTCATATCCTGAAGCGAGAAGGACGGCGCTTGCCAGGGTTTCCTGCATTGGCGCCTCAAGGGGTATTTTTCTGTATCCCCGGTCGGCCAGCTTCACGCCGGACGTGTTAAGGTATATCCAGGCCTTTTTATTCTTCCAGTACAGGTTTATCACTATGTTCTTCCTGTCGGGGCCCGCGTTGGGGCGCCTGCCCGTTATCTTGACCATCCGGTCCACGATGGCGTCTTTGAGCTTCTGGTTGGCGAACATCGAGTTCTTTATGGTCGGATTATCCACCTGCGAAACGACCGTGATATATTCATCCTGCGGGATGATGTTCTCCCATTCGACCTGGTAAGCTTCGCTGTACAGATCATCAGGGTTCGCGCACTTGAATTCCCCCAGGAGGAAAAGAACGTTATAAGCCGTGCGGAGCCGGAGGTTGAGCTTATACGTCTCAAGGAAAGGCGCCGTGATCACGACCCCGGTATCGTGCGATGAGTCGATGGTGTAGCCGAGAGACGCCACTTCCGATTCCAGAAAAGGCCTGATCCCGCGCGCGCAGGTTATAAGTATTTTATTCGTAAGGTTAAGGTCCATGAGTGCTTCAAAGTATAACGCACTTCACGCTGGGTTTTCAATGGGAATTTAAGAGCAGGTTCTAGGTTTCAGGTTTTAGGTTATGGGTTGGCGTTTAAACAACCTAGCACCTAAAACCTAGCACCTGTTCTAAACAACCTAGCACCTGACACCTGGAATCAGGGGGGCTGTCCCTTGCTTGCAGGCAGTTTTGTCATTGCGAGGAGGCCCCCAAACCGTGTTATGCTTCTGTGTTACACTTACAGGTTCCCCGTAATGAGATTAAAATAAATGTAGGGAAAGGGGCCGACGCGGCGATCTACCCCCTGTCATCCCGGGCGAGGCCGAAGGCCGAGCCGAGGGATCTAGCACAGCTCAGAAATACGATTCACGACCATGTCACCCGTCACGCGTCACTCGTCACCACATTTCGTAACCATTTACCGCCATTTATGTTATAATGGGAAAAAAGGAGAATACGGTATGGGCATACAAAAGATCCATCACGAGCATACGAACGTTTTTGGCTTTGAAATTAACGGAAAACTCACTACTAAGGAAATAGAAGATTTTCTTCCCGAGATGGAAAAAGCCGTCCGGGAGTCAAAGGGGAAACTTAGACTTTTGGTCGATGTCACCAAAATGGAAGGCGCGAACATCAAATCAGAATGGGAGATATTCGAGTTCCTCAAAAAGCACATGAAAGATATCCAGCTCATCGCGATCGTCGGCGCCCATTCATGGACAAAAGTCATGAGCGAGATACTTGCTGAATCGATCTTTGTCGAGGCCCCAACACTGTATTTTAAACCGGAAGAGATCGAGCGCGCCTGGACGGTACTCACAAAAGCTCCCGCCCCAAAACATGTCCGGGTGCAAAGGTATGTCCACAGCGATAAAGGGCTGTTTACTAAATACAGCTCGCCCGATTATATCTAAGAAGATCAAGGAGGAGTTAATATGCCAAATGTCATGCAGGAAACCAGGGGATGGTTCATGGGTGCGGGGATCATATTGATCCTTCTCGGGGTGGCGGCGATATCGATGCCGTTAGCCGCCTCTATCGCTATCGAGATCCTCTTTGGGTGGATCTTTGTAATAAGCGGCGTTGTTACGATCGTCCATTCGTTCCGCGCGTTAAATTCCGGCAAATGTATCTTCAGGCTTCTCGGCGGGATATTTTATCTCGCGGTCGGTATCATGTTCCTGGTGTATCCGATGCAAGGCGTGCTTACGCTGACACTGCTCCTGGCCATTCTCTTTACGTTCGAAGGAGTGATGAAGATGGCCGTCGCGGTAAAACTCCGGCCTGTGTCGAACTGGGGCTGGATGCTTGCCAGCGGTATCGCGGCTCTTATACTGGCCGCTATTATTTTCTCCGGGTACCCCGGCGACGTGACATGGGTGCTCGGCCTGCTTGTAGGGATAAACCTGGTCTTCAGCGGCTGGACGATGTTGATGCTCTCGGCGGTACCGAAAGGGCAGTAGGTAGTAGACAGTTGCGTCATTGCGAGGAAATAGGGGACAGACACTATCTTTATGGCAGGGAAAATAAAAGAAAACTAGGTGTCTGTCCCTAATAATCCGCCCAGTTGTGTCATCCCGAGCGAGGCCGAAGGCCGAGCCGAGGGATCTAGCACATTTCCATAACACAACTCACGATTCACGACTTACGATTCACGACCTTGCCCGATTTATCGGTCACTTTAACCTTTATCCTTTAACCTTTATCCTTCCCGGTGTTATAATACTTTAACCACGATCACTGCGAACGACCCACAATACAAGGAGAGGAAAAGATGTCCGCAAAAAAGAAAGCCGCAAAAAAGAAAGCCGCGAAGAAGCAGGTGAAAAAGAAGGTAGACGTAGGGGACCTCTTAAATGAAATGCTGGCGAGGTTTGATGCTGTCGGGGAGAAGCTTGATGCATTATCGTCAAAAATAGCAGGTCTATCCCGCGTGGTAAGCATGGAAAACGATCCCGGGTTTAAGACGCAGGCTTCGTTGCCCAAGAAACCTCCCATACCCCAGGATAGACCCCCGAGGGAAAGAAGAATGTACAAAGTTATCTGCGCGGAGTGTAAAAAGGAATGCGAAGTGCCTTTTAAACCCGTAGAGGGCCGTGCGGTCTATTGCAAGACATGTTACTCTGCCCGTAGAAAGAACAATGCCCCCGTTAAGCTTCCGGACAGGGAAGAACTCGTGGCGGAGATCAGCAAAACGCTGAATATCGATGTAGACGCCGCGCCATCCAAACCCAAAGCGCGTAAAAGCAAGAAGGCTAGCGCCAAAAAAACCGGATCCAAGGTTTCGAAGAAAGCGAGGAAATAGCTAAAATAGGGGACAGACACTACGTTTTCATGCCCATTAGATCCCCGCTTTGCCGAAGCCCTCTGGCTTCGGCACTTCCTCGGGGGCGGTGCCCCTCGGTCGCGCGGGGATGACAATTTTTATTTCCACCCATAATCCATCACCCATCACTCAATAAGGGTGCGGCGCTATCTATCGCTTTTTCAGGCAAGACTTATGGGTATGACACTTGCCTGCACCCAGGGTTGTTGTTTTAGGCAAGGTCGGCGTTCGACCTTTGCCTCTTTTATTTTATGCGGGTGCATGGATAGGCCACGATGACCGCGCCCCTAGTATAAAGAACAGATAATTCCGGCAAATTCTTTCAAAAAAATTCAATTTTTTTAGGTCGTGAACGGAACCTGGATCCCTCGACTCGCTCCGCTCGCTCCCGCCTTCGCTTCGCTATGGCGAGACAGGCGGGATGACAAAAGTTGTCGTCCCCGTATTCTTTACATCTTTACTTCTTTCGTTTTATAGATTGCTTCGTCGCTTCCGCTCCTCGCAATGACGAAATCCGAACGACGGACGACGAACCCCACACCCCGAACCGCTGCGCTGGTGTTCTAAGTTTCATTTAACCTTTATCCTTCCCGGTGTTATAATATCTTAACCGCAATTCACTACGAACGGCACACAATAAAAGGAGGGAAAGATGGAAGAGAACGAAACTCAGGACGTGAAAGGCGAAAGCAAGAGTGACAAATTCAAGAGGCTGGCCACAAAACGGGTAAAAAACGCTATATCCAAAGTCGAGCTTATAGCTAATCTTTCGGGTTCCAGTTATGAATATACCCCCGAAGAGGTCGAAAAGATCCTAAACGCGCTGCAGGGCTCGGTGGATAAAGTTAAGGCGGCGTTCTCCAAGCAAAAGATCACAAAGACAGAGTTTGAGCTGTAGTAGGGTGAGGGACGGTTCGTGGCTTGGCAGACAACAGACAGTTCAGAGTTGCCAGTTACCAGAGAACAAGCCAGTTTTAAGTT
>CAZMEZ010000059.1:0-5907 GCA_964565425.1 uncultured Planctomycetia bacterium | reverse complement strand
ACTTATTATTTACTTTCTCGACCCGCTAACCGCACATCGCGAACCGCTATGCGCTCTGCGCTATGCGACCCTCAAATACTTCCCCTTCTCCAGCTCGAGCCTCTCCATGAACGACACGAATGCCGCGGCATCCTTGACCTTCATATATTCGCGCATTATGGCGTCGAGGTTCTTGAAACGCATCAGATACCAGCATAAGTGCTTATACATCCTTTTGAACGCCAACCACTCTCCGTGAAACCGGAAACTAAGCCTGAAATGTTCCGCGATGATCGTCTTTAACTCGTTGAACGCGGGATCCGCGAACGCTTCACCTTGCCCGAGTTCGGCTTTTATTTCGCTGAATATCCATGGCCGGCCCAATGCCCCTCTGGCCACGAATACGGCGTCGCATCCCGTCGTTCGCAATATATCCGGGACGTCTTCCGGGTTAAGGACGTTCCCGCTCACAAAGACGGGGATGCCCGCCGCTTCCCTGATCTCCCGGGCCTCATGATGGCGCACCTTGCCTCTGTACATTTGTTTTCTGGTGCGCGAATGTATACATATCGCTGAAGCCCCTTCCGACGCTACGGCCCTGGCGACCTCTAGATAATTAAGGTTATTCTCGTCCCAGCCGCTCCTGATCTTAACGGTAACGGGTATCGCGACTTCTTTTTTCAGGCGTCCGACTATCTTCGCAAGCTTAGCGGGACTCTTGAGGAGAGCCGCCCCTTTCCCTCCCTTGACCACCTTTTTCGCGGGACAGCCGGCGTTGAGATCCAGCACTTCAAACCCGTTATCTTCGCATAATTTAGCGGCATAAGAAAGTTTTTCTTCGTCTTGCCCCACCAGCTGTATGCCGAGCGGGGAGTCTTCCGGGACCTTTTTTATAAG
The DNA here is from genome assembly GCA_964565425.1 of uncultured Planctomycetia bacterium. Taxonomy (GTDB): domain Bacteria; phylum Omnitrophota; class Gorgyraeia; order Tantalellales; family Tantalellaceae; genus CAZMEZ01. The sequence goes on along the minus strand of CAZMEZ010000059.1, from coordinate 5,031 downwards.
ATTAATGGTCTTGCGGTTCTTATAGTATATGCCGTTAACATCTATCATTTCGGTAAAAGCGAAAGCGCACCCGAATTTCCTTACCATTATCCGGAAAGGCGTATCCGCCACTCCCGCCATCGGAGCCATTACGGCCTTCGCCTCGATCATCCGGCCTATCGGGTCAATGTTCGTCTGTCGTTCGTCGTTCGTCGTTCGAATTTCGCAGTTGTCCGATTTATTAAGCTTTTTAACCTTCATCCTTCAACCTTTATCCTTCAACCTTTATCCTTACTCTCTCGTCACGCGTCACCCTAGCCCCAACTCCTCCCCATACTCCCTCGTTATCCTCGCCTTCACGTCGCCGCTTATGCGTTTTTTCGTGACTCGTTTCGCGCGTTTTTCCTTTTTTTTCTTCCCCGCGAGTTCCCTCACATCTATAACAGCTGCGCCATACCCCCTGGACATATTCTTGACGAAATTATCGTTTGAGGCCACTATCACCTTCCCGGCCCCGGAAAATTGCCTGACGGTGCTTATTATCTTTTCATCCCCTTTTCCGGTGCGCGAAAATACCTGCCGCGTCCGGCCGCTCATGCTTAACCTGTCCTGGCTCCTGTACTTGTCAAGCCCGTCGAACACCACGCAAAAATCCGTGATATATCCGCTTGAACGCACGTATTCCTTTGTTATCGTTATTATGGCGGTCCGGGCCGAAAGCAGGTTGGACTCCATTTTTTTCCTGGTTTCCGGGATCGCATTTATGGCATTGTAGCCGTCGACGACCAGCGTGGTCCTTTTCATGTGGAATATAATAACACATCGGCGGGAGGGGGGGCAAGGGGAGTGCAGGTTCTAGGTGCTAGGTTTCAGGTTATAGGCTTTGGAAGGCGTTTAAACAACCTAGAACCTAACACCTAGTACCTAGAACCTGTCTATTCTTTCTTCCGGACAATCCGTATATGCATCTTTTTAACGACGCGTCCGAACACATCGTTCACTATCTCCTGCCTTACATAATAATAAATATTCTTGCCATCCTTGCGCGTCGCTACAAGATCGCAGTTCTTAAGTATATGCAGATGGTGCGATACGGTGGGCTGTGATATTTTGAACTCAGAACATATGTCGGTGACGTTCATCTCCTCCTCCGCCAGGAGTTCCATGATCTCCTGGCGTGTTTTATCGGCAAGCGCCTTGAATATCTTTACAAGGTCGTATTCGTCCATCTCCGCCTCCGTATATCCGTCGTTCGCTGTTCGTCGTTCGAATTTCGCAGTTGCCCGATTTATCGGGCTGTCTGATGTCTGTTATCTGAACTATCCCTTCACTCCCACCGTCACGATCAGGTCCCCCTTATGCTTACAGCAGGGGCACTTTTTCCCCTGTCCCCTGAGGCGCATCCTTTGTCCGCTCTTCGTCCCGGGGGGTATCGTAAGAGTTATGTTCTTGCCGCTGGAAAGCTTGAATCTGGCCTCGCCCCCTTTTTTCGCAAGTTCTTTCGGTATAGGGAGTTTGGCATGTATATCCGTCTCTGCTTCTTCCGTCATGGCCGATCCCGCGCCAAAGGTCCCCCCGCCTGTCGAATAGTAAAACGTCCTCGTACCCCCTTTTCCACCGGCGCCCGGTTCCGAAAAAATATCACCGAAAAGGTCGCCGAAGGCGGAGCCCGAAGAAAATCCCCTGCCTCCCGAAAATTGCCTGGAAAATTCCGAAAAATCGAACCCCCGGGCCGAAGAGAAATCACCGGTAAAACCTCCCATTTTGCGAAGATTGTCGTACTCCTTTCTCCGTTTAGGGTCCCCCAGGGTATAATAGGCTTCGGATATCTTCTTGAACATCTCCTCCGCGTTTTTGTCTCCGGGGTTCTTGTCCGGATGATACTTGAGGGCAAGCTTGCGATAGACGCTTTTTATCTCCGCTTCGCTCGCGTCCTTTTTTACGCCGAGGACCGTATAGTAGTCGTTGGTCGCCATGGGGTCTCCTTGCTTCAGCATACAGCGTTCGGCGGACAGCGTACAGTTCTGAACGCTGCCCGCTGGACGCTAAACCTTGTCGTTGCTGGTTTTAAACGTAAATCCTCCGTCAAAATCCAGCCGAACTTTCGCGCCATCCTTGATATCGCCTTTGAGTATCTCCAACGCCAGGGCATCCTGCACCTCTTTCTGGATCAGGCGTTTCAACGGCCTGGCCCCGTAGTCGGGGTCGTATCCAAGAGAGGCCAGCTCTTTCATCGCGCCCTCCGTGACCGTAAGGTCTATATCCTTCCGGGACAACCGTTCCTTTATGCCTGAAAGCTCAAGGCCCACGATCTTGAGCATATCCTCTTGCGTAAGCCTGTTGAATATGACGGTGTCGTCGATCCTGTTGAGAAATTCGGGACGGAAATGTTTTTTGAGCTCTTCAGAAACGTTCCTGCGTACGTCTTCGCTTCCGTTGGTCCTGTCGGCAAAATACTGTCCCCCTATATTGGAGGTCATTATCAGTATGGTGTTCTTGAAATCCACGGCATGCCCCTGGCTGTCGGTGAGCCGGCCGTCATCCATTATCTGCAGAAGTATGTTAAAAACATCGGGATGCGCCTTCTCTATCTCGTCCAAAAGGACCACGCTGTAAGGCCTTCTCCTTATCTTTTCGGTAAGTTGCCCGCCTTCTTCGTACCCTACGTAGCCGGGAGGCGCGCCGATGAGTTTCGATACGGCATGTTTTTCCATGTATTCGGACATGTCAATACGCGCCATCGCCTCGGGATCGTTAAAAAGGAACCACGCCAGGGTCCTCGCCATGTGCGTCTTTCCCACGCCCGTAGGGCCGAGAAAAAGCAAAGACCCTATGGGCCTCGCGGGGTCGCCGAGTCCGCTTCGCGACCGCCTCACCGTATTCGATATCTTCTCTACGGCCTCATCCTGCCCGACTATACGGGTCTTAAGGACCTCTTCCATGCGGACGAGTTTCTCCATCTCGGATTCCATTAATTTCGCCACGGGCACCCCGGTCCACTGGGAAACTATTTTTGCGATATCCTCGTCATCGACCTCCTCCTTGAGCATGGTCCTGTCTTTTTGCGTTTCCGTAAGGACCTTCGTTTCGGCATCCAACTCGCTCTTGAGCTGGACAAGCGTGCCGTAACGTATCTCGGACACCCTGGCCAGGTTCCCTTCTTTTTCCGCGTTCGCTTCGTCCGCCCTGGCCCTATCGATCCTCTCCTTTATGTCCCGTATCCCGCCTATGGCCGCTTTCTCTTTTTCCCAGTGCGTCTTCATCGCCTGTAGTTCCCCCCTGAGCCCCTTAAGCTCTTCCTCCACGGCGACGATCTTGGCCTTTCCGGCTTCACTCTTTCCCTCTTTCTTCAATGCCTGCCGTTCTATTTCAAGCTGCATTATCTTTCTCTGCACCTGGTCGATCTCGGTCGGCACGCTGTCGATCTCCATGCGCAGTTTGGAAGCCGCCTCATCTATCAGATCTATCGCCTTGTCCGGAAGGAACCTGTTCGATATGTACCTGTCGGACAACATGGCGGCAGCGACTATGGCCGAATCGGATATCATGACCCCGTGATGGACCTCGTACTTTTCCTTGAGCCCCCGGAGTATGGCTATCGTGTCTTCCACGGAAGGCTCGCCGACATATATCTGCTGAAAACGCCTTTCCAGGGCCTTGTCTTTTTCCACATATTTTCGGTATTCGTCCAGCGTGGTGGCCCCGATGCAGCGCAGCTCTCCGCGCGCCAGGGCCGGTTTAAGCATGTTTGACGCGTCTACGGCGCCTTCGGCGCCTCCCGCCCCCACGAGGGCATGCAGCTCGTCGATGAAAAGGATTATCTCCCCCTCCCTTTCCCTTATTTCCCTGAGCACGGCCTTGAGACGGTCCTCGAACTCCCCGCGGAATTTAGCCCCAGCGACCAGCGCGCCCAGATCGAGGGCTATCACTCTCTTGTTCTTCAGCCTGTTAGGCACGTCACCGGAAGATATCCTCTGCGCCAGGCCTTCGACTATGGCCGTCTTGCCCGTACCGGGGTCGCCGATAAGAACGGGATTATTTTTCGTCCTCCTGGAAAGAACATGTATCAGCCTTCGTATCTCCTCGTCCCTTCCTATGACCGGATCGAGCTTGCCCTGGTCGGCAAGCTCCACCAGGTCCCGGCCGTATTTTTCCAGGGCCTGATATTTTCCTTCCGGGTTCTCGTCCGTGACCCTCTGGCCGCCTCTTATCTCCTTCAGCGCGTCCAGGACGTTTTTCCTCGTCATGTGTTCCTCCGCCAGAAGAGCGGAAAGGTCCGTGGACTTCTCTCCGGTCATGGCCAGGAGAAGATGTTCGACGCTTATATACTCATCTTTAAGCTGTTTTGCCTCTTTTCCGGCATCCGCAATAAGCCGGTTCAGCCTGTTCGATAAATACGGCTGAGCCGCTCCGCCGGAGACCCTGGCCCTATTTGAAAGCAACCCGTCAAGCTTGGCCCTCAACCGCGACGGATCGGTACCGATCTTCTTTAGCGCCTCCGCGCAAATGCCTTCCTGGTCACCCAGAAGAGCGTAAAGCAGGTGCTCGACGCCTACTTCCTGGTGCCCTCTCTCAACAGCTTCATTTATAGCGCTCCTCAGGGCTTCCTGTGTTTTTACGGTAAACTTATCTGCCCCCATCGTCCTCACCTCTCTAAATTGCTATATAGACATATTTACATCTATCTATAGGTTATCACAAAAATTGCCTCCAGTCAAATGAATTTGGTGACAAGTGACGGGTGACGGATATCGCATAGCGCAGGGCGCAGAGCGCATAGCGGTTCGCGAGGTGCGGTTAGCGGGTCGAGGAAGTAAATAATAAGTGATACGTGATAACGAGGCGAGAGGCTAGAGGCTAAAGGAGGCGTTGATTACGAAGATTAAGACGCAGACAACGATCTTAGATTACGAAGATCTGATCCCCGTAATCTATTTAAATCTCCGTGATCAAATCACGTAATACGCGATAGGTGATGAGTAGCGGGAATGAAGTTTGTATCTAGTATCTTGTGAATTTTACCGGGGACTGGCAACCGGGGACGATTATATA
>CAZMEZ010000058.1:0-5965 GCA_964565425.1 uncultured Planctomycetia bacterium | reverse complement strand
CTCTTTTTTCCAGGCAAGGTCATAATCAGTCTTGCCGATTATGTTCTCGGGCGAACCGACGCCGGCCACTTTCGCGAAATTTTCGTTACATCCGAGATACGCCGAATCGGTGTCCTTCCAGAAAACAAAATGCGGCACCGCGGATATGATATTGCTCAGGAGCTCCTTCTGCTTGTGCAATTCACGGAGAATACGCTTGCGTTCGGTTACGTCGCGCGAGATGAATATGACGTAAAACCCCTTGCCCTTAGGACCCCTGACCACGTTTCCCGTGGCTTCCATGTTGCGCCACTCGCCGGCCTTGTTCCGAAAGCGGAACTCAAGCATTTCTCCCGCCGCTTTCTCGCCCCTGGCAAATATCTGTTTGATCTTTCTCTCCGTATATTTAAGCGCCGTTCTTTTGATGTTCTTCACGTCGTCCGGATGGATAAAATCATAAGCGGACTTTCCCAGGAGTTCTTCCGGCTCGTAGCCCACCACCTGCGCGTGCGAAGGACTGAGATACGTATAAACCCCCTTCAAGGTCGATATCGCCACCAGGTCGCTCGTATTTTCGGTTATGAGGCGTAATTTTTCCTCGTTCTCCCGGAGCTCGGCCTCCGTTCGCCGCCTGGAAGTTATGTTACGGAGGATCGCCTGAACCGCTATTATCCTGTCACCTTCCTTTATCGGTACGGACCTGAGCTCATAATTGATGATCTCCCCGTCTTTCCTGACGCCGTCCACCTCGAATATCGGCGGCTCTATACCTTTTAAAAGCCCCAGCAGATGGAACATGCACTTCGCGGCCGATTCCCTGGTGAGTATGCCGCTTTTTATTAAGTTCTTGCCTATCATCTCGCTGCGCTTATAAAGACTTTCCTCCTCGAATTTCCGGTTCAGGTCTATGAAGTTAGCCTTCGTATCGATGACCGCGATAAGATCGGCCGCGTTATCAAAAAGCTTCCGGTAATCTTCCTCTTTCCGGCGCAGATCCTCGTTGGCTTTACCGCGTTCTTCCTCCCTCGATAACGCGTCACCCAGTATACTCAAAAACCGTTTATCGCTTTCGCCGAACTCGACGTCTTCCTGATAGACCACGCAAAGGCTGCCTATGCATTTTTGCTCTAAATAGACCGGATAGCCTATATAGGTCTTAAACCCGCAATTTGATACGTTAGGGTCCGTTTTCGCGTAATGGGATCTGTCGAGATCCCGCACCACGTACGGCTCCCCTTTTTTTGCGTTCGATATCACGTCATAACAGACATGGCCGCGGGGATCTTCCGCATCCTTGTAATCAGGCGGGGTATGCCATTTCCCCCGGGAACACAAAAGCCCCTTGTCCATCCTGCTATAAAGCGCGCAAGCTCCTCCGAGCAGTTCACCGCACGCGGTGGTGATGCCTTCGATGTTCTTTTCAAAATCCACCCCCAGATTAAGAAGGGTCCGGTTAAGCACCATGAGACGTTCCTCGTCACGCTTGCGTTCGGTTATATTCCTTACCGCCACCACCCGGGCTGTTCTCCCTTCGAAATCGAAAGACCTCCCGTACACCTCCGCCGGGAAAACGGAACCATCCTTTCTCTTCGCGAGCAATTCATACGGTTTATCGTATTTTTCGGAAATGTGTTTCAGCGCGAGATCGTGGAACGACGGATCGATGAAATCAAGCACGTTCCTGCCTGTAACCTCGGAATGGGAGTATCCCAGCATGTCGGAAAAAGAATGGTTGGAATCCGACACCCTTTCGCCGTCATGGATAATCACGCCTTCTAAAGTGGAGTCGGATAAGAGATGGAATCTTTTCTCGCTTTCCTCCAGCGCCATGTCCGCCTTTTTATATTCATCCACCATCCTCCACATTAGATTGGCGCTGTGTCCTCCTATTACTTCAACCCCGCGGGGCGCGGAACCAGCCAGCTCTTCCTGGACCTTTTCGGCGCCGGTCACATTTATTATCTCGGTCAACCCCTCTTTTTCAAGGAAATCATGATAATCGTTCGACGTCGCTATCCCATTTTCTCTGGCAAGGATCATGCCCGGGGCCTCGTTATTTTTGTCTACGACCCCCAGTATGTTCACGGACTCGCTGTCCGAAAAAAGCTCGATAAGGGCGGCCCCGCCTTTCCCCGCTCCGACTATAAGTACGTTCGCTTGTTTACCCATGTATTCCATCCTGATCGTTTTTTGTTTACTTGGCGATTACAGAGATTTAAATAAGATTACGGAGATCGTATCTTCGCGATCTAAAATTGTAGGCCACTTCAAAATCTTCGTAATCAACTTCGCCTTTAGCCTCGTTACTCGTCGTTCGTCGTTCGTTGTTCGAGTATCGTTAAAACACAGATGATCACAGATATTGCGTATTGGGTGAGTTGATTACGGAGATTTAAATAGACTACGGAGATCAGATCTTCGTAATCCAGGAGCGCTACCCATATTACAAATCTTCGCAATCAACACCTCCTTTCGCCCCTAGCCCCATCCGTGTGTATCCGTGCCCCCCTCACGACTCACGACTAATCCTGAACAACTTCCCCGTACTCCAGATAGAACCTCCCGTTCGCCGCCCTGCAATATTCATAAAAATCCGCCCCTATGATAAGCGTCTCGAACGCGCCCAGTCCCGCTTCGCGCACGGCGGTTATTATCCTCTGCCCCTTTTTGTGTCTTGAAACTACGAGAGCCGACAAGCCTTCGCTTACCATGATATTGGTAATATCGTAAACCGCCCCTTCGCTCATCTTACCTTCGCGGTTATTGGCCGTTATCCTCTCCAGCGTCACGGTCCCTGCCGCTTCGTCTATGAAGTACTTCGCTTCAAACCCGTCCTGCGACCGGCTGAATTCACCGTCTTCATAGATGCCGCTGGATAACGACCTTGCTGTGACCTCCTGCCCGTAAGACACAGCCGCGCAGGAAAAAACGGCCAGAACCACCGCGAACATAACGATACTTTTTTTCATGCTCCACCTCTTTCTTGGCGCCTAATAAGCGCTTTAATTAATATTATACCAAAACCTGGAACCTAGCACCTAAAACCTAGGACCTAAACAATCACCATCGCGTCCCCGTAGCTGAAAAACCGATACCTCTGGTCAATAGCCTTTTGATACGCCTTGAAAATAAGATCCTTGCCGGCAAAAGCGCAGGTAAGCATGAGAAGGGTCGACTCCGGCAAATGGAAATTAGTAATAATACTATCTATTATTTTAAACTTATAGCCCGGATAAATAAAGAGGTTTGTTTTCCCTGTCGCAGGAACCACTTTTCCGCGGCCTTTTGCGGCGGTTTCAAGCACGCGGGTCGATGTCGTTCCGACCGCGAAAACCCGCCCTCCCGAGTTCTTCGTCATGTTAATAAGATCCGCTGCCCGCTTTTCTATCTCATAATATTCCGCGTGCATCTTATGCTCTTCAATGTTGTCCTCTTTTACCGGAGCAAAAGTGCCGTAACTCGTATGCAGCGTGACGAAAGCGACAGAGACCCCGCTTTTGGCGATCTCTTCAAGCAGCTGCCCGGTGAAATGAAGGCCTGCCGTAGGTGAGGCCGTCGCCCCTTCCTTAAGGGCATATACCGTCTGATAATCCTCTTTGTCGCGCGCGTTATCTTCCCTGGAAATATACGGCGGCAAAGGCATGTGCCCTTTTTCGAATACCTTTTTGCTCGGAGCGTTAAAACTCACGTAACGGCCCATATCGGCCCGCCCCTTGACGGTGGCCCTGATGCCGCTTTCAAGCACGATGGTCTCGTTCTCTCTCACTCGCTTTGACGGGCGGATGAGCGCTCTCGGATTTTCCGACCCGGGGTCGAGAACGAATACCTCCACCCTCCCGCCGGTCTCTCTCTTTCCGTGAAGACGGACTGGAAGAACACGGGTGTCATTGAGGACCAGACAATCACCCGCGCGCAGATATCGCGTGATATCCCGGAATGACTTATCGGTAATACTGCCGTCTTCCCTGTCCAGGACCATGAGGCGCGAAGAATCCCTCTCTCGCAGCGGTTCCTGCGCTATCAACTCCTGCGGTAACTCATAATGAAATTCCGATAGTTTCATAGTTCGTAGTTGCCCGATCTATCGGGCACTTTATCCTTCATCCTTTAACCTTTATCCTTAAAGCTAGTCCCCCGTCCCCAGTTTCCAGTCCCCGGTACGTATCACGTATTACGTATCACTTATCACTTGACCCACCTCCCCCAACTCCACGATCCTCGCTCCCGGATAGTAATGCCCGAGTATCCACTCGGCGCTCTTCCAGCGGAACGCGAGGCCGAACGCGCCCCACTGACACATCCCTACGCCGTGCCCCCACCCGTATCCGCTGAAAAGATAGAATGTCGGATATCTTCTCACATGGAAATTCGCGCTTTTGATCGCGCTCCTCCCAAGCACGGCCCTGAGATCCCCCGTGTTCATCTCGATCCATTTGTTCCCGGACCTTATGCTCACCTGTTCCAGACGTCCTGACCCGTCTCTGGTCCCCGGCTCGATATCATCTATGCTCTTTATGTGATATCCCCTGGCATTAAGCATGTTAAGCACCGACCGCGTGGATATCTTCACCTGCCACCTGAAATACGGGGACCATCTGCACCAGGGGCACTTTACGCCCTCAAGAGGCGGGATCCCTTTTCCCCATATGGCGGAGGCGTCTTCCGTATGCCCGCCGCAACAGGAATGAAAATACGCGGGAAGCACTTTGCCTTTATATCCCAGGACCTTACCACCGGTCGCTTCAACGGCCTTGCTGGCGCGGCGTTTTTCGGCGGACATGCCGCCGTAGACCTGGGAAAAAGTATCGGCCGTCAGGTCATAATCCTTCTTCTCCCTTCTCAGCGCCTCGTAAACCGCGAAACTCCTGGAAGCGATCGCCTGCGCTTTCAGGGCCTCGAACGGCCATAAACTGTTCATCTCCCTCGGGACGACACCTTTCAGATAATCCTCCATATCGACCCTGTTAACGGCATCAAGCCTTTTCCCCGTGTTTATTATATCGATCTCGCCCCTGTAAACGGTCCCGTTAAGCTCTATACCGCTGTCGGATGAAGGAATGATACTTATCGAGCTTGCCGGCAAAACCTTGCCGGCAAGACTTACTCCGTCCTTAACGGGCGATATCAGCTTCCCCTTTCCCGGCGCAAGTCTTGCCTCAAACACCTCGCCGGTATTCGCGTCCTCTACAAGGATCGGGTCTTGCGCGCCCAATTTCAGCTGCCGCGCGTTATGCGCGAGGCGCACCCTGACCATGAAAGGCTCGGCCACGCCCGGGACCTTCCTCTCCTCCGGCGTCCTGAAAATAAAAAAGAACACCGTCAGGATAAATATAAGCGCTGCGCCTGAAACGGCAACGACCCTGTCGGGTATGTTGTATTTCGTCTTCGCCATAATTGTCTTTTTCAAGGCTCAAGATCGTATTGCGTATTGCGTCGTGCGTATTGCGTTAATATCGTCATCCCCGCATGCTTTTAGCGGGGATCACATAAAAATGTTGTCATTATTATTTGATCCCGGGTCTCCCCCCGATCTTGCTTTCGCACGAAAGCGCGGGGGTCGCCCGGGATGACGATTTTTACGATCAATCACTGGTGCTCTGGTGCTTCCCTTTCGCCTCTCGCCTTTCGCCTTTAGCCTCTTGCCCGCCACCTGTCACATATCACTTAACCCGCTCTGCGCCATGCGAACACCTTTCGCCTCCTCAAGACTGCCCCTATCTTTTCCCGGATATCAAATACGCCAATATCGACAATATCGCGCTGATCAAGATACAGGTCATAATGGGGAAATAAAAAGTAAAATTTTCGCGCTTTACGATAACATCGCCCGGCAGCTTCCCCAGCCACGGTATCTTCCCGCCCAAAAGGAAAAATGCCCCCGCTAAGATCAATATTATCCCGGATATCACGAGCAACTTCCCCATAACCTGCATCATTGTCTCCGTTTTAAGTTACCGCAGCTTTAAGCGCCCGATAGATCGGGCAA
>CAZMEZ010000057.1:190-6205 GCA_964565425.1 uncultured Planctomycetia bacterium | reverse complement strand
ATTTTGACCTCACTTTATCCTCAAGAGATCCCTCGGCTCGGTCGCGCTATCGCTCCCTCGCCCGGGATTAATTCGGCCGGCAAACTTATGTCGCTTTCGCTCCATAAGTTTGGGCCTCATTAACATTCTCTTGCCATTTTAAAACCTCTCTTTTATAATGCTAACGTTCATACCGCTTTACGAATAGAGGCAAAATAATATCACAATAAATATCAAGATGCAAGCAAAAAAAGCTCCCCAGGATATTCCGGTACGCTATATAAAGGGCGTAGGCCCTAAAAGATCGGATATTTTCAGAAAGATCGGTATAGAGACCGTATCGGATCTTTTCTATTACCTGCCCCGCCGCTACGAGGACAGGAGCCATGTAATCCCGGTCAAGGATATTATTCCGGGAGAGTCCCAGGCGGTCATCGGTAAGGTCCTCAGGATGAACTCTTTCCGGGCCAGGACGGGGACGCATATTTTCGAAATGACGATAGGGGACGAGAAGAACAGGCTCTTCGCCGTCTGGTACAATCTGCCTTATATCGCCAAGGTCTTCAAGGCCGGGCAATCCGTAGTGCTTTACGGAAAGGTCGAGTCGCCCAAGAGGCTCCAGATAACTCACCCCGCGTATGAAGTGCTGGACAGAGAAGACCCCAAGGGGTCGCTTGATGTGGGCCGTATAGTCCCGATCTATTCCCTGACGGCGGACCTGTCGCAACGCTACATGCGCAAGGTTGTCCATAACGCGGTGGCCGGTTATCTGGGCCAGTCCGGCGATAGCCTGCCCACGACGCTTCGCGCCAGAAAAAAACTCGTCGATTTCAAGTTCGCCATCGAGAACATACATTTTCCTCACTCGCCGGAGAACCTCGAGAGGGCCTACAGGCGGCTCGTATTCGAGGAGTTCTTTGTGCTGCAGGTGATCATGGCGATAAGGAGGATGAAGAGCCGCAAGAAGGGGATAAAGCACGATATAAGCGAAGGGCTTCTCGGTGAGTTCGAGAACTTGTTTGAATTCGAACTGACCCGCGAACAAAAAAAGTGCATAAAGGACATAGAAAAGGACATGTCCGCTGGAAGGCCTATGTACCGCCTGTTGCAGGGGGACGTCGGCAGCGGGAAAACGGCGGTCGCCATGTACGCGCTGCTCCTCGCGGCCAGGAACGGATATCAGTCCGCGGTCATGGCGCCCACGGAGATACTTGCCAGGCAGCATTACGTGACGGTCAGCAAGGCCTTCATGCCTCTGGGCGTGAACGTGCGGCTTTTGGTGAGCGGGCTGGATGCGGGGGCGAAAGAACGCGTAAAGGAAGAGCTTAAGAAGGGGGACGCCGATATAGTTATCGGCACGCACGCGCTGATACAGGAGAAAGTGGATTATCCGGACCTGGGGCTCGTGGTTATAGACGAACAGCATAAGTTCGGCGTGTCCCAGAGAAGCGTTCTGCGCCGCAAGGGGAAGGAACCGGACACTTTGGTCATGACGGCAACGCCTATTCCCAGGAGCCTGGCGCTTACCGTGTACGGCGATATGGATATATCTCTCTTGAAGGAAAAACCCGAGGAACGCGAATCCGTTACGACTTACTGGGTCGGCGATGATAAGAGAGAAGCGATCTACGATTTCATGCGCGGCGAAGCCGCAAAAAAAAGACAGGCGTTCATCGTGTATCCGAGGATCAGGGAAAGCGGGACGTCGGAATTGCGCGCGGCCGAAGAAATGTACGCGCACTTGAAGAAAGACGTGTTCGGCGATCTCCGGGTCGCCCTCGTGCACGGCCGGATGAAGACAGAGGAAAAAGACCGCGTAATGGAAGAATTCAGGCGGGGCAAATGCGACATACTTGTCACGACCACGGTGATCGAAGTGGGGGTGGATATACCGAATGTCACCGTCATGCTCGTCGAGCACGCCGAGCGTTACGGCCTGGCGCAGCTGCACCAGTTAAGGGGGCGTATCGGCCGCGGGAAACACGCGGCTTACTGCATCCTTATGGGGGAACCCAAGACGGATTCTTCCAGGGAACGTCTTTCGATGATGGTAGAGACCGACGACGGTTTCGCGATAGCGGAAAAGGATCTCGACATCCGGGGCCCCGGGGAATTCCTGGGGAAAAGGCAAAGCGGTCTTCCCGAACTCAGGTTCGGCAACATAATCCGGGATTTTGCGATAATGGAAGAAGCGAGAGAAGAAGCGTTCAGGCTGGTGGAGGAGGACCCTGCCCTTAAGGATTCCCACAACTCGGGCATAAGGGCGAGTATTCTTGAGAGGTTCGGAGGGAAAGTCCAATTATAGGCGATTAGACTCCAAGGGGAGCGCTGGAGCACCGGTCACCGGAGCACCAGCTCTTAAGGCGCCCACTTCCGTCATTGCGAGGAGCCTCGCTGCTCCGCTTTGCGAAGCAAAGCGATAGGGGCGACGAAGCAATCTCTAAGAGGGATAAGGGATAAGTAATCTTAACGCTTACCCCTTAACGCTTAACGCTAAACGATACTGGCTAACCGGTTAACGATCTTGTGACTTTGTTATCTTTGAATCGGCGCCTAAGGGCTGATGGCTGAAAGCAGACAGCTGATAGCTGGATCTGTGATGATCTGTGTTTTAACGCAATACGCACGACGCAATACGCAATACGAATACACCCACGACTGATCATGAGAATCATAGGCGGAGAATACAGGGGCAGGAAGATAAAACAGCCTGAATTCGAGACCGTAAGGCCTACGAAGGACAGGATACGCGAAGCAGTGTTCAATATTATCGCTGAAAAGGTCCCGGGTTCCAGTGTGCTCGATGTTTTTTCGGGGAGCGGCGCTTACGGGATCGAAGCTCTTTCGAGGGGGGCGGAAAAAGCTGTTCTTATCGAGAAAGATGAACGATGTTGCAGGGTGATAACGGAGAATGTCAGGGCTCTCGGCCTGGAGGACAGGGTCAGGCTGATGAAGGGGGATGCCTTTGGAGCTATAGAAGAGTTAGGGCAAAACAAAGAAAGATTTGATCTGGTCTTTTCAGACCCGCCATATAGCAAGGACATGGCCAAAAAAACCTTGAATAGTATAAATCACTATGATATAGTAATCGCCTCTGGTTTGCTTGTCATCGAACACCACAAGGGAGAAGAGCTCCCCGCGATGGAAGGGGGCGTCTTTAGGCTCAAACAGAAGGTTTATAAAGACACCGTTATATCTATTTATCAAAGAAAATGACTAGAAAAGCCATATATCCCGGCACGTTCGATCCAGTGACATACGGGCATCTTGACGTTATCAAACGGGCTTCCGCGTTGTACGATAAGGTGTTTATAGCGGTGGCGGAAAGCGGCGACAAATCTCCGCTTTTTTCCCTGGAGGAGCGCGTTACGATGATGAGGGAAGCGGTTTCGGAATATAAAAATGTAGAGGTCGAATCCTTCACCGGCCTGGTGGTCGATCACGCGGTCGGCAAGGCGGCGAAAGTGGTCGTGCGCGGCCTCAGGATGATATCGGACTTCGAATACGAATTCCAGATGGCTCTTACCAACAGGAAGCTGAGTTCGGAGGTCGAGACAGTGTTCATGATGCCCAATGAGGCATATTCCTATCTCTCCAGCAAGTTGTTAAAGGAGATAGCTTATCTTGGAGCTGATGTTTCTAAGTTCGTTCCGGCGAATGTCGAGAAAAAACTGAAGGAGAAGTTCAGGAAATGAGCAGGATACTGTCTTTAAGGGAAAAAGCCAAAAAGGAAAGACGGAAGATAGTATTGCCCGAGGGCGAGGACGCCAGGGTCGTAAAAGGCGCTTCCTTTCTTGCCGCCGAAGGCCTTGCGGACGTGTTTCTCCTGGGGAATAAAGAAGACATCGTGAAATTAGCCAAAGAGGGCTCGATCTCTCTTGAAGGGGTGGATATCGTCGACCCCGCCTCTTACGAGAAGCACGATGAGATAGTGAACACCTATTACGAATTGAGAAAGGCCAAGGGCATGACGCCTGAGGAAGCCGAAAAGACCGTGGTGGAAAACCTGGTGTTTTACGCGGCCGTAATGACAAGGCTCGGTATCGCGGACGGTTTCGTTGCCGGCGCGAGTCATACAACTTCTGACGTGGCCAGGGCCTCCATCCAGTGTTTAAAGATACTGAGAGAAATAGGCACGGTTTCAAGTTCGTTCATCATGGAAATGGAAAATTGCCCGTTCGGTGAGAACGGGCTTTTTGCGTACGGGGACTGCGGTATCATACCTTATCCGTCGGCGAAACAGCTTGTGGGCATCGCCATCGCGACGAACGATCTTTTCAAGAAACTTTTTGGGATCGAACCCCACGTAGCGCTCTTGAGCTATTCCACCAAGGGCAGCGCTAAGGGTGAGTCTATCGAGATGATACGTGAAGCTTTGGGGAGGATAAGGGAGAAACGGCCGGATATCAAAGTAGACGGCGAACTTCAGGTAGACGCCGCGCTTGTGCCGGAGATAGCCAAAATTAAATGTCCCGACAGTGAAGTGGCCGGCAGGGCAAATACGTTGATATTCCCGAATCTTGATGCCGGTAATATTTCGTATAAACTGAGCCAGCGCCTGGGTAATGCCAGGGCGGTCGGCCCCCTGATCCAGGGGATCGACAAGCCCTGCAGCGATCTTTCCCGCGGTTGCAGCTGGGGGGACGTTGTTGACACCACGGTTGTCACAGCGATAAGGGCGCAGGGATTATAGGCGTGTTATGTGTAATGTGTCATGTGTGATGTACAAGGACATGACACTTGACACATAACACATGGAACAAAAGAGTATTTAAGAAGGCATTATGCTGATACTTGTCGTAAATTGCGGATCGTCGTCAGTTAAATATGACCTCTTCGACATAGAAAAAGAAGAATCGTTGTGCAGGGGCATAGTCGAGCGCATAGGAGAAGAACATTCCGCCCTCACGCATGAATGCGCCGGCAGAGACAAGGTGCGTAACGATGTGACCTGTTCCGACCATCACAGGGCTATCGAAATAATAAAAGAAACCTTGACCGATCCGGATATAGGAGTGTTGTCCGGCGTTGGCGAGGTTGACGGCGTGGGGCACAGGGTGGTGCATGGCGGAGAGGAGTTCAGCGAAAGCACGCTGATAGACGATAAGGTCATAAAGAGCGTCGAGAAGTTCGCGGAACTCGCTCCATTGCATAATCCGCCTTCTCTGGAGGGGATAAGAAGTTGTATCAAGATATTCCGCGGTGTTCCCCAGGTCGCGGTATTCGACACGGCATTTCATCATTCGATGCCGGAACGCGCGTTCTGTTACGGCATACCCTACGAGTTTTACAGTAAGTACGGGATACGAAGATACGGATTTCACGGGACGAGCCACAGGTATGTTTCAGGGAAGGCCGCGGAGGTTTTGAAGAAACCTCTCGAAAAGCTTAATCTGATAACCGTTCATCTCGGCAACGGATGCAGTATCGCCGCGGTATCCGGGAACAGAAGTGTCGATACGTCGATGGGGTTCACGCCGCTTGAGGGGCTTCTGATGGGAACGCGTTCGGGTGATCTCGACCCCGCGGTCGTTACTTTTCTCATGCACAGGGAGAGCATGGGCGCTGACGAAGTGAACGACCTTTTGAACAAAAAAAGCGGCCTCCTTGGCGTTTCCGGCGTAAGCAACGACATGCGCGATATACTCAATGCCATCAAAGAAGGCAATAAAAGGGCTAAGCTGGCATATGATATATTCGTATATCGCATAAAGAAATACATAGGGTCTTACGCCGCTGTTCTCGGTAGCGTGGATGCCGTGGTCTTTACGGCGGGTATAGGTGAGAACGTTCCGCAGGTGCTCGAGGAGGTAAAAGAACAGCTTGGCCCGCTTCTTGGAGAAAGCGTAAAGTTCCTCACGATAGGCACGAACGAAGAATTACTGATAGCCAAGGACACGGGGAAGATAGCGGCAAAAACGATAAAAAAATAAACGCCGCCGTGAAAAGGTTTTGCTATGCGGGCGGATGACCAGAGAAGTATAATAGAGATGCCAAAAGTTAATGAGGCCATAACTTACGGAACGAAGAGAAAGC
>CAZMEZ010000057.1:0-90 GCA_964565425.1 uncultured Planctomycetia bacterium | reverse complement strand
GAAGCCGAAGGATCTCATACAGAAAATAAAAGGAGATAATAGAGATGCCAAAAGTTAATGAGGCCATAACTTACGGAACGAAGAGAAAGC
>CAZMEZ010000056.1:0-6492 GCA_964565425.1 uncultured Planctomycetia bacterium | reverse complement strand
CATTTATCGTTTATCGTTAAAACACAGATGATCACAGATGGCGCGTATTACGTGATTTGATCACGGAGATTTAAATAGATTACGGGGATCATATCTTCGTAATCTAAGATCGTTGTCCATATTACAAATCTTCGCAATCAACGCCTTTCTCTCGCCTCTCGCCTGCTTATCACGTATCACTTATTATTTACTTCCTCGACCCGCTAACCGCACCTCGCGAACCGCTTTGCGCCATGCAACTACCCCAACTTATCCACCTTTTCCGACAAAAGTTCAAGCTGATCCAGAAAATCATCCAGAAATTCCTCCGCTGATCTTTCCCCGATACGCCCGTCGGTTTTCTTGTCCTTCAAGACCTCAAGGAACGAAGCTGTCTCCAGACCGAATTCCTCGCCCAGGCGGGCTATTATCTCGGCCTTATCGAGCGGCGGGTTACTTTCACCTTTGATCCTGAGCACGTTGCGAAATACCGGTATCAAGGCCCGGAAAGACGCCTTTATGAGCCGTTCCAGCCCTTTCCGGGTCAAGGCCTGTTCAAGATAGGCCTGACGGATCATCAGGAGTTTTCCTTTGAGCTGGCATTCGCATTCCCTCCGCAGATCTCCGGCGTTTATTTCCAGGCCGGCAAGCGTATCTTCGCCGTAAAATACCAAACGTGTATCTTTCATGTCGACGAATTCCATGGGAAAGGAATCCAGCGATCCTTTTATGTAAGCAGGCGTTAAAAAAAGAGGCACGGTGATCTTTCGTTTTAGCCCCGCCTTAACGAGTTTGAGAGCCTTTTTGATCTTTCCAAGCGATATGTTCTTCAAGACCACGGCTACGTTTACATCCGAGGTTTTCGGGCAGTAATCCGGTCCGGTAACGCTTCCGTAGGCAAAGACCGACAGGATATCATCTCCGTAAATTTCAAAAAGTCCTTCAAGAAAAGGCGCCAGGGCTTTGCGGGCGCGTTCGGGAAGTTTTTCTAAATTCCTTATTTCCATGTCGATGCCTCCATTATCGTTCGTTGTCCGAACTTTGTGTCATGTGCTATGTGTCATGTGTTATGATTGTCAAACATGACACATGACGCTTGACACATAACACAAACCTTTATTTACCCTTCCCCTTCCGGCAGCCTGAATCCCCTCTTCCACCTGTAGATCAGGAATAAGAACCATGGGTTCCCGCGATGGTTCAGAAATTGATCGGCTGCCATGTGCAACGTCATGCCGGCAGCTAAAGGCGTAACCGCGATAAAAAAAACGAGACAGTATCCACACGCACAATACCAGTTCCCAGGAATGCAGTATCACGTAACACTTGCCCGAAGCCAGATATTTATGGCCGAAAAAATCCACGGCGCTGAATCTGCCCCCGAAATAACGATAGTAATCGATGAAATGGTCCATGTCTATAAATATCCCGCCCCCGACAGCGAGAGCGGGCCATACCCATCCGCCGGTGAGGCAGTAAAAAAATCCCGCGAGAACGACAGCCAGCGTAAAATGGATCGTCAGATCAACGGCGGTCGATATCCCCCCTCTGTCATTTTCAGCAATGCGCGACAAAACCACATCCTCTTATGTTTTATAGATTATACAATATTACTTATAATATTGCTACCATCTAAACAATCTGGCAACCTTCCCCGATGTTAACTTTTTTACCGGGACTTCACGGCAATAATGGCTTGCATATTGCCACCACGCAATATATAATTATGAGTAAAATATATCTTCTTCTCCAAAAAACCTTAAATCCGGGAGGATGTCCCTTTTGCGAATTAGGAAAACTTTTTATCTTTTTACGCTCCTCGCGGCCTTCATCCTGTTTCTCTCCCCTGTTTCCAGGGCCCAGGAAGATCCCCGGACCGAAGTTTCGTCCAGGGAACAATCCGAACTTGAGGCAAAGAAAAGCGCCCAGGAACGGGCACAGTTCGAGCGGGAACGCGCGCGGAAGATAGCAAGCGGCGAGACAGACGCCCGGGAAGATACTTATACCGGCCAAGGCAGGGCTCTCGTTTTCGCCGGAAACGATACATTCGCTCCATATTCCTTCATTTCCGACGATTGCCCCGCGGGATACACTGTTGACCTCATAAAGGTCCTTTCCGCGACGATCGGAAGGGATATCGCCATAAAACTGATGCCGTGGGAACGGTGCATTTCCCAGCTCAAAGCGGGCAAAATAGACGGCCTGATAGGCGTTCCCGTGTATAAAGCGCGGGAACCCTATATGGACTATACCTTGCCCGTGACCGAGATCGAATTCGCCATATTCGTCGAGGCTTCCAATCATTATGTCAACTCGCTCAAATCCCTCGAAGGAACGATCGTAGCCATCCATAAGGAAAGCCTGGTCAAAGAGGATGTCGAAAAATCCGAGCGCATACAGGTCGTCGAAACGGAATCCGTGCGGGAAGCTCTGGATAAGCTGGATAACAGGGAAGTAACGGCCGTTATCGCCGAAAAGAACGTCGCCCTTTATTACATACAGGGGCAAACCGAAAAAATGAAGGGTCTCAAGATAGTGGGCGTTTCGGTGGGTCCCGTTTATAACTACGCGCTAGCCACAAAGGAAGGCGCGGGGGAACTCCTGGAAGACCTTAACCGCGGGCTCAGGATCCTCGAGGAAAACGGTACGATAAAAAGGCTCGAAAGAAAGTGGTTCGGCCTCCGGCTGGCCGAACCTTTCCCCTGGCGGATGGTGGCCGCAATGACCTCCGGCATTTCCCTGATGATGCTTCTACTTGCCGGCATACTGTGGGTGATCTCCCTTAACGCCACGGTAAAGGCAAAAACGCGCCAGATACAGCTCATGAGCGAGAAAATGGTGGAGAAAGACAAACTGGCGGTCCTGGGTAAACTTGCCGGTCAGATAGCCCATGAGCTAAGGACCCCCCTCAGCATCATAAATAATTCGGTTTTTCTCCTGCGCAAAGAAGGTTCCGGGAACAGGGAGATCTTCGAAAAAAGGCTTAAGGTCCTGGAAGAGAAGATCAGGCTTTCCAGTAATATTCTTGAAAGTATCCTGAGCTACTCCCGCGTAAAGGCGGAAATAGCCACGACGGTTTCCATCAAAGCCTGTGTGGAAGAGGTCCTCAAGGAAATGGACATACCGGAATCGATAGAGGTCTCTACATCTTTCGAAAAACCGGAAAAGCTGATGGTATTCATGGATTTCCACCAGCTTTACAGCGTTCTCAGGAATGTTATGCTGAACGCGATCCAGGCCATGGAACACACGGGCAAGCTTACCATACAGGCCTTCCCTTCCGGCGATAAAACGGCGGTTAATATCCGGATATGCGATACCGGTAAAGGCATAATGGAAAGCACCAGGAACAAGATCTTCAACCTGTTCTACAGCACCAAGATAACCGGCACAGGCCTGGGCCTTCCGATATCCAAATCCATAATCGAAGCCAACGACGGCGAACTCTACCTGGAAGGCACCAGCAAAAAGGGTACCTGTTTCATAGTAAAACTGCCCTCTTCCGGGACCTCGAAAAATGAGTAAAAAACCGGCCCAGAAAATACTGCTCGTGGACGACGATAAGGACATGTGCGAATCCCTGAGCGACGTCCTTACCCTGGATTCGTCATACGATGTCGCCTATGCCACGGACCCCTTCAAGGCCCTGGAAATGGTCCAATCCGAGGACTACGCGCTTATCATAATCGACTACAAGATGCCCGGGATGAACGGGGTGGAACTTCTTGTGCGCATGAAGAAAGTAAAGCCTTCCATACCCATCTTCATGCTCACGGCATTTATTTCGAACGAGCTTATCGAACAGGCCAAAAAAGAGGGCGCCAGCAAAGTCCTTTCCAAATTCATCTGGCCGGACGAGATACTTAAGCATATCAGGGAAGCGGTAAAAACGTAAATCGCGAATCGTAAGTCGTGAGTCGTTACTAATACACGATTTACGATTCACAACTCACTATTCACGCAATATCTGTTTCCGCCCAATTTACTGTTGAAAAACAATCGCATTTATGTTATTTTGTCTCTTGATTATCGCCGGTGATTTTCGTCACCGGCTTTTTTTAATGTAAACCCCGTTAAAAGCCAAAGTAAGGAGTCCCCAATGATAATAGTGCCTCTTATCGGACTGGCCGGTCTGCTTTTCGCGCTTGTTACCTTCCTCCTCTTGCTCAGGAAACCCGAAGGCCTGGAAAAAATGCGGGCCATATCGCATGAGGTGCATAAAGGCGCCATGGTCTTCCTCGCGAACGAATACCGCATAATACTCATATTCGTCGTGGTGATGTTCATCATCATTTCAAGATTCCTTTCCCTCCCCACCGGGATAGCTTATGCTTCCGGGGCCTTCTGTTCGATGCTCGCGGGGTTCATCGGGATGAAAGCCGCGACACGCTCGACCGCGAGGACCTGCGAAGCCGCGAGGTCAATGGGCGCGCCTGAAGCCCTTAGCGTAGCCTTTAAAGGCGGATCGGTCATGGGGATAACGGTAGCGGCGCTGGGCGTGGTCGGCGTCGGAGTATGGTTCATGATAACGAAAGATACCGGCATAATAACCGGATTCGCGCTCGGCGCCAGTTCCATCGCCCTTTTCGCGCGTGTCGGCGGCGGGATATTCACCAAAGCGGCGGATATGGGCTCCGACCTGGTCGGTAAGATCGAAGCCGGCATACCGGAAGACGATCCCCGCAATCCGGGAGTAATCGCCGATAATGTCGGGGACAACGTCGGGGATACGGCCGGCATGGGCGCGGATCTTTTCGAATCTTACGTCGGCTCCGTCATCGCCACGATGGCCATAGGCGCCGTCATGATAAATCCTGTCACGGCGATGTCCTTCCCCATCATACTCATAACCATAGGCCTCGTGGCCTCCATGCTGGGGGTAATTTCGATAAATCTCCTTAAGAGACTGAACCCGCAGACGGCCCTGAGGAATTCCACTTTGATCTCAGCGGCTATTTTTCTTGTCGGGGCGTTCTTTGCGTCAAGAGCGATGTTCGGCGACATTAACCATTTCTGGGCGATCCTTTCGGGGCTGGCGGCGGGTATCCTCATCGGCGTTGAAAGTGAATATTTTACTTCGGGAAAACCGATAAAGAACATAGCCCACAGTTCCCAGTCCGGACCGGCGACGACGGTGGTCGAGGGCCTCGCGGTCGGTTTCCAAAGCACGATCCTGCCGGTATTGACCATCAGCGCGGCCACGCTCGTCTCGTACCATTTCAGCCAGCTTTACGGGATAGGCCTTGCCGCGGTAGGCATGCTCTGTACGATAGGGATCGTCATGTCCACGGACTCGTACGGCCCCATCGCGGATAACGCGGGCGGGATAGCCGAAATGTCCGGCCTTGACAAGAGCGTCCGTAAGATCACCGATAAACTCGACGCGCTCGGGAACACTACTGCCGCGATCGGCAAGGGTTTCGCGATAGGTTCAGCCGCCCTCACGGCTCTCGCCCTTTTCGCGGCCTTCCAGAAAGTCACGGGCCTTCAGGTGATCGACCTTTCCAAGCCGCTCCCGGTAGTGGGTCTTTTTATCGGTGCCCTCGTACCCTTCTCCATCGCGGCCATGACACTTAAAGCCGTAGGCAGGGCGGCAAATAAACTCGTAGTGGAAATACGCCGCCAGTTCAAGGAGATCACGGGACTCATGGAGGGCACGGCTAAACCCGACACGCAGGCATGCATAGACATCGCCACGAAAGGCGCGCTCAGGGAGATGATACTCCCCGGCGTAACGGCAATAGTCACCCCGGTTCTCGTCGGTATCTTTCTCGGCGTCGAGGCCCTCGGGGGCTTCCTGGCCGGCGCTACTGTCTGCGGCGTGCTGCTGGGTATAATGATGGCGAACAGCGGCGGCGCCTGGGATAACGCTAAAAAATGGATCGAAGAAGGCAATCTCGGCGGAAAGAACACCGAGACCCATCAGGCTGCCGTGGTAGGCGATACGGTCGGCGACCCTTTCAAGGACACCACGGGACCGGCGATGAACATCCTGATAAAGCTGATGGGCATAGTCTCTCTCGTCTTCGGCGGGCTTTTCGTAACGCTGAATAAATGGTTCGTGGGGCTATTCTAATACACGGATTTGCTACGGATATACACGGATGAGGCTAAAGGCGGAAGGAGGCGTTGATCACGAAGATTTGTAATATGGACAACGATCTTAGATTACGAAGATATGATCCCCGTAATCTATTTAAATCTCCGTGATCAAGTCACACAATACGCGCCATCCGTGATCATCTGTGTTTTAACGATAAACGAACGACGAGTAACGAGGCTAGAGGCAAGAGGCAAGAGGCTAGAGGCGAAAGGCGAAAGAAGTAAAGATGTAGAGATGTAAAGAAGTAAAGATGTAGAGATGTAAAGAAGTAAAGATGTAGAGATGTAAAGAATGCGGGGACGACTACTATTGTCATCCCGAGCGAAGTCCGCCGAAGGCGGACGAGTCGAGGGATCCAGGTTCCGTTTACGAACCTGTGACTTGTGTCTTGAAACTTGTGACTTTATGAC
>CAZMEZ010000055.1:0-7088 GCA_964565425.1 uncultured Planctomycetia bacterium | reverse complement strand
CTGGCAGACATGTAGACGCGGGCCAGTTTTCCCGGCACCTCCACCAGCTTTCGCCAAGCATAAAGCCGATTTCCATAAGGGAGTCGGCTTTTTTATCAGCCGTAGCCGCTTAACATGTAATAAGCCGGCATAGGCTGATAACCCGCGGCTTGACTTGTGAACATTCATACGCTAAGCTTAATTTAATGTGTGTGGAGGGTATGGCATGAAATCCCGCGCTATTATAATAGATACCCCGAAAAGGCAGCTTTTTAGCTGAAGAAGCCGATTTTTATTTTACAATTTTTTGAATTTTTTGAAAATAAAATATCACAAAAATGAAAAACCAAGATAACCGTTGGATAATCTCCGGGCTGAAATTATGTTCCAGAATCGCCGGCGTGGTCATCGCCGCCGGTGGCCTTATGGTGCTGGCGGGCTGGATGTTCGATATCCCATTGCTTAAGAGTGTGCACCCGGATCTGGTGGAGATGAAGGTCAATACCGCGTTATGCTTCTTTTTTGTCGGGGTGTCGCTATGGCTGTTGCAGGAGAAGGGCCCGATGCGCCCGAAAACGGCGGGGCGTCGTATCGCGCAAGTATGCGCGGGTATGGTCATTCTGATCGGCCTGATGACGATCATAGAATACTTATCCGGCTTAAATTTAGGTATCGATCAATTGCTGTTCAAGGAGTCGGCAGACGCGATTGGGACGTCGCACCCGGGCAGGATGGCGCCCAATACCGCGGTTAACTTTCTTGTGACAGGCGCGGCGCTTCTCTTGCTGGATGTGGAGAGCCGGCGAGGTTACCGGCCCAGCCAATGGCTCATGCTTGTCGAAGGGATGATCTCTCTTGCAGCTTTGACCGGTTATACCTATGGGGTCGAACGGTTCTACGGCCCTGTTGCCGCTTTTACTGTAATGGCGGTCAACACGGCGGTGTTGTTTAATGTCATTTTCCTGGGCATTATTTTCGCGCGTCCGGATAAAGGTCTGATGAAATTAGTTACCGCCGAAAGCCTTGGCGGAGTGGCGTTGCGGTATCTGGTGCCTCTTATCGTCGGCAGCTTGTTGATCCTGGGCTGGCTGAGAATAAAAGGTGAAAGAGCGGGACTTTACGATTCTTTTACGGGGACAGCGATGTTCGATGAGATAAGAGCGCTGATCTTTATAGTCCTGGTCTGGATAATCGCGAGTCTGCTGCACCAGGCGGATACCAGACGGAAACAGGCCGAAGAAGAGGTTAAAAGACATATAGTCCGGCTCCAGGCGGCGAACAAGGAACTCGAGGCGTTCAGTTATTCCGTTTCGCACGACCTGAGGGCTCCTCTCAGGAGCATGGACGGCTTCAGCAGCATACTGCTCAGCGAGTATCCGGATAAGCTCGACGAGAGAGGAAAGGATTACCTCAACCGGGTGGGCAGGGCGGCAAAGCTCATGGGGCAGCTCATAGAGGATATCCTCACGCTTTCGCGCGTCTCCCGGCACGAAATGAAACATACGGACGTTAACCTGAGTGAAATGGCGGGAAGGGTGGCCGAAGACTTGAAGAGTTCGGATCCCGGCAGGCAGGCGGATTTCGTTATCCAGCCCTCTGTGATCGTTAAAGGCGACAGCAACCTTCTGGGGCTGGTAATGCAGAACCTCATCGGTAACGCCTGGAAATTCACGGGAAAACGGGAGAAAGCCGCGATAGAGTTCGGCAAAACCAGGGTAGATGGAAGAAACGCCTATTTTGTCCGCGACAACGGCGCGGGGTTCGATATGGCTTACGCGGACAAGCTTTTCGGAGCGTTCCAGCGCCTCCATGCCGCAACCGATTTCCCGGGGACCGGGATAGGGTTGGCCACTGTAAAGAGGATAATCTCCCGCCACGGTGGTGAGGTCTGGACCGAGGGGGAGGTGGATAAAGGCGCGACGTTCTATTTCACGCTGCCGGAGTGATCGGGGTTCGTGATTCGGGATTCGGGTTTCGGGACTCAGGCGGAAGGGATAAGATGAAGGTCAAAAGTTATAAAGATTTAAAGGTCTGGCAGAAGGGCATTGAAATAGTGGACAAGGCATATGTTGTTACTGAAAAATTCCCGAAAAAAGAAATATACAGCCTTGCTTCTCAAACGCAAAGATCCGCGGTGAGCATACCTTCCAATATAGCAGAAGGATTCATGCGGCAGCACACACAAGGAATATATGCAATTTTTATACATAGCATTAGGTTCATGCGCCGAACTCGAAACACAGCTGATAATTGCGAATAAAAGGAACTATCTTGATCAAGAAGAACTCAAAGATTTACAGGAGGACATTGATCATGCGAGTAAAATGTTGATGAATCTGATAAAAAGTTTGCGTTAAATTTACGAACAACGAATCACGAACGACGAACTCAAAAGGAGGAATCATGCAGCTCAAAAAGAAGATCATTTTGCTCGTCGAGGATAACCCGGACGACATCGAGCTCACGATGCGGGCGCTCAAGGCGAATAACATCACTAACGAAGTGGTGGTCGCCACTGACGGCGCTGAAGCCCTGGATTATATTTTCATTAAGGGGAAATATGCCGAAAGGGACCCGGACGTCCAGCCGGCTGTTGTCCTTCTGGACATCAAGCTGCCC
Source organism: uncultured Planctomycetia bacterium (assembly GCA_964565425.1). GTDB lineage: Bacteria > Omnitrophota > Gorgyraeia > Tantalellales > Tantalellaceae > CAZMEZ01. The sequence continues at coordinate 4,490 of CAZMEZ010000055.1, read as the reverse complement.
AAGGTGAGCGGTCTTGAGGTGCTCCAGAAGATAAGGGCGAACGAGAAGACGAAGGTCCTTCCCGTGGTCATTCTCACTTCTTCGAGGGAAGAGCAGGACCTGATGAACGGCTATAAGCTGGGCTGCAACAGCTATGTCCGAAAGCCGGTGGAGTTCGACGGGTTCGTGAAAGCCGTCAAGGAGCTTGGCCTGTACTGGATGCTCCTTAACGAATCGCCGGTGGATGTGTAGTTCATAGTTCATCGTTTATTGTTCGTAGAAAAGTGGAAATAAAAGGTCTATGAACCATGAACAAAAAGGAGAGCCAAATGTCCAAACAGATCCGCGTCCTCATAATCGAAGACTCGGAAGACGATACCCTGATGAACGTGAGGGAACTGGAGAAGCACGGGTACGAAGTCCGCTCCAGGCGCGTAGAAACGGCTAGTAGTATGGAAGCGGCTCTGGACGGCGAAGTGTGGGACGTTATCCTTTCCGATTACAGGATGCCGGCTTTCAGCGCTCCGGCGGCGCTTGAGCTTATGCAGGAGAAGGGGCTGAGTATCCCCTTCATCGTCATATCCGGGACAGTGGGCGAAGATACCGCCGTGGAAGTCATGAAGGCAGGAGCCCATGATTTTTTCACAAAAGCGAACATGAGCCGCCTTGTCCCGGCCATCGAGCGCGAGATGCAGGACGCCGAACACCGCCGGAAAAGAAAGGAAGCCGAGAAGAGGCACTCGATCCTTTTTGAAAAAGCCGCCGAAGGGATAATGGGCGCCGATATAGAGACCAAAAAGCTCATGTTCGCCAATCCCGCGATGTGCGATCTGCTTGGATATACGGAAGAGGAAATGAAAGGGCTCAGTGTGCAGGATATTCACCCCGGGGAGGCCGTGGGGCATGTTTTATCGGAGTTCGAGGCCCAGGCAAGGGGCGAGAAGACCCTGGCCATGGACCTGCCTTTTCTGCGCAAGGACGGGGAAGTGTTCTACGGGGACGTGAATACGGCAAAGGTGGAGCTTGAAGGAAAACATTACAATGTGGCGTTCGTGACCGACACAACCGAACGGAAGATAAGGGAAGATAAAATACGCCACTTCAACAGGGTCCTCAGGGCGATACGCGGCGTCAACCAGCTCATAACCAGGGAGAGGGACCCGGACAAACTTATAACTGATGCCTGCAGGCACCTCATGAGAACGGGAGGATATCTGAAAGTCTGGATCGCTCTTTTTGACGAAAAAGGCGGTCTCAAGGCCTTCGCGGGCGATGAGGTGGAAAAAGAGTTCCCCCGGATAAAAAAGGCGCTCGAAGAAGGGAAAAGGCACAGGTGTCAGGAGATGGCCTTGGAGAGGGGAAGAACGGTTGTTGTGAAAAATGTCGAAAGCGTTTGCGCGGGATGCCCCATGGCGAAGGACTATGGAGAGAAGGTCGTGTTTTGCGTGCCGTTGGCGTACGGAGGAAAAACCTATGGGACCATGTCGGTAGCGCTGTCGAAGGACCTTGCCATCGACCCGGAAGAACAAGGCCTCTTTGAGGAATTGGCGGGCGACATCTCTTTCGCTCTTTTTGGCATCGAAACCGGGGAAGAGTCTAAAAGGATGCAGGAAGAAAGGGAAAATCACCTTCATGAGCTCGAAGTCTTTTACGAATCCGCCACTGGCAGGGAAGAGAGGATACTTGAGCTTAAGAAGGAGATAAAGGACCTCAGAAAGAAACTCGGGGAGAAGGGCCGATGAAACACAGGACGGGTATAAGGTTCAAGATAACGGCGCTTATTTGTTTATCGGCGTTTGTAATTATATGCATCGGCGGCGGGCTCGGCTATTTATTCGGTTTTGGCCTTTTGAGGGAAACAATAGCTGAAACCCAGGTGAAAATGGCGGATCTATTAAGCGATCATATCAGCGCGAAAATAGACAATGTTATCAACGAGCTAGATATTTATATCTCGAATCCACTCTTAGTAAGGGAGATCGTCAAGGCGAACAACGAGCTTGAAGGCGCGGACGAGGAGTCTATGAGGGGAATGTTCGCTTACATGGACGAGCAGTGGGCGATCGTTCCCGAGGGTGATGTGTTGCACTCATCCTACACTAATAACTGGGCCGGTGCGTATCTTGAAGCAATATCGCGGAAGAGCGGAGATATCGCGGAAATATTCGTGACCAATAGGTACGGCGTGTTGGTCGGCGCTTCCGGCAAGACCAGCGACTTTTACCAGGCGGACGAAAAGTGGTGGCAGGAGGCTTTCGCTGGAGGAAGCGGCAGGGTCTTTATAGACAGGATAGAATATGCCGAGTCGGTGGACGCGCTTTCCTTTTCATTCGCCCTGCCGGTGAGGGATGAAGAAGGCGGCGTGATAGGCGTGTGCAAGGCGGCATTGGATGTCGAGGAATTTTTATCTCCTTTGGAAGGTTTCACTATCGGCAGGACGGGACACGCGATTTTGGTGGACGAGAGGGGCTTTATCCTTTTTCACCGCGGAGTAAAACCTTTGAGCCTTAAGGTCTGCGGGGAGAGCGAATTCAGGGAGCTGATAAACGGCACGGGAAAATGGGCCATTATAGCCGGCCCTCATGTCCACGGGGAAGAGATGCTCCTGTCGTTCGCGCTCGTTGATAACGCTTATCTCTCGGACAGCGGTAAGAACTTGTTCGCGTTCATCGATGAGGAAGCGCGTGAAGTTTTCCGGCCGGTTAACAGGCTTTTCGCCCAGATGGTGGGGATCACCGGGATATTGATCCTGCTCCTGGTACCCGTGGGGATCATATCCGGGAATATTTTCGTAAAACCGATAAAAAAGCTCCACGAAGCCACCGAACATATTGAAAAGGGCGAGTTGGATTATCCGATAGATATCCGGACAGATGATGAGGTCGAGCAGCTCGCGGATGCGTTCAAAAAGATGATATCGGCATTGAAGGCGAAACAGGCTGAACTCAGTAGCTGGTCTAAAATTCTGGAAGATAAAGTCCGGGAAAAAACAAAAAGTTTGGAAATGTCACTCAGGGAATCTGAAAAAACCCGCGAAAGAATGATCAGCATGCTGGACGACAACAATAAGATCAGGAAGGATCTCGAGGCGAAGCTTAAAGAGCTCAAGGAAACGCAGAACATGCTTGTCCAGTCGGAGAAAATGGTTTCTCTCGGAAAGCTGGTCTCGGAGATGGCGCACGAGGTTAATAACCCGCTCCAGGCGATATCCGGCAGGGCCCAGCTCGCCCTAATGGACGAGATACCAAACAAGGAGCTGGAGGAAAACCTGAAGATCATAGAAAGCCAGTGTTGCCGGGCGCGGGATATCATCAAACGGCTTTTAGAGTTTTCAAGACCGAGTAAGGGGGTGATCCAGGAGAAGGATCTCAAGGATATATTGGAAACCACCATAAAACTCGTGGAACACCAGTATTCTCTCATCGGCATAAAGATTTTAAGAGAGTATTCTCCCGATGAGCTCAAGGTCAAAGTGGACACGAATCAGATAGAAGAGGTTTTCTTCAACATACTTAAGAACGCTTCCGAGGCCATGGGACACGGCGGGAGTATTACTATCTCTACCTCAAAAGAGGGCAATAAGGCGCGTATATCCTTCAAGGATACCGGAAGCGGCATACCGGAAGAAGTCATGAAGAACATATTCGACCCTTTCTATACCACGAAAAAAGACGGGACGGGACTCGGTCTTTCGGTATGTTACGGTCTTGTAAAAGATCACGGCGGAGAAATGAAGTATGAAAGCGAACCCGGTAAGGGGACGACCGCCATCGTTACACTGCCGATACAGGGATAATCGTTATGCACAGGATATTACTGGTAGAGGATGAGATAGAGATATTGAGGGTCGAAAAAGAGTTCCTGGAAAGGAAAGGATTTGAAATAGTAGCTGCTTCGGCGGGCAGGAGGGCCGTGGACATGGTCGCTGCCGGCGAAAAAGCGGACCTGGCCGTGCTTGACGTTAAGATGCCCGATATGACAGGGTTCGAATGTTTAAAAGAGATAAGAAAGATAAAGCCGGGTATACCGGCTCTTTTTTTAACCGGTTCTATAGACAAATCAAGACATGCCGAAAGCTTGAGATCCCTGAACTGTGAACCGGACGATGTTTTGCAAAAGCCAATAGACCTTAATGAGCTTGTCGAACATATTAAAAGTAAACTTGGCGGATAGGTCGTTTCGTTCGGGAAGGGCTTTTCAACACCGGACAGAATGGAGAAAGGCGTGAAAGCGAAAATATCGGTAGTCGACGACGAAAAGGCATCCGCGATACGCTGGAAGCGTTTCTCAAGAAAAGAGGGTGCAAGGTAGGCGCCATGGAAAAGATACGCGAAGTCGACAAGGACGCAGGCATTATCATGACAACGGGGGTCATGGATGAATAGATCGCCAAGTAAACCATCAGGTTGGGAGCATCGGTGAACGGGTGCCTAAGTTAGCGAAGCAGGACGCAAACCGTGGTGAAATCGTGGTGAAAAGGGTATTTTGAGCACGAAATCCGATAGTCCCGG
>CAZMEZ010000054.1:0-7173 GCA_964565425.1 uncultured Planctomycetia bacterium | reverse complement strand
TGAACATAATGAAAGTGGATTCCGAAAAGTTAACGGCGGGCAATATGGGCAAATTTCTGGGGGATGCGGACGGCATACTTATCCCGGGAGGGTTCGGGTACAGGGGTATAGAGGGCAAAATAAAAGCCATCCGGTTCGCGCGGGAAAACAAAATACCGTATTTCGGCATATGTCTCGGCATGCAGACGGCGGTCATCGAGTTCGCGAGGAATGTCTGCGGCATGAAGGACGCGAACTCGACGGAATTCAACAAAAATACCGGTCATCCCGTGATCAGCCTGCTGGAGGAACAGAAGAAGGTCAAAGCGAAAGGCGGGACGATGCGGCTGGGGGCGTACAAGTGCCTGCTTAAGAAGAACGCGAAAAGCCGCGCGGCGTATAAAAGCGCTGCCGTGATGGAGCGTCACCGCCACAGATATGAATTCAATAACAGGTACAAGGGCGCCATGGACCGGAAAGGACTCGTTTTTGCGGGCATACATCCGAAGGGAAGCCTGGTCGAGATCATAGAACTCAAGGGGCACCCGTGGTTCGTGGCGTGTCAGTTCCATCCTGAATTCCGGTCCAAACCCGACAAATGTCATCCGCTGTTCAGGGATTTCGTGAAAGCGGCAGTAACCAACAGGCAGGACGTTCGATAGGGAAGGCGACAGCCATGATAAGCACGGGCCTTAAAGGTTTGGACGAAATAATAACGGGACTCAAGGCAGGAGATAATGTCGTTTGGCAGATAGACGACGTTGATGACTACAAGGTTTTTGTCACGCCGTTCGTCGACGCCGCCCGGGCATCCGGCAAAAAAGTCATATATATGAGATTTGCCTCTCACCCGCCGCTTTTAAAGGACGACGGAAAGATAAAGACCTGCAAACTGGAAGCGCACAGCGGCTTCGAGCCCTTTTCCAGGGAAGTGAACAATATAATCACCAAAGAGGGGAAAGGCGCTTGCTACGTGTTCGATTGCCTCTCGGATCTTCTCTCGGCCTGGGCCACGGATCTGATGATAGGGAACTTCTTCATGGTGACCTGTCCGTATCTCTATGAAATGGACACCATCGCGTATTTTTCCATCTTAAGAAAAAACCATTCCTACAAGACCGTCGCGAGGATACGCGAAACGACGCAGCTCTTGATAGATGTTTATAACTGTGAAGGCGATTACTACATCCATCCCCTGAAGGTGTGGAACCGTTATTCGCCGACGATGTTCCTCCCGCACGTAAAACGGGGCGACAAGCTTACCCCCATAACCGACAGTGTCGGCGCGGCAAAACTTTTCGCGCACATCTGCATGCGGGAAGCCGAAAGCGCTAAAAGGAAACTGGACTACTGGGACAGATTGTTCCTCGAGGCCGAAGAATTATCGGGATCTTCGGGCAAACACGGCAAAAAGCAGCAGATGGTCGACCAGCTTTGCAGTATTATGGTGTCCCGGGATAACAAGATATTGTCCCTTTCGCAGAACAATTTCACGCTGGAAGATGTGTTGAGGGTCAAATCCAGGCTGATAGGAACCGGGTTCATAGGCGGAAAGGCCGTTGGGATGCTGCTTGCCAGGAAGATACTTTCGAAGGACGACTCCCTGGAATGGGAAGAGCACTCGGAACCGCACGATTCGTTCTATATCGGATCGGACGTGTTCTATTCATACATTGTCCAGAACGGCTGGTGGAAACTCCTCATGGAACAGAAGACAAAAGAAGGTTATTTTGAGGCCGCTGTGGTTTTGAAGGAAAAGATGCTGCGCGGCGCGTTCCCCGATGAGGTCATGGAAAAATTCCAGCAGATGATAGAATATTTCGGGCAAGCGCCGATAATCGTGCGTTCGAGCAGTCTCCTGGAAGACGGTTTCGGCAACGCGTTCGCCGGCAAATACGAAAGTATTTTTTGCGCGAACCAGGGGACCCCGGAGCAGCGGTATATCCAGTTCGCTGAGGCCGTCCGGAGGATCTATGCCAGCACGATGAACGAGGATGCCCTTGCATACCGTTTGCAGCGGGGCCTGGACCGGCTTGAGGAGCAGATGGCCCTGCTCGTACAGAGGGTGTCGGGCTCTTATCACAGGCATTATTTTTACCCGGATATCGGGGGCGTGGGCATTTCCTATAATACGTGCGTCTGGAACAAGGATATGGATCCGCAGGCAGGCATGTTAAGGGTCGTTTACGGCCTGGGCACCAGGTCCGTGAACAGGGTAGAGGGTGATTATCCGAGGATAGTGGCTTTGGATAAGCCGCTCCTGAGGCCTCATTCGGGGATGGAAGATCTGCGCAGGTTTTCGCAGCATGAGATCGATCTGATAGACGTTAACAGGAATGCCCTCGAAACTGTTCCTCTCTCTGAGCTGAAAGAACAGCAACCGGACCTTGACCTGGAACCCATGGCGGTTCGCGACGAAGAGTCGACTCGAAAACTTAAAGAGATCGGGTCGGGAAGAAAAGAATCGTGGGTCTTGACGTTCGATAAGATCTTCGCGAAAGGGCCGTTAAAGGAGGCCATGAGCAAAATACTGAAGATACTCGAGAAGAGCTATGATTACCCGGTGGATATAGAATTCACGGTTAATTTTACCGAAAAAGGCGATTTTCAGGTAAACCTTCTGCAATGCCGGCCTCTTCAAACAAAGATATCCGATAAAAAGTTTAAGATACCGGAGGATATAAGCAGGGAAAGGACGCTTTTCGAGTCGGAGGGGTATTTCTTCGGCGGGAATGTGTCTCAACCCATTAACAGGATAATCCACATCGATCCCGCGGCCTATACCGCGCTTAGGATATCGGAGAAGTACGACATAGCGCGTATCGTCGGCAAGCTGAACAGGCAGATCTCGGACAGGGAAAAGACGCCCACTCTTCTTCTCGGTCCCGGCAGGTGGGGGACCACCACGCCGTCCCTCGGCGTACCGGTCACATTTTCCGAAATAAACAACATCGCCGTTCTGGGTGAGATCGCCTTTTCGGGCGGCAACCTCATGCCGGAGCTGTCATTCGGCACTCATTTCTTCCAGGACCTGGTCGAGACCGATATTTTTTATGTGGCGATCTTTCCTGAAAGGGAGGATGTTTTCTATAACGAGGAGGGTATCCTCTCGCTCCGGGATATCTTCCCGGAGCTCATGCCGGATCATGGAAAATACGGGAACGTGGTACGCGTATTCGATGTCAGCGATAAGGATCTGAGAGTGATGTCGGATATCGTATCGCAGCGGATAATATGTTATTCGGAGAGTCCCCGGTTATAGGGGCTCGTCTTTCCTTTTTGATTTGATTTATTTCCCGGAATGGCGTAATATTAGATAAAAACCATTAGACCGAAAGAGGGGTTTTATGAGGATAATGTCATTGTTCGCGGTTTCTCTGTGCCTGGCGCTCGCGGGTTGTTCGCTTTTTGAGACCAAGGATCAAAAGATCGAAACACTGGACGAAAGGGTCTCTACGGTCGAGAAAAGGCAGGATGATATAGAGGACAGGCTTGCGAAGGACGAAGGGACGACCTACCAGACCAATATAGAGCCGAAAGCAGAGATGGCGGAACCCGCTCGCCGTACGCTTTCCAGGGTATCCATGTCGAAAAAGGAGATCCAGGCGGCCTTGAGGAACGCCGGGTATTATTACGGCGCGATAGACGGCAAGATAGGACGGATGTCGAGGCAGGCCATAAAGGAGTTCCAGGAGGACCACGGGCTCAAGGTTGACGGTGTAGTGGGGCCGAAGACCACGGAAAAGCTTCTGCCGTACCTGTCCGAAAAGGTAAAATGACCGGACGCGCGTTGTTGTATCGATCTTTCCCGGGGATGAAAGTAAAATAAGAGCTTATAGTTCATTTGGATAAGGGCAGCTCTTAAGGAGGTCAAGGTATGAAAAAGATTTTTTTGGTCGAAGACGAAAAAATGGTCGCCGACGTCATCGTGCGTTTTTTCGAGAAAAAAGGCTTTGAGGTGAGCGTCGCCTATGACCTTGACTCCGGGTTTGAGATGTTCAAACCCGGGTACGACCTGGTCCTCCTTGACATAAACCTGAGGGATCGCACGAGTTTTCCCCTCCTGGAAAAGATAAAGAAAGAGAACCCTGATCTCCCCGTTCTTATCTTCAGCGGGTACGACAGCGAGGAGAACATACAGCAGGCCAAAAAACTCGGCGCGGACGGCTTCATACCGAAGCCTTTCAGGATAGAGTTCTTAAAAGACTTCCTTTTCCCGAAGATAGAGTCCATGCGGAAAAAGAAGACGGGAGAGGAATAACCTCCCGCCGCGTTAGCGGAAGTTTTTTCTTGACTAAACCCCGGGAATCGGGGATAATCAGCGGGTAGCAAGAACAAAGGCGTTCTTCCATGTAAGGGAGAACGCCTTTTTTTTCACTTTTTTGCCGCAAAAAAGGGCAATTATTTTTGCTGCAAAGAACAGCAAAATAGAAAACCGGGAAGACCGGTCTTTTTGTGGACATTTAACCGCAAAAACCCTAAAATGGAGGTTAAAAGATGTCAAAAGCAGCAGTGGAGGGGGGAAAGATGTCGAAAGCCAAAAGTTATGTGGATCGCGTGTTTGAAGGGGTGCGGAAACGTAACCCGGGAGAACCGGAGTTCCTGCAGGCGGTAGAGGAGGTTATCTATTCGCTCGTGCCCGTGCTGGAAAAGAACAAGAAATACGAAGAGGCTTGTATCCTCGAGCGTATCGTCGAGCCCGAACGCCAGATCATGTTCCGCGTCCCCTGGCAGGATGACGAGGGTAATATTCAGGTCAACCGCGGTTTCAGGTTCGAATTCAACAGCGCGCTCGGCCCTTATAAGGGCGGGTTGCGTTTTCATCCCAGCGTGAATCAGAGCATACTGAAGTTCCTGGGTTTCGAGCAGATATTCAAGAACTCCCTGACGACGCTCCCGATGGGCGGCGGAAAAGGCGGTTCCGATTTCGACCCGAAAGGGAAATCCGATTCGGAGGTAATGCGTTTCTGCCAGTCCTTCATGCTGGAGCTCCAGCGCCACATAGGCGCCGATACGGATGTGCCCGCGGGGGATATAGGCGTGGGCGGCCGCGAGATAGGGTACATGTTCGGGCAGTACAGGCGCATCCGTAACGAATTTACGGGCGTTCTTACGGGAAAAGGCCTGAACTGGGGAGGTTCCCTGATACGTCCGGAAGCTACCGGTTACGGGGCGGCATATTTCGCCGAAGAGATGCTGAAGACCCGCGGTGAGACCTTCAAAGGCAAGACGGTCACGGTCTCCGGTTCCGGGAACGTGGCGCAGTATACGGTCGAGAAGGTGAACCAGCTGGGGGGAAAGGTAGTGTCGCTTTCCGATTCCAACGGCACTATCTACGATCCGGACGGCATAGACGCCGAAAAGCTGGCGTTCGTCATGGAACTCAAGAACATCAAACGCGGACGCATCAAGGAGTACGCGGATAAATACGGCTGCGAATACAAGGCGGGCGAGAGGCCCTGGGGCATCAAGTGCGACTGCGCTTTCCCGGGCGCCACGCAGAACGAGATAGACGGCGAGGCCGCGAAGACGCTTATCGATAACGGCTGTATCCTCGTGAGCGAAGGCGCGAACATGCCTTCGACACCGGAAGCCGTCGAGCTTTTCGTGAAGAAAAAGATACTCTACGGCCCCGGCAAGGCGGCGAACGCCGGCGGCGTCGCTACTTCAGGACTTGAAATGAGCCAGAACTCGCTACGCATGTCCTGGTCGCGCGAGGAAGTGGACAACAAGCTTAACGGCATCATGGTCGCTATTCACAGGCAGTGCGTTGAGGCTGCCGGTGAATACGGACAGCCGGGCAATTACGTAATAGGCGCGAACATCGCCGGTTTCGTAAAGGTCGCGGACGCCATGTTGGACCAGGGGTTGATATAACCGGCTGCTCCATAACGGCTGAAAATCGCCCGGGAAGAGATCCCGGGCGATTTTTTTTGAATATCGGCACCAGCGTGGTATCATATATAAGCGTGATCCGTAAACCGTGATCCGACGGTTCACCGATTACGGTTTACGGCCCACGAATCAGTTATATGATCACATAATCAATATGGAAAACATCTCTTTAGGAATAGCTTTTCTGGCCGGGATCCTTTCATTTCTTTCCCCCTGCGTCCTGCCGCTTGTTCCGGGATACATATCGTTCCTTTCGGGTGTTTCTCTCGAAGAGCTGGAGAAAGAAGAAAAATACGGCAAGGTGCTGCGTAAAGCGGGCATGACTTCCATATCTTTCGTGATAGGGTTCTCGGTCGTTTTCATAGCGCTGGGGGCGTCGGCCACTTTTATCGGTAAACTGCTTTCCCGATACATGTATATATTGACGAAAGCAGCCGGCGCGGTCATTGTCATATTGGGACTGCACCTGGCCGGTGTATTAAAGGTGAACTGGCTGAATTACCAGAAACGTCTGACGGTCGCCAGGTCATCCCCCGGCCTTTTGACCGCGTTCGTGGTGGGTATGGCCTTCGGCTTCGGATGGACCCCGTGCATAGGCCCCATACTCGCCGGGATACTCGCGATAGCCGCCGCGCAGGAGACCGTGTTCGAGGGCATGCTGTTTCTCGCCGTTTATTCTCTCGGCCTGGGGATACCTTTTATTCTCACCGGGTTTGCCACGGGCGCGTTCATGAAATTCTTCGAGAAATACAGGGAATTCATAAGAGCAGGCGAGATAGTGGCCGGTGTTCTTCTCGTAGGCGTGGGTCTTCTTATCTTTTTCGGGAATCTGGGCGTTTTGACCAGGTTCATGCCTGCCGCTTTTTATGAATTCTCAAAATAGCGGATCACAAGGAGGTTATTGTGGTATATAAAGCGGCCACTTTTATTCTGATGATATTTATGGCTGTTTGCGTTGTATCGTGCGGCCAACAGGTCGCTTCGGTTTCCCGGGAAGGCATGGCGCCGGACTTTGTGCTTAATGATCTGGATGGGAAGCCGTTCAGGCTCGCTGACACAAGAGGTGAGGTGGTCATACTGGATTTCTGGGCGACATGGTGTCCCCCGTGCAGGATGGAGATACCGCATTTCGAGGCGCTTTACCGGCAGTACAGGACCAAAGGCCTTGTGATCGTCGGGGTCTCTCTCGACCAGGGCGGGGCCAGGGACGTGGAACCTTTCGCGGAACAGTATGAGGTAACCTACCCCGTGGTCATAGGCGACCAAAAGGTGGTGAGCGCGTATGGCGGGATCAGGGGT
>CAZMEZ010000053.1:0-7460 GCA_964565425.1 uncultured Planctomycetia bacterium | reverse complement strand
AGGGAATCGGACGTAAGCGTTAACGTTGTTTCCAAGTCGGGGACGACAACGGAACCCGCCATTTCCTTCAGGATAATCGAAGATTTCATGCGAAAGAAATACGGCCCCGATAAGGTAAGGAGCAGAATAGTCTGCACCACCGACAGGGAAAAAGGCGCCCTGAGGACCATCGCGGAGAAAAGAGGGTACAAGACTTTCGTGATACCGGATGATGTGGGGGGCAGGTTCTCCGTTCTTACGCCGGTAGGACTTTTGCCTATAGCCTGCGCCGGAATAGACATAAAGCAGCTTTTGAGCGGCGCTCGCCAACAGCGCGCGCGGAGCCTGGAATGCGATCCGGAGAATAATTTAAGCTGCAAATATGCCGCTATCCGGAACTGCATGTACCGTAAAGGTAAAAAGATAGAGATATTCGCTAGTTTTAGCGGCAAACTGCGCTATGTCGACGAATGGTGGAAGCAGCTTTTCGGTGAGAGTGAGGGCAAGGACGGCCGCGGGATATTCCCGGCTTCATGCGAGTTCTCGACCGATCTGCATTCCATGGGCCAGCTTATACAGCAGGGAGAGAGGAATATATTCGAAACGTTCCTTGTTATCGAGAACGAAAAAGCCGAATGCAAGATCCCGCGTTCCGAGGATGACCTGGATGGTCTGAACTATCTTGCCGGCAAGGAGCTGAGGTATATCAACAGGAAGGCGTACGAAGCCACCGCGGAAGCGCATTATGAAGGCGGCGTACCCAATATGACAGTTTTCATGCCGGAAAGATCGGCGTTCGCCCTCGGGCAGCTGTTCTACTTTTTCGAAAGAGCGGTAGCCGTTTCGGCTTATATCTCCGGGGTCAATCCTTTTAACCAGCCGGGTGTCGAGGCGTACAAGAGGAAGATGTTTAAACTCCTGGGGAAGCCGGGAGCATAAAGCATAAATCGTCGTCAGTCGTCCGTCGTTCGAATTTCGGGGTATTATGGAAATAGAATTCACTTTTCTAACCATATCATCGGCCATAGTGAAACTTTTTATCCTTATGGCCGTAGGATATATCCTCCGTGACCGCAAGTTCATAGACAATAAGTTCACGAATACGCTGAGCCTGCTTCTTATCAGGCTGTTCTTTCCCGCCCTCATAATCAGCAAGATGACGACTCACTTCAGCTATAGCGAATATCCCCACTGGTGGTTTTTGCCCCTCTGTGCCGTGATATTCTCTTTGTCGGGGATGGCGCTCGGCCTGGGCATTTACAGGTTTCTTAAAGGATCCGGGCCCAAGAGGGAATTCGTGTGCGGATGCGGTTTCCAGAACTGCGGGTATCTGCCGATCAACCTGATATTTTTTTCTTTTGCCGGGATGGCAGGAGAAAGGCTGCTTATCTATGTTTTTCTTTTTACCCTGGGATTCAATATCCTGATGTGGTCGCTTGTGCCCCTTTTTCTTTCGGGGAAACTGAAACCGGCCGTTAATCCCAAAGTTTTTTTGAACGCCCCCGTGGTCGCCATACTCTTTTCCCTGATATGGGTAGGGTTGTTCGGTAAGGGAAGTGTACCGTCCCTGGTGGCGGATCCCCTCCGACAGGTGGGACAAGCGGCGTTCCCTATAATGATGCTTGCCCTTGGGGCGTATCTCCGTGAATATAAGGCCTATGCCCCCGGGAACAAGAACCCCCTTGTCGCGTGCGCTTTCACGAAGCTTGTGTTGTTCCCGGCGCTGGTGCTTGCCTTACTCGTGGTCCTCCCCCTCGGGCCGGATTACAAGTTTTTCCTGTTCCTGCAGGCAATAATGCCCACCGCCGTATCTCTTGTCGTTATAGGGAGCTATACGGGCGCGGACAACAAATTCCTGTCGAGCAGCATATTCTTCACCCACCTTACGGCTATATTCAGTATACCTGTCTGGCTGGCGGTCTACAGGTTTTTATTGCCCTGAAAAAAGCTCAGGGAAAGGGGTAGGATGCCGGAATACTCTAACTTGACTTAGGTATATATATAAGGTATTTTTAATTATTCGCTGAAGTAATTCTAAGGAAGGTGATAATAATATGTTGTTAGGAATAATTCTTATTTTAAGTGGCGTCCTCATAGCGCTTTATCCGCCGCTTTTGTCTTTAATAGCGGCGTTCCTGCTGATCTTCTCAGGGATATTCGTTCTGGCTATAAGCTACAGGTATAAAAAATCCGACCGTGAGTTCAACGATCCTTTTCTGGATTTTTTCATGAGAATATAAAATGGGAGAGCGAACATGAGGGAATTAAAGCGCGAAGAACTGAGGAAGACATGCGATTCTTCGATGTTTCCTTTCAAGACGACCGAAGAATTCGAATTCGAGCGTGAGCCCGTGCACCAGGAAAGAGGAGTGAGCGCCATAGATTTCGGGCTTAACGTGAAGGCCGACGGCTTCAACATTTACGTTGCAGGCGCCGCGGGCACGGGAAGGAACACCCAGGTAAACAAATTAGTGAACGAGATCGCTTCGATGCAGCCCACCCCCGATGACTGGGTATACGTGAATAACTTCATAAGGCCGGATGAACCGGCCGCGATAAGGCTTCCGGCGGGCAGGGGCATAATGTTCAAGAAGGACGTTGAAGAGCTTCTTGAGGACCTTAAGATCGAGATACCCAAGGCCTTTGAGAGCGAAGATTACGAGACCAGAAAGCATGATCTTCTTAAAGAATACAAGAAGATGAGGGACGCAACGCTCGAGAACGTCGAGAACGAGGCTTTTGACGCCGGTTTCGTCCTGAAACAGTCCGCCACGGGTGTTATACTTGTTCCCCGCAGCGGTGAGCATCCCATGACGGCTGAGGAATACGATTCTCTTGCCGACGAGCAGAAGGAGGATATCGAGGGGAAGAAGCACGAGCTTCACATCAAGATCGAGAAAGTGCTCGGTGAGGTCCGCGCGATGGAAAAGACGGCCAAGATGAAGATCAAGGACCTGGAAAAAGAGATCGTTCTTTTCTCGGTCAAACACATCATAGATGAGTTGCGTTTCAAGTACAGGGAGTTCGAGGATATCATCCAGTATTTTAATTACGTGCAGGAAGATATAGTGGAAAACCTTGATCTCTTCAAGGAAGAAGAGGAGGACGCGCAGGCGGTGATATTCGGCGTTAAGGGGGCTCCGAAAAAGGCCGAATACACGAAATACAAGGTCAACCTGCTCGTGGATCACAGGCAATCCAAGGGGGCTCCGGTAATAAGGGAGCCGAACCCGAGTTATTACAACCTTCTCGGAAGGATAGAGTACGTGTCGCATTTCGGATCGATGTCGACCGATTTCACGATGATCTCAGCCGGGGCCCTGCACAAGGCGAACGGAGGGTATTTGATACTTCAGGCGATGGATGTCTTGAGCAACTTCATGGCCTGGGATGCCCTCAAGAGGGTGATAAAGAACCGGGAGATAAAGGTGGAGGATATAAACGAGCAGTTCCGGCTCATTACGACCACGAGCCTCAAGGCGAAGCCGATACCCTGCGACATCAAGATCATAATGGTCGGCCCGCAATGGCTTTATCAGATCCTTTACAAGTTTGACGAGGACTTCAGGAAGATGTTCAAGATCAAGTCGGATTTCGATGTGGAGATGGACAGGGATGAGGATATGATCAGGAAGTACGCGGCTTTCATCAAGGTCAGGTGCGAGGAGGAAGGGCTGAGGCATTTCGACAGGAACGCGGTGGCCAGGGTAGTGGAATACGGGTCACGCCTGATAGAGGACCAGGAAAAGCTGAGCGCCCGCTTCATGTATGTGGCGGACCTGTTGAGGGAAGCCGATTATTGGGCCGCGCGCGACAACGAAGAATACGTGGACCAGCAGCATGTGGAGAAAGCCATACATGAGAAGATATACCGTTCCAACATGATCGAAGAGAAGATAGTCGAGCTGATCGATAAGAACGTGCTCATGATAGACACGGAGGGGGCCGTGGCCGGTCAGGTGAACGGGCTGTCGGTCATAGATATGGGGGAATACGCGTTCGGCAGGCCTTCGAGGATAACGGCCAGGACGTACATGGGGAAGAACGGCGTGGTCGATATCGAGAGACAGGTAAAGATGGGAGGGAACATACATTCGAAGGGCGTGCTGATCCTGAGCGGTTATTTCGGCGAAAAATTCGCGCAGGATCTACCCCTGAGCCTGAATGCCAGCATCTGTTTTGAACAGTCATATTCCGGCATCGAAGGTGATTCCGCTTCCAGCGCCGAAGCTTACTGTCTTCTTTCCTCGCTTTCCGGGGTGCCGATCAAGCAATCGATAGCGGTCACGGGTTCAATGAACCAGCGCGGCAAGATACAGCCGATCGGCGGGGTGAACGAGAAGATAGAGGGTTTTTATCATGTCTGCAAGGTCAAGGGTCTTGACGGCAAGCAGGGAGTGATCATCCCCGAAACCAACGTGAAACATCTAATGCTGAAGGACGAAATAACAGACGCCGTTGAAAAAGGGAAGTTCCACGTATGGGCCGTATCCACGGTCGACGAAGGCGTGGAGATACTTACCGGCATGGAGGCGGGGGAAAAGGGCAAGGACGGCAAGTATCCGGAAGGCACGATAAATCACCTTGTCGACAAGAAGCTTCGGGAATATTCCACTAAATTCGTCAAGATACACGAACAGCAAGAGGGCATCAAAAAAACGAAGAAAAAAAGGTCCAAAAAATAGAGAGGGCGCTTCGATCCCGCGATGAACATATTGCTGGTCATAGGTATAATCATACTTCTGGGTATGGTAGCCGGAAGGGTGATGAGAAAACTGAACATGCCTCAGGTGATGGGTTATATCATCATAGGCGTGATCCTGGGGGAGTCCTTTCACGGGATGCTTAGCGGACCGATAACGGACTCGTTCAGGCCCGTTATCAGCCTCGCTCTCGGCATCATCGGTTTCATGATCGGCGCCGAGATACAGTTCGACCGCTTCAAGAGATACAGCCGTTCGATCTATACCATACTTTTCGCAGAGACTTTTTTCACCTTCTTTCTGGTGGCCGGGGCCGTGATAGCCCTGACCGGGAAAACGTACATGGGGCTTATCCTGGGAGCGCTTGCCTCCGCCACCGCCCCGGCGGCAACCTACAGTGTTCTTGGCGAGTACAAGGCAAGGGGGCCGGTCACCACGACAACGCTTTCGATCGTAGCCCTGGATGACGCGCTTGCTCTTTTGATATACGCGGTAGCTATCGTCTTCGCGCGGACGATAATAATGCGCGAAAGCGCTCCGCTGGCAAAGACGCTTATGGTCCCGCTGATCCAGATAACGATATCCATACTTATCGGAGCAATATCCGGGTTCGCGCTCCATAAGATATCCGAAAAGGTCAGGAGCAGGGAGCATATGCTGCCGAGCGCTCTCGGCACGATAATCCTTGTCGTGGGTCTCTCGATATACTTTAAGGTTGATCCCATCCTCGCGTCCATGGTGCTCGGAGCCGCGGTCTCCAACCTGCAGTCATCAGAGAACCGTGAGATGTTCGACCTCATAAAGAGGTTCAGCCCGCCGATATTCATTCTTTTCTTCGTCCTTGTGGGGGCGAGGCTTGATGCCACCATATTGATGAGGAAAGGGGTTCTTATCCTGGCTCTTGTCTATATATTAAGCCGCAGCGCGGGAAAATTCGCCGGTTCTTTCCTGGGGGGGAAACTTTCGGGCGCGAGACCCGCCGTGACAAAATACCTGGGTTTCTGTCTTTTCGACCAGGCCGGTGTCGCCGTCGGTCTTGCCATCGCGACCTACAGCGCGTTCAGCGTTATCGGCGGAGAGGCGGAAATGGCCGGACTCATGATAATCAACATCATAACCGCAACGACGTTCCTCCTGCAGCTCGCGGCCCCGCCGATGATCAAACTGGGGATAAAGCTCGCGGACGAGACTAACCGCAACGTCACGGAGGAGGATATAATCGAGGAGCGCAAGGTCAAGGACGTTATGCAGGAGGATTTTTTCGTGATCAAGGAGAACAATAATCTGCACCAGATCATAGATATAATGAAAAAGACCGAAGATTTTAATTTTCCGGTGGCAAGGATGGACGGCGAATATCTCGGCGTGATCTCCCTGGGAGACCTCAGGGATACGTTCAACGAAGGGCAGATGGAAGAGCTTATACTCGCGGGGGATATCGTTCGCGAGTCAGACACCGTAGCCTACGCGGGGCAGGAGCTGAAAGAGGTAATGAAGGTCTTCGCGGCCAAGAACCTGGATTACATACCGGTGCTGGCGAGCGAAAAAGAACGCTGGTTGGTAGGGCAGCTTGAATACCGGAAATTAATGGATTACATAACAAGGGAAGTGATATTGAGGCAAAAGGAGCTGGAAGGGTAGAGGGTGCCCTGTTAATTCAATCGGGATAAACAGTAAAGGATGTGGGGCATGAAAAAGTTTTTATCGATAATAGCGGTATTGAGCCTGGTCTTTGTCACGATCTTTTCCGGGGAAGGTTGGTGCCGGCAAGCGGACAATTTATATTATATACTCGAGGACGCCAAAGAGATAAGGACATACATAGCCGGCGTGACCGATTCCTCGGGCCAGGCCGGGGACATGATAGCGTCCGTCAGAAAAAACCTGGAAGACGCTCTGATAACACGCATGACGCTGCATTTCGTCATCGTGGAAGACAGAGAAGACGCCGATATAGAGATATCGTGCGACATACTAGAGCGTGTATGGATGGAGAATGACCCTGTAGACCAGATACACGGACTGTCCACGATAGCCCTTGACGCGGTAATACAGCAGGAATACGCCAGGCTCAGGGCCGTTTTTACCGTTAGCAGGGGCCAGAGGAAGATGCTCTTCAAAAGGGCCGAACGCATCCTGAGGAGGCGGCATATCCTTTGGCGGAGGGAGATCAAGGCGACCATCGACAAAAAGGGCATGACGGAAGAGCGGAGCAAACCCCTCCTTGCGGAGCGCATAGCGGAGATCTTCATGCGCGAATGTTTCAGCAAGACGGCCGACCTCCCCGGGTCTAAGGGGATGCCGATAGGGCCGGGGAGAGGCTGATTCAAGGCATCAGACATCAGACAGGATCAAGGCGCAAGGTCGTCGTCCGTTGTTCGTCGTTCGTTGTTCGTTTGCCTCTTGCCTCTCGCCTTCGTTTTTCGTCGTTCGTCTGTTTGTCAATCAAAAATCGTCATTCCCGCGCGACCGAGGGGCACCGTCCCCGGGGGAGTGCCGAAGCCAGAGGGCTTCGGCTAAGCGGGAATCAAATAACAGTGAAAATACTTTTACGTGATCCCCGCTTAGAGCGTGCGGGGATGACGATAAAACGGGAAAAATGGGCGGGGAAAAATGGGCGACGTCCCCATTTAGGCCTCCTTGTCAGACTACAGACTGCAGTGAGTTGCCAGTAACCAGAGCACCAGCGCACCAGTCACCGGAGCGCCAGAGGTCATCAGGTATCAAAGGATGATAAAAACACTCTGACACTAGGCCCGAAGGGCCGATGACACTAGC
>CAZMEZ010000052.1:0-8070 GCA_964565425.1 uncultured Planctomycetia bacterium | reverse complement strand
GCGACCCCGAGCGAAGCCATCCTTCTGTCATCCCGAGCGACCCCGAGCGAAGCCACCCTTCTGTCATCCCGAGCGACCCCGAGCGAAGGCCTCCTTCTGTCATCCCGAGCGACCCCGAGCGAAGCGAGGGGGAGTCGAGGGATCTAGATTCCTCGACTCGCTCACTTCGTTCGCTCGCTCGGAATGACAGAATTGTAGTTGCCCGATCTATCGGGCGCTGATAGCTGAAAGCAGATAGCTGACAGCCTCACTACCAACATCAAACATCTAACATCGGATTCCGTCCCGCGATCCCGCGCTTCACTATCCCGCCCTGAACAATTTATCGTAGAACGTGCTCAGCAGCATGTGGGACCTGCAGGCCAGCCAGATAAGGGGTTTTACGGCCTTAAGGAGGGGGTAGTACGTCGGATAATCCGTAAAATATTTCGGGGGACGTGATACCAGATCATTGAACTCTTCTTTGGTGATGCCGAGTTTGCCGGTCACGTATTCGACCGCCTTGTCGACCTCATTTCTATCATGGGGCACTTCAAGCCGCCTTAAGGCCTCTTCTCGCGTAATCATACCGGAGTTTATCATGGCGCAATAGAATGTCTTCATCCGGTCTATGCCGAACTTCTTTTTTGCCAAATGCTTTACGGCCGGGTAATAGTAACAATCCGAATGATGCCCTCCGTCCTCCCAGTCAAATTCCATTTTCAATATCTCTTTTATCTTTTCTTCGTCCCAATCAACAAGAGCGGGAAACTGGACGAGCTTTATTCGCTTGAGCGCAAGAAAGTAAAAAAGGTTAAAAAGCCCAAGCTTATTCAGTTTTAAAGCAGCCTTTTTGTCCAGCGCGAACCTTTTAACTATGCTGTTGAAGTACCTTCCGTCTATATAATGCCAGGTCAGGGGATTGATACCTTCCGACCGCGGCGAAAAACCGAAAAATATATAAGGTATTCCCTTTGAATCGGCGAATTCCAGGATCTCGGATATATTTTTTACTTCGCAGGCGGAGCAGATCTCGGGTACGGATGCCTTAAGAAAAGCCAGGTATGCATCTCTCATGACATCCCAGTCTTTGGTGAGTTTCACGAAAGGGACGCCCAGTTTGTTAACGATCTTTTCCATGTTTCGCCGCGAAAGTTCGGTGACCCACCCGTTATCGGAATGGACCGCCAGGGGCCTGAGGCCGGCTTTTTTGACGCAATAAAGGGCGTAACCGCTGTCAATCCCTCCGCTGAAGGGGACAATGCAGTCATATTCTTTGTTCCTCATCCGCCGCTTGATGTTCGCGAACAGTTTGTCGGCCTTGGACCTGTCCGGCTTCTTTGCCAGCTTTTCAAATAGCCGGCAGAAGTTGCAGACCCCTTCGCCGTCGAAAGTTATGTTCTTCACGGTGTCATCGAAAAGACACCTTGTGCAGGTCTTTTTTTCCATGTGAAAATTTTACCATGCTTCGCCGTAATATAGAACCGGAAATCAGGGGCGGAGCCCTATTTTCCGGAATGAAGGATAAAGTTTGTGTTATGTATAATGTGTCAAGTGTCATGTCGGACAATCATAACACATGACACAAGATTAGCGGCAGCACGGTTTACGTCCCTCCAAAAAAATAGGGTTCCGTCCCTGATTATCGGGTATTTTCCGAAGATTTTTGAAAGAATCCCCCGGCAATTCCTGTCTCCTTATATTGACGCGATTTTTAAAACCAAAAGGAGGCGATCATGAACAACAAACCAGTGATAAAGATCGAACGTATAAGGTGTCTTAACGGGGAAGGGCCCACAAAGGCATTCTGCGATCTTCTGATACTCGATGCCTTTCTTGTCAAAGGGCTCAGGGTGGTTCAGGGCAAGAATGGACTTTTCGTCGGCATGCCGCAGGAACAGGGCCGGGACGGCAAATGGTATGAAACGTTCCACCCCGTGTCTAAGGAAATGCGGAAAGGGCTGCAGGAGCTGGTCCTGGAAAGTTATACCGAAGAAGCCGCCGTGGAGAAATAGGGTTGGACCGTCTCAATCAGGCCACAGGCAGGGCCGGGGAGAAAATGGCCGAAAGATTTCTGGCGTCAAGGGGGTTCTCCGTCCTGGAAAGGAACTACAGGACGCCTTTCGGTGAAATAGACATGATAGCCGAAAGGGATGGTTTTCTGGTCTTTTTCGAGGTTAAGACCCGTCTTTCGGAAACATTCGGCCCTCCCTTGTCCTCCATAACGGAAACAAAGAAAAGACATATATTGAAAAATTGCCAGTTCTATCTAAAAAGGCGCAGGCTTTGCGAAACGCCATGCAGGATCGACGTTATAGGACTGGACTTGTATCCGGATGGGAGATTAAAGATACTCAGGCACGTGAAGAACGCAATAGAGATGTAAAATATCAAAAATCAAATATAAAAATGCAAAAATATAATTCAAACTTTAAAGATAGCTTCAAAAAGAGGATCTATAATTATTCGATTATCATGATTCAATTTATCGACGAATTATCAAATGATATCTCAATGCAAGTTTTGTCGAAACAACTCTTAAGATCCTCTACATCTATAGGTGCTAATGTCATCGAAGCTCGAGCCGCAAGTTCCAGAAAAGATTTCACGAATTATTTAACTTATTCACTCAAATCTGCCAATGAGAGCATGTTTTGGCTTTGTCTGATGAGGGATGCAAAGAAAATACAATCCCCCTTATTGGCGCAACTTATAAAAGAAACAAAGGAGCTGGCAAACATATTAGCTTCTAGCATCCTAACCCTTAAGGGTAAAAAACTTTGAATTTTTATATATATTTTTTATCTTTGATCTTTGATTTTTGGATTTAAAAAAGCTTACAGCTTATAGCTTAAGGCTGAAGAAAGGAGTTACTCATGCTATCAAAAACCATCTCCGGCGCTATTATGGGAATGGAGACATACATCGTTGAGGTTGAGGTGGATACCGCCAGCGGGATCCCGTCCTTTTCGGTGGTAGGGCTTCCCGACACTTCGATACGCGAAAGCCGCGATCGTATCCGGGCGGCGATAAAGAACTCGGCCTTCACGTTTCCCACGGGCAAAATTACCGTGAACTTGTCCCCTGCCGGCGTAAAAAAGGAAGGAGCGGGATTTGATCTCCCCATAGCTATAGGCATCCTGGCCGCTTCGGGGCTTATGCGGCAGCAGGAGATCGACGATATCGTTTTCTGCGGCGAACTCTCTCTTAACGGAAAGCTCAAGCCTTTCAGGGGAGCATTATCCATAGCGGCCTCCCTTAACGATAAATACGATAAATTCATCTTCCCAAAAACAAGCGCCCGGGAAGCTTCAGTCGTGAAGGACATCTCGATCTATGGCATCGCTACGCTCAGGGAAGTTGTCGAACATATCAAAGGTATAAAACAGCTGGAGCCCGTAAAGCCCTCTAAGATCAAGCATCGCAGCGATGATGATAAGGGGCTTGATCTCCATGACGTTAAAGGCCAGGAGCATGTTAAGAGAGGGCTTGAAGTAGCCGCATGCGGCGGCCATAACGCGCTTCTTATCGGCCCGCCCGGTTCGGGCAAGAGCATGCTCGCCAAAAGGTTCCCCGGGATATTGCCGGGGCTCTCGCAGGAAGAGGCACTCGAGACGACTAAGATCTACAGCATTGCCGGTCAGTTGAAAGGGGAAGGCCTCATAAACGAGCGGCCGGTACGTTCTCCGCACCATACGATATCATATGCCGCCATGGCCGGAGGCGGCAGTTGGCCCGTCCCGGGCGAGATAAGCCTTGCCCACAATGGCGTGCTTTTTCTTGATGAATTCCCTGAATTCAGGAGGGACGTTCTCGAAACCTTGCGCCAGCCCATGGAATCCGGGGAAGTGACCATCGCGAGGGTCGAACGTTCTTTGAGATATCCTTCCCGGTTCCTGCTTGTTGCCGCGATGAACCCGTGCCCATGCGGATATTTCACCGACCCGCACAAGAGATGCCAGTGCACGCCTTACCAGATCCAGAGGTATCTTTCCAAGATATCGGGGCCTCTTTTGGACAGGATCGATATCCATCTCGAGGTGCCGCGGCTCGATTATGAGCACCTATCCAAACGCAGAAGCGGGGAAACTTCCGCGGCCATCAAGGAGCGTGTTCTAAAATGCAGAAATACGCAGAAACTGAGGTTTAAGGGCAAGCCGGAACGCCTTTTATGCAATGCGAACATGGATCCCAAAGAGGTCGAGGAATTCTGCTGTCTCTCGGGTGAAGCCGGAGAACTCTTGAAAACGGCCATTCTCGAGCTGGGCATAAGCGCGAGGGCCTACGACAAGATATTGAAGATATCAAGAACCATTGCGGATATGGACGAGTCGGAGACGATCGAATCACATCATATCTCAGAAGCGATCGGGTACAGATGCTTGGACAGGAACCTGTGGGTATAGCAAGAGCACCAGTGCACTAGCCACCAGAGCACCAGTAAAAAATATGGAAAATTATGGCTATAAAAAACTTATAGTTTGGCAAAAAGCCGATAAACTCGCCTGGGAGGTATATTTAGCTGCAAGAAGATTTCCAAAGGAGGAACTTTATGGAATAATTTCTCAAATAAGGAAGGCAGCGTTGTCGGTAGCAATAAATATCGTTGAAGGATTTGGAGGGCAGGGCAAGAAAGAACTGAAACATTTTATCAATATTTCTCTTGGGTCTTTATCCGAGACAGAATATCTTTTAGATTTTTCCTTGAAATTGGGTTACTTGCAAATGGAAAGATATAAAGAATTACAGGGGCTGCGTAAAGAGGTTGGAAGTTTGCTTTGGAAGTTTTACAGGTCGTTAAAATAAATTTTCGACTAATGTTCTGGTGACTGGTGTTCTGGTGCTCTGGTGCTCTGGTGCTCCCTGGACCGTTCCTTCGTTGTCCGGCTCAGAGCCTCGTGAACCATTATGAGCGTGCGGGTGGTTTTCGAATCGATCACCCATTTGATCCCCAGCAGGAGACAGGCTACAAGGAATTGGATGAAGTATTTCGGGAAAATGAACGAAAGAAGCAAGGCGGATAGCGCGCCTAAGAACCACAGGTTTTCCCGGGCCCGGCGTCTCAAGATATTCAATATCTCATCGGTATCGGGTTTTTTGACGATATCGTGAGCCTCGGCCACAAGACGGCGGCATTTTGCGCAGGAGACGAGGTGTTTTTCTACGCGTTCTCTTTCTTCGGCAGAGATATCACCGCTCAGGTATTCGCTCAAGAGTTCTTCGGTCGGGCATATTCTGTTCATTTTAAATAAAGCTCCTTAGTCTAAATCGCGGGTTCATAATATGAGACAGATATTATCGGCAAATTCTTTCAAAATTTTACAAGATCTATCTTTTTTTTAAGTTTGTCCTTAAGGCGCTGTTTTCCGCGTCTTATGAGCGTGGCTACCGTGCCTTCAGGCAGGTCCATTATCTCGGATATGTCTTTCTGTGTCTTTTCCTCGAATATATTGAATTTAAGGACGAGTTGTTGCCTGTGATCGAGTTTTGATATCTCTTCGTCGACCATCGCTCTGAGCTCATTCGCCTCAAGGGTTTTTTGCGTGTTGAGCTTCTCTGCCGGTATAAGGCAGCCAAGTGTTGTCCCCGGGTTCTCAGGGAAGAGGTTCGCGTCCAGGGAGAGGGTGCCGCCGGTATCCCTGACCGACCTGAGCTCGCAGTAATTGGTCGTGAAGTTCAGGGATACCATTGCCAGCCAGCTTTTCAGG
This sequence comes from uncultured Planctomycetia bacterium, assembly GCA_964565425.1. Classification (GTDB taxonomy): domain Bacteria; phylum Omnitrophota; class Gorgyraeia; order Tantalellales; family Tantalellaceae; genus CAZMEZ01. The sequence continues at coordinate 2,383 of CAZMEZ010000052.1, read as the reverse complement.
GTGGAGGGGCTTTTTACGCCGGCCAGCTTGTTCTTTTCCCATATCGCGAGAAATATTTCCTGGACTATGTCGACAACCTGGTCTCTGGGGACCCTGGCCCGGAGTTTACTCAGCTTATACCGGACGCTTTTTGCCACAAGGCCTTCATATTGCCGTATGAATTCGTCCCAGGCCCTCCGGTCTTTATTTATACACCTATTCAGCAATGCCTGCGTTTCCATGGGCCCATTATACGATAATTTTCATTATAAATCAATAAAAATTTAGTAAAAAATCAAATCAAGTCAGGGGTGGGGAGGGTTGTGCTTGCCCCTTATACCGGGCTTGGGGTATAATCACTATGATCATTATGGATAACAGGGAAATCGCCGCCATATTTTCGCGTATCGCGGATATTCTGGAAATAAAAGATGAGAACGTCTTCAAGATACGTGCCTACCGGAATGCCGCCCAGAACATCACGGGGCTTGCGCGTCAGTTAAAAGATATATATAAGGAAGACCCGGATATGATAGGCAAGATCCCCGGTATAGGGAAGGACCTCAAGGAAAAGATAATAGAAATGATAGAGACCGGGAAACTTAAGCAGCACGAGAAGCTTATTAAGGAATTCAGTCCGGGTTTTCTTGACATGCTCAATCTTTCCGGCCTGGGTCCCAGGAAGCTGAAAAAGCTGAAGGACGAACTGGACGTTAAGGACCTGGATACGCTGGAGAAGGCTTGCAGGACAGGCAAGGTGGAAAAGCTCGAGGGCATGGGGAAGAAAAGCGAGGAAAAGATACTGGAATCCATCGGGCATTACAGAAAAAAACAGGGCAGGATGCTTCTTGATGAAGCGCATGAAAGGGCCCAGGAGGTGATTGGTTATTTGTCCGACTCTAAGAATTTCAAGAAAATAGAGAAAGCCGGTAGCCTCAGAAGGGGGACCGAAACGGTCGGCGATCTTGATATCCTTGCCGTAGCCGGGGACAGCAAGAAAGCGATGGACTATTTCGTGAAGTATTCAGGCGTGGACACCGTGATCGCTAAGGGTTCCACCAAAACCAGCGTGCAGTTGAAGGAGGGGCCGCAGATAGACCTCAGGGTGATCGATGCTTCGTGTTTCGGCGCCGCGCTGCAATATTTTACCGGGTCCAAAGAACATAATATCAAGGTGCGCAATATAGCCAAAAAGAAAGGTTACAAGGTGAGCGAGTACGGCGTATTCACCGTGAAGACCGAAAAGATGGTAGCCGGAAAGACCGAGGAAGACGTTTATAAGAAACTGGGCATGAAATGGATGCCGCCCGAATTAAGGGAGAACAGGGGGGAAATAGAAGCAGCCGCCGACAACAAGCTTCCCGGGCATCTTTTGGAATTGAAAGACATCAAGGGCGACCTGCATATGCATACGAAGGAAACGGACGGTAAATCCTCCATCGAAGAAATGATAGAAGCGGCGAAAGAGAAGGGGTACGAGTACATAGCCATAACCGACCACTCCAAGAACGTTAAGGTGGCCAACGGCATGAACGAGAAAAGGCTGCTGAGGCATGTCGAAAAGATCAAGAAACTGGGCGGCAGGACCAAAGGCATAAAGGTCCTTGCCGGGGTCGAGGTCGATATCCTCGAGGACGGCAAGCTGGACCTGGAAGATGACGCGTTGAAGGAACTGGATATAGTAATAGCGGCCATACATTCCAGGTTCCATCTCGACATCGACAAACAGACGAAAAGAGTATTAAAGGCGATCGACAGTAAATACGTCAACATGCTGGCTCATCCGTCGGGCAGGCTTATAACCACGCGCACGCCGCTCAAGCTGGACCTGGACAGGGTTTTCAAGCACGCGGCCGGATCGGGCGTATATCTTGAAGTCAATACACACGGCGAAAGGATAGACCTGAACGATATAAATTGCCGGCGGGCAAGGGAATTAGGGGCGAAGATAGCGATCAATACCGATGCCCATCATGTGGACCAGCTCGACCAGATGCTTTTCGGTGTCATTACGGCGAGGCGCGGGTGGATCGAGAAGGATGACGTGATAAATACATATTCGTTCGATAAGCTGATGAAGGCGCTTAAGAGGTGACGCGTGACGGGTGACGGGTTAAGGCTAGAGGCTAGAGGCTAGAGGCATGGGGGGGCAAGGATAAAGGTTAAAGGATGAAGGATAAAGTGCCCCATAGATCGGGCAACTACAATTCTGTCATTCCGAGCGAGCGAACGAAGTGAGCGAGTCGAGGAATCTAGATCCCTCGACTCCCCCTCGCTTCGCTCGGGGTCGCTCGGGATGACAATTATTTGGGCTAGAGGCTAGAGGCATGGGGGGGCAAGGATAAAGGTTAAAGGATGAAGGATAAAGTGCCCCATAGATCGGGCAACTACAATTCTGTCATTC
>CAZMEZ010000051.1:4183-8076 GCA_964565425.1 uncultured Planctomycetia bacterium | reverse complement strand
GCGTGCGGCAGCGGTATGGGGCTTGGATACCTGGCTGAGAAAGCTAAGACAGTGATCGGCGGGGATATAGACGAGAAGAATGTGGCGTTGGCGAGAGAAAGAAGTAAAGAAGTAGAGAAGCAAAGAGGTAAAGAAGTAGAGGGACAAAGATGTAAAGAAGTAAGAGGTAAAGATGTAGAGAAGGAAAGAAGTAAAGATGTAAAGAAGCAAAGAAGTAAAGAAATAAAAAAGGAGATTAGAGTTGAGCTAATGGATGCGCAGAATATCGGCCTTCCCGATCGAAGCGTGGATCTGGTGATACTTTTCGAGGCGATATATTATTTGCATAGCCCGGAGAAGTTTGTATCGGAAGCGAAAAGGGTGCTAAGGGATGATGGCAGACTGGTTATATGCACGGTAAACAAGGATTGGGAGGATTTTCACCCTTCACCGTACACCCATAAGTATTTTTCGGTTCCCGAACTCCGCGGAATTATTAAGGATAAGTTCGAGGAGATAAAGTTTTATGGAGGATTCCCTGTCGAGAAGGGAGGGGTAAGGGACGCGTTCGTATCGTTTATCAAAAGAACGGCCCTTAAATTCAATCTTATCCCCGGCAGCTTGAAGGCCCGCGCGTACCTGAAAAGGATATTCATGGGAGAACTAAAGCCTTTGCCGGAAAGGATTTACGAGGGGATGGCGGAATATGAGGAGCCGGTGGAGATAGATGGGGATGAGGTGTGCAGGGGGTATAAGATCGTGTATGTGGTAGCGGAAAAGTAGCGGTTGGCGGTGAGCGGTGTGAGGTTAGAGGTTAAGATCGCTGGCCGCATAACGCACACCTCGAACCGCAAAACAAGGATTTTTATATGGCATACGAGTTTTTTAAGAGGGTTTTTGATATAATAAGTTCCCTGACCGCGCTGGTCTTGTTGAGCCCGGTGTTATTGGTCATTGCCGTGCTTGTCAAAGTGGACTCTCCGGGGCCCGTTTTTTATCGTGGGGTGAGGGTCGGCCGGAACAGGAAGATGTTTTCGACGTTCAAGTTCAGGACCATGGTAACCGATGCCGAAAAAAAAGGAGGATCATCGACTGCCGATGATGATCCAAGAATAACGCGGGTGGGAAAAGTTCTGAGAAAATACAAGCTGGATGAGGTGCCGCAGCTCCTCGACGTGTTAAGGGGCAAAATGAGCATAGTAGGCCCCCGCCCCGAGGTCAAGCATTACGTGGATATGTTCACGGATGAAGAAAAAGCCGTTCTTAGCGTAAGGCCCGGCATAACCGATTGGGCCACGCTCTGGAACCCGGACGAGGGCGCCGTGCTCGCGGGAAGCCCCGATCCTGAGAAGACATACATGGAGAGGATACGTCCGGAAAAGATCAGGCTGCAACTTAAATACGTGCGGGAAAGATCTTTTCTGACCGATCTGAAAATAATATTCCTTACATTGAGGGCCATTCTGGCCAAAGAGCCGGCAGGTCCGGCGTAAATTGTTTTATGAAGTATTCGAAAAAAATCCTTAAAGATCTTTACAAGATAATGCTTCGCATGCGCCTGTGCGAAGAAAGCCTTGTGGATCCCATCATTAAGGGTGAAGTGCGGTGTCCCGTTCACCTGTATTCGGGTGAAGAAGCGGTCGCGACGGGTGTTTGCGCCGCTCTCGACAAAAAGGATCATGTTTTCGGGACCCACAGGTCTCACGGACATTTTCTGGCAAAAGGCGGCACCATGAGGGCGCTTATAGCTGAGATATACGGCAAGGAAACGGGATGTTCCGGGGGAAGGGGCGGTTCGATGCATCTTGTGGAGCCATCCTGTGGTATGCTGGGGTCGGCTCCCATAGTAGCGGGGACAATACCGCTTGCGCTCGGCGCGGCGCTTGCGTCCTCCATAAGGAAGGATAAGCGTGTAACGGTGAGCTTTTTCGGTGACGGGGCGACCGGCGAAGGCGTGCTGTATGAATCAATGAATTTTGCCGCGTTAAAAAAACTCCCTTTGATCTTCGCGTGCGAAAATAATCTTTATTCGACTCACATGCCCATCGACGAGATAAGGCCGAACAGGAATATTTTCAAAATAGCCGAACCGTTCGGGATAAAGAGCCGGAGGGTTGACGGGAACGACGTTCTCGAGGTCTATGAAGCCGCCGAAGAAGCGGTTAAACTTTGCAAGAAGGGCAAAGGCCCGGTCTTTCTGGAATTCCTGACCTACAGGCTCCGCGGCCATGTCGGCCCCGATGACAATATCCAGGGAGCGCGGACCGATATACGCCCAAAACGTGAATTTGAGAAATGGGCAAGAAAGGACCCGTTAAAGAGGTTTGAAAGATCTTTAATAGCGGAACGGATACTGGATAAGGAAGATATCGGCGATATCAGGAGTGAAACGTTACGGGAAACGGAAGATGCCTATAAATTCGTCGAGCACAGTCCGTATCCAGGCGGAGGGGATCTAGAAAAACATGTCTTCGAAGAATAACAGAAAACTTACATATGCCCTGGCGATAAACGAAGCTTTGCGCCAGATGATGAAGAAGGATAAAACGGTCTTTCTCATGGGGCAGGGTGTCAAAAGCCCCTGGTATGTCGGAAAAACGTGCCTGGATCTTATGGGTGAATTCGGCGAAGGGAGAGTGATAGATACCCCTGTTTCCGAGAATGCCATGACGGGAGCCGCCGTGGGCGCTTCAATCGCGGGCATGAGAGCGGTTGTCGTCCATCCGAGGATGGATTTCATGCTGTACGCCTTTGATCCTATCATCAACCAGGCGGCCAACTGGCGGTATATGTGCGGAGGAAGATCCTCTGTTCCCGTCGTTATTTGGGGGATAATCAATCGCGGGGGCGAACAGGCGGCCCAGCATTCCCAGGCGCTCCACGCCTTATTCGCGCATGTGCCGGGGCTGAAGGTGGTTATGCCGTCCACGCCTTATGACGCGAAAGGTCTTATGATCTCGGCAATAAAAGACAATGACCCGGTTGTTTATATCGATGACAGATGGTTATACAATGTAGAGGGCAATGTGTCCGAAGAGATATATGAGGTCCCGATCGGGAAGGCCGTTATAAGAAGAGACGGATCCGACGTCACGCTGGTGTCCGTTTCATACATGATGCAGGAAGTCATTAAAGCCACTGATATCCTGGCAGATGACGGGATAAAGGCGGAGGTTATAGACCTCCGTACCATTAAACCCGTAGATGTTGATACTCTCGTCAAATCCGCAAAGAAAACAGGAAGTATGGTTGTCGTGGACGGAGGGTGGCGGTCCTTCGGTCTTTCCGCCGAGGTGTCGGCTCTTGTGTCCGAGAACGCTTTTGATTTTCTGAAAAGTGGGATAAAGAGGATAACCATCCCCGAGTGCCCGGCTCCCTCGAGCGGGACGATGGAAAAGGAATATTACCGGATCACGGAAAAAATAGTTTCCGCGGCCAGGGAAGCCGTTAAGGGGAGGAAACAATACATGGAGGCGGAAAGTTATGAATCGTAAGGTGCGTTTTGTCGATCCGGCTCGTAATTACCGGATGATAAAGGATGAAATAGACGCGGCTTATTCCGACGTGATGTCCAAAGGGGACCTTATAGACAGGGGCCACCTCAGGTCTTTCGAGAAGAATCTTGCCGCGTTCGTCGGGACAAAATACGCCGTGGGGCTTAACAGCGGGTACGACGCGCTTCACATGTCCCTGAGGGCGGCGGGCATCGGAGTGGGTGACGAGGTTATCGTCCCGGCACATACCTTTGTCGCTACGTGTTCGGCGGTCGTTAATGTGGGAGCCAAACCTGTTCTTGTGGATGTAACGAAGGATTTTAACATAGATTGCGACAAGGTCGAGGACGCAATAAGCAAGAGGACCAGGGCCATCATAGCCGTTCACCTGAGCGGTTATATGGCCGATATGCCCGGGAT
>CAZMEZ010000051.1:0-4083 GCA_964565425.1 uncultured Planctomycetia bacterium | reverse complement strand
CAGTTCCGGAAACCGTATTACCGTCACAAAGCCCTTGGCCTTGAGGACAAGGGATTCCCTGAGACGGAAGCTATCAGCAGAGAGGTATGCTCATTACCGATGAATGTGGAGTTGGAGGATGAGGAGGTTGAGTACGTGATTCAAGTGGTAAGAGCATTTTATGGAAAGAAGTAGAGAAGTAAAGAGGTAAAGAGGTAAAGAAGCAGAGAAGTAAAGAGGTAAAGAGGTAAAGAGGTAAAGAAGCAGAGAAGTAAAGAGGTAAAGAGGCAAAGAAGTAGAGATGGCGAAGACTGAGATAAAGAAAAATACCATAAAGACATACAGAGACTTGAATGTTTATCAGCAGGCCTATAAATCGGCCATGAACATATTTGAATTGAGTAAGGATTTCCCTAAAGAAGAAAAGTATTCTTTGACGGACCAAATAAGAAGATCCTCGAGGTCCATTCCTGCAAATATTGTTGAAGGGTGGGCTAAGAGGAGATACGAAAATGTGTTTCTAAAACACTTAAATGATGCGAATGGTTCCTGTGAAGAGACCAAGGTATGGCTGAATTTCGCCAAGGATTGCAAATATCTCGAAAAAGATCAACATAATGAATTATTTGAACAGTATAATCAAATAGGAGCGATGCTGAATTCTTTGGCTAAGAAGTGGAATAAATTTTAGATCTTTACATCTTTATATCTTTACTTCTTTACATCTTTAAACATGCGCACACACAAGTCACATATAAGCAGATTACGAACAAGCAGCAGAACTGAATTCGTGCAGCAGTCCGAGATACGCAACATGTCCATCGAATGTGACCGGATCGGCGGGATCAACCTCTCCCAGGGTATCGTTGATACCGAGGTTCCACTCGTGGTCAGGCGGGGCGCGCAGGAGGCAATGGACCGGGGGATAAATACGTATACCCGGTATGATGGCCTTCCGGAGCTGAGGAAAGCCATAGCCGGTAAAGAGAAGAGGTTTACGGGTCTTGAATACGATCCCGAAGGCGAGATAATCGTGAGCGCCGGGGCTACCGGAGCCCTTTATTGCGCATGCCTGGCCCTTCTGGAGCCGGAGGACGAGGTCATTGTTTTCGAGCCGTATTACGGGTATCATGTCCAGACCCTGCTTGCCGCGGAAGCCGTCCCGAGGTATGTCAGGCTCGATCCTCCGGAATGGGCTGTTTCGGAAGAGGAATTGAAAAAAACGATCACCCCGAAGACCCGTGGTATCATAGTGAACACGCCGGCTAACCCCTCGGGTAAGGTTTTCAGCGCGGAGGAACTAAAGATAATAGGAAAGATTTCGGAGGAGAACGATCTTTTTATCTTTACCGACGAGATATACGAGCATTTTATCTATGACGGCAGGCCCCACGTGCCGCCCGCGTCATTGGAAGGTTTGCGCGCGAGGACCATAACCATATCGGGCCTTTCCAAGACGTTCAGTATAACCGGGTGGAGGATAGGATACTGTCTATGCGACAGGAGATGGGCGGAGGCCATCGGTTATTTCAACGATTTGATATACGTATGCGCCCCGGCACCGCTCCAGATAGGCGTAGTCGAAGGACTTAAGGGTCTCGGAAAGGATTATTACGAGTCCCTGGAAAGAGAGTATCACGTTAAAAGGGACATGATCTGCGCGGCATTGTCAAAGGCGGGCCTGGAGCCGTATATGCCCCAGGGCGCTTATTATGTTCTGGCAGATATCAGCCGGATCCCGGGCGAAAACAGCAAGGAACGATGCATGACATTGCTCAGGGAAACAGGGGTAGCTTCGGTGCCCGGAGAGGCGTTTTATCATGATGATAGCGGGGAGGTATTGGCCCGTTTCTGTTTTGCTAAGGATAATAGCGTGCTTGAGGAGGCGTGTGGGAGGCTGGAAGGTTGGCGAGATAAGAAGTAAAGAAGTAAAGAGGTAGAGAGGTAAAGAGGTAGAGAGGTAAAGAGGTAAAGAGGTAAAGAGGTAAAGAGGTAAAGAGGTAAAGAGGTAGAGAGGTAAAGAAGTAGAGAAATAAAGAATAAAGAAAAAGCTATCAGCTGCTGATAGCTGAAAGCTGAAGGCAGACAGTTACCAATGACAATGAGAGATGTTATACATACATACCGCAGGTTAATTATAGTGGCGGCGCACATTTTGTTTATAGTCGCTGCTTATATAGGAGCTTTTTATCTTCGTTTTGAATTCAAGCTCCCGCCTGAATATATACCGCTTATCCTGTCGACATTGCCTTTTTTGGTAGCTATTAAAGCCGTTGTTTTTTACTACTTCGGGCTATATTCGGGGATGTGGCGCTATGTCAGCATGGATGATCTCTCGAGAATACTTAAGGCTAACACGGTTTCCACCATTCTTTTTGTTATCTTCGTGGTTTTTTCAAGGGGTCTTTTTGGGTTTCCGAGATCTGTATTCCTGTTGGACTGGGGGCTTTGTGTGGGACTCGTTGCTGGGGTGCGCTTTATTAATAGAGGCTTCAGGGAAAGGCTAAGGCCCATGGACCAGCGCATAAGCCGTAAGGTCCTGGTCATAGGGGCCGGAGAGGCCGGCATCCTCGCGCTCAAAGAGCTCCGGAAGAACACAAACCACGATATCGTAGGGTTTATTGACGATGATCCCGCCAAAACAAACACCCGCCTATATGGCAAGAGAATACTTGGTGACCGGAACAGGATAAAGGATATCGTAAAAAGGCATGGTATTGAGGAAATAATAATCGCTATTCCTTCCTCAAGCGGCAAGACGATAAGAGATATTATATCCCATTGTCGTATATCGGACGTGCGTATAAAGATAGTCCCAGGCATGTATAAAATACTTAACGGTGATCTTGAGATAAAACTGCGGGACGTGCGGCCCGAGGATCTTTTGGGCAGGGAGAGTGTTGAGGTGGATGAACAGGAAATAAGATCTTACGTGGAGGGAAAGACGGTTCTTATAACCGGCGCGGCCGGGTCCATAGGGTCCGAGCTTTCACGCCAGGTGGCATCGTTCTGCCCCAAGCGTCTCGTGCTTCTGGATTACAATGAAAATGATATATATTTCCTGGAACACGAGTTAAGAGGCAATTTCCCGGCTCTGGATCTACATACGGTGATTGCGGATTTCAAGGAAGTAAGCGTTTTGAAGAACACCTTTTCGGCTTTCAGGCCTGGGATAGTTTTCCACGCGGCCGCGTTCAAGCACGTGCCGCTCATGGAAAAACATCCGGGTTCGGCCGTGCTTAATAATGTTATAGGTTCGAGAAACCTTATTTATGCCGCGGATCATTACGGTGTGAAAAGTTTTGTCCTCATCTCCTCGGACAAGGCCGTAAATCCTACCAGCGTCATGGGCGCGACCAAGAGGATAACCGAGATGATAATGCAGGCGAAATCCAAAAAGAGCAGGACAAAGTTCATCGCCGTCCGGTTCGGCAACGTTCTCGGGTCAAAGGGTAGTGTTGTCCCGCTTTTCAAAAAGCAGATCGAGGAAGAGGGCAGGGTAACTGTAACCCATCCCGACGCCGAAAGGTACTTCATGAGCCTGAGGGAAGCGGTGGAGCTGGTACTCCAGGCCAGCGCCTTCGGCAAGGGCGGTGAGATATTCGTTCTTGACATGGGGGAGAGAATAAAGATAACGGATCTCGCTAAAAATTTGATTAACCTTTCGGGGCTAAGCGAGGATAAAGACATACCTATTGAATTTATAGGCCTGCGCGCGGGCGAAAAACTCTTCGAAGAGACCCTCCGCGATGCCGAAAAGGATATGGCGACTAAGCATGAGAAGATATTCGTCGCGCAGCCGGATGAGTTCGATATCAAGGCATTACACAAGCAGATCAAGGAATTGGAAAGAATAGCGAAATTCAGGGATAACGCGAAGATAATAGAAAAGATACGGGAGATCGTCCCGTCCTATCGTATTTCCGACACCTGAGCCACGGGAAACACCCGCTAACCGTTCAATAAAACGATCCATTTAGCGCTTCAAAGACAAAAAATCCCTTGACAAAATATGAGAAACATGTAAAATAATAAAAAGCTAGAAGGTTATTGTAGCCATAAATTCAAGAAAAACTACGTAAATTGTAAAAAATAAAAAAGGCA
>CAZMEZ010000050.1:0-8607 GCA_964565425.1 uncultured Planctomycetia bacterium | reverse complement strand
ACAGGTATCGGCGGCGTCATACGCGACCCGATGGGTACCGGCCGCGGGTCGAAGCCGATACTCAATACCGATGTCTTCTGTTTCGGTATGCCGGACATGGCGCAAACCTCCGTACCCAAGGGGGCTCTTCACCCGAAACGGGTGATGAAGGGCGTCGTGAGCGGCGTCCGGGACTACGGAAATAAAATGGGCATACCCACGGTGAACGGTTCCGTATGCTTTGACGAAAGGTACACGGGTAACCCGCTTGTCTTCTGCGGTAACGTCGGCATCATGCCGAAAAAATTCTCCACGAAAAAAGTTTCGCCGGGGGACCTGATCGTGATCGTGGGCGGTAAGACGGGGCGCGACGGTATACATGGAGCCACTTTTTCTTCCGCCGAGCTCACTGCCGAATCCGAGACCATCTCGTCCACCGCCGTGCAGATAGGCAACCCGATAACCGAGAAGAAGATGCTCGATACCCTGCTCCAGGCCCGCGATCTCGGACTTTACGACGCGATTACCGACTGCGGCGCCGGGGGATTTTCTAGCGCCGTGGGGGAAATGGGCGAGAACACGGGAGCCGAGGTGCATCTTGAACGGGCCCCGCTGAAATACGAGGGACTCAAACCCTGGGAGATATGGGTTTCCGAAGCGCAGGAGAGGATGGTCCTGGCGGTGAAACCCGCCAAGCTCAAAAGGATAATGGAGATATTCAAGGGCGAGGATGTGGACGCGACCGTTATCGGGAAATTCACGAACACCAAAAAATTACGCATATATTACAAAGGGAACATCATATCCGATCTCGACATGTCTTTCCTGCACGACGGCCTTCCGCGTGTGACACGCAAAGCCGTGTGGAAAAAGAAAAAAGAGAACAGCAGCGCGCTCCCGAAAGCGAAAACCGATCTCACCAGGGACCTTTTGAACGTCCTGTCGGCCTGGAACGTGTGCAGCAAGGAATGGATCATCCGGCAGTATGACCACGAGGTCCAGGGCGGCAGTATACTCAAGCCGCTCGTGGGCGTGGACAACGACGGTCCCTCGGATGCCTCGGTCAATCGTCCTATCCTTGACTGTAAAAAGGGGATAGCGCTCTCCAACGGTATAAACCCATCCTACGGCGATATCGACCCTTACTGGATGGCGGCGAGCGCGATCGACGAAGCGCTCAGGCAGATAACCGCCGTGGGCGGCGATCCCGAGAGGACGGCCATACTGGACAACTTCTGCTGGGGCAATACGGACAAGCCGGCACAGCTCGGCGGGCTGGCCAGGGCGTCACAGGCCTGTTACGATATGGCAAAGGCTTACGGTACGCCCTTCATCTCCGGGAAGGACAGCCTCAACAACGAGTTCAATACCGGAAAAAAGAACATATCCATACCGCCGACACTGCTGATCTCCGCGATAAGTATCGTCGATGACGTGAACAAGACCGTTTCTTCCGATATGAAAGAAGCCGGGAACCTTATATACATTGTCGGGAAGACCTTCCAGGAGCTCGGGGGCAGCCAGTATCTTCTTGCCAATCGCAAAAAGGGCGGTGTTGTCCCCAGGGTAAAACCCCGGAGCGCCTTAAAGGCCATGAAAAAGCTTTCAAAGGCCATCAAGCAGGGTTTCGTCCGTTCCGCCCATGATTGTTCTGAAGGCGGCATGGGAGTAGCCCTCTCCGAGATGCTCTTCGCGGGCGGCCTGGGCGCGGAGGTAAATCTTTCAAAGGTCCCCAGGGAACGATCGATAAAACGGGACGATGCCGTGCTTTTTTCCGAGTCCAACTCCAGGTTCATCGTTGAAGTGAGCCCGGGATACGGCAAAGATTTCGAAAAGGCGATGAAAGGGGTGCCGCTCGGACTTATCGGGCGGGTAACGAATGACCAAAAGCTCGTTGTAAAAGGTCTCAAAGGCAAGGATGCGGTCAAAACCGGCATAGATACGCTTAAAGACCGCTGGCAGAGACCGTTCAAGAGGTTGATGCATGAAGAAGATTAAGGCCATCATACTCCGTACAGCGGGGACTAACTGCGACAAGGAGACCGCTTTCGCTTTCAGGGAAGCGGGGGCGGACGCCGAGCTCAGGCATGTCAATTCCCTGGTCTCCAGGAAGAACGCCCTGGACACTTATCATATTATGGCCATCCCGGGCGGATTCACTTACGGGGATGACGTTGCCAGCGGAAAAGTTCTCGCGAATGAGCTAAAGTGCAAGCTGAGGGAACAGTTAGCTGATTTTATCGATAACGGTAAACTCATAATAGGCATATGTAACGGGTTTCAGGTTCTCGTGAAAATGGGGCTCCTTCCCATGATAAAGATGTCACGCGATTATCCCATCGAAGCCACGCTTAGCCTGAACGATTCCGGCAGGTTTCAGGACAGGTGGATATACCTGAAAAACGTAAAAGGTAAAAATAAAAAGGAAAAATGCGTCTGGACGCGGGACCTTCCGGGTGTCATACACGTTCCCATAGCGCACGCCGAAGGTAAATTCATCCCGAAGGACGACAGTGTGCTTGAAGCGCTGAAGGAGAATGACCAGGTCGTGTTCCGTTATACCGACAGGTCCGGGAAGGCCTCGGGGTACCCGTATAATCCGAACGGTTCGGTCGAGGACATAGCCGGCATATGCGACCCCTCGGGGAGGGTGCTGGGGCTGATGCCTCACCCCGAAAGGCACATCAGCTACCTGCAGCACCCGAATTGGAGGAGAAGTTCACTCGAAGACGAGCACATGGGCATAGGGCTCAAAATATTTGAAAATGGTGTTAAATACGCCCAAAATCATTTATAATATAGTCTGCATGAAACACCCGAAACGAAGGAGCGTAACGCGATGAACGGTGATTATGAAGAAAAAAGGGAGTTTTTGAGGATAGATTACGAGTCCGAGCTTAACTATAAGATCCTTAAAGACGAAAAGCTAATGGCTAAGACCGACGTCAAATCCCGCAACATAAGCGCCAGCGGGGTCCTTTTCAGGACATCGTCCGAATCGTCGATACCCGCTCTTTCCAGCATCGTCTGGATAGAGCTTGATCCCAAAATGATGAATATCTGCGCCGAGATAGAGGACGACCTGGTCATACACAAGAACGGCGTGTTCGGAAGAGTGGTCAGGATAGCCGAGGGCGAACCCGGAAAATCCTACGACATAGGGGTATGCTTCCTGCGGAAAAAGGACATGACCGAGGAAGAGATGAAAGAACTGAAAAGGGGCTGAGAGGGGAGCATGGAAACGATAAAGAACTTCCTGACGGGACTCGTCGTAGTAATAATGTCGCTGCTCCTGCTGGGGCTGGTGCTTTTGACCTGGCCTATCCTGATAGGTATCGGCTCGCTCGTGCTTTCCGTCGTGGCGGCGGTCCTCTTCGTGATCCTGCTTTTCTATGTAGTGGTCCTCGTCGGCCATCTTACGCGTCACATCCTCAGCAAAAGATAAGCATCACGGCCAGCCCGGCAATCGAGGTATAGGGATCCTGCTGGGAATGGGTATGGCGCATCCCGACAACATTGAAGCGGTCGTTGCGAGAATTATAAGAACGGCGGCAAGAGAGATCAGGTTCTTTTTCATGTTCAGATAGTAGCATGGGGTTGCCGGTTTGTCCAGTTAAGAGCAGGATCAAGAGCAGGTTATAGGTGCTAGGTTTTAGGTTGCTTGCAGGCGTTTAGATAACCTAGAACCTGAAACCTAGAACCTAATACCTGAACTAAAGATGGAATCCACGAGATACGCGGCATATGCCGCTTTAAAAGAAAGTGAGTTCGAGAATATCTGCAAAAGGTGCGGGGCCTGCTGCGGGTCGGACGACGACCCGTGCAGCAACCTCATAGAAACGGGTGACGGGACGTATTTCTGCGGAGATTATGCCGGGAGACTTGGGCCGCAGAAAACGGTTTCCGGAAAAGAATTCAACTGTGTGCCCATAAGGACCCATATCGCGCAGGGCTCTCTCAGGGGCGGATGCGCTTACCGTTAAGGCGGACATATGGCGAAGAACAATTTTTCTATAACCGACGAAGATATATTCGAATATCATCTCGGCGGGAAAATAGGCCTTGAGCTGGTCAAAAAGCTTGCGAACCAGAAAGACCTGAGCATGGCATATACCCCCGGCGTGTCGAAGATCTGCGAAGCGATCCGCAAAGACGAGGATTACCTTTATTCCCACACCGCCAAAGGCAACCTGGTTGCCGTCGTGACCGACGGAACGGCCGTTCTGGGCCTCGGTAACATCGGCGCCAAGGCGTCTATCCCCGTGATGGAAGGAAAGAGCGTTCTTTTCAAGGCGTTTGCCGGGGTGAACGGCTGGCCCGTTCCGCTTGAAGGGGTGCTGGACGAGAGCGGGCATACGGACGTGGATAAATTCATCGACGCTACCGTGAAGATAGCCGACATGTACGGCGGGATAAACCTGGAAGATATCGCCGCTCCCGCGTGTTTCGAGATCGAGGATCGTCTCGATGAGATACTGGACATACCCGTCTTCCACGACGACCAGTGGGGTACGGCAATAATCACCCTGGCCGCTCTTAAGAATTACTGCATACTCACGGGCAAGAAGACAAAAGACCTGGCGGTGGTGATAAACGGCGCCGGCGCCGCGGGCCTCAGGATAGCCGAGATGATCAAGACGGAAGGGGTCGAGAACTGCCTCCTGTGCGACAGCAAGGGCACGGTGAGGTGTTCGAGGGACGATATCAACAAGTACAAGATCGCCCACTGCGTCGATACGGACAAGGAGACCCTGGCTGACGCCATGAAAGGGGCGGACGTTTTTATCGGCGTCTCGATCGCCGACTGCCTTACCGGCGAAATGATACTCTCAATGGCGGAATATCCGGCTATCTTCGCCATGGCCAACCCGGTACCCGAAATACCGCCTGAAGATGTCCACGAATGCCTCAAAGGCAGAAAATACGTGCTGGCCACGGGGCGTTCCGATTATCCCAACCAGGTCA
The DNA here is from genome assembly GCA_964565425.1 of uncultured Planctomycetia bacterium. Classification (GTDB taxonomy): domain Bacteria; phylum Omnitrophota; class Gorgyraeia; order Tantalellales; family Tantalellaceae; genus CAZMEZ01. The sequence goes on along the minus strand of CAZMEZ010000050.1, from coordinate 3,663 downwards.
ACAATGTCCTCGGTTTTCCATTTATCTTCCGAGGCGCGCTCGATGTTCGCGCGCGGAGTATAACCATGGGGATGAAGGTCGCGGCGGCGGAAGCGCTTGCGTCGCTCGCGAGAGAGGGCAACGTGCCCGAGGCCGTCAGGAAAGCCTATAAAAGGGAATTTGAGTTCGGGCCGGACTACCTGATACCGACGCCTTTTGACCCCCGTATCTCGGCATGGGAAGCCAGGGCCGTTGCGGAGGCCGCGATACGGGACGGCGTGGCGCGGTTGGATAAGGTGCCGGCGTATAATTCTTAGGTTCTAGGTGCTAGGTGTTAGGTTCTAGGTTGTCCAAACGCCACCTAAAGCCTATAACCTGAAACCTAAAACCTGTTCTTAAAACCTAGAACCTGAAACCTATAACCTAGAACCTGCTGTATGGATCGACTCTTCTACAACCTCGAATGCTTTCTGAAACAACACATAACCCGCCGGGGATTCCTCAAGGTCCTCTTCGGCGGACTTCTCCTGTTCATCTCCAACAGCGCTTTTCTCAAATATGCTTTCGCGAGATCTGCTTTCTCCGACGGGAGGCCGAAAAGGAAAATAAAAGGCGTTCACGATATAGTCGAAACCACGGGCCCCGACCCCTACGCGAATACCGTAAAAGCGGTGGAAGAGATGGGAGGCATGCAGCGTTTCGTTAAAAAGGGGGATATCGTTTTTATAAAGGCAAATATTTCCTGGGACCGGCGTCCGGAGCAGGCGGCGACCACGGATCCCCAGGTCGTTGCAGCTCTTATCGACATGAGTTACAAGGCCGGGGCCAAAAGAGTGAACATGTCGGACAATACATGCAACGAGGCCCGAAGATGCTACGACAACAGCCAGATCCCGAAGGTCGCGAAAGAACACGGCGCGTATGTCAATTTCGTGGACGACTGGAACGTCATGAAGGCGCATTTTCCATACAAGAGCCCCATGGAAGACTGGCCGGTCTACAGGGAAGCCGTGGAATGCGACACCTTCATAAACGTTCCCGTCCTGAAACACCACGGGCTCACCGGGCTTACGCTCTCCATGAAGAACCTGATGGGTGTGTGCAGCGGGGTAAGGGGGCCGATCCATGTCGATATCGGAAGAAAACTGGCGGATCTCACCGATTTCATGAGCCCCGACCTTACGGTCATAGACGCCACTCGGGTCCTTGTAAGGAACGGCCCCAGCGGCGGCAGCCTGGATGACGTCGTCAAGATGGACAAGATAATAGCGGGCACGGATCCGGTCCTCGCCGACGCGTACGCCTGCACGCTGGTGGACAGGGACCCGATGTCGATATCGTATATCAGGATCGGAGCCGAGAGGGGATACGGCTCGGCGGAGCTGTCGGGGAAGGATATAGTGCGGGTGACGAGTGACGGGATGATCGCATAGTGCAAACCGTGTTATGCATCTGCTACATACACTCACAGGTTCCCCGTAATAATATTGAATAAAAGCAGGGAAAGCGCTAAGCGCATAGCGTGGGGCATGGGGCTGGGCGCTGGGAGGGTGTGAATTGTGAATGGTGAATGGTCCGGGGACGCCCCCTTCTGTCATTGCGAGGAGGCCCCGAAACCGTGGTATGCTTCTGTGTTACACTTACAGGTTCCCCGTAATAAGATTAAAATAAATGCAGGGAAGGGGCCGACGCGGCAATCTGTAACAACCAATAATTAATAATCAATAACGAAATACGAACGACGAACCCCGAACGACGATTTTACATGAGAAAACTCGTATACTTGCGCAGAGCGTCGCAGGCCTTCTTCCTGCTCCTCTTCATACATATACTCTGGTCGACCACTTATCCGCTTAAAGGTGTCCTGCCTCCCGAGACCTTCTTCAGGACGAACCCGCTGATAATGATCTTCACGGCCATAAGCGAACGCGTTCTTTTGCCGGGGCTCATCTTCGCGGGCGTAATGGTCATCCTGACGCTGATATTCGGGAGATTTTACTGCGGCTGGGTCTGTCCGCTCGGAACGATGATCGACCTTTCGGGATCGCTGAGAAAAGGGCGGAACCTGGCCGGCCATGAAAAAGGCAGGAAGCTGCGGAATATCAAGTTCTTCGTGCTCGGCATCGTCGCGGTTTTTGCCGCCCTCGGCTACCAGACGGCGTGGGTGCTCGACCCCATGGGCATAATGGCCAGGTTCGTTTCTCTGAACCTGATACCCACCGTTACGTTCGCGTTCGATAAGCTGTTCGCTTTTTTTATAAGCAGGTTCGAACTTTACGGGCCGGTGTACGACCTTTACCGTTCACTGAAAGCTTCTTTTCTCGGCGTCGAGGTGCATTATTTCGCGAGTTCCGTGCCGATCTTTTCGCTGTTCGCTCTGGTGTGTATCCTTTCGCTTTTCATGTCCCGCTTCTGGTGCCGTGCCGTGTGCCCTCTGGGCGCGTTGTATTCCTTTCTGTCCGGATTCTCGCTCATGAGACGCGTGGTGGAGAATTGCGTCGAATGTAAAGCATGCATCGGATACTGCCGGACCGGCGCTATAAAGGACGGCGAGCACTATGACAAAGGCGAATGCGTGATGTGCATGGATTGCGTGTATGCCTGTCCGACAAAGACCACAAAATTCGTTTTCCCGGGTATGCGCGGGCAGATCGCGCGGGAGAGATCCGAAAAGGGGATGTCCCGGAAAGATTTTCTCTTTCTTATCCTTTCCTCGGTCTTCCTTCTGGGCTTTCGTCAGAGAAAGGGAAAGGGCAGGGAAGGCACAGGCCCCGTCATAAGGCCCCCGGCGGCTCTCGAGGAAAAAAATTTTAACGACCGCTGTATACGATGCGGTAACTGCATGAAGGTGTGCCCGACCAACGGCCTTCAGCCGGTAATGTTGCAAGCCGGGCTTGAAAGCGTTTGGACGCCGCAACTTGTCCCGGAAATAGGGTATTGCGAGTACCAGTGCACATTGTGCGGCAGTGTCTGTCCGACAGGAGCTATCCCGCGCCTGGCTAAAGATGCAAAGATGAAAACGAAGCTTGGAACGGCAAAAGTCGACCGCAAGACCTGCATTGCCTGGGCAGAAGGAAAAGAATGCATCGTATGCGAGGAACACTGCCCGGTCCCCGACAAAGCCATAAAGGTGATCGAAGAAGTGGTGGACGGAAAAGTGATAAAAAAACCGGTGGTCGATCCGCGTCTTTGCATCGGATGCGGGATCTGCCAGACAAAATGCCCGGTCCGTCCTGTCCGCGCCATACAAGTAAATCCTTCCACTGCGGATAGATCCTAGTTGCAAGGTTGGAGCACTAGTGCGCCAGTCACCAGAGCACCAGTTGCAAGGTCATAATGGTTATATACTTAAACGTAATGACAAATGACGAAATCCAAATGTCAAATCAATGTCAAATGTCAAATGGCAAACGATTTGACATTGGGATTTTGGATTTAATTTGGATCTTGGATTTTGACATTTGGAATTATCAAACGTTATAAGCTCAAATATGCTTTCGCGCCACGCGTCCAACTAATCACCCATCACGTCTTCATCCTTCATCCTTTATCCTTTATCCTTTATCCTTTATCCTTGAACGAGTCCCCAGTCCCCAGTCCCCGGTTATCGTTTTCCGTTAGCCGGTGAACCGGTTAGCCAGGCGTAAAGTCACAAGTTAGAGCACTAGCGCGCCGGTCACCAGA
>CAZMEZ010000049.1:0-9306 GCA_964565425.1 uncultured Planctomycetia bacterium | reverse complement strand
TACATAATACGCGATAGGTGATGAGTAGCGGAAATGAAGTTTGTATCTAGTATCTGGTATCTAGTATCTTGTGAATTTTACCGGGGACTGGCAACTGGAAACTGGGGACTCTTTTTTGACTTTGCGGCTTGACCGTTGCCCGATATATCAGGCGCTTAAAGCTTACAGCTTATAACTTAAAACTACTTCTGGTAACTGGTAACTGGTAACTTTTAACGATAACCAACGAAAGGACCGTATATGGCTAAGACATTGGGTATCAAAGAGATAATGGAGCGCATTCCGCACAGGTATCCTTTTCTTCTGGTGGATAAGGTCGCGGATTACGAAGAAGGCAAATGGATAAAGGGCATAAAGAACGTCAGCATAAACGAGCCGTTCTTCCAGGGGCATTTCCCCGGCGAGCCGATAATGCCCGGCGTCCTCCAGTTGGAGGCCCTGGCGCAGGCGGGAGGCATACTTGCCCTGCTCAGCGAGAACATGAAAGATAAGCTGGCGTTTTTCATGACTATAAATAACGCCAAATTCCGCAAACCGGTCCTTCCCGGGGACCAGCTTGTTCTTAATGTCACCATACAAAAGGTCTCAAGAGGAAGCATAATCCAGTGCCGCGGAGAGGTTTTGGTTGACGGGAAAATAGTGTCGGAAGCGGATCTCATGTTCAGCATAGTGGATAAGGACAAGGTGAAATAATGGATAAGATAGGGCTGATCGCCGGAGGAGGCGCCCTTCCCCTCGAGTTCGTCAGGTCCGTAAAGGAACACGGAGACCAGATAGTGGTCTTTGCCCTGAACAATATGGCTTCGACCGAGCTCGACGAAGTAGCGGATACCGTGCACTGGCTTGGCACAAGGCAGTACGCGAAGTTCGTTCTTCTTCTTTTAAAGGAAAGGATAAGGAAAATAGCGTTCGTCGGGAAGGTCGATAAGAGTGTGATATACAGAGAGAACGAACTGGACAAAACATCCCTTGAAGCCCTGAAGGGCGTCAAGAACAGGAAGGATTATTCCATTCTTGAAGAGGCGACCAGGCGCCTCGGCCAGTTAGGCGTAGAGGTTGTAGACGGGATCAAATATCTATCGCATCTTTTGCCGGAGAAAGGTCTTCTCGGGGAAGCTGTCCCGGACGACCGGATAAAGGGTGACGTGGATTTCGGCTATGAAGCGGCAAAAAAATTAGCCGGCATGGATATAGGCCAGACGGTTGTCGTTAAGGACAAGGCGATCGTTGCCGTCGAGGCAATGGAAGGCACGGACTCGACGATCGACAGGGCCGGGGCCATCGCGGGCGAGGGCTGTGTGATGATAAAGGTCAGTCGTCCGAACCAGGATATGAGGTGGGACGTCCCGACGGTCGGGCCGGAAACCATGGGCAGGCTTGTCAGGAACGGGTTCAGCGCTGTTGCCATAGAGAGCGGGAAGATGTTCCTGGTCGAGAGAGAAAAATTCCTCGACATGGCCGATAAGAGCGGCATAGTGGTCGAAGCATTGTAGGGGCAGAATTCATCTGTCCGCCTTCAGCTATCAGCTGAAGAAATAAAGATGTAAAGGGTGACAGGGGCGACTTCTTCTGTCATCCCGAGCGAAGTCCGCTGAAAGCGGACGGAGTCGAGGGATCTAGATTCCTCGACTCGCTCACTCCGTTCGCTCGCTCGGAATGACAGAATTGTAGTTGCCCGACTTTTCGGCACTTAAAGCTTACAGCTTATAGCTTAAAGCTCCAACAATATGAATAAAAACATCCTCATAATAGCGGGTGAGCCGTCCGGGGACATGCGGGGCGGTGAACTCCTCGCGAGACTAATGCCCCTCGTGCCGGGAACGCGTTTCTGGGGTATAGGCGGTGACCGCATGGCGGCAAAAGGGATGGAGCTCGTGGAGCACGTTCGCGATCTCTCGATGGTCGGCTTGCTGGAGATAATAAAAAAACTCCCCCGCGTGCGGCGCCAGTTCCGGGCCCTGAAGCGGGAGATCGGGAAAAGGGAGCCGTTCCTGGCTATACTTATCGACTACCCGGGATTTAACCTGAAAGTGGCCCGTTATCTGCATTCGAAAGGCATACCGGTCGTGTATTTCATAATCCCTCAGGTCTGGGCGTGGGGAAGATGGCGGATACGGGCGATCAAAGAACACGTTTCAAAAGCCCTGGTACTTTTTGACTTCGAAGAAAAGCTGCTCAGGGAACACGGCGTGGATTGTGAGTTCGTGGGACACCCGCTGGTGGACGAAGCGCCTTCACCGGCAAGGCGGCAGGGAACGACCGCTGTGGCCTTGCTTCCCGGCTCCAGGGAACACGAGATAAACACTTTGTATCCCGTGATGCTGGAAGCCGCCGAGATAATCAACGCGGCCCTTGGTGACGTTAGATTCTTCGTCGCTGAAAGTTCCAACGTGAAAAAGGAGATCTACGATTCTATCCTCGCGGGGCATGAAGGGCTCGACATCAAGCGCCTTACCGACGACACGTTCTGCTGCCTGAACGAGTGTGATCTCGCGGTCGTGACCTCCGGCACCGCCACTCTTGAGACCGCGGTAATGGAAAAACCCATGGTAATAACCTACAAGGCGTCCCCCGTAACGGCTTTTTTAGCCAGGAAAGTGGCCGGGGTGCGGATATTCGGCCTGGCGAACATACTTGCCGGGGAAGTTATCGTTCCGGAACTTCTGCAGGAGGACGCGACTCCCGAAAAGCTTTCAGGTAAAGCGCTTGAGATATTGAGCGACGCTCCCGGGATGGAAAGGATGAGATCGAAACTGCGCGAGGTCAAGCGCCGGCTGGGAAGCGAGGGGGCTGCGGAACGCGCCGCCCGGGCAATTCTGCGCTTTATTGAGGAGAAAAAGCTTCTCTAGCGCAAGATCGTATTGTGTTGTGTGTCGCGCGTATTGAGTACAAACTTTACACTCTGACATTAGGCCCGCAGGGCCGATGACACTAGCCCGCGAAGCGGGCGATGACGCTTTGACACTATATAATCGCGCCTCCCTTTCGCCTCTAGCCTCTTGCCTTTCGCCTACAACAACGACGCCTGATTGCTGTTTATCTTATCAAGGATATCCAGCGCGACCATCAGGGCCTGACGGCCTTCGTATCCCGAGATCATGGGCCTCTTGCCGTTACGGACGCAGTCGATGAACGATTTAAGCTCTACTTTAAGGGCGTCTTTTTTCCTTATGCGGATCTTTTTCCTGTCGATCTTTTTCGGGGATTTTTCGTAAAGAAAAGCTTCCTGGTGCTTGTAATCCAGCAGGATGTATGATTGTTCCTGGAAAATGCGTATCTTGCGGGTTTCCTCTTTCGTCACGCGGCTCGCGGTGATATCGGCTATCACGTTGTTCTGGAAAGTAAGACGCACGTTGGCCAGGTCTTCATGGTCCGATACCGTGCTTATCCCGACGGCCTCTATGTCCTTCACCTTTGACTTGACCAGCCCCAGTATGATGTCGATATCATGGATCATGAGGTCCAGGACCACGCCGACGTCTTTTATCCTTTTTTTCTTCTTGATGGATCCCAGTCTCTGACATTCTATGAACTTGGGGTTTTCCAGGAGCGGCTCGACGGCGCGCACGGCTGAATTGAACCTTTCTATGTGCCCGACCTGAAGGACCAGGTTCTTTCCTTTCGCGAGCTTGATAAGCTCGTCCGCTTCGTCGAGGGTTTTGGTCATCGGTTTTTCTATCAGGACATGGATGCCGGCTTTCAGGAAATTCTTTGCGACTTTATGATGAAGAACGGTGGGGACGACTATGCTGACCGCGTCCACTTTGCCGATGAGGTCGCGATAATTCGTGTAATAGGGGACATTGTATTTTTTACCCACCTCCCTGGCGGCTTTTTTGTCTATGTCGCAGACGCCGACAAGCGAGATGCCCTTTTTCCTGGCTATTGTGGAATATGCCTTGGCATGAAAAGAGCCCAGGTGCCCCGTTCCAACGACTGCCATGCGAACTTTGTCCATCAAGATCTCCGAAAGGTATATGTTTAAAAAAGATATCTCCGGAGATTATAACACTAATGTGGGCCGAGGGCAAGGGGGGTACACGGATATACACGGATCTATAACGGATACACACGGATAAATAAAACAACATCTGTGTTAATCCGTAATGAATCTGCGGGAATCCGTTTTTACCGTGCCTGCCGAGGGCCTCGACAACAGGGCTAAACTATGGTAAAATCTCCACTTACGTCATGGAGGGGGTTCGCAGCGAATGAGGAACTATTTCAGGTTCGTAAAGCTTATACTGCCGCACGGGGGCGTTTTTGTCCTTGCCGTGCTTTGCATGATCTTGTCCACGGTGTTCAGCGCCTCGCCCCTTGGGCTCATCATACCGCTTGTGGACCGGATAATAAGCGGGAAGGAGATCGTTCTTCCCGCCGGGATAAACCCGCCCGTGCTGCTTGCGGAGGCGGTCCAGCGGATAAACACCCTGCCGCCGCTAAAACTGCTCAATATAATGACCCTGATGGTGGTGGTCTTTTTCGTCCTCAAGGGCATCTTCGAGTTCCTGCAGACGTATCTGATGAGCGACGTAAGCCAGAGGGTAATAAGGGACCTCAAGGACTCCATCTACAAAAAGCTCCAGGAACTTTCGATGGATTTTTACAGCCATAATCCGACCGGCCACCTCATGTCGCGTATCACCTATGACGCGGCCGTGATCCGGGACGCCATCGGCACGGGGGTGGCGGATACGTTCTACCAGCCGATACAGCTTATCGTTTACGCTTTTCTCCTGATCGGGGTCAAAGTGTATTTCGGGGTTCCCTGGAACCTCATACTGGTGAGCCTTGTGGTGTTCCCTCTCATACTTTATCCCGTTATAAAGATAGGCAAGAAGCTGAGGAAGATAAGCAAGAGCTCGCAGGAGAAAATAGGCGACATCAGCAACATGCTGCTCGAAACGATAGTCGGGATCAAGCTGGTGAAATCCTTCTGCATGGAAGACTATGAATTAAGGCGCTTCAAGGAGCACAACCAGGCGTTCTATAAGCTCAACATGAAATCCGTCAAGAAGATGAAGATCGTGAGCCCCCTGACCGAATCGATGGGGGTGGTCTGCGTGGCCGTGATCCTGTGGATGGCGGGACAGGGCATAGTCTCCGGGGAGCTCTCCGCCGGCGTTTTCGCGGCTTTCCTCGCGGCCATATTCTCCATGATGAAACCCCTCAAGAAGCTGAGCAACGTTTACGGGATAAACCAGCAGGCGCTGGCCGCCACCGACCGGATATTCCACCTTCTGGACGAGCCGGTTACCATAAAAGATAAACCGGACGCCGTCGGGCTGAAGCCTTTTGAAAAGAGCATCGCCCTTGAGAAGGTTTCTTTCAAGTACGATAAAGAAGAAGTCATTAGAGGGATCGATCTTACCGTCGAGAGGGGCCAGATCGTGGCGCTCGTAGGGCCGTCGGGAGGAGGGAAGAGCACGCTGGTCAATCTTATCCCCAGGTTTTACGACCCGGACAAGGGATCCGTCCGCATAGACGGCGTGGACATCAGGGACGTCAGGGTAGGGTCGCTGCGGGAACAGATAGGATTTGTCACCCAGGAGACGCTCCTTTTCAATGATACCGTCAGGAACAACATCAGCTACGGGCACGAGGACGTGGATGAAGAACAGCTTGTCCGCGTGGCTAAAGCGGCGAACGCCCACAGGTTCATAAAAGAATTTCCGCGGGGATATGATACCGTGATCGGGGAAAGGGGGCTCAAGGTATCGGGAGGGCAAAGGCAGAGGATAGCTATAGCCAGGGCCGTTTACAAGAACCCGCCCATACTTATATTCGATGAAGCCACTTCCCAGCTTGACTCCGAAAGCGAGAAGCTCGTCCAGGATGCGATAAACAATCTCATGAAAGGCCGGACAGTTATAGTCATCGCCCATCGTCTTAGCACCGTGACCCACGCCGACAAGATCGTTGTCCTGGACAAGGGGCGCATAGTGGATATGGGTAAACACGAAGAACTTCTTTCCAGAAATCCTGTCTACAAAAGGCTTTACGAGATGCAATTCGCGGATTCGGCCGTCCAGAACTCCTGAGGTGGCGCAAAACCCCGTTTTTCGCCATAAATATCAGAAAATACTTGCATTTAGGCGCTTTTTATATATAATAATCGTTCAGTATGTTTGACGCGTGAGGACGGTCTGACCCGCCGCGTGTGATGTCCCCCGAACGGTTCGGGGATCTTAATCGCGCAATGCCCGGGCCGGGCCCGAAAACAGGAGGAAGAGATGACGGTAGGAACCATGATAAGGGAGCTGTTGGAGAACGGTGTCCATTTCGGGCACCAGACCAACAAATGGAACCCGAAGATGAAGAGGTTCATATTCGGGGCAAAGAGCGGCATTTATATACTGGACCTCAAAAAGACGGAAGAGGCCCTTAACCGCGCGGTCGATTTTACGCATAAGCTGGCCGCCGGGGGGAAAAGGGTGCTTTTTGTCGGCACCAAAAAACAAGCCAAACAGATCGTACGTGACGAAGCCCGGCGCTGCGACATGTTCTTTGTCGATGAAAGGTGGCTCGGGGGCTGTCTTACCAATTTCAACACCATCAGAAAGAGCGTCGATAAGCTCGACAAGCTGCAGGAGATGAAAGCGAGCGAGATCTACGCTTCTCTCGCCAAAAAAGAAAAAGCCCAGCTTGACAGGGAAGAGATGAAGCTTCTCAAGAACCTGGAAGGTATCCGCGACATGAAGACGCTTCCGGATTGCGTGATAGTCATCGACGCCGAGGCCGAAAATATAGCCGTGAAAGAGGCGAGAAAGATCGGCATACCGATAGTAGCCCTGGTCGACACCAACTGCGATCCGGACATGATCGACTACCCGATACCGGGCAACGACGACGCGATAAGGTCCATAAGTTATATAGTCACCACTCTTGCCGATACCATAGCCAAAGGGCGCAGCGAGTTCATGGGCACCACCATCGGCGAGAGGAAGGAAGAAGAGGTCGCCGAAGAACCCGCTCCGGCCGGGGAGAAGAAAGAAGAGGTCGCCGAAGAGCCCGCGGCGGGAGAAGAGGAGGCGGTCGAAGAGGAGATCGTTACGGAGAAAGAAAGGGAGCCCGGGATCGACGATACCATCGAAGGCGACATAAAACTGGATGACACCGACAACTGATATCAATAAAGACGGGAGAGAAGACATGAGCTTGATGGACGCTGTAAAGAAACTTAGGTTCAAGACATCCGCGGGCATGATGGAGTGCAAGGAAGCCCTCAAGGAAGCGGACGGGGACATAGACAAGGCCGTGGATATACTCAGGAAGAAGGGTATCGCTAAAGCCGCTAAAAAAGCCTCCCGCGCAGCCGGGCAGGGCGTGGTAGAAAGCTACATACACATGGGGAACAGGATCGGCGTTCTCATCGAAGTTAACTGTGAGACCGATTTCGTCGCCAGGAACAACGATTTCAGGAGGCTCACGAAGGACCTCGCTATGCAGGTAGCCGCGGCCAACCCGCTTTACGTTTCAAGGGAGGAAGTGACGTCCGACGCGATAGAGAAAGAAAAGGATATCTTCCGCACGCAGGTAAAGGACAAGCCCGATAACGTCGTGGAGAAAATAGTCGACGGGAAAATGGACAAGTATTTCTCGGAGGTATGCCTTCTCGAGCAGCCTTTCATAAAAGACCCGAATATACGCATAAAAGACCTCGTGACCCAGTTGATCGCGACGATCGGCGAGAACATCGTGGTAAAGAGGTTCGTGAGGTTCGAGTTAGGCGAAGAAGAATAAAACAAGGAAGGGCCTATGGCATCCAGGACCAGGAAGGTTAAAAGGGTCATCCTGAAGTTAAGCGGGGAAGCTCTGATGGGCACCCGCGGCTTCGGCATAGATCCTGGAATCAATTCCTCGATAGCCGGACAGATCAAGGAAGTCCACAAGAAAGGCGTCCAGATAGCCCTGGTGATAGGCGGAGGCAATATATTCCGTGGGCTCAAGGCGGCTTCGAGCGGGATGGACAGGACAAGCGCCGACTACATGGGCATGCTCGCCACGATGCTCAACGGCCTCGCGCTCCAGGACGCCCTGGAAAGGATAGGCGTGGACACGCGCGTCCTCACGGCGATCGAGATGAAGGAACTCGCAGAGCCTTACATCCGCCGCCGCGCCGTACGCCACCTCGAGAGGAACCGTGTGGTGATATTCGTCTGCGGTACCGGCAATCCCTTTTTCACCACGGACACGGCGGCGGCGCTCAGGGCGGCCGAGATCGGCGCCGACATGATACTCAAGGCGACCAAGGTCGACGGGGTTTATTCGAAAGACCCGGTCAAGTACAAGTCCGCGAGGAAATTCAGCAAGCTCACATACATGGAAGTCCTCGGGAAAAAGCTTAAGGTCATGGACGCGACCGCGGTAAGCCTGTGCATGGATAATGACGTGCCCATAGTGGTCTTCAATATCAAGAAAAAAGGAAATATCAAGAAGGCCATAATGGGCGAGAAGATAGGCACAAAAATAGGCTAAGTAAGAGGTGGTTTTTATGTACGAAACGGAAATGAACAAGATATTGAAGGGGACCAAGGCGAAGATGGAAGCGGCCCTCGAGGCCGTAAAGAAGCAATTTTCCACCATCCGGACCGGAAGGGCCCACCCGCGCCTGGTGGAAGGGATAAGGGTGGATTATTACGGCACGAAAACGCCGCTGAAACAGCTTGCCAGCATCACCGCCCCCGAACCGCGTCTCATCGTCATACAGCCGTGGGACAGGAATTCCATGAGCATGATAGAGAAGGCGATACTCACTTCCGAGGTCGGGATCACGCCCGCGAACGACGGCAAGGTGATACGCCTTTCCATGCCGCAGCTCACGCACGAGAGGCGGGAAGAGCTTGCCAGGGTGCTGCACAAGGTAGCCGAAGAGGGCCGGGTCTCCGTAAGGAACTCGCGCCACGCGGCGAACGAAGAAGCCGTGAAGCTCGAAAAGGACAACAAGATGACCGAGGACGATAAGTTCGAGACCAAGGACAAGGTCCAGAAGCTCACGGACGAATACATAGAGAAGATCGATACCGCTCTCAAGGATAAAGAGACGGAGATAAAAGGATAATTTTAACCCCCTCGCCCCTTTGGGGCTCGGGATAAATCAAAGATCTCTCACCCCTAAAGGGGTTCGAGATAAATTCGACCATGGAGCTTATGTTCACTTTGTTCCATAAGCTCCGGTCTCATTTAAATGTGGGCCGCTAGCTCATCCGGTAGAGCAACGCCCTTTTAAGGCGTGGGTGCTTGGTTCGAGTCCAAGGCGGCTCACCAGTTATAAAACCCTGAACAAGCATATAGCTTGTTCAGGGT
>CAZMEZ010000048.1:0-9481 GCA_964565425.1 uncultured Planctomycetia bacterium | reverse complement strand
GTCACTTCGTTCCGGGATTGTTGTCCCTCCGCCGTGGTGAGAGCCGGCGTCGGGGCACCAAGCCCTCGCATGGCTCGGGCTTGTTGTCCTTCCGCAGGGTGGTATAATTTCAAACGTTCTGTTAAATAAAAAAGGGACGGTGTTTACCGTCCCTTTTCTTTTTTTATGGTGGGGAGAGAAGGATTTGAACCTTCGTAGACATAAGTCGACAGATTTACAGTCTGTTGCGATTGACCACTCCGCCATCTCCCCATAAAATAGAGAACAATATATCGTAGGCGTATTTTATACGATTATAATAAATTTGTAAAGAAGGTTATTCGCAAAACGAGTGTGGTTGCATGGAATATTCAATATCAAACATCAAATATCTAATATCAAAGAGAGCTGGGACTCATGATTTATCTTAATATGTGCGCGCTTTGATACAAGGCGGGCGGCTGTCAAATCCGGTTCTATTACCCCAAAGCATGCAGGTATAAACTTAACTATTATTTATACAATCGTTAACTATTTTTTAACAATCGCCGTATATAATTTAAGAGAAAGTAAAGGTAGAAGAATTTTCAGGGTGGGGGTGAGCCATGGATAAGAAGAAAATCCTTGTCGTGGATGACGAGAAGAACTTCACGGATATGGTGAAGGAGATCCTCGAGGAGACCGGGAAATACCAGGTAGACGCGGAAAATGACGCGAGGAGGGTCATTCCCGCGGCCAGGGAGTTCCGGCCGGATCTTATTATCCTCGATGTGCTGCTTCCGTATATGGACGGTCCGCATATCGCCGAACTGCTTCGAAGGGATCAGACCATAGGACGGGTCCCGATCGTTTTCGTGTCCGCTCTTTTTGACTTCGTTTCGGGAGGCGAAGAGCCCTGCTGGCTGCTCCTGTCCAAACCGGTGGGGGTAAAGACGCTTATACGTTGTGTTGAGGAGAACTTGGCCCGCTGAAGGTCGTCTTCCGGTATCACATCAACATGGCCCCGGACGTTCCCGAATAGGGCCGTCCAGGGAGATCCCTTTTATAAATACTTGTAAAGATATATAACACAGGATAAAATCAGTATATGAACATAATAAGAATATCCCTCATTTTATCATTGCTGGCCTTTGCGCCGCTACGGTTGCTCTATGCCCAGGGCGGCATGATGGAGCCCGATACGGATGGAATGAGATACCAGCTGCAGGTATCAAAGGACGTTAATGAATACCTTGACGATCTTTTTCTCAAATTCAGCGAGGGATACATCGACCCGGATACCGCGCTGGAAAAAGTCGGCCTCCTGAGGCATGAATATAACAAGATGGTCGAGCCCGTGCCGTATGAAGGTGAAAGGCTGCATGCGCTTATGAACAAGATGCTTTCAAGGATCGAATATTATTTTATACACTACAAGCGCGCCGACAGGGAAAATCCGCTGATAAACTACCAGATCGCCCAATCGCGGGTCGAGTGCCTGAGAGAAGAGCAAAGGCTTCGGCTGCTATACCGATAAAAGGAAAGGGGGCGTGTGTGACAGTGCGAACATTGATAAACATATGCCTGATCCTTTTTGGGATCGGGGCGATAGCCATGATCGGCAGCATGTTAATGGCTTTTTTTATAAAGAAATAAAGCCTTTTGTATTTTCGGCGTTTTTAAGGTTATATTTATAGAGCACAGAAAGGGCGCGGAGATGACGGTCGAAAAACTCATGAATATTATTTTGGTTATAGCCCTGGTTTTGATCGTGCTGGGGTTAGTGCTGGGCCGGTTCATGAAAAAATAAAAACAAATGAATCTTGAGGAGAATCAATGGCATTTCCCGATATACCGGATAAAATGAAAGCGAAATTAGATGATTTTCTCTCGCAGAGCGCGACTGATAAGATGTACGACGCGATAATCCTGATGTGGATACTGGCCTGTACCATCGGGGCTGTCAGCCATTTTGTGTATTATCTTGGATTGTGCCGCTCTTCTTACGAGATCTATATCCAGGGGGCTTTCCTTCCCACGGCGTATCTTATCTTCCTCGAGACGCTTCTCGTGTGGGTATTCCTTATGGTGATACCGATAACCCTTGTCCAGGTCATACGCGGGCTGGTGGGAAGGATCACAACGCATTTCAAAAAGAAAGCAGGGCCTGAATGATCGCCAAAACCCCTTCTAAAATAATAATGTTTTTAGCCGTGCTTTTCCTGGCTTGCCATACACTTGTTTTGGCGGACGGCCCGGATGGATGGTCTACGGAAGATCCGGAAAAGATCAGGGGGGACGGGGATCCCGCGGAAAAGGGTCCCGGGGCCGCTCCTCAGCCGAAAATAGACCCGGAGGATAGTGAGCTTTTCGAAAGCGATGACGCGGAGTACAGCGATATGGTCCCCGAGGAATCCGACAGCAGGTACATGGGCGTTTCGGGCGCCGACAGGCGATAGGGGCGCTCTATTTGACCATTAGGACGCGCCGCTGTATAATACGCTTTAAGGTTCGTTTTTAAGGAGGGCATATGAATTTTGGAGATTTCAAGAAGGTAGTATACAGGGAAGCATATATCGTGGTCAGCTTTTTTATTGTCTGGTTCCTGCTGAATCTGGCAGTGATGAGCCAGATGAGCGTTTCATATCAGTTCCATCAGACCCTTGACCGTTTGATAATATTGCTGTACGCCTGCTACTGGGTAGGCAGGCTGGTCATGTGGCTTACCGGCAAGATACGAAGGGCATAGCTTCCGTTTATGAGCCGGGCAGTTAATGATAGGGAGGAAGGGTGCGGCGCTTATGAAGTTGAAGATAGCCGTTTTGACGCTCATGGTTGCATTTTCCATGTCCGTTTTCTTTGCCGGCGCCGATGAGTGGGATGATCTTATCGGGGAGGCCTTAAAACAAAGACCTTCGGAGAGAAAAAGAAGAACAAGGTCCGGGAAGAGGCTCTTGAGCGAAAAAACGGAAAGGATAGGACAAATAGACGCGGAGGTCCCATTACTTATCCGGCGGGGGGATTATGCCGCGGCCGAAGCGTCGCTCAAGGAGGCCCTCAGGCTTACCATAGAATTGTATGATCCTGAAAATATCAATGTAGCGGAGAGGTTCATGCATCTTGGCATCGTGTACATGGAGGCCGGAAAGCCCGAAAAGGCCTTGAAGGTCTTTGAGCGGGCGAGGGACATTGGTGAGAGGGTCTACGGGAAAGATAATTACCAGCTCGCGAATATCTATAGATTCCTTACTGCCGCATGCTACGAGGTCGGCAGGTATGAGGAGGCAATGGAAAACGCCGTTTCATACCTGGTGATATGCAAGACAGCATATGGCGACGATGACCCAAGAACTAAGCGCGCCAGGGAACTGATCGAACAGGTCGAACGGGCGCGCAGGGCAAGCCGATGACCGTTTTTACGGCCTTAAAGTAAGGATATGGTTGGAACGCATTTGGTCGGCATATAACAGATAAGGAGGGGTCATGAAAAAAGTGGCAGAGTTAGCGCTCGTGGTTCTGTTCTTCGTAAGCGTGGCCGCGGCTTTTGCGGGGGGCGCGCCCCAGGACAAGGGCAAGGCGGCAACTCAAACCGGGAGTAGAAGCCCTTTCCAGACGGCGAGTGACGATATCTCCAAGATGAGCATGAAAGTCAAGTCGGCCAAGGACCTGTCCCTGCGTGAGGACAAGGAAGAGTTCCTGAAGAGAAGATGCAGGAGGGGTACGGTCGGGTTGTGATCGCCGAGCATGATATTCCCGGGAACGACGGGGGCTGACAGGCGCAGCCCCCGTCGTTTATCGGGAAGAGATATTTTATCAAAATCCCGAAAATGCCATGAGAGAATATGATTTCGGACTGACATGGGACAAGGATCCCTGTCTTTTTACGGACAGTCTCGCGTATGACTGCAGGGAAAAGCGTCTTTCATTCTTGTGGGTGACCCAGGATAAGGTAAGGGACCTTACCAGAAAGATCACGGAAGGCCAGCTTAGGGTGAAGGTCCTGCTTGATACCGAGGCTTCATATGATGTGCCGGGCGAGCCGTACTCGCGTCTTTGTTACAGCATAAAGGACACGGGTGGCGTCGTGATCAATGACCCTGACAGAACGCGAATGGCCGTGGACAAGGCCTCCATACATTACGAACTGATGGATTCCGGCATTGAAACCCCGTACACCGTTATTGTGCGCAATTGGGAACCCCGCACGTTCAAGCTTACCGATGATGAACGGCGCAACCTCGGCCAGCCTTTTATAATAAAACCCGGGTGCGGGTGGGGGCACCGCGGGGTCATATACGACGCCGTCGGCACGAGCCGGGAGATAGCCAAAGCGCGCGATTTCGACCCTTATGATAATTTCCTGCTCCAGGAGAAGATACATCCTGTCTATCTGGGAGGCAAGAGGGCCTGGTTCCGGGTCTTTCATGTCTTCGATAAGCTCATCCCATGCTGGTGGAACGACAAGACGTCGTTCTACGAGCATCTGACGGCCGATGAATTCAGGAAATACAAACTTTCGCCTCTCGTAAAGATGGCGGCAAAGATCGCAAGGATCACCAGGATGTCATGGTTCTCCACGGAGATCGCCGCTGATATAAAGGATGGACGGCAGCGTTTCGTTTCGATCGATTACGTAAATGACCAGTGTGACATGGAGGCCCAGTCCGAGAATAAAGACGGCGTTCCGGACCACATAGTCAAGTTCACTGCCTACTCGATCGTGCACGCCGTCCGGAGGCTCAGCGGGGGGAAAAGGGCGCGACCCAGTAAGGACTATACCATTTTGCTTCGCAGGAGCGGGCCTTTAAAGATGCGGGGGTTGGGGTACGCGCCTGAGCTCCTGGATTGGACCAAGCCATGAGAACGGGGCCGCGGGACGTTCTTAAGGCCGTTTTGACGATAACATTTTTTCTCCCCGGGTGCTCCGGAAAGGCCGCGGATCCCGGCAAGGACGAGCCGGGTATCGTCGAATACATGAGCGGTTCCGTCCGGCTCGATTCTTACCGGAAGACCAGGGGCAAGATAGCGGAGATCGACAAGGCTTCAAAAGAAAGGGCTGACTGGGAAGACTGAAATGAAGGTTGAACATAAAATAGTGCTGGTCGCGGTCCTTTTCGGTCTTTTCGTGTGGGTCCTCGACGCCATGGTCGACTATCTCTTCTTCTTTAAAGGCACCTTCATGCAGTCGTTCGCTACCATGGTGGCTCCGCACGATGCCTACCTGCGCGTGGTAATAACGATAGTTTTTCCGGTTTTCGGAATTATTATAGCGGGTGTTGTCGGGAAGCTCAGGCGCGTAAGGGAAGCGCTTGAGGAAAGCGAGAGGGCCCTCCGGGACATTCTGGATTTCGACAATGTCGTGCTTACGACCATACCTTTCGGCATCGAGGTCGTGGATGAAAAGGGAAACATACTTTTCATGAACAAGACGATGGCTGAGATGACGGGCCGGCCTTATCTGGGAGGCAAGTGCTGGGAGATGATACGGGACGAGCAGTATCAATGCCCGGGATGTCCCCTTAAGGAGGGGATCAGATTCGGGAAATCAGAATGCCTGGAGGTCGAAAACGTCTTCGGAAGAAAGAAATTCCGCATAATATACACGGGAATGTTCTTTAACGGCAAGGAGGCGATGCTGGAGATCTTTCAGGACACCGAGGAATTCAAGCCCTGCGGGGTCGCCGGGCCAACAGAGATAGACATAGCCCGGATAAAAAGGGCAGTGCAGTCGGAGAAAGAAAAGGATCGGGAAAAAAAAGAGGACCGCGGATAACACTGTCATGGAAAAAGTCCATATCCTGGACATGGAAGGAATAGGGCCTGTGCTTTTCGAGCGCAGCAAAAAGGCCAGGAACGTCAACGTCTTCATCAGGCCCGTCGGAAATGTCCGTGTCGCAGTGCCGCGCGGGGTCCCGTTCAGGAGAGCGCAGGAGGTCGTCCGGTCCAAGGCGGATTGGATAAAAAGGGAACTCGAGAAAATGGAGAAAACGCGCCGTGAATACCGGCCGCGCCTGAACAGGTCTGTGGACGTAGAAAGCCGCGTTACGCATAATAAGCTTGCCGGAAGGATGGAAGAGCTGGCAGGGAAACACGGCCTGACGTACGGGAAATTGCGCATCAGGAAGAATAAAGCCCAGTGGGGGAGCTGTTCGCGCAGGAATAATATCAGCCTGAACGTAAAGCTGGCCTTGCTCCCGGACGAGCTTATCGACTACGTGATGCTCCATGAGCTTACGCATACCCGGCTCAAGAACCACAGCGATAGATTCTGGGCCGAGTTGGACCGTTTTTTCGGCGACGCGAAGGCCGTGGACGCGCGGCTGAAGGAATACATCCTGGAGTGGATATGATTGCATCGATTGTCTTGAGGCGCGGTGTTCGAAGGCCTCACGGGTGTTCATAAAGCCGCCGATGATAGAAGCGAAGAAGGAAAGATATAACATGCGTTTCATGCTGCCGGTTTTTGCCATAGCGCTTGTTTTTGCCTGCATTATGGCAGGGGCATCTCATGTCGCAGAGGCAGAGGATGCGCGAATCGGGGAAACGGATATCTCGAAAATCCCTGACGGAACTTACGCCGGAGGATGGCTTGATTACGGGGACGTGCCGATAGTCGTTGAAGTGACCGTAAGGGGAGGTAGGATAGAAGACATCAGGATCGTCCGATCGAAAGGCGATTGGCATGTGCAGGAAGCGGGAGGGGTAATAGGTCCCGTTATCGAAACACAGTCGCTGGAGGTCGATGCCGTAACGGGCGCTACCATAACGAGCGATGCGATACTCAGGGCTATAGAGGATGCGCTGAGGAAGGGGTCCGGAACTAAGATTTTTCGGGAGGAGAGATGAGGGGCAAGTCGCCCGGCAGCATTCTCGGCAGGCCCGTAACGCTTGACAACAATGGGGGAAAGAGTATAGTATTTCTTTAAAACATAGCCGGTTTTCGGAGCGAGCGTAGCACAATGGTAGTGCAGAAGCCTTCCAAGCTTCCTACGTGGGTTCGATTCCCATCGCTCGCTCCAAAATTTTTCCGGCACCTGAACGGGTGAAAAATTTTGCAAAAAGCAGCCTTATCGGCTGCTTTTTTATATGTTTGCTCGTCGTAAAGCAGGGAAATACCTGCATTTCCCTGCTTTCCTCCTCGCAAACATATATAGCGAGCGATGGGGCAAATTTCTTCGAAATTTGTCCCACCACTTTCTCGATAAATTTAACGGCACTTAAACGCAGTAAATTTTTGGCAAAATGACCGCCCGCAGGCGGTCATTTTTATATATTTGCTCGGGCAAAATATATAAAAATAAATTTTTAATATTTTCCCCTCGCAAATATATTAGCGAGCGATGGGGATTCCTCCAGTTTGAACGAACTGAAATGTCCCATCGCCTCAGTCTGGGTGCTATTCACGATTCACCATTCACGAACGCATCATCTTCCTCGCAACAAATGAGCGAGCGATGGGGATTCCGGAACTCTAACGGAATAGAATTGCCCATCGCTTTCACTCAAGACCCAAGGCCCACGACTCACGACTAAATAGAGCGAGCGATTGGGATTCCTCCAGTTTGAACGAACTGAAATGTCCCATCGCCAATCCAATTATGGACAATCATGACACATGACACATAGCACATGACACAAGCTTATTTTGGTCTCTGCGAATTCCGTCACTCGTCACCCGCCACTCGTCACAATCCTGTTGCATAAGTCATTCAAATTAAACCCCTTACACACACGTTAAAGATACAAAATTTAGCATACTTTTAGTTGTGCTAACATACGTTATATAATATAATGATAATAACTTTTTTATGGGCTAACCTATCAAAATTAATTTAACTATGAACACCTATAAAACAAGATATAGCATGTGGATCAAGGCGATCGCGATGGTCGTGGTGTGTCTCTTCCTCATCAACAACATCGCGTGGGCATACCCCGATCCGAGGCCCGCATCGATAGACAAACACCTCCAGGTCCCCTCCATGTTCAAGCCCATACTCGAAGTCGCCGGCTGGGAATATGACACGCAGGTACGCCTGGAGCTTGCCTGCATACTTTCGATGTCCCTCAAAGAAGAGCTCATCCCTTTCCAGGACATAAACGCCGAACTCGACAAGTGGTTAAGCGTGTTTCCCCGGATCGATAGAAGGCGTTTGTTGAACGTGCTGACGAATCCGAAAAAAGAGGGCGAGAAAACGGTGGTGGACCTCGAGATATTCAACGGTCCGAAAAGGGGAAAGAAATTCCGTGTCGTGTCCGCTTGCGACAGTGTCGCGGATACCCAGCGCGATGATACCGGCATCTCGATAATAGAGCTTCCGGATGACCATGTAAGCACCCCGGGAATATTAAAGGACACCTCATCCCAGATAAGCGGGTTCAGCGGCGCCGATGAACAGTTCGAGGCGGCCTATCCGGAAAAATTCATGGAAGCATTGAAAGCACGGAAAGCGGAGGGAGAAGACGATCTTGTTATGGTTGAACTGGGTTCCGGAGAAGGACAGATCGCCGAATGGGTCAGTGACCGGGGGATCCCCGTATTGGGGATCGATATAAAGCCGCGGAACATCGAAATGGCTAAAAGAAGGGCAAGGTTTCTCTCCCTGAACCTTGTCGGTGCTTCCGACGCAAGCGAAGCCCT
Source organism: uncultured Planctomycetia bacterium (assembly GCA_964565425.1). GTDB lineage: Bacteria > Omnitrophota > Gorgyraeia > Tantalellales > Tantalellaceae > CAZMEZ01. Next base: position 882 of record CAZMEZ010000048.1, on the reverse strand, counting down.
GGAAGACCTTCGCTCGACCGGGGGAAGGACGGTGGCCTATGTGCAGGGTGATCTGGCAAAGGGGATAGCGCTGCCGGATAATTCGGTAGATGGCATCGTTCTCCACCGCACGTTGAGTCAGGTGATCGATCTTGACGTGCGCGAAAGGATCTTAAGCGAAGTCGCGCGCGTCCTGAGGCCGGGCGGTCTCGTATCGTATCTGGATTTCAGGGACCCCGGCCCGTACGGTCTGAACGACCGCTATAAATTGCAGACGGAGGTAATAACAAGGTTGCTCAATGACGGCGTCCTGCCCGAAAAGGTGCGGTCCCTTTTGGGGGATCCGGAGACCCAGCCGTTCCTGGTGTACAAAGCGGTTGAAGGTGAGACAAAGAACGAGTCCGAATACGGCAGTGCCGACGGGCTCTACGGTGATATAAAAGCCGGCAGGGTAAAGATAATCTTCATCGGGGTGCACGCGACGCCCGAGTCCGTTCAAAAACGATTGAAAGAAAGCGGTTTTGAAGGCTTTGATTACCAGGAAACGTTCTTAAAACGAAAAGAGGACCGGTTGATACGCCTGTGCGGTTTTGTGGCGAAAAAAGCCGCTCCCGCGCCGCGGAAGGCGACGGTCAAAAAGCACATAATGGCAAAACTCAGCGATACGTTGGGCGGGGACCTTCACGGGAAGAAGGTCCTGATCCTCGGGGCAGGCGCCCGCGACGAACATGTTTCCGGATTGGCGGAAGCTGGAGCGAGGGTTACGGCAATAGATATCGACGAGAAAGTATTGCGCACGCTGGCGGAACGCCTGACCAGAAGCGGGACCAAAGAGGTAGACATCAAAAAGATGGACTTCAACGCGCCGTTCACCTTCAGCGACGACGAATTCGACGCGATCAT
>CAZMEZ010000047.1:2960-10435 GCA_964565425.1 uncultured Planctomycetia bacterium | reverse complement strand
GCGAACAGCAGAAAGAAGATCGTTATTACTACCTTGTAATTGACGCCTTGATGATCGGAAAAGCTGATGATTCCCTCCCCCGGCACATGAAAAAACGGAGAGGCAGGACAGGATATGAACCTTCATTTCAAACCCTCGCGGGCACAGGATCACTACCCTTCCTTCTTGGTCCCCTCTCCATAATATTTCTGGTAGTGGTAATAGAACGGAGAACCGAATCTCATATCGGAAGCCCTCATGCTGTTTAAAACGACGCCTATCGGCCTTCCCTTGGCGCTCTCTAGCTGCACCTTGCATCTCCTCAAGGCGCCCCTGGATACCCTTCCGACCTCATACACAAGGATAACACCGTCGACTTTTGAGCTTAATATACAGGAGTCGGTCACGGGAAGTATCGGCGCCGAATCGAACAGCACGACCTGGAACTTTTCCTTGGCCTCTTTTATGAACTCGGACATGTTCTGGGAACTCAGGATCTCCGAAGGGTTGGACGGGAGATGCCCGGCGGTTATGATGTGCAGGTTCTCCATACCGTACGTCTTGAGTATCATGGACGACTTGATGTTCCCCATCATCACGTCATCCATGGTCTTTACCACGTCTTCGAGCTTGAACGTGCCGAGGACCGCCTCCGTGAGGCCCGTTTCTCTGGGGATGCCGAATACCTTGTGCACGGAAGGCCTCCTGAGGTCCGCGTCCACCAGAAGCACCTTATATCCCATCTGGGCCATGCTGAGCGCCGAATTGACGCTCGTTATGGTCTTACCCTCGCGGACGCCGGCGCTGGTGAACATGAGGCAGTTGCCGAATTTATCGAGGCCCGAGAACTTTATATACGTCTGGAGGTTCCTGTAAGCCTCCGCTATGGGTGATTTCGGCCTGTACTGCGTCACAAGCCGCCCCATTATCTCGGCGTACTTCTTCCTTTCCTCCGGAGAGGCAGGCGGCTCCTTCCAGTAATCCGCCCCTGTATCCTTTCTTATCTCTATGTGAGGTACGACGCCGAGAACGGGCAGACGCAGGTATTCCTCTACGTCCTCTATCGTCCCTATGGAGGTATCCATGCTCTCCGCGATAAGCGCCGCCACGAGCCCGAGCACGAGCCCTATTACCGCCCCGAAAAAGATGTTAGTCGCGGCGGGCACCGAAGCCGGGAACCTGGGAATGACCGCCGGGTTCACTACCTCGATATCTTGTGTCTTTGACGCCTCCAGTATCAACGCCTTTTCATAACGCTCTTTGAGCAGGACGTATAACTTTTCGTTTATGTCCAGCTCGCTCTTCAAGCGGTCGGCGTCTATCGTTCCCAGGTCCAGATCGATCTTCTTTTCTTCGCCCGGCCGATCGCCCAGCTGCTCTTCGATATTCTTGATCTCCTCTTTTATGGTTATGATACGCGGGTAGTTGTCGGTATAACGTTCCCTCAGGTTGCTGAGTTCGAACTTGAGCCGCACCAGCCGTGTCTCGAAGTCCGACACGTCGGCCGTGTATCTTCCTCCCGCATCGGGACGCACCCCCAGCACGCTGAGTTTCCTTTTTATACCGGTTATCTCTTTATCCAGCTTTTCCAGCTGTTGTTCCACGAATAATTTCGTTTTCCTGGCTTCGGCCACTTTCGATTCCCAGTTCTTCTTGATGAAGACCTCCGCCACCGCCCGGGCGATATCCCTGGCCCGCACGGGATTCGCGTCGGTCACGGTTATGTCCACCAGTTCCGTATCCCCCACCTCACCCACGGATATCTTGCCCCTTAGCGACGCGACAACGCCCTGGGCCTTCTCGCTATCCGTATCTGTCTCTTTTATATACCCGAGCTCTATCGCCACGTCCTTAAGGATGCTGAAACTCTTGATGAGCTCAAGCTGTGTAGAGAGGTTCCCCCCTCCCCCGCCCCAGAACGTAACGCCGGAGCCGGTTATCTCGGCCATGGGGGTCCTCTGCATGTTCACGTACAGCGTCACGGTGGACTTATAAATGGGTTCGACCTTCTGCCTGAAAACATAGGAGCTCATCAGCGAGACAAGGAATATCAGGATGATTATCCACTTGCGTTTGTGTATTATTCGCCAGTAATCCCACAGGTTCAATCCATATTCAGCCATCTTGTCAACCTTCTCGGGTTAATATCGTTCTATCAATGGATCCGTTAAAAATTCTATTTTTTACCCGCCATCTTGAGCCACACGGCATGCCAGTCATACGCCCCCCCCATGATATCCTGCTGGAGATCGGCAAGCTTCTCGGCGAAGAACATGGACGGGAATATCTTGCGCAAAGCGTAATTAATGTTCTCAAGCTCCGACATCGGGATGTACACGATATCCCCTTCCTCGAGATAAACGTTCTGGGAGGTGTCCCCCTTATGTATCAGACGGGCCAGATTGATCCGGATTATACGGCTATCCTCATATCCTCCCCGTATGATGTAAGAGGTGGATTTGACCGCGTTATCGCTGAACCCGCCGGCTCTCGTAATGAGGTCGATCACCCTGTCGCCCCGTTCCAGCTGGAAGGTCCCCTGCCTCATGACCTGCCCCAGAAGGAACACCTTCTTATCGCCGAACTTGACCACGCCCACGGCTACCCGGGGCTCCTTGACGTAAAACTCGAACTTATCGCTCAAGGATTGCGCGAGCTCCCTGGGCGTCAGTCCCGCGGCCTTGACGTCCCCGACCAGGGGCAGGGTTATCTTGCCGTCCTCGGGCCTGACCACGGCCGTGCCGCTAAGTTCCGGGCATCTCCACACGGCTATGCGGAGCTCATCCCTCACGCCTATAATGTACTTCCCTTCCGCGGCAATGGTCCCTTCCGGGCTGTACAGGGACCTGTCGAGTTTCGTCGCGGGAGCGGCGAAGCGGGAACAGCCCAAAGCACCTGTCAGCAGGATGAACGATCCCGCGATAATAACCGCCTTGTATGATATATTTTTCACAAGCATGCGCACCTCATTTTATGATTCTTTCTCTTTCAGATCATCAGGGTCTATACATTGTTCAGTATGTATCAGGAACTGCTTGGACAGGTCAAGGAGACGCGATTCATCCTGACGGCGCTTTGACCTGTCATATGTTATGTTTATAACGGGCCTCATCGGCGTGTCGGGGTTGTTCCTTACGACTTCGCCTATCTCGCCGGTGCTGATCCTGACCCATGACCCCACCGGGAATATCGATACGCACCTGAGCATCGTCCTCACAAAATGGGGGTCATAGCTCGAGCTCTCATTATCGAGTATCTGCTGGATGGCCTTATCGGGCAGAAAACGCGGTCTCCAGAGCCGCGTATGCGTCTTCGCTTCGTATTTGTCCATGAGGGACAAAAGACGCGCCCCGTAATGTATCTCGTCTTTCGTTAGATGCCGGGGGTATCCCGTCCCGTCCACTTTCTCATGATACTGTCCTATTATGGTAGCTACGTTATCGCCCACGCCGGAGATCTTCTTGAATATCTCTTCCCCGTAAATGACGTGTTTTTGCACCTCTTCCCATTCCGCGCTCGAAAGCCTTCCGTCCTTGTTCCATATGTCCGCCGGGATCCTCATCAGGCCTATGTCGTGGAAAAGCGAGGCTATAACGATCTCCTGGAGTTTTTCCGAAGAGAAATTAAGCTCCAGCGCCATCCTGACACAAAGAAGGCACACGTTCACCGAATGGGTATATACATAGTTGCTCTTATATTCATCGTGCCTGAAAACAAGCCTTACCAGATCATTGGGACTTATGAACTCCTTGAACTGGTCGCAGAATTCCTGCGTCCACCCCAGTATATCCTCCCCCTTGATCTGGTTCTCTTTGTCCTCGGCCACTTTGTTGAGTATCGTAGTGGCAAAACTGAGGATATTCTCGTAAACGGACTCCGCCTTGGCGAGATCCGTACCCGGAGCGGACAGACTCGCCTTGCCCGCGCCCGCGTGTTTGGAAAGCGATATTTCGTTCTCCTTTTTCGCGGGTTTAGGCGGCCCGAGACTCTCGAACCCTTCAAATCCTTTATGCAAATCAACCATAATTATGCCGGTGTCTGTTCCCCGAGATCCTTGACGACGTCACGCACTATCTGCCCGTCTATGCAATCCGCTTTTTTCATAAAACCGACCAGAAGAGCCATATCGCATATGTTATTGACCTGCCGCGGCCTTCCGCTCGAGGAAAAATATATCAGGGATTTCGCTTCGTCCGTAAAAATATCCTTTCGCACTCCAGCAACCCCGAGGCGGTGCCTTATATAGCCCGCCGTCTCTTCCCCGTTAAGATGCCTCAACAGGTAACATATCGCGAACCTCTGCTTGAACTGCGGCATGGCGTTTATTATCTCCCTGAGCTCCAGCTGGCCCATCATTATTATCGTCGCGAGGAAATTGTTATTGTACTGCAGGTTCATCATCAGGCGCAGCTCTTCCAGGACATCCTTACGGTTTATAAGATGCGCCTCGTCCACTATTATGACCGTCTGGCGTCCCCGTTCCTGCGTTTCCTTGAATTTGTCCTCTATCATCCTCCTCACCCTGGGGCGCGAGATCTTATCGTCCTCGATACCCAACTGGTAAGCGATCTCCTGCAGGAGCTCCCTGGAGCTCAGAAGGGGGTTACTGATATACACGCTCTTGTAGTCCTCGTTCTGCCTTATCTCAAGCAAAAGTTCATTGGCGATCGTGGTCTTCCCGGTGCCGTAATCGCCCGCGAGCAGGGCCCCCGCCTTGTTCTGCTTTATGACGTAGACCAGCCTTACCATCGCCTCTTTATGGCATGGCGAATAATAGAAGAACTTCGGGTCTCCCGTGTTCTCAAAAGGTTTCTCGTTCAATTCCCAGTACCTTAAAAAATCCATCGCCCTCCCGGTTGCTTCCTTATCGCCCGGTTTCCTTGAAATCCACGATCCCCTTTTCCCTGATCTTGTATGAACGGGCCTTGTTCAGGTTGTTCTTGCCTACGAGCATCAGCACCGATACTATGATGAGTATGAAAAACGCCTGCGAAAGCAGGAGGGCCGCCTGGAACACGGTAGCCCTCTTCAGGGCAAGCGCGCCTAATGCGAAAACCATGCTGATAATATATATGAACACGACCGTCTGGACGGTCGTAAACCCCAGGCCCAAAAGCCGGTGATGAAGATGGTCCCTTCCCACGTACTCTATCCACTCCCTGAAGCTCCTGACCTTTTTGCCGTAAACGCGCGAGATCGTTATGTAGACCATGTCGAATATAAGCAGTACCAGGACCAGGATCGGTATGCTAAGCGCCACTATCGGATTCTTTTCGGCCCATTCACCCATTACCGCCAAAGACGCTATCATGAACCCCAGAAAACTGCTGCCGGCGTCGCCGAGGAAGATCCTGGCCGGATGAAAATTGAACAGCAGGAACCCCAGGCAAGAGCCCACAAGGGCCGCGTTCAGAAAAGCGAAATAATACTGGCCTGTTTGATAGGCTATAATGAAAAACGTGCCTGCCGCTATCACGACCAGCCCTGCCGCGAGACCGTCTATACCGTCCATGAAATTCAGCGCGTTGGTAATGCCTACTATCCACAGGACGGTGATCAATGCTTCGATGAGGACCGCGTTCGGAAAATTATCGGGGATGATGTTGAGCCTCACCCCGAAAGACACGACGAGCAGCGAACACGCTATCTGCACCGCAAGGCGGAGCGAAGCCGGGAGCCCTTTTATATCGTCAAAAAGGCCCGAAAGCAGCATGAAAGTAGCGCCGATCACCACGCCCTTGAGAGCCAGGGAAAAATGATAGTTCAGGAGGATCGCCAGCATGCAGGCGGCATATACCGCCACCCCTCCCAACAGCGGCGTGGGCCTGGAATGCGCCTTCCTCTCATCGGGACGGTCTAAAATGCCTAATTTCGCGGCCGCTTTTATCGCCACCCACGTGAAAATGACCGATCCTGTGAACGCGTATACAAAAAGTTTCCACATAATAGACTCATGTCCGATCTATTCCGACAAAAGTACCACTTTTGTAAGGACAGTGCTGTTAAGATAGTCCAGGTCGAACGGCTTCACGACATAATCATAAGCCCTGTTGAGCAGCTTCCTGTCCTTTATGAAGTCCGGATGTCCGGTAATTATAATGACACCCACTTTGATGCCGTTATTGTCGATGTATCTCAGGACTTCCTCCCCGTCCATATCCGGCATCTTCAGGTCCAGGAGAAGGATATCGGGTTTGCACGACTCGAGTTTTTCTATCGCCTCCCGGCCTTCCTTCGCGGTATCGACCTCGTAATCTTTTCTCTGGAAAAAACTTTTAAGCACTTCCCTGACGGCTTCTTCATCGTCGGCAACAAGGATCCTTCCCCGGTATCGTCTCTCCTCCATGAGTTGCCCCTCCTTCTTTCACCCTTGAAATACTGCGCAAAGTGATGTAAAGAACTTTATAAATACTATTAAATCTCTCTGTCAGCGAACCCTTCATACCCGCTATGTTAATAATATATTAATTTTTCTATAAGTATACCTAATGAAAACTGAATTTCAAATTATCCTAACGATTTTTATGCTCACAAGACCGTTATCGTGATCGTGAAGGAAGCCATGCCTCGAAGACAATGCCTTCTTTCCCATCTTTAACCGCCGATAAAGCCCCCTCATGGGCCTCAAATATCTCACGGGCAACGGCAAGTTCACACCCGAACAGCTCCTGCCTGGCGGTCTTATAGACCGGTTCGAACGCGTGAACCGGATCCGTCTCAACGGCCGATACCCGATGTATCGATATCCTTATACGGAGATGTTCGCGGCCGGCAACGAGCGTTGGCTGTTTTTCATCCGCAAGCGCCTTTTCTACGCTGAAACTTGCGCGGTCAAACCCCTCCCCGCCATGATCCGCGCCCATCATGATGTAATAAACAGCCCTTTCTATCAGTTCCCTGTCAGCCTTCGCCACGGGATCACCGCAAAGATCGGCTTCTATGTCCAGCTTAAGCCCCCGGCCGGAGACGGCTTTCGCTATCCCCTCCCTCACGGCGCCGCCTATATCCGTCTCTTTCATGTCCGGTTTGATCTTTCTCCCGAAATATATCAACCTGTCGGTGAACTCCCGGCATTTCTGAGATGATCTCTCGATCTCCCCGGCAAACTGGGCCAATTCGCTCCCTTCTTCGGTATCCTCCCGGATCAGCATGGCGAATCCCATTATCCCGGTCAAAAGATTATTCAGATCATGGGCTATCCCGCCCGCGAATTTCCTTAAGAGTCCTATCTTCGAATATTCATTCTCAGCCATGTCTCCTCGTTTTTCGTTTATCGTTGTTCGTTAAAACACAGATGATCACGGATTCAGCTTTAAGCTATAAGCTGTAAGCTTTAAGTGCCCTCTAAATCGGGCAATGGTTAAGTCGCAAAGTCACAAAAGAGTCCCCAGTTTCCGGTTGCCAGTCCCCGGTAAAATTCACAAGATACTAGATACCAGGAAAAATGGGCGACGTCCCCATTTACCAGGAAAAATGGGCGACGTCCCCATTTAGGC
>CAZMEZ010000047.1:0-2950 GCA_964565425.1 uncultured Planctomycetia bacterium | reverse complement strand
AAGATACTAGATACTAGATACTAGATACTAGATACCAGATACAACCTTCCCCCTTTCGCCTCTTGCCCCTCGCCTCTTGCCTTAACCTATCACGTATTACGTATCACTTATCACTCAATCAGACACCCCCCACAGCGAACTTCCCGCCGACGAGGTCGTCGTTTCATAGAATATGTAGTCCTCCACGGGAAGCTCTTCTTCCTTTTCTTCTTTCACTTTCTCCATCGGTTCGAATTCAAACGCCGGGAAATCGACAAAACCCTTGCCGGTCATGGGACCATATCTTGTATCCTTGTAATCCGCGCGATAAGGCGCTGCCGCCTCAAAGTCATATCCTCTGCCGTTCTTTGCGGGCATCGCCTGGTACCCTCCGCCTATATCCATCCCCCATCTGCCGTCCGGGTATTCAACTATTCCCTCTTCATCGTCTTGTTGCGCGAATGCCGGCGGTAACGCGAAAACTAAAGATAATAACACCAATAGCATTATTGCCCGCGCCCTCATATTATTTCGCCTCATTCCCGGGCTTCTTGCCCTTTTTGTATATCTTTTCCATGCAGTCCGGGCACATCCCATGCGTAAAGTTGGCATCGGTGCGTTCAGAGATATATCTTTCCAGGGGCACCCATGATTTCGGGTCCTTCGGGTCATTCCCCTCGACCAGCATCTTTTTGCAGCCGGCGCATATAGGGAACATGCCTTCCAGTCTTTTGATGTGACCACGGGCGCCCTCGAGTTCGGCGACCCTTCTTTTCAATTCTTTGTTGGCGTTATCCAGAAGCTCCTGCCGCTCCTTAAGCTCATGTTCCGCTTTTTTGCGTTCGGTCATATCCCGGAAAACGCCCATCAGGTAAGTTTTTCCGCTGATGCTAACGGGTGTCGAATTGACATCGGCGTAAAACACGCTGCCGTCCTTTCTTTTCACCGGGATATCTTTTGCCAGGGTTATTTCCCCCCTCGCCTGTTTGTCAAAACTTTCCAGGACATACGGCAGGTCTTCTTCGGGATGTATATCGCTGACCCCCAGGTTCTTTATCTCGTCCGGCCCGCGCCCGAGCATGCTGCAGATCATCCTGTTCCCTATATAAAATTTCTTGGTATTTTCATCCGCCAGAAGAACGCCATCTATCATGTTCTCAAATATAAACCTTAACTCCTCTTCCGCCTTTTTCCGTTCGGTAATATCGGTCACTATTACGGCTGCGGCGACCACCTGGCCGTCCTGTTCGATGGGCCCCAAATGTCCTTCGTACCACGAACTCCCGCCATCGGGCCCGACACCCTTGAGCTCGTAAATAACCCCTTTTTCTCCTTTGAACATCTTCTCCAGGGATCCACTCATGACCTCCCTGTATTCGGCGTCTATATAATCGTACAGTTTTCTGCCGATGGGCTCTTCCTCACCCACTCCCGGCACTGTATGGTTGATGAATTGTATATACCCTTCCCGATCCGCGATCATGATTATATCGGGGGCGTTTTTTACCAGCGAGCTCCATTTTTCCTCGGATCTTTTCAGTTCTTCTTCATATTTTTTTCTCCGGCTTATATCGACGAATGATCCCATCATCATAACGGGATTGCCTTCAAAGTTCCTTATAAGGTTCGCCGACAGTTCCGTGTCGAACAGGGAGCCGTCCTTCTTCCTGGCCACAAGTTCACCCACCCAGTTTTCTTTTTCAGACAGCACCTTGAGCACGTTCGCCGCCTCGTCCCTGGTCTGCCAGAAATCTACCGCGGGTTTCCCGACCACGTCGCCGAACGAATCATACCCCCACATCCTTAAAAAAGCGGCGTTAACGTACGTGATGTTGCCGTCAAGGTCCGAAAAAACTATCCCGTTAAAAGAGGAATTCACCGCTTTTTCCATGATCTTAAGGTCCTGTTCGGCCTGCTTATACAGGGACCCTATGCTCTCGTAAAAACTAAGCCTCTCGCGCAGGTTTTCCACTTCGCGCGCCAGCTCGTCCCTGTTCATCTTATCGCTGTCCATGCGTTCCGCCTCCGGTCGGGATGCCCTTTATTTTCAGCCCGTCGTATCACCGTACAACTCTTTTATGCAGTCCGGGCACAGGCCGTGCGTGAAACTCGCGTCCGTCCTGTCCGAAATATATTTTTCAAGGCTGATCCAGGATCTCTTGTCCTTGGGGTCGCCTCCCTCAACACGCATCTTCTTGCATCTGGCGCATATCGGGACAAGGCCCTCCAGTTTCTTGATATGCCCCGCGGCCTCTTCCAGTTCTTTCAGCTTATGCTCAAGGGCCTTGTTGATATTATCGAGAAGCTCTTTCTGGCTTTTTAGCTCCCTTTCGTTCTGTTTGAGTTCGGTTATGTCAAGAAGCGACACAACGCTTCTTTCCGTTCCGGGTATCATGGCAACGGTGGCGTACACCTCCCTTTCTTCTCCGCCCCTGTCGACGAACCTGACCTCGTATTGCCTCGGAGCCGCTTCGGGGTCTATCTTCCTGATCCTGTGGAATTCCCTTATCCTCGACATTTCGTCCCGGTGTATGAATTCCAGAAGGCTTAACTTGCCCTGGATCTCCTTTTTTGAACAACCCGAAAATTTCACGAATTCCGTGTTCGCTATCGCTATCGTAAGGTCCTCCTCGATTATGACCGTAGCCGTACCCGTGTTCTCGAATATTGTGCGGTACCTTGCCTCGGATTCGCGCAGGATCTCCTCCATGTTCTTTCTCTCGGTGATATCCGCGTATATCCCGAGTATGCCGAAAACGTTCCCGTCGGCATCCATCAGGGGAGCTTTGCTCGTAAGCAGCGTGGCTTCCCTCCCGTCCGCCTGTAGCTGCGGCTCTTCGATGTTCAGCATGGGCCTCCGGGTCTCCATGACCTCCCTGTCGCACTGGCGGAAAAAGTCGGATTCCTCTTTTTTCCAGGCAAGGTCATAATCAGTCTTGCCGATTATGTTCTCGGGCGATCCGACGCCGGC
>CAZMEZ010000046.1:9551-11255 GCA_964565425.1 uncultured Planctomycetia bacterium | reverse complement strand
TATCGCGTATTATGTATTACTTACTTTGTACGTCCCTTCAGCCTCTTGCCTTTCGCCTTACGTATCGCTTATCACGTATTACTTATTACTTCCCCCGCGCCACATACCTCTCGTATATCTTTCTCAGCAACTCCCGGTTCAACTTATGCCCCGACTTGACGGCAATAACCTTTCCTATAACGGGCGTCCCTAACATGTAGAGATCGCCCACCAGGTCAAGTATCTTGTGCCTGAGGGGTTCGTCCGGGAACCTGAACGTGGTGCCGATCGGGCCCCTGTTCCTTAAAACAAGCGTGTTCTTCAGCGTGGCTCCCCTTCCGAAGCCCGCGATGAACAGCAAGAGCGCCTCTTTCATCGTGCAGAAGGTCCTCGCGGGCGCTATTTCCTTTTCGAAAGATCTTCCGTCGAGCGTTATCTCGAACTTCTTCCTGCCGATACAGGTAACATTGTAATCTATCTCGTATGACACGCTCAGCGGTTCACCGGGAAATATCGAAAGCGACCTGTCTCCATCCTCGACCCTTATAGGCTCTTCTACCTTGATGACCCGTCGCTCTTCGGCCTGCTCGAGGAGGCCCGCCTCTTTCAGCGCGCTTAAAAACGCGGCCGCGCTGCCATCCATGGCAGGCAGTTCCCCGGCGTTAACCTCCGCTTCCAGATTATCTATGCCCAGACTCCACAGCGCCGCTAAAAAATGTTCGACCGTCTGGACCTCAACGGGCCCCATCCCTATCGTGCTTCTCCTGTCATGCGAGTCGGAGAAAGCGACGTCTCTTAACCGTATTGCCGGCTTGCCCGGGATATCCGTACGCCTGAAAATTATACCCGTTCCGGGCCCCGAAGGCCGGCAGGCCATTTCGGTCTTATGCCCCGTTTGCAGCGCCTTTCCGGAAAAAAGGACGTCTTTCGCGATCGTCTTTTGATTTTCCGCCATCCACACATACCCCTTTAAACCTTGAAGGCCGGGAAGCCCCGGCCCACAAAATGTCACACCCGCGCAAGCGGGAATTCATTAAAAATATCCTGGATCCCTCGGCTCATTCGCTATCGCTCATTCGCTCGGGATAAATTCGGCCAAACAACTTACGTCGCTAACGCTCCGTAAGTTGTGGCCTTATTTACTTATTAAGTTCCTTGACCACTTCGTTCGTAAGGTCGAAATCCGGTTTCGCGTACATTATATTCCTGGAATCAAGGATATAGTCATAGCCGCCTTTTTCGCCGATATCTTCGACGATCTTCTGTATGTCCTCTATGACCTCGCGAAACATGTCGTTCTTCTTGTTGAGCAGGCTCTGCCTGGTATCCCTGTCGAACTCCTGGAGCTTGGAGAGCTCTTCGTCGATCTCCGCCTGCTTGCTGGTCTTCGCTTTGCCGGACAGAAGCTCGGCCGCGTCCCTCAGTTTGGTTATCTTGTCGATCATCCTGGTGCGTTCCGCCCCGCGCCCCTCGGTCTCCTCGTTAAGCTGCTGCTCCATGGTCTTGGTCTTTTCGTATTCGTAGAACGCCCTTCTGAGGTCCACGTACCCCAATTTTCCGGCGCAGTACGCCGAGGGCGCGGCTATGCCAAGAACGAGAACGGCCGCTATAATGCCCGTGAATATTTTTATGCTGCTTTTGACCATTTTGTCTCCTTCCGTTTTAATAATTTACGCTCCCTATGGTCGCGTACATGCAGTTCTTGATGGCTCCTCGCCTTCGCTC
>CAZMEZ010000046.1:0-9451 GCA_964565425.1 uncultured Planctomycetia bacterium | reverse complement strand
AACATAGCGCCGGGATAAATTCGGCCATATGACTTACGCTCCCTATGGTCGCGTACATGCAGTTCTTGATGGCTCCTCGCCTTCGCTCGGAGCAATCCCGGCTGTTTCGCTTTGCGAAACATAGCGCCGGGATAAATTCGGCCATATGACTTACGCTCCCTATGGTCGCGTAAGTCATGGCCTCATTTAAAATCCGTGGCTTACGCTGAAATAGAACTCTCCCTCTTTCTTGTCGCCATAGTTATCATTCAGAGGGAAACCGTAATCAAGCTTTACCGGACCTATCGGCGTCTTCACGCGCACGCCTACACCGGTGCCCGATTTGAACCCCGATTCTTCCTTCTCGCCCCAGAATTTCGTCTTCTCCCATACGTTACCTATGTCGTAAAAAACGGCGCCCTTTACGAGGTTCTTGAATATGGGAAAGGTCACTTCCGCGTTCCCTATGGCCATGGCCCTGCCGCCGAGAGCCGCGTTCGTGCTCATATCCCTGGGGCCCACTCCCCTTTGCTTGTAACCCCGGATCGTCGTGGCGCCACCCGCGAAAAACCTCTCATAGATGGGGACGTCGTCCGAATCCCCGTAAGGTTCCACTCCGCCGAGGCGTCCCCTGAGCTCCAGGACCACGCCTTCGAGCAAGCTGTGATAGAAGCTCAGGCTCCCGTAACCCTTGATGAAATCCTTGTCCCCCATGAGGAATCCACCGGCGTCCTCCAGCGAAACCGTACCGAGCCAGCCCTTTGTGGGAGAATATCTGTTGTCCCTGGTATCATAAGCCAGGTTCCATGTCAGGCGGCTTATCCAGTTCTTCCCCTGTTCCCTTTTCAGCGCGTTAGTGGCATCATCCGGGATATTACCGATCTCCACCTCTTCGAGGTTATATATAAGCCCCGTCGAGATCTCATCGGTCAATTCCTTGCCGAGCCTCAGGGAGCCTCCCCAGCGGGTCTCGTCATACCCCCAGCCGGAATCCCTGAACCTGTTATTTTCCTGCCTGTAAAGATCGAACCCGAAGAGGAACGGATAATCGAATATCCAGGGATCGGTCCAGCTCAGGAAATAATTCGTTCTGGCGCTTCCTATTTCGGCCCGCACTGTAAGATCCTGCCCGCCGCCCGTAAAGGTCGGGAAATTAAGCAGGTCGAAATTCCTCTGCCTTATCTGGGCGAACCCCAGAAAGGCGTCCACGGAACTATAGCCGCCGCCGAACGAGAATTCTCCCGTCTTCGTCTCCTTCACGGTGACGTTGAGGTCTTTCACGTCGCCCTCTTTGGTGGGAACCGTGTCGAAATAAACGTCCTCAAAAAAGCCCAGGTTATAAATGCGTTCCTTGCTCTTCTTGAGCATCTTCCCGTCATATTTCTCGCCCGGGTATACCCTGAGTTCGCGCCGGACCACCTTATCCCTGGTCCTGGTATTGCCTATGACGTTTATCTTGCCGACGTAGACCTCGTCATGGGAAACGATATTGTAGCGGAGGTCCATCCTGTCGGTGGACGGGTTGTATTTATAGTCAAGGTCCACCTCGGCGTTCATGTACCCGCGGTCATAATAAAGCGACCGGGCGTTCTCGACATCCTCTTTTATCATGCCGTAGTCGAACGGATCGCCGGGCCTGATCTTTATGCGTTCCGTTATTTCCTTTTCAGGGAACGCGAGCTCGCCTTCTATGTCCACCGCGCCGACGAGATACTGTTTTCCTTCTTCCACCACAATGGTCAGATATATATCCTTACCGTCCCCGGAGAGGGTCTCTTTGCCGGTGACAGTCACGTCAAGAAAGCCTTTATTCCGGTAGACGGACCTGATCCTGTCCATGTCGGCGTTGAACTTCTCCTGGTCGAAAGCGCCTTTTTCTATGAACCACCACGCCTTTTTAGTGGCCATGTACTTGGCGAGTTCTCCCGAAGGGATGTTCTTGTTCCCTTCGAACGATATTTCGCGGATCTTCTGGGGTATGCCCTCGTTTATAACAAAAGCCACCACGGCCTTTCCCGTCTTAGGCTCCTTCTCTATCTTGTAATCAACGGATACCCGGCTGTATCCCTGCTCAACGTAGAAGGTCTGTATCTCGGCCACGTCCTGCCTCAGAAGATTGTAGTCGAGAAGCACTCCTTCTTTCGTCGAGATCTTTTTTCTCAGCCGGGGGGTGCTTATCTTCTGATTCCCGCGGAACTCTATCCGTTCGATCATGGGTTTTTCCACAACGGTAAAAATGATAACGATCCCTTCCGGCCTTTCCTCGGTCTCTACGAAAACATCGCTGAAATACCCCATCGCGTAAAGCCTCTTCATCTCCTTGTTAAGAGCGCTTTCCTCGAACACATCCCCCGGCTGGAGCTTCAGCCTGCTCAATATCGTGGTGGTACTTATCGCGTAATTGCCCTTTATCTTGATATCGGCTATACGCTTGGGGGCCTGGGCGGTATCCTGGGCCCAGGAGAACAGAGAGGAGGATGTCACGGCCAGCGTTATTACAACAACGGCCAAAAAGATCTTTCTTTTCATCAAAAGCCCTCCTCTTCCTCTATCCTCGAAAGATTGCTGAACTTGGTGAATTCGGATACAAACGCCAGCTTGACCGTGCCTACCGGGCCGTGCCTTTGCTTCGCGACTATGACCTCGGCCACGCCTTTGTTCTCTTCGGTGGGGTTATAATATTCTTCCCTGAGGATCAGGAGAACGACGTCGGCATCCTGCTCTATCGCTCCGGATTCCCTGAGGTCCGAAAGCTGAGGACGATGATCCTGCCTCTGTTCGACCGCCCGGGAAAGCTGGCTTATCGCGATGATCGGTATGTTGAGTTCACGTGCCAGCGCTTTAAACGATCGCGATATCTCGGATATCTCCTGCTGGCGGTTCTCCGACCTTGCGCCCCCCCTCATGAGCTGGAGATAATCGATTATCAGGAGCTTAATGCCGTACTTGGCTTTAAGCCTTCTGGCTTTGGCTCTCAGCTCGAGCGCGGATATGCCGGGGGTGTCGTCGATGTATATAGGGGATTCCGAAAGTTTTTGAGCGGCCTTCACGAGCTCCGGCCAGTCGTTCTGCGAAAGAAAGCCCGTTCTCACCTTGTGCGCGTTAACGCCCGCTATGGAGCAAAGCATCCTCTGCGCCAGCTGGTCCTTCGACATCTCGATGCTGAAATAAGCGCATGGGATCTTCTCCACGACGCTCGCGTATTCCATCATGGATATCGCCAGGGCGCTTTTACCCATCGAAGGGCGCCCGGCAAGAACGATAAAGTCGGACTTCTGGAATCCCGCCGTCATCACGTCCAGGTCATGGAATCCCGTAGGCGCGCCCGTTATGTTCTCTTTTCGCTGGTAAAGATGGTCTATGGTCTCGATGCTGTCTTTCACGATATCCTTCATCTCGGCGACGTACATCTCTCTTTTCTTGTTCGAAGTGATATCGAATATCAGCTTCTCGGCGCGGTCCAGGAGGTCGTCCGCCTCGCTCGAAGCTTCGTAACTTTCAGCGACTATCCTGGTGGCGGTATTTATGAGAGACCGGAGAAGATACTTTTCCCGGACGATCCTGGCGTAATGATCTATGTTGGCCGCCGTCGGAATGCTGTTAGCCAGTTCGGCGACATAGGAAGGCCCCCCCACTTCATCCAGGATATTTCTTTTCTTAAGGTCTTCTATGAGGGTAACTATGTCTACGGCTTCGTTGTTGTCGTAGAGTTTTACGATGGATTCGAATAACTTCTTGTTGGCTTCCGAGTAGAACGCTTCCTTGTCCAGCTGCTCAATAGCTTTCGCGATGGCTTCCCTGTCAAGAAGCATTGATCCTAGAACAGCGATCTCCGCTTCCAGGTTCTGGGGAGGAACCTTTTCGATAAGAGTCTTTTGGACCATAAAATGGAAGGAAAACTATTTTTTAACGACCCAGATCCTCGCCTGCGCCCTTACCTCGGGGTGCAACCGCACCTCGACGTTATAAACACCCAGGACCTTTATGGGTTCTTCAAGCACTATTTTTCTCTTGTCGACTTCTATGCCTTCCGTCTTCAGCCCCTCGGCGATCATTTCGGGAGTAACGGCTCCGAAGAGCTTATCTTTCTCGCCGGTCTCCACGGAAATAGTGCAGGAAACCGCGTCTATTTTCTTAGCCAGCTCTTTGCATTCTTCCTTCATCTGCTCTTCCCGGCGGGCCTTTTCGCGTTTTTTCTGTTCGATCACCTGCAGGGCCCCCCGGCTTGATCGCACCGCGATCTTCCCGGGTATGAGATAGTTCCTGGCGTACCCGTCCTTGACGACGACTTCGTCACCGACGGAACCGAGCTTATCTATATCCTTTATGAGAATTACTTTCACCTTTCTCTCCTTCCCCGTCCGCGCGCGAGCCCTTCCTTGACCTTCACGAACGGCAGAAGAGCGGCTATCCGGGCCTTCTTAACGCTGTTCGCTATCATGCGCTGGTGCTTCGTGCAGCTACCCGTAAGCCTCGGGGGGACTATCTTGCCCCTGTCGGACACGAACTTTTTGAGAAGTTCGACATCCTTGTAATCTATCTTTTGCACCTTATCCTTGCACAACCTGCACGGTTTTTTCTTGAACACCCTTCTGGGTTTTTTCGCTATCTTCTTTTTAACCATAGTTCTTTTTCTCCTGCTTTTCTGTTAACACACGTCTTTAAGCGTCTTGTTCAGAACGGCGCCTGGTCCGTGTCTACATTATCGATATCTATCGACTCTATGCCGCCGGCGTCGCCTCCCTGCGGAGCCGCGCTCGTCTGCCGCTTGTCCCCTTTTGAACCGAGAAATTGCACGTTCATCGCTACGACATCCAGCGCGCTTCTCTTCTGTCCGGATTGATCTTCCCAGGAACGCGACTTGAGCCGCCCTTCCACCATTACCGGCCTTCCTTTCGAAAGGTACTCGCCGCAGATCTCCGCCATCTTGCCCCAGACAACCACCCTTATGAACGAAACCTCTTCTTTTTTCTCTCCTGCCGTATCCTTATAAGGGCGATTAACGGCTACGGTAAAATTCGCGACAGCCGTACCGCTGGGGACATAACGCAGTTCCGGATCCCTGGTAAGGTTCCCCATTAAAAACACTTTGTTCAAGCTGGCAGCCATGTTGCCTCCATTAGATCTCGTCGTTAGTCGTTCGGGGTTCGTGTTTCGTTTTCCATTACGAACTACGATATTCGATCGACGAACGACGGTTTTAATCGTTCTTGTCAATAAGTGCCCTGAGTATATCCGTATTTATCTGGAAATCCCGCATCATCCTCGAAACGGAAGCCGGAGGAGCATCGAAAATTACCTCGTAATAGATCCCTTCGGACTTTTTCTTGATAGGATAGGCCAGATTCCTTTTGCCCATCATGTTTTCTTTGACAACGTTCCCGGAATTGTCACTAATGATCGAAGTTATGGCCTTCTTCATATCATCGATGGATTCCTGTTTTTCGGGAATAATTATGAACAGCCCTGAATATGATTGTTTTGTCTTTTCCATCCTGATACCACCAGATCCCTGTTTGGTTACTGAATTTAATTGTATGATATTAACATATATCAATATCGCATGCAAGATGTTTCGTCTTTTGTGCCCTAAGTCTAAGCCACGCAATCAGTTATACCGGTTCATCGCCTCCTTCGAGCCTTTGGTCAGCCACATTTCGGCGCATTTCACCGCCTTCTCCACGGCTTTCCCAAGTTCGATCTTCTCCGAACGCCTGAACGTGGAGAGAACATATGAAACAATGTCTTCATCCGGGGCGGGAGAGCCTATACCCACGCGCAACCTGGTGAATGCCGGGCCCACCTTGTCTATGACCGATTGAAGTCCGTTGTGCCCCCCGGAAGAACCCCGCTCCCGCAATCTCAAGTCTCCAAGTAAAAGCTGAAAATCATCGCTTATGACGAGGAGGTCATTCCTGTCTTCGAGTTTCGATGAACATACCGACTTGACGGCTTCTCCCGAAAGGTTCATGTAAGTGTGCGGTTCAAAGAGCATGACCTCTTGCCGTAAAACACGTCCGATCCCGTACGCGCCCCTGTATCCTTTTCTCCGCATACTTATGCCGTGCTTCTTGGCTAAAGATCTCAGCACCACGAATCCAATATTATGGCGTGTTTTTCTATATCTTAGACCCGGATTACCCAGTCCGACGATGATCTTCATGGATTCGTATTCCGTCGTTCGTCGTTCGAATATCGTATTTCGTTAACTATATACGAACGACGGACGACGAACGACGATAAATTATTATTCCCCTTGCTTTTCCTTGGGGGCTTCCGCGCCTTCCCCTTCTTCCCCTTCTTCCTCTTCTTCCTTCCTGCCTTTCTTTATGACCTCGGGTTCCGCTACTTCCTCGCCCTCTCCCTCGACCTCTTCCGGCGCTTCTTCTTCCTTCTCGGGCGGATTAACGGTAACAACCACTTCCTCGGCCTCGGCAAGGAACTTGACGCCCTCAAGAGGCGTTATATCCTTTACGTGCACGGCATCTCCGATACGCAGTTCGCCCACGTTGACGTCTATGCGTTCGGGTATCGCCGTGGGAAGGCACTCCACCTCTATCTCCCACATTATCTGAGTGAGCACGCCCTTCTCTTCGGTGACACCGGGCGCTTCGCCCTTAAGCTGGATCGAGACATCGACCTTCAGTGTTTCTTCCAGCGATATCTCGTGGAAATCAACGTGAAGAAAACGTTCGTTCACGGGATCCGTCTGCGTCTCCTGCACGATCACCGTTTTCCGAGCCTTCCCGCTCCCCCCGGCGATATCCATGGTTATAATGGCGTTCTCCCCCGCATCGGTATGGAGGGCGTGCCACAGGTCCTTTGAATCAAAGTGAACGCTGAGGGCCTTTTCCCCGTCCTTATACACGACACCGGGTATCCTTCCTTCCTTCCTGAGGTGTTTACACGCGCTCTTACCCAGTTCTTCCCTGACAGTAGCTTTAAGCATTATCTTTTCCATCTATCTCGTTCTCCTTCTTTGTTAAGTTGCGTATTATGTTTAAACACAGATCATCACAGATTCAGTACAGATGATCCCGGACGGTGTATATTGCATGATTTGATTACGGAGATCCAGATAGATCGCGGAGATCAGATCTTCGTAATCCAAGATCGTCGTTTACTTCAAAATCTTCGTAATCAACGTACCCTTTAGCCTTTAGCCTACTCGAACAGCGCGCTAACGGTCTCCTCATTATGTATCCGCCGTATGGCTTCGCCAAGAAGCGGCGCCACCGACAGCTGGACGATCTTATCTGTCCGCTTTTCCTCCGGCACGGGTATGGTATCGGTCACTACCAGTTTTTTTATCTCCGACGCCCGGATCCGCTCTATCGCCGGGCCGCACAGCACCGGATGAGTGATAGCGGCGTATATATCCTTTGCCCCGTTCTTTTTGAGCGCTGCCGCGGCTTCCGTCAGACTTCCCGCCGTGGCCACCATATCATCCACTAATATCACGTTCTTTCCTTTGATATCGCCCAGTATGTGCATGACCTCCGCTTTTACGTCGCTTATCCGCCTTTTGTCGACTATGGCCAGGCCCGCGCCGAACCTCTTCGCGTACGCTCTCGCCATCTTGATGCCTCCTACATCGGGGGACACTATAGCGATATCTTTGATGTTCTTTTCCTTGAAATAATCCTCGAAAATGTTAACCGCGTAAAGATGATCGAGCGGGATGTCGAAAAAGCCCTGTATCTGTCCCGCGTGCAGGTCTATCGTAAGCACCCTGTTCGCGCCCGCTCGCGTGAGCAGGTTGGCCACGAGTTTCGCCGTTATCGGAACCCTCGGCTGATCTTTCCTGTCCTGCCGCGCGTACCCGTAATACGGGAGCACGGCCGTGATCCTCTTGGCGGAGGAGCGTTTTATCGCGTCGATCATTATCAGAAGTTCCATCAGGTTCTCATTCGCCGGTGAGCTGGTGGACTGCACGACGAACACGTCTTTTCCCCTGACGTTCTGCATTATCTTGACCCTCACTTCGCCGTCGCTGAAACGTTCGACCTCGCTTTCGCCCAGCGGGACATTGAGGTTTTCGCAGATCTTATCCGCGAGTTCGATATTGCTGTTCCCTGTAAAAATCGTCAGCTTGTCCATGTCACCGCTCCTTAGATAAAATTTCCGTTAAAGATCCCCCCGGCGCAAAGCATCGGAACCGCTGTTTCGCCGAACTATTTCTTTTTGCCCAACGGCCGCGCCGGAACACCCGCCACCGTCACGCCCGCGGGAATATCCTTGTTCTTCGTAATAACGCTTCCCGCCCCGACCCTGGCGCTTTCCCCGATGGTCACGGGAGCTATAATAACGGCCCCCACTCCTATAAAAGCGCCGTCCTTTATCACGGTCCGATACTTGTTTTTACCGTCGTAATTCGCGGTTATGGTGCCCGCTCCGATATTGACGTTTTTCCCGACAAGCGTATCGCCGAGATACGTATGGTGCTTGACCTTCGTATCCTCCCCGATCTCGGTGCGGCATAATTCCACAAAATTCCCGATCTCGGCGCGTTTTGCCACACGTGTGCCGGGCCTTAACCTGGCGAACGGCCCGATCCTGCATCCTTCTTCGATCTTCACGTCTTTTTCAATGACCGTGTTCGGGTAAATGATGGTGTCTCTGCCGACCTCAGCCGAATCATCTATATAAGTGTTGTCCGGGTCTACAACGGTAACCCCTGATTCCATTAATTTTTCGATCATTCTATTGTTCGCCATTTTACTGGCCTCCGCCAGATCTTTCCTGGAATTTATCCCGATCGCTTCATCATAATCGCAACTTGTCGAAACGACCTTTTTCCCGTTCCTCGCGAGAATATCCACGATATCGGTAAGATAAAACTCTTTTTTCTTCTCGTTTATCCTTATCCCGTCTATATAGTCCTTAAGGTCGGTTCCGTCAAAACAATACGTTCCCACGTTCACTTCATTTATTTTCTTTTCTCCGGCAGACGCGTCTTTTTCTTCGACTATTTTTTTTACGCCTCCATCCTCGCCCCTCACGATCCTCCCGTAAGAGGCCGGGTCCGGAGCGATACACGATAGCACCGCGCACGCTGTTTTTTCCCTGACACTCGTCTCCACGAGCCTTCTATAGGTCGCGTCCGTGATCAGCGGAGTGTCCCCGCACGTGACCAGAACGCGCCCCTCCCCTTCTTTCAAAGATCCCATTGCCTGCTTAAGCGCGTCGCCGCTTCCCAGAAGTTCCGCCTGCCTGACAAACCGAACCCTGCCCTTAAAAAGCCTTTCGACTTCCTCGGCGCCGTAGCCGACCACCGTTATTATATCAGTTATGCCGGATCTTTCCAGGCTCGATATAACTTTCCCCAGCATCGTCTCGGAACCTACACGATGCAGGACCTTGGGGATGTCCGATCTCATCCTCGTCCCCAAACCCGCCGCGAGTATGACCGCCGTGTTGTTGTCCATAAATTAAAGCCGTCATCCCCGCGCCTGTCCCGGCAAAGCCGGGG
>CAZMEZ010000045.1:0-11365 GCA_964565425.1 uncultured Planctomycetia bacterium | reverse complement strand
CAGATATTGCGTATTACGTGAGTTGATCACGGAGATTTAAACAAGATTACGCAGATCATATCTTCGTAATCTAAGATCGTTGTCCATATTACAAATCTTCGTAATCAACTTTTACCTTTCGCCTCTTGCCTCGTTACTCGTCGTTCGTCGTTCGAGCATCGTTAAAACACAGATGATCACGGATTCAGCTGTCTGCTTTCAGCGCCCGGTAAACCGGGCAAGGCCGTTGTTCGTCGTTCGTCTTTCGTTGTCCGTTGACGGTCTGGTCTCTGGTTACTGGTTACTTTCCCAAGACCCAAGACTCACGACTGACTCCGCATCGCGAACCTCTAACCGCACACCGCGAACCGTTATATCCCTCCCTTATCCTTATCCTTCACGAGGATATCGAACATCGGGGGTTTTTTCTGCCAGGCGGTTCCCGCCGCGGCTTTTTCCCGGCCCAGGTCGAAAAGTCTTGTCATCTCGGCCGGGTCGAACAGCTGCTTGCTCTGTGGTCTAAAATCATCCGGTATGAAGGCAAGGTGAAAATCTTGATCCTTCTCTCCCGAAAGAACGTATAATCTGAGGATGTCACCCAGCCCCTGGTAGTTGATCATCGTATCCACGGCGCGACTTCCTATGGAAGGGATATCATCCTTCACCGATTGCCTTTTCGGGCTGGCAAACCCGTTCCAGATCAAATAGATCTCCACATTCTTGTTCCTGCGAGTCCCCTCAAGGATACCGTGAAGGGAGAACACCTGCGTTATCGTTCCGCCGTCCATATGCATCTCGTCATATGTATTCCCATCCGCTTCGACCTTAAAGAACACAGGGGGGAACGCTATCGGTATAGCCGAGGACGCGAGCAGGACCTTCCGGAAAAGCTTCAGCGCCTCGTCATCCCCTGCCTGGGCGATCTTTCCCATGTTCCAGATAACAAGACGCTGCGCGTCCAGGTTCGCCGTCCCGATATAAAGCCTTCTTCCCTTCGCGTGCTCTTCGGCTATTTTCCTTAGCATGTCCTTTGTATAATGTTTTTTGATAACACGGGCCAGCGGACGGGTGCTCGCCAGCGAGTCGCTTGTAAAGATCGCAAGGGGGCTCTTTTTGCTTATGACATCCCGGGTCGACATTGTTGTATATAGATCTTTCAGCTTGTCGTCATAGCCGCTCCCGATGAAGGCATACGGCGCGATCAAGGAGCCCGTGCTTACGCCGGTCACGACCTTGAACCTGGGCCTTGTCCCGCTCTCGGACCACCCGTTCAATATGCCCGCCCCGTAAGCTCCGTTAGCCCCGCCTCCGGAAAGAAGAAGAACAGGATATACCGCGGCGATACCCTTGCGATATTCATTGGGGGATTCCTGTTTGAATGATTCATTGAGGTCTTTTAGAAAAGCTTCATTCGGCATATCGCCGAAGGCGCGTACGCTTTTCATCCCCGGGATATCGGCTTTTGCCTGCAGGTTGACCGGCACCGCGTGCCGCATGCGCATGGTACCGCATCCGCTCGTGAAGAACACGAACATGATAAGTAAAATAGTCGAAATTGTTTTTTCCGCTCCGCGCCGATCCATTGGTTCCCCCTTTGTGTCGTATTGCGTCGTGCGTTTAAACACAGATGAACACAGATTCAGCTATCAGCCCGTAGGCGCCAATTCAAAGATGACGAAGTCACAAGTTCGTTAGCCAGTTAGCCGGTGAACCGGTTAGCCAGGCGTAAAGTCGCAAGTTAGAGCACTAACGCACCGGTCACCAGAGTAGTCGCAAGTTGCAGGTCGCAAGAAGGTTCTAGGTTTTAGGTTGGCGTTTGAACAACCTAAGAACCTGAAACCTATAACCTGCTCTTCCGGGACAGTCCCTTTAACGCTTACCCCTTACCGCTTATCCCTTAACATCTTTAGCTGAAGGCTGAAAGCCGATAGCTGACAGCTACGTGTAGCACAAGATACTAGATACCAGATACAAACTCCATTCCCGCTACTCATCACCTATCGCGTATTATGTATTACTTACTTTGTACGTCCCTTTAGCCTTTCGCCTCTAGCCTCGTTACTCGTCGTTCGTGGTTCGTTTATTGGTTACGAGGCCCGTTTCGTCTTTCGGTTATGGTCACGTTACCGTAACCCTAACCGATACGGGCTTCGTTACCGTTGCCTTAAACCGATCCCAGCGCCACCTTCTTGTCATTCCGAGCGAGCGAAGCGAGTCGAGGAACCTAGATCCCTCGACTCCCCCGGGTCTTCGCCCGGGGTCGCTCGGGATGACAAAAGTAGGCACCCACGCTGTCTGATGTCCCCTCCGGGGAGGCTTCGCACTTAGATGTTGGATATTTGTAAGAGCCGCCAACATCAAACCTCTAACATCGAATTCCCCGCCCCGCGCCGCGCCTCTACGCCACCCTCATCCCCATCCCTATCCATTTTCTCCCCCAGTAGCGCTTTGTCATGAGGATCGCCTGGACGAAGATGGAGATGTTCATCGACCACCATACGGCGACCGCGCCGAACCCGAAATAGATCCCCAAAAGATAGCATAACGGAATGCGTATGAGCCATACGCCGATAAAGATAATGGCCATGACGCTCCTGGTGTCGCCCGCGCCGTTAAGCCCGCCTCCAAGTATTATCCCCCAGGCGAGGAACGGCTCGCCTATGAGGGCGATGTAGATGTACCTGATGCTTTCGCCGGTTACTATGGGGTTATCCGACAGGAAAGACGCGATATGGCGCGCGTTCAGCATTATGAGCACCGTCATTACCAGAACTATGGTTACGCCCATTACAGCCGTTATGATCCCTCCCCGGAATGCCCCCTCCTCGTCCCTCTTTCCCAGGAGGTTGCCCACCACTACGGCCGCCCCCATGTTGAACGCGATCGCCGGCATGAATATGGCCGATTCTATCTTGAGGCCGTTGGTCAAAGCCGCCATTATCTCGGTGTTGTGCCTGGGAAGCATGCTGAGTATAAGGAACAGCACCAGGAACCCGAGCTGCATGAACACCTGGAGAAGCCCGGAAGGCCAGCTTATGTGGAGGACCTGCCTAACTGTTTTGTAAGAGAACCTGAAGGCGGCGGCGAGCCGTCCAGTAAAGAACAGCGTCAGGGCCGCGCCCGTAAAAACGCTTATCACGGTGGCCACGGCTATACCGTTGAGGCCGAGAGGCGTCCTGAAAGCGAGGGTGAAATTGAGGATTATGTTCATGACGCATATTAAGGTCATGATCCACAGGGATTTTTTCACCATGCCGCAGGCCCTCATTATGCCGTTATTGTTCATGAGAACATAATCGAAGACGAAGGCCAGGGAATATATCTTCATGAAGGGTATGGCAAGGGTCTTCATCGCGTCGGGGATATTGACGGCGCCGATCAGGTGCCGCGAGAAGAGAACGCCTAATATCACGAATACGAAGCCCACGACGGCCGCGGTCGTCACGCAGGAGCTCACGCCCGTCCTGAACTCCTCCGTCCTCTCGGATGTGAAAAGGCGCGATACGACTGATACGGTCCCGATGCTGAGGGCTATTCCCAGGATGATGAAGACGAAATACAGCTGGAACGAAAAGCCGTATGCCGCCTGGGCTTCCTTGCCGAATTTTCCCGCCACGTAGACGTCGGCGAGGCCGATAAGGAATTCGTAGAACATTATGAACGTCGTCGGCCAGCTTACGGCCCAGCTGTCGCGGGCGATCGCCCGTATGGTTTTGTCGTTTAGCAGGTTCATTGTTTGCTTATCTCTAAACACAGATTAGCGCAGATCCAGCACAGATGATCGCAAATTCAGCTATCAGCCTTTAGGTGTCAATTCAAAGATGACGAAGTCACAAGTTCGTTAGCCAGTTAGCCGGTGAACCGGTTAGCCAGGCGTAAAGGCACAAGGGCGTAGATGGAACCTAGATCCCTCGACTCCCCCGGGTCTTCGCCCGGGGTCGCTCGGGATGACAAAAGTAGGCACCCACGCTGTCTGATGTCCCCTCCGGGGAGGCTTCGCACTTAGATGTTGGATATTTGTAAGAGCCGCCAACATCAAACATCTAACATCGAATTTCCCGCCCCGCGCCTACGTATCACTTATCACTTAACCCGCTATGCCCTTTGCGCTTTGCGCTATGCGGAACGGTTTATTTGGTATTATAGATTGCCGCGTCGGCCCTTTCAGGGCCTCCTCGCAATGACGGAGTAGCCGCCCCCGCACGCTTTGCGCTACGCTATGGGAAATCCCCTCTTGCCTCGCGCCTTTTGCCTTTAGCCTGCACAAGACTCACGACTGCTCCTTCCCTTCCGCCCACGGGGGAAGCATCGTATTTTCAAGCTCTTCCCAGAACTTTTTCCTTTGTTCGGAACCCGGTTCGGATTTCACCGGGAATTCCAGGAACGGGACCTTGATCCCCTCTTTCGTGAATTCATCCATCAGTATTTCGGCCATTATGCCCATGAGTTCGGGTTCGCCGGGTTCCGGGCTGTCCACGGGCATCGGGGATTCGGTGTTGTACTTGTTCACTTTATGCTTTCCCCAGTGGATACCGCAGGTCGGGCTGTTCTCGAGGCCGATAAAGGCAACGAGACGGTACCCGTTCTCGATGAATTCCTTCACCATGAGAAGCGGCACTTTCAAGAGTTCCTTGCAGTGGTTCCTGAAGAACACGCTGTCGTATTGCTGGCGCCCCTGCGGGTTGCGTTTGAGCCCCATGGCGGACGTTTCCGGGCAGGGATACTGGATTAAGCCCACCCTCCTGGACATGAGGAAATCCGCCAGTTCGTGTGACAGGGGGAAATTTTGCCCGAGGACGTGCACCCTGCAGTACGGGTTTATGAGGCACTGGGCGATGAGGATTATGCGTTTGTCTTTTTTTGTCATGTTTATTCCTTTGGTTTTGTTCAAAGTAACCGGAGCATCCGGGGTGAACCGGTTAGCCAGGTGTAAAGGCACAAGTCAGAGCACCAGGGCACTAGCGCACCAGAGCACCAGTGATGTTCGTATTGCGTATTAAAGGTTCTATGTGCTAGGTATTAGGTTCTAGGTTGTTTAAACACCAACCTGAAACCTGAAACCTGAAACCTGCTCTTCCGGGACAGTTCCTTCAGCTCTTATCCCTTACCGCTTATCCCTTATCCCTGCTCTTTTTCTCAATGCCGCGCAATATGTCGAAGCATCTTTGAACTCGGCCCCGTCTTCCAGTATCCCTTTCCAGAACGGAAAGGTCCTGCATTGTTCCGGGCGCACGGGGTAGATCACGCAGGCCCTGTTCTTTAAAAAAGGACAACTTCCCCTGAAGGTGCCCTTTAGCACGATCCTGTTCCCCGCTTTTCGCGTGTACCTTTTCCTGCAGTCCTTTATCGACAGGCCGAGGAATTTCGCGATCCCGGGGATGTCCTTTAGCGTCGTATAGACGTACCCGTTTATGGCGCAGCATCCGCCGCACCGGACGCATTTAAACCGCGTTTTTGATATAAGTTTTTTCTTCGACCCGTTACGCGTCACCCGTCACTTTCTATATCTTCCTGCTATCATACGCCCAGTGCAGCACTGCCTGGCGCTGTTTCGGCCGGCACTTGAGATCGCCCTTCCTGCAGTTCTTTTTGATCTGGGCGATATGCCTCTTGATCGCTTTCCATCGTTTTATCTGCCGCTCGTCCTCTATCGTCAATCTTCTTCCCATGTAGTAACGGCAATACCACTGGAACCACCCGCGCGGGTCCTGGTGGTATATCCACCCCTTTTTCTTCCAGTAGCTCAGGGGCTTGCTGGCGTTTATCCCGAAATAATTGAGCGCCGGGTCGTGCTTTTCGGGACATAATCTGGCCTTCCTGTACCAGCCGGCCGGGAATTCTTTCCGGCAGTCGGTCATGTATTTGCCCCCGAAAACGCCCATCTCAAGCATCTGTTTGGGCGTGAGTTCCGGCTTGAATTCCGGGTCGAAGTTCCTGCCTGCCGGTTCGGTGAGGACGTACCGGTAGTTCTTTTGCATCTTGTCGTTAACGGTTACGGTTTTGCGACGCATGATCTCCCTTTTGTCAGACTAAAGACAAGTTCAAGACGTTAGCCAGTATCGTTTAGGCGTAAGGTTTAAGGGGTAAGGGGTAAGATGCCGGTTTGGTCTCTGGTTACTGGTAACCGGTAACTTGACCCACACCCATCACTCATCACTTCTTCATCCTTTAACCTTTATCCTTGAACTAGTCCCCGGTTCAGACTACAGACCTCAGACTTCAGACAACAGACAGTTATTACAGAAAAGGGCGCCTACGCTTCCTGATGACTGATGTCCCCGAACCGCGCCCCGCGAACCACGCCCCTCGTGCCGCGAACCGCACACCCGCGACTCACGACTATTTCCTCCACGATATCGGCGAGAGCGCGATCAGGACCGTATATATCTCCAGCCTGCCGAGAAGCATGCAGGCGACAAGGACCCATTTGCCGGGCAAGGGGATCCAGGCGTAGTTCTCCGTTGCCCCTACCGCCGAGAGACCGGGGCCTATATTGCACATCGTGGCCACGACCGAGACGACGGCTGTCGTGAAATCCTTTATGAGATAGCTCATTATTGCCGAAAAAATGACGAAACACCCCAGGAACAGGGCGATAAAGCCCAGGATGTTCATCACCTGCTTGTCCGCCATCGCCTTCCCCGCTATCTTTATGGGGGCAATGATCCTCGGCTGGACGATGGTCTTTATTTCACGCGCCGCGGTTTTAAGGAACACCATTATCCTTATCATCTTGATACCGCCGCCGGTGGACCCGGCACACCCCCCGAAGAACATGAGGACCACGAGCATGAATCGGATGAAATTCGGCCAGATGTCCGAGTCGGCCGTGGAATAGCCCGTGGTCGTGGTTATTGACACTATCTGGAAGGCCGTGTAACGCACGATGCCGTAAGGGGTGCTTATCTTCGCCTCTTCCGTGTCCATTTTTTCCATCAGCTGTTTGGACGAAAGAGGCGTGTTCCGGTAGCTCATCCTTATCTCTTCCGCCGGGGCTATGCCCCCCATCTTGAGAACGATAGAGCCGAGCAGGATCGCCGAGACGAGGACGCCCGTGTAGAAATGGAACTCGCGGTTGCTTTTAATGAGGTCGAATTTTCTTTTGAAAAGCACCTGGTAATGTATGACGAAGTTCATGCCGGCGAAGAACATGAAGATGATCACCACCCAGTCGATATAGCTGGAATTGTAATGGCCGATGGAGGCGTTCTTCGTGGAGAATCCCCCGGTAGCCATGGTGCCGAAGGCGTGGCAGAAAGAATCGAAGACCGTCATGCCGCCGAATTTGAGGAGGATGACCTCGGCCAGCGTCAGGACAGCGTAAGCGCCCCAGAGTATCTTGGCGGTCTGGGCGAGGCGCGGCCTGAGCCGTTCGGCGGTCGGGCCCGGCACCTCGCCCCTGAACATCTGGTAGCTGGCGATGCCGAAAGCCGGTAGTATTGCCAGGGCGAGCGTCACGATCCCCATGCCCCCGAGCCAGTGCGTCAGGCTTCTCCAGAAAAGAATGCCTTTAGGCAGGGTCTCGACATCCCTGAAGATGGTAGCGCCGGTCGTCGTAAAGCCGCTCATGATCTCAAAATAGGAATCGGTGAACGCGCGCAGGACCGTGTCGAAATTTACGGCGTCGGCTTGTGAAAGAAGATATGTCACAAGCGGTATCGCCCCGAAGAGCGTCAGGACGATCCAGCCGAAGGTGACGATCGCGAAGCCGTCGCGTATGCCGTTCCCGACCAGTTCCCTGCTCCCTATCGCCTTGAGGAGATTCCCGCAGATAAGGGAGCTTATTATTGCGATGATGAACCCCAGTAGCCTGTGGTCAAGGAAAATATCCGGGAATACCCTGGGTTGGATCTCGAAAAATGCTATTCCCGCCGGGATCAAGAGGATCAGCGCCAGGATCTCCAACAGTTTGCCTACGGCAAAGATTATGAACTTAGTGTTCATTCGTTTACGGGAGGATTAAAAAGTTTATGGACCCGCGCAAGGCAATCCTTGGTGCAAAATATCAGGGCTTCGTCCCCTTCATTGATGACCGTTCCGCCCCAGGGGATGATGACCTCTTCGTCACGGATGATACAGCCGATAATAACGGACTTCTTGAAGTCTTTTTCGAGATGCTGGAGCGTTTTTCCCTTCAGGGAACTGCGTTCCCCCACTTCAAAACGCATGACCTCCGTATCGGTCGATCTCAGTTTCAGATATGTGCCTATGGATACCGTCTGTATCCTTTCGATGATCGCGTTAAGCGTGATCTCGCGGGTGTTGATGACGTGGTCCAGACCGAGCGAATCGAAGAGCCCCGAGTACCGGTCGTCATCCCGGATGGCGATGGCCATGCCGGCACCTTCGGCCTTGGCCAGGAGACACGACATGATGTTGTCTTCCGGGTCCCGGCCGGCGGCTATGAAACAATCCGCGTTCTTGACGTTGATCTCCTCCAGTATGCCGGAATTCGTGCTGTCACCGTGAAAAACATCGACCCCCTCGAGGACGGATGCCGCGTATTCGCCGTGCTCGACGTCGGGATCCACCAGGAACACCTGTTCCGCGAACGGTTTCAGCGCTTCGGCAAGATGTATGGCCGTTATGGAATTGCCGGAGACGACGATCTTTTTCATCGTAACGGCTTTACTGTTGATAAGCTCGCGAAATGTCGGGAAAGAATCCTTCGGCATGATAGCTATGATCTTGTCTCCGGGAAGAAGCACCGTGTCACCCGTGGGATGGATGTCCTTTTCTCCACGGACGATCGCCACGAAAAGCATAGGCGATTCGCCCGCCATGACCTTGATTTCTTTCAGGGTCTTATTGGCGATCGACATGTCCTCGGTCACCATGTAACCGCGGAGGTATATCTGGTTCGCCTGGAAGTTGGCGGTCTCCAGGACATTCGGCAGCTCCACGTACTGGAGGATCCTGTCGACTACCCCCCGCTCCGGTTCTACGACGCTGGTCACGCCCACCCTTTCAATGCTGATGTTGGGCACGTTTTCGGTGTAGATGGAAGTTTTGATCCTGGCGATCCTTCTTTTGACGCCTGTCTGCATTGCGAAATTGCATGCCAGCAGGTTAGTCTCGTCGTTGGAAGTAACGGCTATCAACATGTCCGCGCCGGCGATACCCGCTTTCGCCAGGACGGATGGATCGCTTCCCAGCCCCGGGATAACAAAAACATCGAGCTTGCTGTTGACCTGCTCGCAAAGGGCCCTGTCCTGGTCGATCACGCTGATCTGGTGGCCAAGGTCCGAAAAATATTCCGCCAGGTTGAACCCGACGTTACCCGCTCCGACAATAAGAATATTCATAATAGTGATAATTGTAGCATGTATGGTTCGAAGATGCCAGCATTCGTCGTCTGTCGTTCGGGATTCGTATTTCGTGCGAGGACCGCGAAGATAAACCAAAAATATCGAAATTCGAACGACGATCGACGAACGACGAAAACGTTATCCCTCACTCGACTCCCAGCACCACCCGCACTAACGCGCCTATGAGGAACGACAGGAACGCGATTCCCAGGCTGATCGACGCCATTTCAAAAAACCTCTTTTTAAAAGAAAGCTCTTTCGCTACCGACACGTAAAAAGTGAAAACGTATATCACTATGACAGCGTTCATGAGCGATATCCCGAGGCAGAAATAAAGATGCTTGAAGACCAGGAACGGGAATATCAGGAACGCGACCGTCAGCACGTACGCGAGGCCGGTATAGATAGAGGCCTTGACGGGGTCCTTATCCCCTTCCTCGGACCTGGTCGAGAGATATTCCGAGGCGGCCATGGACAAGGACGCGGCTATGCCCGTGACAAGGCCCGCTGTCGCGACTAAACGCGTGTTCCGGAGCGCGAAAGTGAGGCCCGCGAGCGCGCCTGTAAGCTCGACCAGCGCGTCGTTGAGGCCCAGGACCATGGAGCCCACGTATTTCAGTTTCTCCTCGTCGATCATCCTGAGGAGTTCGTTCTCGTGGTCGTTCTCATCCTTTTCTATCTCCTTGGCTTCGGGGATCTGCGCCGAGATACCGTCATAGACGACCTGCGCGCCCTGTTCCCCTTTTTCCATCAATTTTACGCCGAACGTGAGGCCGAACACCCTCGATATGAAAGCTAACCACCATATTTTGAACCTGTCCGGCTTCGCGTCGGCATCGGTATATTTGCGCCAGATATCATAGTGCTTGTGTTCTTCGTCCGCGATACGGCGCAGGATCTCGCTGTTATGGGGGTCTTTTGTCCACCTGGCGAGCTTCTTATAGATAAAATATTCCGTGATCTCGTTCTTCTGGAACCGGAGGATCTGCTCGCGTGTCTTTTCGTCCATTGTTCCTCCGCTGTTGTCGCGCGTGTTGCGAACGTGGTTATTGATTAATAGTTACCGGTTATTATAGATTGCCGCGTCGCCCCCGTCGCTTTGCTCCGCAAAGCGACGGGGGCTCCTCGCAATGACGGAAGTGGGCGTTCCCGCACTATTCACAGCTCACAATTCACCATTCACACTCTCCCTGCGCCCAGCGCCATGCCTTTCGCCTCTAGCCTCTTGCCTTTAGCCTCACTTATCACGCATCACTTATTACTTATCATTTAACCTGCTATGCGTTCTGCGCTTAGCGCTATGCGATCACCCATCACTACTCACAAATCTCCCGTCATCCCTTGTCTTCCTGAGCTTGTGGATGTGTTTTTCGAGCCACCCTATCCTTATTTTCTTACCCTCGTCGAATCGCGGCACGTAAGGTTTTATGTCCAGCAGGGGTGTGCCGTCTATGATATCGATACCGCGGACGTGAAGCATTTTGTTTTCGATGCGGTCAAGGCGAACTACCGAAAGTCCTATGGGGTTGGGACGTCTCGGGCTTCGTGTCGCGAAGACACCTCTTTCCCGTTTATCCATGTAGGGTATTACGGAAAGAGGCGCTCCCCGGGAGAGGTGAAAATGGCACAGGAGTATTATATGGGAAAATCCGTCAACGTCTTTCAACCCTTCGACGTATTCCGGGAAGACCTCGACCACCCCCTCGGCGTTCTCGGCCGCCGCCGGCTGTATGGGAGTTCCTTTCGACTCTTTGAAGGGCGAATGGATGACACCTATGGGTTTGTAATTTACCGGTTTCATGTGTTCGTGTTGCGTTAAAACACAGATTAGCACAGATATTGCGTATTACGTGAGTTGATCACGGAGATTTAAACAAGATTACGCAGATCATATCTTCGTAATCTAAGATCATTGTCCATATTACAAATCTTCGTAATCAACGCCTTCTTTCGCCTTTAGCCTCGTTACTCGTTGTTCGTCGTTCGAGCATCGTTAAAACACAGATGATCGCTGATTCAGATTTAAGCTGTAAGCTTTAAGCGCCCGATAAATCGGGCAATGGTTAAATCACAAAGTC
>CAZMEZ010000044.1:0-11881 GCA_964565425.1 uncultured Planctomycetia bacterium | reverse complement strand
TTCGTATTGCGTCGTGCGTATTGCGTTAAAACACAGATCAGTCGTTCGTCGATCGTCGTTCGAATTCCGGGATCATGGGGCTTATTATTAAACGCAATACGAAATTCGAAACCCGAACGACGGACGACAAGCCCCGCACCGCGAACCCCTCTCGCCTCTTGCCTCGTTACTCGTCGTTCGTCGTTCGAGCATCGTTAAAACACGGATGATCACAGATCCAGCTATCAGCTGTCTGCTTTCAGCCTTTAGGCGCCAATTCAAAGATGACGAAGTCACAAGGGCGTTAGCCAGTGAGCCGGTGAACCGGTTAGCCGGTTGCCGGCGAATATTGTCATTCCCGCGCGACCGAGGGGCACCGCCCCCGAGGAAGTGCCGAAGATAGAGAGCTTCGGCCAAGCGGGAATCAAATAATAATGAAAACATTTTTATGTGATCCCCGCTTAGAGCATGCGGGCATGACGATATGCCACCTTCCCCTCGCGCCTCTCGCCTCTAGCCTTTCGCCCACGTATCACTTATTACTTCCCTTTGAACCTTGCGCCTAAAAGGCCTCCGTAGTAAAATAAGGGAACCGACTTATAGCCGTTCAAAAATCGACCAACAAGGAGGCACGCATGGACCTGAAGGAGATAACTCTGGAAAAACTTAACGAGAAGGAATTCATCCAACAGCAGATAGAGGATATCTCGTCCGCCGTGGGGGACGGCCTGGCCGTGAACGCGCTCTCGGGCGGGGTGGACTCCTCGGTGGTGACGATGCTCGGGCACAAGGCCCTGGGCGACAGGCTCAAGACGTATTTCATCGAGAACGGTCTAATGAGACAGGGCGAACCGCAAAAGGTCGTTTCCTGGTTCAAGGACCTGGGCGTCCCGGTAGAGATCATCGACTCGAAGAAAGAGTTTTTCGGCGCCCTCAAGAGCCTGACCGATCCCGAAGAAAAGAGGGAAGCCATAACCCAGACCTTTTACAAGGACGTCTTTGGACGTCTCGTGAGAGAAAGCGGCGCGAAATATCTCCTCCAGGGCACGAATTTTACAGACGTGGAGGAGACCGTGGCCGGCGTCAAGAGGCAGCACAACATCCTCGAACAGCTCGGGATCGATACGCAGGAAGTGTTCGGCTACAAGGTCATAGAGCCGATAATACAGCTCAGGAAGACCGGGGTAAGGAAGGTAGGCAAGGCCCTGGGCCTTCCGGAAGTGATATTCAACAGGCCGCCGTTCCCGGGGCCGGCTCTTTGCGCGAGGGTGATAGGCGAAGTGGACCCCGAAAGGGTGGAGACCGTCAGAAAAGCCACGGCGATCGTGGAAACAGAACTCTCTTCAACAAGGGCCTTCCAGTACCTTGCCATCCTGCACAACGACATGGTGACCGGCGTCAGGGGAGGGAAGCGCGATTACGGCCAGCAGATAGAGATACGGTGCTGGGAAAGCACTGACGCGGTTACGGCGACGCCAACGCGTCTTCCGTACGAGATACTGGAAAAACTCGCCGGCAGGATCACCTCCGAAGTGCCGGGCGTGGTAAGCGTTACTTACAATATCACCACCAAACCGCCGTCGACGATAGAGGCGGTGTAAAACAGGTTTTAGGTTCTAGGTTTCAGGTTCTAGGCTGGCGTTTAAGCAACCTATCACCTGGAACCTAACACCTAGCACCTGCTCTTAACGCCGCTTCTTCCCGCTCTTATACTGCTCGATGCCGGCCATTTTCCTCTCATCTATTCATCTTTAAATTTGCCAATTTGCTATTATATAGTAAGATATATATGTTATACGGCTATGTTAGTAAGTATCCGATAAGCGAAGGGGAGAATCCCGATGAAGAAGATCTTTCCGTTCCTACTGTTCGGTGCTGTTTTTCTGTCCTTGTCTGTGCTGCAAGCGAAAGATTGGGATACCTACAAAGGCGAACATGCCCAGAGAGATTCGGCAAAAACGTCTTTTTCCGTGGAATACCCGTCCGACTGGGAAGTGGATTCCATTCCCGAGCTTAACATCGACGGATGGACAACCGTTGAATTCGTGTCCCCGAAGGAGGGCCCCGGCGATGCCTACAGGGAAAGGGTTTCTCTCGAGATCGAGGGCTGGGAACCCGTCCCGCAGCCTTCCTTAATAGAGTATATAAAAGCGCAAAAGATCGAATTGCCCGAGCTGGGCGCCGGGGTAACGGATGTGGAGCGGGGAACCGATAAAATAGCGGGCAGGGAAGCCTTTTACGCGATATACACCGGGACCGAAGCCGTCGGCCTTGTGGGGCCCGTTCTGAAACATAAGACTTACGCTTTTATCGACAGCGACACCGAAACAGTATATACCCTGAAATATTCCGCGTTGCCCGAAAAATATGACGATCTTTC
Organism: uncultured Planctomycetia bacterium; assembly: GCA_964565425.1. Taxonomy (GTDB): domain Bacteria; phylum Omnitrophota; class Gorgyraeia; order Tantalellales; family Tantalellaceae; genus CAZMEZ01. The sequence goes on along the minus strand of CAZMEZ010000044.1, from coordinate 9,522 downwards.
CGCGGTAGCGGAAAAGATAATACGGTCCATCAAATTATCACCCACAAGGCCGACGCAAGCCGGAAGGGACCGGGAAGAACAGGGCGAAGACAGGAAACCCGCCCCGCGGATAGAAACCTTTAAAAGCGGCGATTTCGACGGCATTTCATTCCGGATCAATTATCCGTCGGACTGGGAATTGAGCGAAAGCACCCCTTACATTATAGCGATCCTTTCGCCCGACGATATAACGGTGGCGGTCCTCGTGGAGGTGCAGAACCTGAGTGAAGATGGGCGCGCTCCCATGACGCTGGACGAATACATGCAATGGTACGATGATAACGTGGTCGAGGAAACGAGCGACTACAAGGTAATAGACAGGATAAATACCCGCCTTGCGGGTCATGACGCCGTTCTTACGACATATACCTACGCGGACACGATAGACCCCGGCTGGCATCTGAAATGCGACACGTATATATTTTCGGTAGATGACGTTTTCATCATCCGGACAAGCTACATGTCAACCCCCGAAAAATACGACGAATATTTGCAGCAAGCCAACAGGATGATCGGGAGTTTGCGGTTGCATAAGGAGGGCGATCTCCTGACGGTCCATGGGCCGGACAAAGAATAGACCGTCCAGTGAAAAAATCTTAAATAACAAGGAGGAAAAATGAAAGAATACATCAACGCTTTCAAGTTCGGGGTCAATCTCCTGCTGCTTCTCTTGTGCCTTTTTATACCGTTCATCATACTGCTGGTCGCGGCGCCTTTTCCGGCGGATATCGTAAGGAAAACCACGCTCTATTCCGAGCCACTCGCGGTGAACGGCCTCTGGCAGGTCAAAAGCGCTGAAAGAATATCGGCCGACGATAAAGGCAACGAAAAATACCGTATCACATTGCAGAGCGGGGAGGTCACGACCGTCGATAAAACACATAAGGAAGGTGTTTACAACCTCGCGGACAACCTTTTCGTAAGAACAAGCAGGAAGGCCGGGACCGACCTGGAGAATAAAGGCATAATGTATAAGGTGATGAACAGGTTAGAGAGCCCCGCATTCGGACCGGAGGTCAAGGAATACATGGTCCAGCCCGGCGGTTATTATTCGGACATAGTCATAAAACCGGAATATTTCACGCTGGCGGGCAGGATCGTCATCAATTTCGCCATACTGCTTATTACCGTATTTTGCATCGCCCTGTATTTCCCGATCGTGAGGGCGATAGTGAATCTCTTCAGGAAGAGTTAAAGGGGGCCCATGAGCGCTAAGGGCAGGAACTACACTATCACCGGTACGGTGCTCGGGCTCCTGCTGGCGGGGATCATCGCGCTGCTGGTGATATTTTGCGAAGATAAATTCGTTATCGCCCAGAAGATCGGCCAGTTCTTCGCAAGCGCCCCGGCATATCTCGCGACAAGGATAAACTCTTCTGACCCCTTTGTCACGGTGGCATTCTTCCTTTACTGGGCAGTGATCGGCGGGGTTTTCGGATCTTTCGCCGGGATAAAACAACCGCTCGGCAAGGCGCTGGCGCTCGCTCTTATCGTTATCCTTGCGATCGCGCATGCGATGGCCCAGGCGGAGATCTCCCGGGAGATCGAAGAAGCCGTCCAGGCGTTGACGGGATTGTTCTCGGGAGGGTAGTCGTGGGTTTTGGGTTCGGGAGATGGTATCTAGTATCTTGTGCTACACGCAGCTATTAGCTATCGGCTTTTAGCCTTCAGCTAAAGATGTAAAGAAATAAAGCTGTAGAGATGTAAAGAATACGGGGACGACAACTTCTGTCATCTCGCCTGTCTCGCCGTAGCCGTGGCGAAGGCGGGAGCTATAGCGAAGGCGGGAGCGAAGCGAAACCCCTTGACAAATCCGTCGAAATGGCCTATAATTGATAATGGGAATCATTTTCAATAAGGAGGGCCGGAAAATGAGGGGGAGATCCGGGAGAGGAAGACCCTGGTGGCATGCCTCGTTCAGGGGGCGGGGATACCGGCTGACAATGCCCCGTAAGGCTATCCTGGATGTCCTTGGCAACGCAAAAAAGCATCTCAGCGCTGAAGAGATATACCTTGAGGTCCGTAAAATTTACGAAAATATAGGCCTCACAACGGTTTACCGTACACTCGAAATACTTGCGCAGATGGGATTTATCAATAAATTCGATTTCGGCGACGGCAGGGCCCGTTATGAATTGACCGTTGGACCCAAAACCGAGCATCATCACCACCTGATATGCATAAAATGCAAACGTATTATAAATTATGCCGATTTCATGGAAGCGGAAAAAGAGTTCCTGAAACAGGTGGAGAAAGGCCTTTCAAAAAAATATAATTTTGAGATAAAAGACCACGTCATCCAGTTTTACGGTCTATGCGATAAATGCAAAGGTAAAAAATAAAATAAGCAAAGATCCCTCACCCTTACGGGTTCGGGATCAATTCGGCCAAATAACTTATGTCGCTTTGCTCCATAAGTTATGGCCTCATTGAAAAAATCAGGAGGTGTAAAATGCCAAGAGGAGACGGAACGGGCCCTGCGGGTGCGGGTTCCAGGACAGGACGCGCTGCCGGCTATTGCGCCGGATACGATATGCCCGGTTACATGAACCCCGTCCCCGGAAGAGCTTTCGGGGGACCCGGAAGAGGCTGGGGCTTCTACGGTTATGGAAGAGGCCGCGGCGGTGGCCGGGGTTGGCGTAACCGGTATTATGCAACGGGCATGCCGCTCTGGCAAAGAGCCGCGTACGGCTATCCTGCTTATGGAGGCGCATATCCTTATCCTCCGGAACCGACGGTAGACGAGGAAAAGGAAATGCTGAGAGAGGAAGCCGAAACCCTCAAGCGGGAACTGGAGGATATTCAGGAACGTATCAGCGTCCTGGAAAAAGACCAGGGGCAGGACAAAGACAAATAACAAGTTAAATCATGTGTGGAGGTATGACATGCGTATCGCGATATCCACGGACCGGGGGACTGTATCCGCTCATTTCGGGCGATGCCCCTCGTTTACCATCGTTGACATCGAAGAAGGAAAAGTATCCCGCAGGGAAGAGATAGCCAATCCGGGGCATCATCCGGGTTACCTGCCTGACTTTCTCCACGAAAAAGGCGTGAGTTGCATAATAGCCGGGGGCATGGGTCAAAGAGCCAGCATGCTTTTTTCCGAAAAAGGTATTCAAACTATCATGGGAGTCAGCGGACCGATCGATGAAATTATCGGAAAGATCGAGAACGGGACGCTCGAAGGCGGCGAAAGTCTGTGCAGTCCCGGCGCCGGTAAGGGTTACGGCCTGGACAAGACCGAATGCGACCACCCGGATACGGACCATTAAAAAGGAGGAAGCCAGTATGAAAATATGCATTACTTCGCAGGGCAACGATCTGGATGCCCGGGTTGACCCACGATTCGGAAGATGCCAGTATTTTATCATCTTCGATACGGATACGTCGGGCTTTGAGGCGGTCCAGAACCCGAATGTAAGCGGCATGGGCGGGGTAGGGATCCAGTCGGGGCAATTTGTGGCGGAAAAACAGGTCGAAGCGGTTGTAACCGGCAACGTCGGACCTAACGCTTTCCAGACGCTGCGCGCGGCGGGAATAAAGGTCTTTACCGGCGCTTCCGGGACCGTCAAAGAAGCCGTTGAAAAACACAAAAAAGGCGAACTTGCTTCAGCCGAAGGCCCGAGTGCGGCCCCGAAATCAGGCATGTAACGAATATGATCATTTCGATAGCGAGCGGAAAAGGAGGAACGGGGAAGACCACGGTCGCCGTAAGCCTCGCTCTCTCCATAGCTGAAAACGCGCCGGCCGGCGGAGTGCAGCTTCTTGACTGCGACGTCGAAGAGCCCAACTGCCACATATTCATTAAGCCCCGCATTGAAATGACCGGGGCGGTACATATCCCCGTGCCGGAGGTTGACGAAGCAAGGTGTAATTTCTGCGGGAGATGTAAAGAGGTCTGCGCGTACAACGCCATAGCGGTTATACCCCCGGGAGGCCCTTCAAAAAGCGGAAAGGTCCTGGTGTTCCCCGAACTTTGCCACGGGTGCGGATCCTGCGCCTATTTTTGCCCGAGGGACGCCATAAAAGAGGTCAAAAGAGAGATCGGTGTAGTTGAAAAAGGCAAAAGGGGACCGTTGGAGTTCGTGCACGGCAGGCTCAATATAGGAGAGGCCATGGCGCCGCCCCTGATAAGAGCCGTGAAAGAACACATCGATCCCGCAAGAACGGTCATCCTCGACGCGCCGCCCGGGACATCATGCCCGGTCATCGCGTCTATAAAAGGCTCCGACTATTGCGTGCTGGTCACGGAACCCACGCCTTTCGGCCTGTACGACCTTTCCCTGGCAGTCGAGGTGCTGGGGAAGCTCATGATACCCTTTGGTGTCGTGATCAACCGTTCGGATCTGGGCGATAACAAGACAGAGGAATATTGCCGCGAGAGGGATATACCGGTGCTTATGCGTATTCCGTTTAAAAAGGATATAGCGCTGGCCTATTCTAAAGGCGAACCTGTGATCGAAGCTTTACCCGGATTAAAAAAAGATTTTATGAATTTATTGGGAAAAGCGAGGTCCCAAAAGAAAGGAGCGGCATCAAATGAACAAGAAAACTGACATTCTGGTCATAGGGGGCGGCCCGGCCGGGATGATAAATGCGATCACGGCGCGTAAATATTACCCGGATAAACAGGTAAAGCTGATGAAGAACGTAGAAAACGGGGTGATCCCGTGCGGGATACCGTACATGTTCTCCAGCTTAAAGAGTCCGGATGAAAACAAATTGGGCATACAAGCGCTGGAAAAGAACGGCGTCGAAACCGTGATCGATGAAGCCGTAAAAATAGACCGTTCGAAAAAAACGGTGGAGGCTAAAAGCGGGAATAAATACACGTATGAAAAATTGATCCTGGCAACCGGTTCCGACCCCATAATACCGCCGATACCGGGTATAGACAAAAAAGGCGTGTTCCCGATATACAAGGATATGGATTATTTAAAGAGCGTGATCCGGGAGATAAAGAACCGAAAAGACATCTTGATACTCGGCGGGGGGTTCATCGGGGTGGAATTCGCTGATGAGGTATCTAAGATAAAAGGGTTAAACGTGTATTTGGCGGAGTTGCTGCCTCGTCTTCTCGCAAACTCCTTTGATGAAGAATTCTCCCTGTTAGCGGAAGACCTGTTAGCTTCCAGCGGCGTAAAGATCCTGACGGATACCAGGGTAGTGGAACTGTTGGGAAAGGACAAGATCGAAGCGGCACGTTTAAGTAACGGCAAAGAGATAAAAGTGGATAATGTTATTTTGGGTATAGGAGCGATACCAAACACCGTTCTCGCGACCGCCGCGGGCCTGGACCTGGGTAAGGGCAGGGGGATCTGGGTGGACGAGTATATGCGAACGGTTGACCCCGATATTTTCGCGGTGGGAGATTGCGCCGGGAAAAGGGACTTCTACACCAGAAAGGACGCTCCGGTCATGCTTGCGTCGACCGCGACAGCCGAAGCGAGGATCGCCGGAGCCAATCTTTACCAGTTAAAGGTCATCCGCGAAAATAAGGGAACCATCGCGATATATTCCACTTATCTGGACGGACTGGTTTTAGGGTCGGCAGGGCTTACCGAGGCGAGCGCTAAAAAAGAAGGTTTCGAGGTAATAACGGGAAGGGCGGAAGGAATGGATAAGCATCCCGGAAGCCTGCCGGGAGCCAGTAAAATAACGGTAAAACTTATATTTTCAAGGCAATCGGGCATCCTCATGGGCGGGCAGGTCTCCGGCGGCATATCCGCGGGTGAAATGATCAATGTCATAGGTATGGCGATCCAGCAAAGGGTTTCCGCGACGGAACTGGAAACATTGCAAATGGCGACCCATCCGTACCTGACATCCGCGCCTACCATGTATCCGGTAGTGTTGGCGGCCCAGAACGCGTCCGGTAATATGTAAAAGAGGTCTATGGTGAAACAGATAGTGATCATCAGCGGAAAAGGAGGCACGGGAAAAACGGTCCTGACCGCCTCGTTCGCCGCCCTGGCAAAGAACAAGGTAATGGCGGACTGCGACGTGGACGCCGCGGACCTCCACCTCTTATTGCAACCGGACATAAAAGAACGGCATATTTTCGAGAGCGGCGTAACGGCTGTTATCAACAAGCGCCTGTGCGCCGAATGCGGCCGGTGCGTCGCGGTCTGCCGTTTCGAAGCCGTGAGCGACCAATATGAAATAGATCCTGTTTCCTGCGAAGGCTGCGGTTTCTGCTATTATGCGTGTCCGGCGAAAGCCATAACCCTTGAAAAAAATATCGCGGGCGAGTGGTTCATCTCCGACACGAGATTCGGTCCGATGGTCCACGCGAAGCTGGGTATCGCCGAGGAAAATTCCGGGAAGCTCGTAAGCCTGGTCAGGCAAAAGGCACGTGAGCTCGCTGAAGAAAAAAAGCTCGACTGGGTCATCGTTGACGGTTCGCCGGGGATAGGCTGTCCCGTCATAGCTTCGATCTCGGGCGTGGACCTCGCGCTTGTCGTTACGGAACCGACGCTCTCCGGACTGCACGACGCCGACAGGGTCATAAAGGTCGCGCGGCACTTCGGCGTCAAGGTCGAAGTGGTGGTAAACAAATATGACCTTAATGAAGATATGACCGCTGAGATAGAAGACTATTGCGCTAAAAACGATATCGTCCTCGCCGGCAAGATACCTTTTGACGAAGCCGTAGTAAAAGCGCTGGTTGAAGGGCAAACTGTGATCGAACACCCTGCCGGAAAGGCAAGAGGGGAGGTAATAAAAATATGGAATTCCATCCTGAAATAACCGATAAGGATATCAAGGAGGTCCATAAGCACTATGAACGGAGACTGGCCTTATATCGGGAAAAAGGGCTTGATTTCGGAGAGTTCAGGCGTACCCTGCTTGACAACCTGGGTCCCGCCGGCGGCGACATGCTCGAACTCGGCACAGGAACCGGTTACACGGCTCTCACGCTCGCAAAAGCCGGATACAAGTTCACGTCGATAGACACCGATGAGCACGCCCTGAGAACGACCGCTTCGAGGCTCGCCCACGATAATGTTCTCGCGAACGTCCGTTTTCATGTCATGGACGCCACGCGCCTGGATTTCGCGGACGCGAGTTTTGACAGCGTTATCGCCATAAACGTGCTTCACCACGTGCGCGAAGTCGAGAAACTTCTCGCTGAAACGGACAGGGTGCTCCGCGAAAGCGGCAGGCTCATCATAGCCGATTTCAACGAAAAAGGCAGGAAGATAATCGACGATATGCACAAAGCGGAAGGCGGGTCGCACGATCATCACCCGTCCGCGGATAAGGAGCGGATCTCTTCGTATCTGGAAAGTTCGGGATACAGCGTAACGGATGTAGAGGATCCCCATCACTGGCTGTTGGTGGGGGTGAAGGGATAGTCGTGGGGTACGGGGGCACCTACTTCTGTCATCCCGAGCGGAGTCCGCTAAAAGCGGACGAAGTCGAGGGATCTAGATTCCTCGACTCGCTTCGCTCGCTCGGAATGACAAAAAGGGGGCGCTGGGTGCAAGGTCGTTAGCCGTTGCCGGTTTACCCGTTGCCCGATATACGGGCGAACGGGAAACGACAATCGGGGACGGCAAGTCCGTCATTGCGAGCGAAGCGAAACCGTGCGAGCACATTAGGCAACAAGAAGGTTCCCCGCAATAATATCTAGTAAATGTAGGGAAGCAATCTATAAAGGGTGATGAGTGATGGGTGACGGGCTGGACGCGTGGCGCGAAAGCATATTTGAGCTTATAACGTTTGATAATTTTAAATGTCAAAATCCAAGATCCAAATTAAATCCAAAATCCAAATGTCAAATCGTTTGCCATTTGACATTTGGATTTCGTCATTTGTCATTACGTTTAAGTATATAACCATATGACCTTATGACTTTACATCTGGCGCTCTGGTGCTCTAACTTGTGACTTACTCTGGTTTCTGGCAACTGGTTACTGGTAACTCGCTGAACTATATTATGGATCACCACCACACCTGCAAATGGTATGATTGCTGCCCGCTGAAAAGGTTCTACGAACAGGGCAAGCTGGATAAAAAGTGGATCGGCAAGTACTGTAAGGGAGATAATTCGAACTGCGTGCGTAAAAAAATGGAAGAAGACGGTGTTTATCACCCTGACAATATGCTGCCGGACGGGACGATCGACAGGACCCTGAAATGAAGAAAAAGAAATACAGATATATATACGGACCCGTGCCTTCCTGGAGGCTGGGAAGGTCGCTCGGGATAGACCCCGTGTCGGGCGAGGTAAAGATATGCAGTTTCGATTGCGTTTATTGCCAGCTCGGGGGGACAAGGATCCTGACAAACCGCCGTAAAGAGTTTGTCCCCGTCCGTGAGATCGTAAAAGAGATAAAGATGCTCCCGCCCATAAAAATAGATTACATAACATTTTCCGGCGCGGGAGAACCCACGCTGGCAAAAAATCTGGGACGCATGATAAAAGCCGTTAAAAAGATCAGGAAAGAGCCCGTGGCGGTCATCACCAATTCATCCCTGATGCGCGCCGAAGACGTGAAGAAAGACCTGCTTGAAGCCGATCTTGTTGTCGCCAAGCTGGATGCCCATTCGGAGAGGATCTTCAGGAAGATCAACCGCCCGGGAGAGGGGTTGAGCCTGTCGGAGGCAATAAAAGCCATAAAGCATTTTAAAGCCCGCTACAAGGGAAAACTGGCCCTGCAGATAATGTTCATAAAGGAGAACGAAAAATTCGCCGAAAAGATCGCGCGGATCGCGAGAGATATAGCTCCCGACGAGGTCCAGATCAACACCCCCTTGAGACCCTGCGCGGTAAAACCCCTGTCGAAAGAGCGGATGGAGAAGATACGGGAACATTTCCGGGGGCTTAACGTAGTCTCGGTATACAGGACCAAAAAGATAAAAGTAAAACCGGTCAGCAGGAGGGATACGCTGAGGAGAAGAGGGAAGGTTTAGGCGTGGTTCGCGGGGCGCGGTTCGGGGTTCGCGTAGCGCAATGTTGTTAGCCCGTTGCCGGTTGGCCCGTTGTCCGGTATACGGGCGAACGGGAAACGACAACTGGCAACTGGGGACTGTCCCGGAAGAGCAGGTTATAGGTTCTAGGTTGTTTAAACACCAACCTAAAACCTAGAACCTAGCACATAGAACCTTTAAATACGCAATACGCACGACGCAATACGCAACACGAACACAACGGAGGTGACGACTATGCCATTCGGTAACGGAACAGGTCCGGGAACGGGAAGAGGAGGGGGCGGAGGCAGAATGGGCGGCAATCGCCCGGGCATGGGTCCCGGCGGCATTTGCATATGCCCCGGCTGTAAATTATCCCTGCCTCATAAGCCGGGAGTGCCTTGCACTAATGTTAAATGCCCTAAATGCGGCGCAAATATGGTCAGGGGGTGAGGGGAATTCGACAAAGGAGCACGGCGCAGGGTGCGGGAGCTGGCATCTAGTATCTTGTATCTAGTATCGGCCAAAGAAGTAAAGATATAACGAGGTAAAGATGCAAAGAAG
>CAZMEZ010000043.1:0-12201 GCA_964565425.1 uncultured Planctomycetia bacterium | reverse complement strand
CTCTTCTGTCATCCCGAGCGACCCCGGGCGAAGACCCGGGGGAGTCGAGGGATCTAGATTCCTCGACTTCGTGCCCTTCCGCCTTCGCTACGCTTCGGCGCGACAGGTCGTGCACTTCGCCCGGAATGACAACGTCCGGTGTTCCGGTGACCGGTGCGCTGGTGCTCTAACTTGTGTCTTTACGCCTGGCTAACTGGTTCACCGGCTAACTGGCTAACGAATCGGTGCTCTATCGCGACTGATGCGTCTATCGCGACTGATGCGCCAGATATTCCTTAACGTATTTATCGATGAGGTTCCGGATAAGTTTCTGGTATTGGGTGTGATGTTTCCTGGCAAATGCTTTGAAAGCGTTTATGCTGGACTCGTTCAGGAGGATGGTGACCTTGACGGTCTTCTCCGGCAGGATCAGGTCCTCGGGCGGTGGCAAAAAGTCCGGTATCTTGGTTACCTTGCCGACGGGCATGTCATGGTCTTTTCTACGTTTTTTCATAATGTGATCCCCCTCCCCGCCAGAAGCCCGCTCCGATGATCCGGATCTTTCCTTCGCGATAAGTGAACCTGACGGTCAATATCCTGCCGTTGACCTTGCCGAGGCAGAACAATCTTTCTTCCGTCCTGTTGTGCTTCGAATCCATAACGATCTTTCTCCCGGGATCCGTAAAAGCTTCGGCGGCCGTCGCGAAATCCATGCCGTGCTTGTTAATATTTATCTTTTCCTTTTCGGGATCCCACTCAAAGCTGGGTTCTCTATCCATATACAGTATACCTTTCGGCGGACATTATGTCAATATAAATATACATATAACTATACATATAAGCTTTCCGGTCATTCATTCCACATTTCGCATTCCTCAAGGGCAAAATGCGCGAAAAACCGGAGATTTTCGTCCGGGTTACCGTTATATTCGCGAAGGATCTCCAGCGCTATTTTCGATGGCTGGTGAGCCAGCAGTATGAGTATAGTCTCTTTGGTCTTAAGTTCGACCTTTTCTTTAAAAAGCAGCTTTCCCGCATCGATCATCACATCCTCGGGCATGCTCTGGTAATCGGCGGGCAGGAGCGCGTGGCCCTCTGCTATATATCTTCCCGCTTCATTGGTCTCGTGATCGGGGCTGTCCATGGCCATGCTGACCTGGGGCGCCCTCCCCTTTTCATAAGCCTTTTGCAGATATTCCTGGAATTCCTGTTCGGTCATGTTTTCCTCCTTTTCCATTAGATACAGTTTTCCGGGGGAAATTCTTTCAAAAAAATTCGTGAAATATGTTATTTGTTATTAATAGATTGCCGCGTCGCCCCCGTCGCTTTGCTCCGCAAAGCGGAGCAGCGGGGACTCCTCGCAATGACGATGCGAAGGATAAAGGTTAAAGGATGAAGAGTTTCGCATAGCGCAAAGCACATAGCGGTGCGGGGACGCTCTCTTCTGTCATCCCGAGCGACCCCGGGCGAAGACCCGGGGGAGTCGAGGGATCTGGATTCCTCGACTTCGTGCTCTTCCGCCTTCGCTACGCTTCGGCGCGACAAGCCGGCGAGGCAAGCGGAATGACAAAAGTGGGCGCCTATGCTGCCTGATGTCTGTAGTCTGAAACCCGGGGACTGGCAACTGGGGACTCTTACTGTGACTTTTTGACCTTGCGACTTTACGCCTGGCTTACCGGTTAACTGGCGAACCGGCTAACGAACTGGTGCTCTGGTGACTGGTACTCTGGTGCTCCGCGTGCTACAATAGCTGAAAGCCGATAGCTGACAGCTACGTGTATCCAAGATATTAGATGCCAGATACTAGATACAACCCTTCCCTTGCGCCTTGAGCCTGTCCGGTGGTATAATTGAACCAATAAACGGGAGGTTTCCCATGAAAAAAATTATAGCTGTTTTCCTGATCCTGGTGATTGCGGGAGCCTTTTTAATTGCGATCCCTGCCCAGGCCAACGAGACCGTCCAGACGATAATCAACACCATAAAGACCCGTGGCCAGACATCCACGCCGACGCCGACGGCGAGCACGGCGGTTAGAGGCTGATCGGCCGTATAGAACAAAGCATTAAGGGGTAAGCGTTAAGGTATAAGCGTTAAGGCCTTAACCCTTACCCCTTATACCTTATACCTGAACATCACGATTTACGGCTCTTACGTCTTTTCTTTCCGAACCTTTCAGCCAGGTATTTATCGAATTCTTTCAAGTTTTTGAAAACGTGGTCATGTCCGAATTCGCCTTCGGAACTATCGCATGTAGCCGGGTCGTGTTCGCGGCAAATGAGGGGTCTTTTGTCGTATATCCCGCACCGGTGGTCTTTCGTCAGGTACCGGCATTTATTATCGACTTCGAGGAACCATTTTCTTTTGTCGATATATACGGAAACCCCTTTATGCGCCAGGTACCATCTTATATTCTCGAATTCACTTTTGGTTTTAGGTGTATCGATCTGCAGGGCGAAATATCTGCAGCATTTCGATTCACATATTCTGCATTTAACCATGATCCTCCCCTGTTCTCTCTATCAGAGTTTTAAATTTAGTAGATTATACATAACAGGGCGTGTTTGAGCAAGGGGCATTGGGTGGTTTGCGGTGTGAGAAATTTTAGGGGAAATTTTAGGGTCAGGGCTAGACAGTAGACATTTCCAGTTATTTTCAACATTTTGTCTACTGTCTAGCCCTGACCCTAAGTCCTTCAACATTTTGTCTACTGTCTAGCCCTGACCCTAAGTCCTTCCCTAAGTCCTCTAAGTCCTTCCACGATCTTGTGACTTGCGACTGGTCTGCCGTCCTTCCCGGTGATATAATACCGCCATGGCGCATCATAACCCCGCACACGCGCAATTGACCGAATTTCTGGATAACGCCCATATGAGGCCGATCCACTGGCGGATATGGTTCCTGTCGGCCATGGGCATATTCCTGGACGGCTTCGACCTTTTCATCATCGGGGTAGCCATGCCGCTTATCACACTTACCTTCAAGGCGACCCCGCAGGTGGTCGGCCTTATCGGCGCGGCGGCGCTCATAGGGGCCGTTTTCGGCGCGATGATCGGCGGTTTCCTGACCGACTGTTTCGGCCGCAAACTTTTATACGTCTTTGATCTTTTCGTTTTCGTGCTCCTGTGTGTGTTTTCCGCTTTTTCATGGAGCCCCCTCGCCCTCATCGTGTTCAGGCTGTTCCAGGGCATCGGGATCGGCGCCGATTATCCGATATGCGCGACTTATGTATCGGCGTTCATGCCCAAACGCATACGCGGACGCATGCTGATAAGCGCTTTCAGTTTCCAGGCGCTCGGTATGTTCGCCGCGGCGCTCGTGGGCCTCGTTATACTCAAAATATATCCTTCCGAGCAGGCCTGGCGTTTCATGCTGGCATTCGCCGCCATCCCGGCCGTCATTATAATGTTACTGCGTTTCACCGTGCCGGAAAGCGCGCGATGGTGCCTCGCTAAAGGCAGGCACACGCAGGCGGCGCATATAATCAGTAAGATCGCGCCCCACAAACGCGACGAGATCCACGCGCTGGCGGCCGAAGCGCACTGTTTTTACGCCGGCATTAAGACCGAAGAACACCATCTGGTGTCTTTGTTCAAGCCCAAGTATATAAAGAACACGGTGCTCGCGGCCGTTCCGTGGTTCCTGATGGATATCGCCACTTACGGTATAGGGATCTTTACGCCCATAATCCTCGGGGCAATGGCTTTTTCCGGCCAGGGGCTGGACACGATAGCGAGCGATTTCAAGGCCACCGAGGGGGCGGCCTTCCTCGACATCTTCCTCGCGCTCGGTTTTTTCCTGAATATCATGCTGATCGAAAAATGGGGACGGATAAGACTGCAGCTTTTCGGTTTCGGCGGGATGGCCATAGGGCTCCTGGTGCTGGCGATATCTTCGATCGTCTCGGCGGGCCATGTCCTTAACTTCGTCCTGGTCTTTTCCGGCTTCACCATATTCAACATCCTGATGAACATGGGACCGAACGCCACGACCTTTATACTGCCCGCGGAGCTCTACCCGACGCAGATGCGCGCCACGGGGCACGGGTTCGCCGCCGCGGCCGGCAAGATAGGCGCGGCCGTCGGCATTTTTCTCCTCCCCGTCACGAAGGCGCGTTTCGGCCTTACCTTTACGCTCGTCATGCTGGCGATATTCTGCGTCCTTGCCTTCATGACCACACTTGTCCTCAGGGTAGAAACAAGAGGAAAGTCGCTGGAAGAGCTGGGGATGGTAGTGTAGTGATGTGTGATGGGTAATGGGGGCGTTGCCGGTAAATGGGTATACGCAAAAACCCCGGGGTTTACCATTTCACATGGCATTTAACCCCGGGGTTTTTTACTAATGGATCTTAGCGCCCTTGGTTCTTGCGCTTCGAAAAGCACTCTTTGCAGTATACCGGGCGGTCTCCGCTCGGTTTGAAAGGCACTTCGCATTCTTTCTGACAGTCTGCGCAGATCGCCTTGTGCATTTCTCTCGGCCTGTCGCCGAATCCACCACGTTCTCTTTGGAATCCCATTTTGCCTCCTCTTTGGCTTTTATAGCACTCTTAGTGCTGAAACTATTATACAACTAGAAGAGCAAACAACAAGAAGAAAATTCGTCTTAAGGGGTAGTCGCCCAAATTCCAGGGGTAAGGTATAAGGGTAAGCGTTAAGACCCTTGTCCCTGGAACAGGGACAGCCCTGCTCTTTACGCGTCTTCCTCCACCCGGACCAATTCGTAGTCCAGGGTTCCCACCCCGATCTCCGCCGCGTGCGTAAGCTGCTTCATCCCGTCCCTCTCCGGGTGGGCCTTGCGGAATATATCCTTACCGGCGGCCTCCATCGTGAGGTCCAGGCACGCCTTGTCGAGGCTCACGGGGTCGAGTGAGGCGAGTATGCCGATGTCGGGCACGATCCTGGGGTCGTCTTTGGCGAGGCAGTCGCATTCTTTGGTTATCTTGATCGCGAAATTCACGTGTATGGTCTTTCCTCTCGCGTGATCGAGCACGGCCTTCGCGTATTCGACCATTTTCTCCTGTATGGTCTCTCCCCCGGCTTCCCACTCGACGCTCATCGCTGCGGTCGGGCAGATGGCTATGCATTGCGCGCAGCCGATGCATTTTTCGGTGTTTATGCGCGCCTTTCCGCCGACGAGCTCGATCGCCTCCGCCGGGCAGATTTCCACGCACTTGCCGCAGCCTATGCAGGTAGCCGTGAAGACGTGCGGGACCATATCCGCGTGCTGTTCCAGTTTGCCTTCACGCGTGGCGCAGCCCATGCCGATGTTCTTCAAGGCTCCGCCGAAACCCGTCATCATGTGGCCCTTGAAATGCGCGACGTTGATGAGGACGTCCGCGTCGATGAAATGCCTGGCCACTTTTGCGGTTCTCACGAATTTCTCGTTTATGTTTATCCTGGCAACGTTCTGCTTGACGGTGTCGTCCGGTATCAGTATTGCGGCTCCGGCCTTTTTGTGCGTAAAGCCGTGTTCCCCGGCAAGCCGGAGATGGTCCCTGCAGTTCATTCTCTTTCCCTGATAAAGGGTGTTCGTGTCCGAAAGGACCGCTTGCGCGGCCAGTTTATCCGTGAGGACCTTGACGTATTCGGGCTTTACGTAGCCGGTATTCCCCTCTTCGCCGAAATGTATCTTGATAACGACCTTGTTGTCGGGCGTAATACCGTTAAGGAGACGGCTCTCGTCCAGGAGCCGGCGGAATTTGGCCTTTATGGCCTTCGGTTTATCGTCGTTATCGACGGGGATGTAATAGACTGTACTTTTCATGTTAGAGCAGGTTTTAGGTTTCAGGTTCTAGGTTTTAGGTTGGTGTCTAAACAACCTAACACCTAGCACCTAGAACCTATGACTTGTGTTGTTGAGCTGTCTCGATCTTCTTCATATAAACCGCCGCTATCACCACCACCGGAAAACACAATGTCCCCAGGACCCACCAGGCGATGAAGCTCCGGCCTTTGACCCTGGCGATCACGGCCGGGATCAAGGCAAGCGCCATCGCGAAGAGCGCCAGTCTCACAAGAAGTTCCTGCCCTGTGGCGAGGGGTATCTCCACGCCGGTCTTTTTTTGCTGCACGGGCCGGTCAAGCCCCATTTCTTGCCGCGCCTCGGCTCTTGCCCTGGCTTTTATCTCCTCCAGGTTCTGCGAGTGGGACATGGTTGGCATGATCGAGCTTAGCATTATGATAGCGCAGAGTATTAAGAGTATTTTACGCATGTTTCCTCCGAATCGGATGTCATCTACTGTCTGGTGCTCCCTTTCGCCTCTAGCCTTTCTCCACCTATCACGTATTACGTATCACTTATCACTTACTTTTTCGCCTTCTCCAGCGCGTTATTTACCGCGTTCCGGAGGTGGTTGCCGCTCACCGTCGCGCCGGTCACAGCGTCGACGTCCGTTGACTGTTCTTTGACCATCTCGGAGAGGAGCGGTTTTACCATGTTCTCGTATTTCTTCCCGCCACCGCCGTGATGAAGCATTTTTATATTGTTTATCTTGCCGCCCTTTACGGCAACTTGAACTTTTACGAAAGAGTACTCCCCTTCATATGCACCGTCGGCATACCGCGCCTCGCAGAATGCCGTCGGCGCGGTCAAGCTACAGAGAAAGATCACAGCGATAGTGATGCGTAAATATGTCATGGAATTCTTCCTTCCTCTCCTGTCATTGCGAGGAGCGAAGCCTCTTTTTGTCATTCCGAGCGAGCGAAGCGAGCCGAGGAATCCAGGTCCCTCGACTTCGTCTGCCTTCCACCTTCGCTAAAGCTACGGCGAGACAAGCCGGCGGATTTCGCCCGGGATGACAGATGGAATATCAAAGAAAAAAACTAACGACGGTTATCATGATGCCTGCCCAAAAAGAAGCGTAGCTCCACATCAGCATATTACCGGATTGCTCCGGGCCGCGCAAAAGCCATCCCAGTATCACGAGGATCGTCGCGAAAGACCGCAATATGACCTTGAATATGAGGTATTCTCTTTGAGTGACCATTTGTATAGTAAATATTATCTGTGACTTTAAGATTCTATTATAAGGGAAAATATGGGACTTACAAGACGGAGTTTTATTTAGTGATGGGTGACGGGTGACGGGGCTGTCCCCGGAAAAGCAGGTATAAGCATTAAGGGGTAAACGTTAAGCGTTAAACGGTAACGAAGCCCGTATCGGTTCAGGGTTACGGTTACGTGACCTTAACCGAATAACGAAACGGGCCTCGTAACCAACAAACGAACAACGAACTACATCTGGTGCTCTGGTGCTCTGATCCGGCCTTGCGTCTCGAACCTTAAATTCACGGCTAATGAACTTTTTCTGAAAGAATTTTCGGCAAAAAAACTGTCGACATATACATAGAGCAAGAAATATCTAAACTCTAAAATTGGAGGGATCATGGCCGGAAAAGTAGTTTCTGCGGAGGTTATTAAGCGGAAAATTTTATTGGTTCGGGGCAGAAAGTCATCCTGGACAGGGATCTGGCAGAGCTTTACGGGGTTTCGACAAAGGCTTTGAATCAGGCGGTTAAAAGAAACCCGAAACGTTTTCCTGCCGACTTTATGTTCAGGTTGACGGATGAAGAGAAAAAGGAAGTGGTCACAAATTGTGACCGGTTCAAAATGCTGAAACATTCAACAAGTTTGCCCTATGCTTTTACTGAACAAGGGGTCGCGATGCTTTCGAGCGTCCTGAACAGCGAAAAAGCGATCCTGGTGAATATACAAATAATGCGCGTTTTTATAAGGTTGAGGGTTTTCCTTTCGACGCACAGGGAGCTTGCCGACAAATTAAAACAGCTTGAAAGTAAAGTAAAAAAGCACGATATCGAGATCCAGGCGATCTTTGAAGCGATACAACGGCTCATTGAGCCACCGGTTGAGGAAAAACCCAAGCGCAGGATCGGCTTTCACGGGGAGTGATGGGCTGGACGCATGGTTCGGGAGATGGTATCTAGTATCTTGTATCTAGTATCTGGTTGCGAACAAAAAACAAGGCCCGGCAACATTCATTACCGGGCCTTGTTTTTTAGCGCGAGTTACAGTTTTACTACTTTGATGGCCTGCGGCCCCTTGGCGCCCTGCTGAATTTCAAACTCAACAGCTTGCCCTTCTTCGAGGGACTTGTAGCCTTCACCCTGGATCTCGTTATGATGTACGAATACATCACTGCCGGACTCAGGAGAAATAAATCCATAACCTTTCTGGTTATTAAACCACTTTACTGTTCCTTTTACCATTATTCACTACCTCCTTTCCTACTGTAAATATAGTAAATAATGGTAAATATAAAAAACCACAAGGTGTATGTTTCCAACCTCGTGGCTTAAAAACTTTACTCCTTATTTACTAACTTTGAGTTATTCTATCACAATTCCCGGATTTGTCAAGAAAAAAATTCAATAGTGTGTGAATGGTTAACAGTGAATGGTCCGGGCCGCCCTCTTCCGTCATTGCGAGGAGGCCCCCAAACCGTGTTATGCTTCTGTGTTACACTTACAGGTTCCCCGTAATGAGATTAAAATAAATGTAGGGAAAGGGGCCGATGTGGCGATCTCCCCCCTGTCATCCCGAGCGTAGTCCGCCGAAGGCGGACGAAGTCGAGGGATCTAGCGCATTGACGAAGCCGTTTTTTACCCCTGCAATATCGATCATTCCACAGACTTTATCTCAACATCGAATTCAAGGGTTTTCCCTGCCAGGGGGTGGTTGAGATCCACCACGATGGTCTCTTCTTTGACTTCCGCTATTTTGACGACCGCTTTTTCACCTTCGGGCGACATTGATTCAAGCAGCATGTTCACCTCGGGCTCCACGTCCCCGGGGAGTATCGAACGGGGGATCTCCTTGAAAGCCTCGCCGGTTCTTTCGCCGTAAGCCTTTTCCGGCGGGATAGTTATGGTCTTCTTCTCGCCGCTTTCCATGCCCTCGAGGGCTTCGGCAAGACCGGGAAGGATATTATCCTCTCCGTGGACATAGACAAAGGGACCCCTGCCCTGAGAAGTGTCAACGGTCTGACCGTCCGTAGATACCGTGTAATCAAGCGTTACCTTTTTGCCATTTTCAATACCCATGCTGCCTCCTTCTTGACGGAACGTTTAAAGTTGTCTTAATTTTATTCTATAGGATTGAGCGGTATTGTCAAAGGTTATTATGGATTGCGGCGCAGAACACCGGGTGAATAGTGAATGGTTCGGGGACGCTATTTGTATATAGTATCTGGTATCTAGTATCTTGTGCTACACGCAGCTGTCAGCTATCGGCTTTCAGCTATTGTAGCACGCGGAGCACCAGAGTACCAGTCACCAGAGCACCAGTTCGTTAGCCGGTTCGCCAGTTAACCGGTAAGCCAGGCGTAAAGTCGCAAGGTCAAAAAGTCACAAGTGCGTGAATCGTGAATCCCCCTGCCGGGGGCAATCGTGAGTCGTAAATCGTGTCAATTGATACGATTCACGACTTACGATTCACCATTCACGCAACCCTGCGCCCAACACCTCAACCTTTATCCTTTATCCTTTATCCTTCGCATCGTCATTGCGAGGAGCCCCCGCTGCTCCGCTTTGCGAAGCAAAGCGACGGGGGCGACGCGGCAATCTATAATAACAAATAACATATTTCACGAATTTTTTTGAAAGAATTTGCCGGAATTATCTGTTCTTTATACTAGGGGCGCGGTCATCGTGGCCTATCCATGCACCCGCATAAAATAAAAGAGGCAAAGGTCGAACGCCGACCTTGCCTAAAACAACAACCCTGGGTGCAGGCAAGTGTCATACCCATAAGTCTTGCCTGAAAAAGCGATAGATAGCGCCGTGCCCTTATTGAGTGATGGGTGATGGATTATGGGTGGAAATAAAAACGTAGTGTCTGTCCCCTATTTTCTTACTCGCCCTTTTTTGACCTTTTCCGCTCGTTCTCATTCAGGTAGAATTTTCTTATCCTTATATTTTTCGGAGTGATCTCTACAAGCTCATCGTCCTCGA
Source organism: uncultured Planctomycetia bacterium (assembly GCA_964565425.1). Lineage (GTDB taxonomy): Bacteria > Omnitrophota > Gorgyraeia > Tantalellales > Tantalellaceae > CAZMEZ01. The sequence continues at coordinate 2,254 of CAZMEZ010000043.1, read as the reverse complement.
TGAACTCAAGGGCAAATTCAAGGGTCATCTCCCTCGGCGGGATGAGCTGTATGGCTTCATCCGACCCTGACGCGCGCATGTTGGTCAGCTTTTTTTCCCTCAGCGCGTTCACGACAATGTCCATCCCTTTATTGTTTACCCCCAGGACCATCCCCTCGTACAGATCATCTCCCGGGCCGACAAAGACCTCTCCTCTCGGCTGCAGATTATAGAGCGCGTAAGCGACCGCTTTACCGGCCGACTGCGACACCATAACACCCGTCTGGCGTGACGGCATTTCCCCTTTATATGTCTGATATTCAAAAAAGTTCTGGTACATGATCCCGGTTCCCCGCGTCATGACCATAAAATCGCTCCTGAAACCTATCAGCGCCCTTGAGGCGATAACGAATTCCATCCTGATGGTGGATAACGATGTCGGCGCAATGCCCCTGACCTCCGCCTTTCGCTCCCCGATCGCCTGCATGACGGCGCCCTGGTACTCTGAGTCCACCTCAATGACCACTTCCTCTACGGGCTCAAGTACCTGCCCGCCCATTTCCTTTAATATCACCTGCGGGCGCGATACTTCCATTTCATATCCTTCACGGCGCATTGTTTCTACCAGGACCTCCAGGTGCAGCTCGCCCCGGCCCGAAACCTTGAACCGCTCCCCGCCTTCGACCTCATCGACCTTTATCCCGACATTTATCATCGCCTCGTGCGCGAGCCGTTCGCGTATATGGCGCGACGTCAAGAACCGTCCGCCGTCCTTGCCCGCGATAGGGCTCGTATTATGCGAGAAATTCATGGAGATCGTCGGCTCGTCTATCTTTATTGCGGGCAAACCCTTCGGGTCATCAACGCACGTCAGGGTCTCACCTACCTGCACACCTTCTATGCCGGAGATCGAGATTATGTCCCCCGCTGTCGCCTCCATGCACTCTACCCGGACGAGACCCCGGTACTTCATTATCTTGGTCACTTTCCCCCCGGTGATAGCGCCGTTCCGTTTCACGAGAGACACGGGGTCGCCGACACGGATAGAGCCGTGAAAAATACGCCCTGTCGCTATAAGCCCTACGTATGAGTCGTAATCAAGCATCGTGACCAGCATCTGGAAAGGAAGTCCGGGATCGGCGATCGGGGGTAACACCCTGTGCAGGATAGTCTCTAAGAGCGGCTTCACCGATTCCCCCGGCTCATCGAGGTCAAGGGACGCGTAACCGTCTTTACCCGAAGCGTAGACTATCGGGAAATCGAGCTGTTCCTCCGTAGCATTCAGTTCGCAGAAAAGATCAAATGTCATATCGGCGACTTCATCGGGCCGCGAATGGGGCCTGTCAAGCTTGTTGATGACAAGGATCGGCTTCAGGTGAAGCTCAAGCGATTTTTTAAGAACGAATTTCGTCTGGGGCATGGGGCCTTCGAACGCGTCGACCAGAAGAAGGACCCCGTCGACCATCTTCAGGATCCGCTCGACCTCGCTGCCGAAGTCCGCGTGCCCCGGGGTATCAACGATATTTAACTGTACGCCTTTATACACTAGAGAGGCGTTCTTCGAGAGGATAGTGATCCCCCTCTCCTTCTCCAGGGGATTGGAATCCATTATAGTGGCCTCGCCTTCCTTGAAGTCGTAAGCCCCGGTGTATCTCAAAAGCGCGTCAACAAGTGTAGTCTTCCCGTGGTCTACGTGCGCTATAATGGCGATGTTCCTTACATCTTTTCTTCTTTTCTGATTAGACATTTTATTCGTCCTCTTAATATAAAAAACCACAAGGCTAAGATTTCCTAACCTTGTGGTATAAGAACTCCTGCGGGCGCTCGATCTGATATCTAATGCTTGCTTTATATTATACTAATTTAGCGCGCTTGTCAACTGGCTTTTGGCGGGATTTGTTCAGAAAGACTGTGCCTATCAGCTTGGAGCGTGGGGTGGAGATTTGTATCTAGTATCTTGTATCTAGCATCTGGTATCTTGTATCTGGTTACCCGTTATCGGCAAACGGGATAACGGGCGAACGGGAAACGACAACCGTAGTTGCCTGAATTATCGGGCACTTTAACCTTTATCCTTCATCCTTCGCATTGTCATCCCGAGCGAGGCCAAAGGCCGAGCCGAGGGATCTAGATTCCTCGGCTCGCTCACTTTGTTCGCTCGCTCGGAATGACAGGATTGTAGTTGCCCGATTTATCGGGCGCTTATAGTTTACAGCTTATAACTTAAAACTGGCTTGTTCTCTGGTAACTGGCAACTCTGAACTGTCTGTTGTCT
>CAZMEZ010000042.1:0-13965 GCA_964565425.1 uncultured Planctomycetia bacterium | reverse complement strand
GGTCAACGTGACCTATCGTCCCGATGTTTAAATGCGGTTTTGTACGTTCGAATTTTGCCTTAGCCATTATTCCCTCCTCCTGCGGATATTTTTGGGAAATTTATGCTTTCTTCCTCGCACCTTTTTTCATCTATTACACTCCCCGCGGATCGCGCGGAGAAAATTATTTTCGCTGGAGCCCTCGGGCGGAATCGAACCGCCGACCCCATCCTTACCATGGATGTGCTCTACCAGCTGAGCTACAAGGGCGGTGAAAACTATTATTATAATACGCCCTGAAAATGCACTAAACTCCACCATTAGCTTGACTTGTGTCAGCTTAATATAGTGAAGTTATAACTATATATCTCTATATTATCTCTATTATTACCGAGATGTTGGAGTAATAGATTGTATCAAAAAAGCCTTTTATGTCAAGAAATATTTGCAAAAATTTTCAGGTTTAGGGAGTTGGGCACGGGGATAGCGGGAATTTAGCGTTAAGCGTTAAGGGGTAAGCGTTAAGGTTCTTACCCCTTAACCCTTACACTTAAACGATACCGGGGACTGGCAACCGGGGACTGGGGACTCTTTTATGACCTTGTGACTTTTTGACTTTTGAACTTTACGACTGATGCTCTGGTGACTGGTGCACCGGCGCTCCCCTTGCGCCCGTCAGACGTCTGATGTCTGCAGTCTGAAGTCTGAAAAGGGAGTTCCCGGCCAAGCGGAACTCCCCTCTTATTTATGCCATTTGTAAAGCAAGCTGAATGCACTCATGAAAATGCTGCAGCTTATCTATCGCCATGCGGGTCACCGGCGGTAATGACATTGTTATCGCCTGATTCATCCTGAGCTTTGGATCAGGAAATGTCATATTCACCAAAGTCTTCACGCTTACGGTTATCGGTACCTCCTTTTCAAAAAGCTTATATAGTTCCGTGAGGTCTTTAAGTATCCTCTGCAATTTTTCGTCATTATCTATGAGACGTTCGAGTTCGCCGTCAACCATGTCCCGTATCAATTTTTCCCGCTCTTCCGGTTTCATCTGATCGAACCCGGGTTCGTTTTCCGCTTCCCTTATCTTCTCCCGCCTTATTCTTCTCCGCGTCATTACCAGTAACGCCTTGGACAATCCTACAGAGAATGCGGCTTCCATATTTCTGAGCGGTACGATCCCTTCCTCGCCCGAAGCGCGCCCTTCCATCGCGACCGGGTACTGATTGGGCTCCAGCTTTAATCCATTGTCCCGCGCCCATTCGAGAAGATCTCTCGAGATGATCGCGATCTCTACAGGCTCCGGCTCTCCCTCCTTTACGATACTACGCGCATCTCTGACACGCTCATCGACCAGTTTGCCGATCCTTTCATTGTTATCCTCATAGAATATCGCTTTAGACTTTATTTTCGTTTTTAGTACGCTTAAAACCTGCTCCATCTTCGGCGCTTTTTCGATAGCTTCATCCAAAACTCCCGTTAGTTTTTTACCCTTCAGCATTTCGGGTCTTTCCTCAAATATGAAGTTCACATTTTCCATGTTCCTGCATAAAAGGATCAACCGCGCCAGGGTATCCATATTTTCGTCAAGATCCTTCTCGGGGAACAATGAAAGATCTATCACCATATCGACAGGCGGGATCTCATCACCCGATCTCTTTGCTGCTTCGCCTATATATGCTCTTATAGCGCTTCTCAGTCTCTGACTGCTCGAACCCATTTCATTAATTCTTTGTTCTATCTTTCTCGCCACTTTCGCTTCATCTTCTCTCTCCGCGGGAGCCGGGATTATTGCTTTTCGGGACAGATCGGCCTTAAAAAGGCTCTCCACGCCGGGTTCGGCCACTTCGGCTACCATGAGATCTTCCGGATCCGCCTCCGGGGCAAGACCGGCCATTTTACTTATTTTATCGTCGTATCGAGGATCACCCGCAAGGTCACCGGAAAGGACCCGGAAATGCTTGTTGAAAAGATGATGGAGCTTGCCTTCCTGCTCCACTATATTGCTCGCGATGACCCATCCCGGGCAATCTTGCTTCAGCCCGCCGGCCAGGTTACCGAAAATTTCCGAGATTATGCCCTTTCCTCTGAAATGTATGTAGCTCGGCGACCCCATGGATTTTCCTATGGATATATTGTGCAGGAATATGCCCTCGATATACGGATAAACCGCAAGATCCAGGACCAGGTCGTACATGGTAAGGATCAGCACCTCTTTGAGGCAAAGGAGTTCGGCATCCTCGAGAATGCGAGAGGCCTTATCCATCACTATACGATAAACGTCCCTGTCCGGGAATCTGATATGGATCTCGGCAATGACGTATTCCTCCGCGGGAATACCGCTTACTACGCTGCGCAGGGTCTCATGCACCTTGTCCTGATGGCCCGAAACAGCGACCATTCTCGGCACCTTTCCGCATAAAGCAGTGAACGCGGCCCCGGCCTTGTCTCCAAAAAGACGGTCCAGGTGGATGCGCGGCAAAGCCGTCTCTCTCGGGGTGACCCGGAAAACGATGCGGCACGGCTTATCACCGAGGATCAAGCCCCCGTAAACGTTTGCCGGCATTATACTCACGCCTTCCGGGAAAACATCCTCTCTCCTGTCAAGCAGGTCATATTGATTGCCTACCAGAGCTACGCCGTCAGGCGCAAGATGCTTTGCCATTTCTTTCATTATGCCGGCAAAGACTTTTTCATCCATCGCGACCGTCTTGGACTTCTCTTTCGCCTCGAGTTTTTCCCTCTCCTCTTTACTCAACAAGGAAAGGTCAAGCGCGTCGGGCGCGTTGAAAAGCACAAGATCATATTCCCCGGAGACGTTCTTGAACTCCATGCCTTCCGTAACAAGCTCGGCATTTATCGCGCCGGCGTATTTTTCCCCGGCAAGACGGGCGTTCTTCCTCGTATTCTCGACGGCCGCGGGATCTATGTCTATGGCATCCACCCTGACATCCTCGAAACCGTTGAGCTTAGCCTGATGGACGGCCGTCATCGCGTCCAGGCCGCTGCCCGTCCCTATCGCCAGCACCCGCAGGTCTTTCCTGCCCTTCCCGCGAATGATGCCGGCGGTATCCTTCATCTCCGACACTATCGCCTCGCAGAACTTCAAAGAAAGACGGCTATCCTGGACCGGCGAATATACAGGTTTCGCGCAGGCAAGAAATCCCACGCCGGTGTATTCGGCCAGGGTTTCCGCCATTCCCCTGCGCGTATCCACACCGAAGATCTCGTATCCTTCGAACTTGGCCTGCGGATAGACATCGAGCAGGCCCTCCTCGTTCGCCCTCGCATATGTCTTGATGGTCTCCGTAAGCTCCCTGTCCAGGGCGCCGAAGAACTTTCTCTGCAGGGCGCGGATAAGATAATGCGGATCATTCGTATCTTTACAGGCTATCGCGAGCGCTTCTCCTCTCATCTTCACCGCCCATTCGGGCCTGCCTTCCTCCCTGCCGTACAAGCTCTTGATGATGACGGCCCCCGAAGTGATACCTGTCCATCCCAGCAGCCGGTCCACTAACCCGTAAATACCGATCTTCTTGAAAAACCGCGCCGGCGCGCCCTTGTATCGCAACTCGACTTTGCCTGCTTTTACAAGATATTCCATCATCTCGTGCAGAAGAGCCGCGGGGTTTTCAGCCAGATATCTATGAACGGCCACCACCTTCTTATCGGCCGAAGCGAAACCGAACAGGTCCTCTACGGCCCCCTCCAGCGTACAGAAGACCCCATCGGTCTCTTTAAAATAACCGATAAAATCGCATAACCCTTTCTTGTCGCGGTCGGTCAGGTTTTTCATCGCCCTGATCTGCGCGTCAAGCCTTTTGAGGAAGCCTTTGCCGTAGGGGGTTAATCGCACCTGACAGATCTCTCCTTTGGAATCCTTTACCGTGGCGACCTTCCTGTCCATATCGACATCCACGACCTCGGCGCGCTTGCCGATCTGCGCGGGAGTACTCGGCGTTTTATCCGCGTCTTTCCACGGTTCATATATCACGACTTTTTTATCTTCATAAATGCCTTCTTCAACTATCTTTTCCCGCGCTTTTCGGCAATTTTCGTCATTCCCCACAATAAGCAACATGTGATCCTTCTTCGGGTTCAGGTCTTGTTTAATATATTCGATGTGCCGGAACATCATGCCTTCGATGCCGTGTTTATGCCCGTATTTGGCCCACAGGTCGGCTTCAAAAACACACACCTGTATATCTTCATTAAAAAGCTCCTGATGCTTTCTTCTGTATTTCCCGGTAAGCTCCTGCTCAACATCCAGCATCTTATCGCATACGCGGTAGATAATTGTCGCTCCTTCCCTATCATAGTTATGCTCCCCGAATATCTCTTGCATCTCCCGCAAGATCGCATCGTCATCACACTTGACCATCACACAGTTATTCTTCCTGAACATCGCCTCATTTCTCATCTGTTCTTTTGGCGGGAAATTTTCGTCCGGCCATGCGTATACGACCCTTCCCACACCGTAAAATTCCGCGAGCGTCTTGGCGCAGTTATGGCATGGGGCAAGATTTACGTACAACGTCGCATTAGTCCAATCCGTGAACGGCTCATCCAGCGCCTCGGCCCGGCGGATCGCTTCCACCTCCGCATGAAGGGCTTCAACTCCGTATCTGCTGTGGGCCTCCAGTTTTTTCCGCATAACCGTGACCACTTCATTGCCGTTCCCATCCACGAGCCGGGCGACTACCGGGACCTTCCGATCGAGCTCCCCGGACCGGATCTTTTCTTTCGCGAACCGGGCCAGCTCTTTCATGTGGCGCCTATCCTTCTCCGTAAAGCGCGAACTTCCACTTTCCAGTTCTTTCAATCCGCTCAACACAGCGTTTATCGAACCGCGTACGGAATCCACTTTTTCGATAAGACTTTCGTATCCGCCTGCTCTCTGGGCGGCCTTAACGCCCTCTTCGAAGTCATGGCTGATGAACCCTACAAGCTTAACGGCTTTTTCTATCGCGGCTTTCCGGTAACGCGCAAGGTCGAATTTGACCCCTTCCTTGATCTCTTTAAGGTTCGTCACCAGCTCATCCGCCATGCCTTTTATCGAGTCCGGCGCGGCACGCTCGGCTTCCTGGAGGTTTATCCACAGGTCCGTGAACGCGCGGTCGAGTTCTCCCAGGAACAGCTGGATAAACTGCGGATTAGTTATTTCCCGGAGTCTTGCAAGGAATCCGCCTTCCTGGTCAACGAACGCGCTGGTTATATCGTGAAGCCTTATTACCTCTTCCCTGTTATCCTCGAACATCTCCACGCAAAATTCCACATCGCGTTCAAGCTGTTCGCCTTCGAAATCGTCATCGTTGCGTCCCGTAAGCTCGTGGGAAAGCTCGTGGAAGACTCCCGTTAATATAAGCTTGCTCCTCTTCTTTTCATCGTTGATCTCGTTTATCGCCCTGTTTATCCCGATAAAACCGTTGCGCGTGTGGTCCTCGAACATGTACGGCGACTTGTCGAGCATGGCAATGACAAGCGTATCCGGCATATTGTTAATGTCGCCGCCGCACCTCTCTACGGCCTTTTCCAGGACTATCTGGACCAACGCCCCTGAAAGCCCCGTATCGCGGTCCGTTATGACCTTTATTAAATTCTTGCCGATGGTCACCCAGTTCTCCTCGGCCCTCCCCATCCAGGGAAGCACCTTCGCGAGATCTTCCGCCTGTTCGGGATCATTTATATTCACCCGCATGGAGTCTATCATCGAGACCGGGCTGTAATACTTGCTGTCTTTGCGGATCTCCATGCCTTTCGCGTGGGCGGGGCCGCCCTTATGCGCGGGAGCTCCCTCCGGCAGGTATTTGACTTTCCCTCCGTCCGTCCTGGTAGACGGCACTCTGACCATATCCATGTCGTCGCTGTCCGCCTTCATTTCATAAACAAAAGACCGGAGATTGAAAACACCCTTGGCCGAAGCCAGGAGCAGGAACATTATATGCATATTCCCGAACTGCGCCGTTTCCGGGCTCACGACAAGCAGAATAACTGCGACCGCGAAAGCCATGAACGACACCAGGGGGCCGGCAAAAAATACCAGCCTTTGCTTCCAGGTCGGCACATCCTGGAATTTTTCTCCGAGATAACATGACCGCACAAAATCGATCGGTCCTACACTGCTTATCCTGTACCTGATATCCTTCCTTATTTCCGGAGATAACAGCCAGGCCATGGCCCCGTGACCCGCTTCATGCGCCCATTCGGAAAAAACAATGCTGATGAGCGACGCAACAGTCGCAATATATGGGTTAAATCCGCAGTTCCATAACAACGCGTAAAGAGCCCCTCCCAAGAGCGAAAGAACAAGCACCGCGTAATGCATCCGGCCCGCTTTAAACTCATGCAGGACCTTTTCCACGGGCTCTTTTGCCGCATCATCCTCGCTCCCGTCGAACACGATAACATGCAGTGCCTCCCAGACAAACAAACCACCCAGAAAAATAAGGATGTATCCGGGAGCGTTTATAACAGCATTCGCGAGGAAGTACGCCGTCCCTCCGAGGGTAGCCGCGATAAGGGTTTTGCCTGTCCAAACGAGAAAACTTCTCAGCTTGCCGTCAAAACCGGCGGTCTTTTCTTCGGAAAGCGAAGCGTACCCATGCTGCCCCTCCTTCTTTATCGCCCAAACGACAATGTTCACGGCAAGGTGCGCCAAAATGCTCAGGCCGATAGCGAGCGCGGGCTGCTGCATATACGTCAATGAGATCACTATCCCGGCGAAGGCGGCGATTATAGGCGCCGTAAGGATATGTAACTGCAGTTTCACAAAAAGGGACCGGTCCGACATGGCCGTAGCCAGCCTGTCCGCCCATCTCTGGAACTGCATCTTCCCGAAAACGACCGAAGTCGCCTTGTCTTTTCCGGCTTCCATCGTGGCAAGATCGGAGAACCTCCAGGACGTGTCGCGGTCGGTTATCTCTATGATCCTGGCGTTCACGTTCTTTATCCCCCTGAGCCTGGCGGCCACGCAAATGTTATAACCGTCGGCTATGAAATAGTTGTAGCCCATCTTGACGGCTATGGGCGGATCTTTAACCATGATCTTACGGAATTTTTTATCGCTGCAGAAGAAATACCTGAGGACTTCCCATGGATTATACAAGGCCGAGCGGGAGACTACCGCCGGCCTCAATTCTACTTCGCCGTCGTAGATCTTCGCGACCTTGTTGATGTCGGCAGGCTCGATGCCGGTGCATTGCGTTATCTCTCTTAAGACCTTCTCGTAAGCGCCTTTTCTCTTGATCCCGGTCTCAGCGGCCTTTTTCTTTATGTGCTCGGCCGATACCACATTGAACAGCTCTCTTGCCGCCGGCGGCCCTCTCGTACCCATTACATGCCCGAGGACAAAAGCGCCGGCAACAGATACAAGCATGCCCGCCAGAATACACTGGTTAAGAAGCGGCATCCCCGCATTAAGCCAGTTCAGAACAGCGTATATCCCAAACGGTATGCCCACCTTGGCCAGTTCTTCCAGGACAGGCGCGTGGAGGAACGGCGAATACCACGCCTCGAATCTGGACCCGAGGGAGGCCGGAGCGACTCCACCTTGCGGCTGTCCGTCGAGTTCCGCGCCGGAGGGGCCTTTGTTTTTCTTTATTCCTCTATTTCGGTTATATTCATCAACCGCTTTCACCAGGTATTCATGCGCCCCCTCGGATACGACTTTAAGCATTTCCGTGTCCGGGTCGAAGGCCAGCTCCACGCGGTCCCCTTCGGCGTCCTTCCTGTCCTCGATATTGCCGCCCGGGTTCAGCGTCACGGAGAAATATACATCGGCCTCGACGGGTTTACCGTCCTTGAATACCGCGGTCCGGTGCTCGCGTTTAAGCGTAGCGACCTTTTTCATGAGCTTCAGAAGGTTATCGCTCACTATTACAAGTTCCGTCTTTTTTTCGTGAATAGCCGCGATATCTTCGGGCAGGATTATGCCGGTATCGCCGGGCCTGTATTTTTCAAGTGCGAATTCTACCCCGAGGCTCTTGAGTTTCGCGTTAACTTCTTCACGCAGATCCTCCGCTTCACGCATGAGGGCTTCCTTGTAATCTTCCCCGCCTTTTTGCTCAGCCTTCTTCGCCCTGAGCTTGGTCTCGGCGATCTGGTAAAAAAGCTCCTGGACCGCCTCGATATCCGCGTCACTGATGCTCTCCGGCACTTCCACGAGATCGGACTCCCTTAAGGCTATCTCGACGTCCATGCGTATAGTCCCGTCCTTGTCCGTCTTCAGGGCCGGCCTCGAGTTGAAACAGGGCTTGTCGGCGTATATTATGAAGCCATGCCGGAAAAGGGATTCCAGCGTATTGGTATCCATGGGGCCTCTTTTCGCGGGCGCCTTTTCCACCGGCTCGAATGCCATGCGCCTGGAACTGCGCCTTGACACGGGCCTCTCCGTTTCTACCGGTTCGCTGCCCTCAAAGGTCTTCTTTTTGCTGATCATCGTTGTCGTATCGTTCGGCGAAGGCAGTATTGTCGTTGTTTTTTCAGTTGGTGACGGCGGCTGGACCTCCTGTTGATGCGACTTGATATAATCGGTAAGCGTTTTGTCCCAATTGCCGAACAATTCGCGCTGGAGGACGCGCAACAGGTAATGAGGGTCTTTCTCCCACCCTTCCTGCCAGTCCTCGTCCATCATGAATTCCATAGTATCTATCGACGGGACCAGCGTGGCGGGCTTCTCCCCAAGAAACGATACGGCCAGGCACCCGTCCTCCATTTCTAGCTTCATCGCCCCGGTCCTTATCAGATATTCGCCTATCTCGTGGAATTCGGCGACGGGATTCCCGACAAGATCGGCGTGAAACGCCAGCATCTTGTTTTCCGGGGCGCTGAACGCGAAGAGATCCTCGATAAGCAGGCGGAACTTACGGACTTCGGCGTCCGCCTGCTTGAAACACACGAGCATGGGATAGATGATGTCATCATGATAACGGTCCGGGTCAACGCTTATTGCGGCCAGCCGGGGCCCCAGATCGTGAAGACGCACCGGCCCTAAAAGCTCCATCTCGACCTTGTGTCTCGCGCCCCTGGAATCGATAACCCTGGCGAAACCCTTGTCCGGCGACACCATCTCCAGCCTCGCGCGCTTGCCGATCTGCGGGGGCGCTCCTTCGTCGGAACCGGAGAGGTCCAGGAACTCTATATCGTCCCGGTCCCGCTTGGAACGGCCCGGGAGATCGACCTCACGGGTATCCTCCGGTTTCATGTCGAATTTGCTTAACCATATATCCCTCGTAAGACCCATGTCCAAGTACGGGAGCCATTCTCTTTGGATCACACGCAGAAGATAATGCTGTTTTTCTTTCCAATCCGGTCCCCATTTTTCCTTTTCCACGAATTCCATCGTGCTTGCCGAAGGTATCACGTATGCTATATCTTCGTAAACAAAACGGCTCTTTGCCGCCAGCGGGTAAACGCGGTCAAGTATCCTGCCGGGAAGCGCCTTTTTCATTATGACTATACGGTCCTCCCTGAATTCCAGTCGCAGTTCCCCGGTCTTGCAGAGGTATTCACATACCTCGTGGAACAGGGCCATCGCTTCGTTCCTCAGGTCCCGGTGGATGGCGATAAAGCTTTTCCTCCCGTCGTGCCAGGCAAAGGCAAGAAGATCGTCTATGCGCTCATCAAAAACATACGCCTTCGGCGGGATTTTCCCCGCAATGCCCAGTATTTGAAGGATGAGATTCTTGATCTCGCTATCGGGGAGAAAGGTATCGAACTGGTCGATAACGGCCCCTACTGCGAGTTTTCCTTTGGGCTTTAACTCGATAGCATGGATGGACCCCCTTGAATCCCTTACTTTCGCTATATTGCCTTTTACGCCTTCGACCTTCGCGAGTTTGCCTATCTTCGACGCCCCCGGCTCCTCGTCACCGAAGAGGCTCCCTTGCCTGAATTCGGTCGCGGCAGGTCTTATCATACGGCTACGGATCTCTTCCACGAGCCGCATAGCCCTTTCTTCGGAAATAGCGAGCCAACGATCCTTTTGTTCGTCCTCTCCATCCGACGCCCAGATAATGGGACATTCCTTGAAACCCAGATGACGGAAGAAATCCCTGGCCCGCTTCCCGCCCTGTTTATGGGCATATTCTGCATCTTCTGCAGGATGGACTACGAATATTCCGTTCGAGATATATTCTTCGGGCTCAGCGTAAAAGAGCTCGCCTTCGGGTGTTCTGTAGGTATGCACTTCTTCGAAATCGACAAGAACTCTTTCCAGACTCTTGGCCATTAACACGCGCCCCAGTTCGCCTCCCCTGTACCGCTCGTCGATCTCCATATAATTCCCCTGCCAGATCTCGCGCGGGCCTTCTGCGAACGGAAATTTCCCCCGCGAACTGAGAGAGATACCTAATAGGTCTCCCTGGGTTGTTTCGAGTTTGTTCATGTAAAACGATGCTTTGCGTTCGACAGCGTTTTTGATGGCCCCTTCCCACTTGCTCCTGCCGAAATACTTCGTGTTTTTCTGCCCGGACCACTTGTCCAGGGTCCTTTCTATTTCATCGGGGTCGTTCACTTCAACGGCGTAATATGTTATATTCCCCAGCGCAAAAGGACCGCTTATGTCGTCTTTCTGTCCGGGTGCCGCCTGTCTTTCCTGTATCAGGCTTGTCAGGTCGAGGTCTTCCCGGTCCTTACCGTCTTTAATGGAAAGCCCTTTACCGAAGAATTCCAGCTGCAGGGCTCTCAATAGGTAATGCGGATCCTTCTTCCATGTTCCCGGCCATTTTTCTCCCCTTTTTATAAGCCAGTCGCGGACATGCGGCGACAAATGGACACGGACCGTCCGGCCTCCGGGAACGCGTATCTCCACATCCCTGCCTCCCCTGGCCAGGCTGATGTCGATGGCATAGGACTTGTTGAGGTATTCCCCTATCTCATGGAATAAAGCGACGGGATTATCTATGAGTTCCGTATGCAGGGCTATAAGTTTCTCCCCGGGCGAGGCGAAACCGAAGAGGTCCTTGACGAGAATATCGAAAGAATACAGCCCGGGCGGCGAGTTCTCGAGAAGTCCCAGGAACATCTCCATCGTCTCCCTGCAGGCGGGCTTGTTTTCCGCAAATTCCCTTAACACTAATTTTGCCTTTTCCATGTCGGCATCAAAAAGTTCCATTCTTTCCTTTAGGACCTTATCTCTATCTTCGGCATCCGTGACCTTGACGTATTTCCTGCCGTTCCTTTCGAAGATCCTCGAAGGCACAGCGCGTTTACCTATGCGGGAAGAAGGCATGACCTTTTCTTCCAGGAATCCGATCGCTTCACCAACGGACCCGAAACGGTCGGACCGGTCCCTCCTGATGCACCTCATGATGAATTCCGCGAGAGCGTCCGGGACATCCGCCCCTGCTTCTCTGGCCGCGTCGCGTATGTCGACGGGCTCCGCGCCGCTTTTTTCCTCGAAATATACGGCGATATTGGTCCCGTCGTACCGGAAAGGCACCCTGCCGGTCAATGACTTATACAGAATAATGCCCAATCCATACACGTCGGTGCTTTCGTTATATTTTCCGTCACCGTGCATCGGGAAAACCTCGCCCGGAAGATAATCGGGCGTCCCTCGCACATCGTTGATGTTGATCTCCCCGCTTTCCGGCAGGCGCACCGCGAGATCAAAATCGACCAGAAAGACCAGATTCGTGAAATCAAATCCGTCCTCACCTTCCGGCAACAGTATGTTCGCCGGTTTCATGTCGGTATGGACTATCCTCTTGGCCTGCACCTTCTTTATGGTCGTCAATATCCCCTTCGCGAGAGCGGCGGCCTCATGCGGCGCAATCCTGTATCCTTTCCCCATTAATCCTTCCAGTGATACGCCCGGGACAAATTTGGTGACCATGAAGAAATCTTCCCTTCCGTTCCCGCGGCCCCAGCGGCCTATATCAGCCCCCTTAATGACCCCCTCGACATCTTCCAGGTATTTCATTACAAAATAGCCTTTCAAGAAGCTGGGAAGCTTCCTTTGCAGGTCATTCATGCCGGTATACCGCAGCACCCTGATGGTAACATCCTCGCCCGTTTGGAGATCCTTCGCCTTATACACCATGGAATATTCCCCGGTGCCCAGCATTTTTTCCAGCTTGTACCCGGCGGCAAGCATTGTCGGGTCCGCCGGGGCGCTTGTCGCGTCTATATCGTTGAACATGCGTCGTATATCGGGCAGGAAAGACTTCGGCTCCTCGCCGTTCATCCGCGCGCGTTCTATATTGACCAGTTCATCGATGACCCATCCGGCCAAAACCTCTTTTAAACGCGTTAAATAACCTTCAACACATTTCTCTTTTTCCGGCTCATCGATCGCCTGGTCGAAATACGGCCCGTCGAGCAGGACCTTCTTAATCGTCTCTTCGCCGGGATCGTCCGCCCTGAAAAGACGATCAAGACATTCCCTGAAAACATCGAACTCGGCCTCCCCGGCCCCCTGGCTTTCGTTCACGCTTTTCAGGTTCCCGAAGAACGTCTTGACCAGGAACGCTTCCGTCCCCTCCGGGCTATACCGGCTGAAGGTCAAGGATAGTACTTTTGCGATCGTCCCTTGCAGTTCTTTTTCATCAAGTTTCTCTTCCAACGCTGCGCCGGTTCTCGCATGGGATACCCCGGTTTTTCCTGCCCCCTTCTTTATCTCCACTTCATCGTTCCAAAAACGGTCGTCGGCCGGCCACAAAGACGACTCTATAAGGACCGGCAGGGGGAACCCTTCCCCTTCGGACAAAAGCCACATGAGATCGAACTGCCCTATTACATCCACATCGGCGTTTATCCCCGCCGCCTTGAGACGTTTTACGGCGTAAGCATAGAGTTCGTTCACTTTTTGGTCCACGTATTTTACGAACTCTTCACGGCGCTCGCCCTCTATCCCGAAGATCTCGAAGAGGGGGCCGTATATTTCGGGCCATTCTATCCGTTCCGCGCGAAACCGTTCGGTCAGGTTGGAGAATTCGGCGGAACTGCCGACGCGCGCTCTCCATTTCCCGGCGTTTTTTCCTTCGCCTGAATGCGTAAGCCGGCACTTTTCACCGGAGAGGTTACCCTTGAACGTGTGGCGGGTCTCGAATGCCTTCCCGCGATAAGTGGCTACCGGCATCACTTCTTCTATCATGCCCTTGTCATTTCCGGGAATAAGCAAGGATCGCAGTCGGCCGAGCACTTTCACGGGATCGGACCGCTCCGGGTCTATCTCTATGCGCATTATGTCCTGCTCTCGAACAAAGTCGAAAGATACACCCGGCTCGCCGCTGAACGCGTCTTGCATCTTTACATCAAGGCCATGGTAAACCGCTATCGTGGCTTTGACCTTTCCCGACGGCATTCTTTCCATGAAAAAGACACCATGCCCGAGCGCGCTCTCATTGGGCTTAAAGATAAGCGGCTTGTTGGATTCCCCCGAAACAAGCGCATTTACCGTTTCCTCAAAATCAACAGCGCGCGTGCCTTCCAGAAGAGGCGCCAGGCTGCTATCTCCTTCCCCGCAACGGGCGAAGAAGACCGGCTGTTCCACTGGACCGCCTTCCATAAGATGCCTCAGGAGGAATTTATGTCCGAATATGTTTGTTACCTGGCCTGCCATGAGCCTGGTTCCGGATGTCAAGCGCGGAAAAGGATCGGAAACCTTATTCGATCTGAGGACAAGCACGTGGTCATCCAGGGACCTGCTCCTTTCCAGTATCTCGAAGCCCGCCGCTTCGGCCGCCTTGCCGATATCGACCACATCATAGAACTTT
The DNA here is from genome assembly GCA_964565425.1 of uncultured Planctomycetia bacterium. Taxonomy (GTDB): domain Bacteria; phylum Omnitrophota; class Gorgyraeia; order Tantalellales; family Tantalellaceae; genus CAZMEZ01. The sequence goes on along the minus strand of CAZMEZ010000042.1, from coordinate 271 downwards.
GTCAGCAGCTTTCCGAATCCCGTGTCCTGGAACTCATACTCGGGATCGGCGATGTCCTCCGCTACGACAACCCCTCCGGCCTTGAGGACCCTCATGCATTCGCCGAAGAACTTCTCTCTTGCCTGTCTATGCGCCTGGGCCCGTTCCGTAGCGTCTTTTGAGGCAAGATCCGGCAGGTATTTCTCGTCCGGGACAAAATCAAGTATGTTCCTGAACATGATCGCGTCGAATTCGTCGTCGCTGAAGGTGAACGGCGCGTTGAAGTCCATCT
>CAZMEZ010000041.1:0-14609 GCA_964565425.1 uncultured Planctomycetia bacterium | reverse complement strand
AAAGGGCTTTCCTTAACGGACGGATCGATCTTTCCCGGGCGGAAGCGGTCCTGGATATCGTCAGGGCAAAGACGGATGTTTCGCGCAGGATAGCCGTAGAACAGCTTCGCGGCGCCTTTTCGAGAGAAATAGCCGGCATCCGCGATTCTCTGCTCTCGGCCCTTTCGCTTATAGAGTTGGCGATAGATTTTACCGAAGAAGATGTTGAGTTCCCGGGGGCGGACGAGATAGGCCGCCGGGTAAGGGAAGCGCGGGGAAAGGTAAAGAGGATACTCGAGACCTCGGATAAGGGAATGGTTCTCGCTGAAGGCGCCAGCGTGGTCATATGCGGCAGGCCCAACGTGGGCAAATCAAGCCTCATGAACGCTTTACTCAGGCACGACAGGGTCATAGTCACGCCGGTCGCGGGCACGACGAGAGACGTCATAGAAGAATCGATCAATATCGCCGGGATCAGGATACGTTTGTCGGATACGGCGGGTATCATAGATACCCGTGACAGGGTCGAGGCAGAGGGGATCAGGCGTTCAAGGGAAAAACTCGAGGACGCCGACGTTATCGTGCTCGTGTTGGACTCGAGCGTTCCGGTATCGGACAGGGACAAGGAGATATTCGATGCCATAGCGGCAAGAGAAAAAGTCGTCGTAGCCAACAAGAGCGACCTCCCTTCCGCGATAGATATTAAAAAGACGCCGGCGATGTTCGGGGGCGACGAGGTGTTCAGGGTATCCGCCTTGAAAAAAGAAGGCCTGGACAGGCTGGAAGACGCCATAGCAAAAAAACTCTTCAAAGGCAGCACGGATGTTCCCGAAGGCGCCGTGGTCACCAATATCAGGCACAAAAAGATACTCGAGAGAACGGCGGAAAGCGTTGAGAGAGCGCTTAAAACCTTGAAAGAGGAATATAACGGAGAACTTATCGCCAGCGATCTCAACGAAGCCGTGCGTCAATTGGGTTTGATCACCGGCGAAACGGCGGAAGACGGCATATTGGACAGGATATTTTCGCAATTTTGTATCGGCAAGTGAAGTGAGGCCATAACTTACGGCGCGTGAGCGCCGTAAGTTATAAGGCCGAACTTCACCCAGCCCTCTAAGCTGATATGTAGCTATCAGCTGTCGGCTGTCAGCCTTCAGCTAAAGATGTAAAGAAGTAAAGATGTAGAGATGTAAAGAATGCGGGGACGACAACTTTTGTCATCCCGAGCGAAGTCCGCCGGAGGCGGACGGAGTCGAGGGATCTAGATTCCTCGACTCGCTTACTTCACTCGCTCGGAATGACAGAATTGTAGTTGCCTGATTAAAGTTTGTAATAACAAAGGAGCCGCGATGGACAAGGACAAGATAAAAAAAGCCGTTGAAGATATGATCCAGGCTATCGGAGAAGACCCCAAGAGGGACGGCCTCAAGGAGACCCCCCGCAGGATAGCGGAGATGTACGAAGAGATATTCAGCGGTACGCATCAGAACGCGGACGACGCGCTGACGGTGTTTTTCGACAAAGAACACGACGAGATAATACTGCTCAAGGATATCCCCTTATATTCGATCTGCGAGCATCACATGGTCCCCTTCATCGGCAGGGCGCACGTCGCGTATATACCCGACGGGAACAGGATAACGGGCCTGAGCAAGATAGCCAGGGTCGTTGATATACTGTCAAGGAGACTTCAGGTGCAGGAGCGCCTTACCACCGAGATAGCGGATACTCTCATGCGCAAGCTCAAGCCCAAGGGGGTGCTCGTGGTCATCGAGGCGGAACACCTGTGTATGAGCATGAGGGGAGTCAAAAAGCCCGGGATAACAACCACCACCAGCGCGGTCAAAGGCATTTTCCGGACAAGCCAGAAGACCCGTTCCGAGGCATTGTCCCTTATCCGTTTCCAGCGCCTCTAATAACCGGCTTGCGGAACCCCGGCCGTTCCGTGTAATGGCCGGGGTTCTTAAATTGTTTGATTTTTGGTATATCATATAATATAATTATCACCACATATGCCCTAAAGATAATTATTTTATCAGGGTAAACACACAAGGCTATATATGTTAGATATGCAACAACACACAGCGTTCTGGTATTTTACCCATAACAAGGTCGCCATGACGACCCTGTTGGCCTGGTTCGTCGCCCAGACCATCAAGGTGGTGGCCGGGGTTTTAAAGGAAAAACGCTTCAATTTTAAGTGGTTCGTAGGTACGGGCGGCATGCCGAGTTCTCACGTGGCGGGTGTGACCGCTTTAGTCACATCCGTGGGTGTGCAGGAGGGGGTAGGTACGGCCATTTTTGCGGTAACGCTCGTGTTCACCATAGTGGTCATCTCGGACGCGCAGGGGGTACGCTGGTCCACGGGAAAGCAGGCCGAGATACTCAACAAGATAATGGACGATATCTACTGGAAAAAAAGGATACAGGAAGACCGGCTTAAAGAGCTGATAGGGCATACGCCGATCCAGGTCTTCGCCGGCATAGCCATAGGACTTGCCGTCGGATTGATCGCCTACATGTTCTGATCATAAGGGGGGTATCTTGCTGAATAACAGAGTACTTCTGGTGTCAGTGCTGGCCGTCGTTCTGGTGATAAGCGCCTTGTCTTTCGTGATACTCAAAAAGACCCCCGGGGAGCCCGGGACCGCCATGAAGCTCGACAAGGCGGAAATGATCTACCGGAGGGCGGAAGATTATCTGCAGGCCGGCCAGGCGAGCAAAGCGGAGAACGCCTTCCTGGTTCTCATAGGACAGCACCCGTATTCCCCCTACGCGGAAAGTTCCCTCAGGGAACTGGCCGCCATCCACATCAAGCTCGGCAACTACGATAAGGCCGCGTACTATTACAAAAGGCTGCTCAACGACTTCCCCGGGGTGAACGACGCCGATGCGATACGCGCGTCGATCGAGGACCTCAACATGAAACACATGGCTTCGTCGGTAAGAAGCGAAGACAGTATCGTGTATGAAGTGCGTTCGGGTGACAGCCTTTATTCCATCGCCAAAAAATTCAACACTACCGTCGCGCTCATCAAAAAGGTCAACGAGCTCAAAAGCGACATAATAAGAATAGGCCAGAAACTAAAGATAGTCGTCGCAAAGTTCTCGATACACGTCGACAAGGCCAGGAATACGCTTGTTCTGAAAAAGGACGGTTCTCTGTTCAAGACCTACATGGTGGCTACCGGTGAGAACAATTCCACGCCCGTCGGCAAATTTACCATAGTCGACAAGATGGTGCGTCCCCCGTGGACCAAACCCGGCGTCGGGGTGGTAATGCCCGATGACGAAGCCTATGAACTGGGCGAAAGATGGATGCCCATTTCGACGGCCGGTTACGGTATCCACGGGACGAACGACGAAAGCTCCATAGGCCGGCAGGCGACAGCGGGCTGTATCCGGATGCGCAACGAGGATGTTATAGAGCTCTACGATATCGTTCCCGCGGGGACGGAAGTCGAGATAATAGATAGTGCCGAACCGGCAGGGGAACAGGCGCCGTCGCCGTCCGCCGCCGAGCAGGGCGCCAGGACGGCCGCCCAATAATTACAGAGTGAACAATGGCCATAATACTTGATTTCGAAAAACCCATAATCGAGCTGGAGAACAAGATAGCGGAACTCCAGAAGTTCACCAGGAACGAGAGCATCGATCTTACGGACGAGATAAGTAAGCTCAACCACCGGCTCGATAAGCTCAAGGAAGAGATCTTTTCAAGCCTTACACCCTGGCAGAAAGTCCTGCTTTCCCGTCACCCCGACCGCCCTTACACGCTCGATTACGTCGGCCTGATAATGGAGGATTTCATCGAGATCCACGGTGACCGTCATTTCGCGGATGACAGGGCCCTTGTCGCCGGATTAGCGCGCATAGGCGAACAGAGGTTCATGCTCCTCGGGCACCAGAAGGGCCGCGACATGAAAGAGAACCTTGAAAGGAACTTCGGATGCGCGCATCCCGAAGGTTACCGTAAAGCCGTGCGGCTGATGAAACTCGCGGAGAAATTCAAACTGCCCGTGGTGAGCTTTATAGACACCCCCGGCGCCTATCCCGGAGTGGGCGCGGAAGAACGCGGCCAGGCGGAAGCGATCGCGTATAACCTGCGTGAGATGGCGGGGCTCAAGGTTCCGATAGTTGTTTTCGTGATCGGCGAGGGCGGTTCCGGCGGGGCGCTCGGTATCGGCATCGGTGACAGGGTTTATGTCCTCGAAAACGCTTATTATTCCGTTATTTCACCGGAAGGATGCGCCGCCATACTCTGGCGGGACCGTTCAAAGGCGCCCAGCGCCGCCAAATCCCTTAAACTTACGGGGCCGGAACTTCTGGGGCTCGGGATAATAGACGGCGTCATCCCCGAACACCTCGGGGGGGCCCACAGGAACAGGGAAAAGACGGCCGAAGAGATAAAGAAGGTCATATCAGCGTCGCTCAAAGAACTTTCGGCGCTTCCGAGCGACCAACTTTTGGAAAAAAGGTATGAAAAGTTCAGGAAGATGGGCGTTTACAAAGAGGGATAACGCCATGGTTATGAAGACCAGGATAGAGAACGACAGCCATATCCTGAAGGACGTGACCGGTGCCCTGATGGACGTTTTAAGGGAGAAGGGCGTAGACGAAGGAACGATCTTTGACGTGCACGTGGGCTTTGAAGAAGCGCTTCGCAACGCGATGGTGCACGGCAACAGGAACGACCCCGGAAAGAAGGTCACCGTCGAGGCCGAGGTGCTCGACGACAGGGTGACCATAACCGTCGAGGACGAAGGGGAAGGGTTCGAGCAGAACACGGTAGCCGATCCGACCCTCGATGAGAACCTTCTTAAGGAAGGCGGCCGCGGCGTATATCTTATAAAACATCTCATGGACGAAGTGAGTTACGAAAATGGCGGCAGGAAGGTCGTCATGGTAAAACACCTGAGCGTGAAAAAACCGTGAACGGAGGGAGCATGCATATCCAAGTGGAGGAAAGTAACGGGATATCGATCTTCAGGATAGAGGGCGATATCGACATCAATTCTTCCCCCGAGGTGAAAAAATCGTTCGATGCGGCGATAAAAGGGAAGAAGGAGAAGATCCTCGTTAACCTCGAAAGTGTCAATTATGTCGACAGCTCCGGGCTCGCCACCCTGGTGGAAATATTGAAGAACATGCGTTCTTACGGCGGCAAGCTCAAGCTGACCAATCTCAGCCCTAAGGTAAGAGGTCTTTTTGAGATAACGAAGCTGGACAAGCTGTTCGATATCGTACCGGGTGAAAAAGAGGCGATAAGCTCGTTCTGATCGCGCCCGGCGCTTAATAAAACAAGGGATATCCGAAAAATGAAAAATCCAGTCGCCGTTATAGGAAGATCGGTCATGGGCATCCGGCAAGAGGTCGTAAAGGTCCTTTCCCTTCTTTTCAATACTTTCTGGTGGATATTCGCAGGGCCCGCGAAAGGCAAGGCGGCAAGCAGGCAGAGCATCTTCCAGCAGTTGGTTTTCGCGGGAGTGCAGTCGGTCGTTATAGTCTTTTTTATAGCGCTTTTCACCGGCATCGTCATAGCCATGCAAAGCGCGTATCAGTTAAAACAGCTGGGCGCCGTCATATACGTGGCCCCGATGGTCAGCATAAGCATGGCGAGGGAGCTCGGGCCGGTTTTTACCGCCCTGGTGGTAGCGGGCAGGGTCGGCTCCGCGATAACCGCGGAGCTGGGAACGATGAAGGTCTCGGAGCAGATCGAGGCGCTGGAGACCCTGGCGCTCGATCCCGTGCGGTTTCTCGTTGTGCCGCGTTTCCTGGCATTGCTGATAATGGTGCCATGTCTTACCGTAATGAGCGATATTATAGGCATCTTCGGCGGGCTTATCGTGGGGGTGTTCAACCTGAAGCTCAATTATTACAGGTATTTAAGTTTTTCCTTTGATTTCATGACCTGGAAGGACATCTGGACCGGGCTCGTGAAGAGCGTGACGTTCGCGACGGTGATATCGATGATAGCGTGCCACGTGGGCCTCGAGACCCGAGGCGGCGCCGAGGGCGTGGGAAAATCAACCACCACGAGCGTGGTTTTGAGTTTTATATTGATAATATTGTTCGATTGTATCCTGACGGGGATATTCTTCTTTTCGAATATGTGAATAAGGCCACAACTTACGGAGCGGCAGCGACGTAAGTTGCATGGCCGAATTCCCGGCTTCGCCGGCAAGTAAACAGAGGCGAACCGGGGCACCTGTAAGTGTAGCAGGGAAGTGTAACACGGTGTCATCCCGGGCGAAGCCGAGCCAGGCGAGGCTGAGTCGAGGGATCTATACAAGAGGATCAGCATGGCGGAACAAAGAGAAGTAGTAATAGAAGTAAAGGATCTCGTAAGGAGATTCGGGGACAGGACCGTTCTTGACGGGGTAAACCTCAAGATCTACAGGGGGGAGACCTTTGTGATAATGGGAGGATCGGGTTGCGGCAAGAGCACGCTCCTCAGGCATATAATCGGCAACCTCAAACCCACCTCCGGAAGAGTAGTGCTCCTCGGACAGGATATAACCGACCTTTACGGCGAAGAACTTGACGATGTAAGAAAGAAGATCGGGATGTCGTTCCAGTCATCGGCTCTTTTCGATTCGATGACGGTGGGAGAGAACGTGAGCCTGCCGCTCAAAGAACACACCAGGCTCGACAACAACGTTATAGATATCATGATAAAGATGAAGCTGGAGCTCGTGGGCCTCAGGGGTTTCGAAGACCTTATGCCGAGCGAACTCTCGGGCGGCATGAGGAAAAGGGTGGGGCTTGCCAGGGCGATAGCCATGGATCCCCAGATCATATTCTACGACGAACCGACAGCGGGGCTGGATCCCATAGTGGCGGCCGTGATAGACAAGCTCATAATAGACCTTTCGAAAAAGCTGTCCATCACCAGCGTTGTTGTGACCCATGACATGAAAAGCGTCATGAGCATAGCCGACAGGATAGCCATGCTGTATGAGGGCAAGGTCCTTGAAACGGGCAGCCCTCACGAGATACAACATTCAAAGAACGAAATGGTCCAGCAGTTCATAAACGGGAATTTCGACGGTCCGATACGTTTCTTCCAGCAGAAAGACGATTATCTGGAAAGTTTAACAAAATAAAGGAGCTTGGATATGAAGATTTCCAACGAGATAAAAGCCGGCATCGTGGTCCTGGTAGCTCTCGCCATAACGATCTTCTTTTTCGCGAAGACAGTCACTTTCCAGCACAGGAAGTACGATCTCAAAACCTGTTTCGTTTACGCGGGGGACCTCAAGAACGACGCTCTGGTCAAGCTTTCCGGGGTCGAGGTGGGAAGGCTCAAGAGCATGAAATTCAAATACGATGAAAAGGGGACCAGGGTGGAGTGCCTGCTTGAACTGAGCGCCGACGCCAAGGTGCGCAGTGACTCCATGGCGTATATCGCCGCTTCAGGGTTCGTCGGCGACGCTTATATAGGGATAACGCCCGGCAAGGCGGAGGATTTCGTAAAGGCAGGGACCGTTATCGCCAGCGAAGACCCGGTGCAGATGCGGCTTCTCATGAAGAAGGCGGACGAGATCGCGAACAACCTCGACGGCATACTCGCCGACGTGAGGTCCGTCGTTTCCGATAACAAGCAGAACCTGGACAACATAGTGCTCAACCTCGAGGCGACCACGGAGAATTTCAAGGAATTCAGCGAGGATGTGAAGAGCAATCCGTGGAAGCTGCTGTTTAAACCCAGCGACAAGTAACGGCTGTCATCCGGAGGCGCGATATGAAAAGAACGTTTATTCTCCTGTTATGCGCGGTTTTTCTTTGCATGTCCTGTGTCGTCGCGGCCGCTTCCGAAGAAGAGGTCGTTGTCGTATCGACGGCCGGGAAAGCCCGGGTAACGCCGGCGGGTAAGAACAAGCCCGTTGACTGCAAAGAGGGTATGTATCTCGCCTCGGGCGCGCGTATCACCACCGAAAGCGGCGCCCATGTCCGGTTAGCTTTTGACGATCTCCAGCAGAACATAGTGAAGATCAGCGAAAACAGCGATGTAGTGCTGAAGCTGGCCAACGGCGAAAAGATAGAACTCATCGACGGCCAGGTATACGCGCTTCTCAGGAACATGGAGAAAGGCGAGACGTTCCGCGTGCGCACGCCGTGCGCCGTCTGCGGGGCGAGGGGGACCGGCTGGCGCACAAAGACCGACGGCGAGACAAGCGAAGTCGCCGTTTTCGACGACCAGGTCTTCGTCCGCGGGCTTAACAGGGACGGTTCGGCCATGGAGAAGTTCTCGTGGGTGAAGAAAGGGTATAAGGTCAAGATAAACAAATTCGAAAAACCCGGGAAAAAAGAGAGGCTTTCCGACGGCGAGATCTCCGGGATGGAGAAAGAGGTCGGCCTGGACAAGGAAAAGAAGAAGAGAAGGACCAGGGGTATCGGCAGCGGCAACGGGAAGAGGGAAGAATACAGGGAAAGCATCCTTGACAGGAAGAGCGAGGATAAGAAAGAAAGCCTGACGGACAGGAGCGACAGGAGAGGTTCAATAGGCGGCGGGTCCAGGGATATCGGACCGTAATATCTTACAGGCTCCGGGGGAGATCTTTCCCGGGCAAGGGGGTGTGACATGAAAAAGTATCTGGTATTCGCGGCAGTTCTGGTTATTTTGTCCGGCGCGGCTTGCTATGCGCACGGGGCGGAGGCTACCATAGATATCGTCTTCCTTGCCGGAGACGTAAAGGTCATACCCGCCGGCGAAACGCAAGCCGTCAAGTGCCGTCCCGGGATGCGGCTTAAAGAGGGATCGCAGGTCCTTACGGGCGCCGAGTCCTTTGCCGAGATCGCGCTAGATAAGACCGGAAGCAATATCGTCAAGATAAAACAGAACAGCAAGGTCGCGATAAAACTGCAGGGAGAAGACAAGATCGAGCTTGTTGACGGCGAGATCTTCATCTTGCTTCGCGGCCTTGAAAGGGGCGAAGTCTTCCGCGTAAAGACCCCCTGCGCGACCTGCGGCGCCCGCGGGACCGGGTGGAAGACCGTGACGGACGGGAAGATGACCGATGTTTCCGTTTTCGAGGGCAGGGTCTTTGTGCGCGGCGTCAAGAAAGACGGCACCGTCATGGAGAGCAAGCAATGGATAAGAGAGGGGTATGAGGCCAGGATAAAGAAGTTCGAAAAGCCGGAAAAGGCAAGCCGTATATCCGACGATAAATTCGAAAGAATACGCAAGGAGATCAAACGTCCGGTCCCGGCGCAGAAGGCCCCGCCCCGGGAAAAAGCGAAACCTTCCGCCGGGAAAGAGAAAAAGCCGGCCAAAGACCGGCCGCGGGAGAAAGAGAGATCTCCCTGGTTCAGGACGATGGATAAAAAGACGAGGCGGCAGGAGATGATGGAGAAACGGACGCGAATAACGGAGGACAGGATCGAGGCCCGCCAGGAAAGCGTCGTTGAAAAGAAGGACGACATCAGGGAAGATACCGCGACGATCGACCGGACGGAGAGAACGGGATCGAAGCCCGGCACCTCGGATTCAGTCGGACCGTAAGATTTTTAAAACGCAGGAAGGGAAAACCCGAACATGGAGGATGTTAGTAGAACAAGGGCAGGTTTACCGGCGCTGATCTTTCTTATGGTTTTATCTTTTGCCGCGCCGTCTTTCGCCGTGGACCAGGACATTATTGACGCATATCCCACCGCGGCCCCGTCGCCGCAGCAGCAGGTCAAGGAGGACGAGGACCTTTTAGCGGAGATAAAAAAGCGTTTTGACATGAGCGCTTTCCTGGACGTCCAGCTGGGATACGACAACAACGTCGATCTGGACTCCAAAAGGCACAAGGACGGCTTCCAGCAGAGCACGGCGAACGTGGACCTTACCTACAGGGCGATGGACAGGCTCAACCTCAAGGCGGGCACCGATGTTTTCGAGACGATATATTTCAAATATAACAGGAATAATATAGTAGATGTCGCGCCGTACGCGGGATTCGATCTCTACATAACCCCGGACCTCATTTCACGCAACCGTTTTATTTTCGATGCTTTCGTGTATCCCAACGAAAAGGAAAGCACGTATTACGGGATCGCGCTTTCAACGTACCTGCGGCATTATTTCTATCACGATGTTTACCAGGAACTTGGCTTTGAGTACCTGAAACGCTGGTATCCCGAGCGGAAGACCTTCAATTCCGCCGGGCGGCGATGCGACAAGGACCGTATCGACGACCGCGTCAGGGTAAAGTATACGGTAGGGGCGTATTTCGACCGCGCCTTTTTAAGGGTGAGCAACGAGTACAGCGGCAACGACTCGAACGACGATTTCCAGCAGTATTACGACTACCAGGTGTACAGGCTGAGGCCGTCCGTAATGTTCTTCTTCACCGACGATATCTACACGGACGTCAGCCTCGTGTACAAGTACACGCGGTACAAGGACAGGCGCACGACGGAGGATCCGGGGCAAAGGGAGAGCGACCACACGTACATTTTTAACTCCTCGCTTTATTACGATATCACTAAAAATCTGGCCCTCGGGGTCACTTATTCTTACAGCGAGAACGCCTCTAACGATCCTTTCCAGAAGTATTCGGAAAGCATAATTTCCGGCGGGGTATACTGCAGTTTTTAGGGGTCGAGTCAGGATCACCCGCCATATTTCCCGGAACAAGTGACGTATGTTTTTGAAAAAGGTCAAAAGCAGGCTCCGTTCAGCAAGGCGGGCTCTCGTTAGGTTGCCGGCCAGGATAAAGAGGATAGACTACGTCCGCGCCCTGTCTCTCGTCCTGGCGGCGCTTCTCGTGGGGCTCTTACTCCTTTTCTCCTACCTGAGGGTCTTTGACGAATTCGAGTACAGCGTGCTGGATTTCTGGTACAAGACCCGACCCCCGGTGCCGGTAAGGGACGATATAGTCATAATCGAGGTAGGGGACGATACCATAGCGAAACTCGGGAAATGGCCCTTCCCGCGGAATTATCACGCGCTCCTCACGAACGCGCTTAAAGCGTCCGGCGCCCGCACGATAGTATTCGATATCTTTTTCAGCGAGCCCAAGGAAGGCGACGAAGCGTTCGGCTCGGCCATCAGGAAGGCCGGTAACGTCTATGTGCCTTATGTTTTCGACCTTGAACGCGAAACGCCCCACAGCAGGTTCATGAAGGCCACGAAATACGCCGCGCCCCTGATAGATGTCATCAAAAAAGAGGTCAAAGGTTCGGGTTTCGTCAACGTCGAGCCGGACGTGGACGGCAAGGTCCGGAGGATCCCTCCGTTCATCGAATATGAGGGAGAATTCTACCCCCACCTGACCTTTAACGTCGCGATAAACCAGCTCGGATACGATTTCGAGGACATAGACATAATCCCCGGTAAAAAAATAGCGGTGGGCAAGGACGTCGTGATCCCCCTCTGCGAGGATTCCGCGGTCCTCGTGAATTACCCCGCGCCCTGGGGTAAGGCGTTCCGCCATTATTCCTACGTGGACATCATCCAGTCGTATCTTGCCGATATCACGGGCCAGGAGCCGTCCCTCAACCTCGGCCAGTTCAAGGATACGGTCTGTTTCATAGGCCTTACCGCCACCGCCGCGCCCGACACGCACCCGTCGCCGATGGAACGCCTGTACCCGGGGATCGGCGTCCATACCAGTCTCTATAACAGCATAATGATGAAGAGTTTTCTGAGGAGAGCGGGCAGGTGGTGGAACCTGCTCTTGCTTATAATGATGTGGTTCCTGACGGGGTTTGTGACCTACAGGAGCCCCAGGAAGGTAGCCATGCTTTCGATCTTCCTCATAGTCCTGGCTTATCTTTTCATGTCGATGCTGCTATTCTGGCCCTTCGGCATATGGATAGACGTGTTCTATCCGGTCGTGACCATAGTGGCGATATATATTTTTGTCACGCTCAGGAAATACATGCTGGAGATCAAAAAGAGGGAGATCATGGAAAAAGAGCTGGATATCGCGAAAGGTATCCAGCAAAGCTTCCTGCCCCGGGAGATACCCTCGGTCGGCGGGCTTGATATATGCGCGCAGATGGTGACGGCCCGGCAGGTGGGAGGGGACCTTTACGATGTCATACCGCTGGGCGACGAAAAGATGGGTGTCCTGCTGGGTGACGTCTCGGGCAAAGGCGTCCCCGCGGCCCTTTACATGGCCAGGGTGGTGAGCATGCTTAAATCCATCGTGCGGGAAGGCAACCCGGCGGAAGTCATGAAAAAGCTCAACCACCGGCTGGTATCCGAATCGGACAGCGGGCTTTTTGTGACGCTCGCTTACGCGGTTTTCGACACCGGCAATAAAGTGGTCGAAATAGCCTCGGGCGGGCATAACCCTACGCTGATGATGGATCCCGAAGGCAATATTGAACTCCTGGATGTCGAGGAAGGGATACCTCTGGGGATGATCGAAGGCGATTATTCGGAGATAAAGAAGGAATATAGGCCCGGGAGCATCTTCGTTATCTATACGGACGGCGTTACCGAGGCCATGAACGAGGACGGGGACATGTTCGGCCAGGAGCGCCTGGTCGAACTCATCAGGTTCCTTGCCAGGTTCCTCAGGGAGTGTTCGGCGAAAGAGGTCGTGGACGCCGTGATAAGGGCGGTCACCGACTTCGAGGGCAAAGACCGCCAGCATGACGATATCACCGTGATGGCGATTAGAACGTGAGCATAAAATAGGGACGTCGCCCTATTTTATGCTGCTTGGCCCCGGAAAATAGGGCGACGTCCCTATTTTATCGGAAAACAGATAACAGAAAGAATGAAATGAACGAAAAATTGAAATTAAAAAAACTAAGCAACTTCACGCCAAGAAAAGGGCCGCTGGTCCTCATCATCATGGACGGGGTGGGGATAGGGCGCGAGGACGAGACCAACGCGGTCTACGTCGCGAACACGCCGTGCCTGGACGGTCTTTTTAAGAGCGACCTTTTTACGACACTGCAGGCCCACGGGACCGCCGTAGGCCTGCCCTCGGACGATGACATGGGTAACAGCGAGGTCGGCCATAACGCCCTCGGCGCTGGCAGGGTCTTCGCGCAGGGCGCCAAGCTCGTTAACAATTCCATAGAAACGGGTTCGATGTTCGAAGGCCGGACCTGGAAGGACCTCGTCTCGAACGCTAAAGGAGGCGGCACATTCCATTTTATAGGCCTCCTGTCCGACGGCAACGTCCATTCGCACGTGGACCAGCTTTACGCGATGCTCAGGCGTCTCGCGGCCGAAGGCGTGCGTAAGGCGCGCATCCACGCGCTCCTCGACGGGCGCGACGTCGGCGAAAAATCGGCCCTTATCTATATCGACAGGACGGAAGAGGTCCTCAGGGAAATAAACAGCGCGAAAGGTTTCGATTACAGGATCGCTTCCGGCGGCGGCCGGATGGTGACGACGATGGACCGGTATAACGCCGACTGGGATGTCGTGAAACGCGGCTGGGACGCGCATGTCCTGGGGAAGGCGCGCGTCTTTCCTTCGGCGCGGGAAGCAGTCGAGACCTATTATAAAGAAGACCCGTCGATAACGGACCAGTATCTTGACCCGTTCGTTGTCGCGGAAGGCGGTAAACCCGTCGGCCCCATCCTGGACGGCGACTCGGTGGTGTTCTTTAATTTCCGGGGGGACCGGGCCATAGAGATATCGCGCGCGTTCGACGAGAAGGACTTCAGGGAGTTCGGCAGGGAAATGTATCCGCAAGTCAAGTTCGCGGGCATGATGGAGTACGACGGCGACCTCCATATACCGTCCCATTATCTGGTCGAGCCGCCCCAGATAGACCGTACGGTCTGTGAATACCTGTGCGCCGGGGGCGTAAGCATGCTTGCCATTTCCGAGACGCAGAAGTTCGGGCATGTCACGTATTTCTGGAACGGGAACAAGTCCGGCTATATATGCAAGGACCTCGAGGAATATATCGAGATCCCTTCCGACAGGATCCAGTTCGACAAGGCCCCGAAGATGAAGGCCCCCGAGATCACGGATAAGACGATAGAGCTCCTCAGGACCGGTAAATACAGGTTCGCGCGGCTCAATTTCGCCAACGGCGACATGGTGGGGCACACGGCCGTCCCCGATGCCGTAATAACGGCGGTGGAGACGGTGGACGCGTGCGTTAAGCGCATACTCGATACCGTCAAGGAACTCGGCGGTATGGCCATAGTCACGGCAGATCACGGGAATTCCGACGAGATGTTCGAGATAAAGAAGGGCGAGAAGGTGATGAAAACGGCCCACACGCTTAACCCGGTGCCGTTCATAATATACGACCCGGCGTACGCGGGAGAATACCGTCTGGCCGGTCTTCCGAAACGCGGCCTTTCGAACGTCGCCGGGACCATATTGAACCTCTTGGGCTACGAGAACGTCGAGGGTTATGATCCGTCGCTGATCGAGTTCGAAAAATAGGGACGTCGCCCTATTTCTCTTCAGAAAAACTGTCATCCCGAGCGACCCCGAGCGTAGCGAGGCCCTCCTTCTGTCATCCCGAGCGACCCCGAGCGAAGCGAGGGGGAGTCGAGGGATCTAGATTCCTCGACTCGCTCACTTCGTTCGCTCGCTCGGAATGACAGAATTGTAGTTGCCCGATTTATCGGGCACTTTAACCTTCATCCTTTATCCTTTATCCTTTATCCTTGCCCCCCCCATGCCTCTAGCCTCGCGCCCAAATAATCGTCAT
>CAZMEZ010000040.1:0-14733 GCA_964565425.1 uncultured Planctomycetia bacterium | reverse complement strand
AGAAAGAGCTGAGGTTCGCCATAAGAGAGGGCGGGCACACGGTAGGCGCCGGGGTGATCTCGGAGATAGTGGAATAAGAGCCGTAAATCGTGAGTCGTGAATCGTGAGATGTCACCGATAACACGACTTACGATTCACGATTCACGAACATATCGTTAGAACAGGACAAAAATGGCAAAGAAAAAAGACGCGACAGAGATAATAACGCTGCAGTGCGACACTTGCAAAAGGCGCAACTATACGTCGAAGAAGAACAAAAAGAACAATCCCGACCGTTTGGAGCGGAGTAAATACTGTCCTTTTGACAAGAAGCATACTCTGCATAAAGAGCTTAAAAAATAGGAGAGTAGCTCAATTGGCAGAGCACCGGTCTCCAAAACCGGGTGTTGCAGGTTCGACCCCTGTCTCTCCTGCCAGATAATGGATCCGGCGAGGATATTACGATATAGGGACGAAGGATAACCGGAAAATAAAACGATAGGTAAAGCCATGCTGAAGTTCGGGAAATTTCTTGGCCAGGTAAAGACGGAGATGCAGAAAGTGGCATGGCCGTCAAAAGACGAATTGATAAGCTCGACAATCGTGGTGCTTGTTTCAACGCTGCTGCTGGCGCTGTTCATAGGCGCGTGCGACTTGGTCCTTTCGCGGGTTATCAATGTCCTGATAAGGGGTGGTTTCTGATGGCGATGCGATGGTACGTGATCCACACGATGACCGGGAAAGAGGCGGTCGTGAAGAAGTCCCTGGAGAACCAGCTGGAAAGCGAGCCCGAGAAGAAAAAGTTCATAAAGATGGTCCTGATACCCACCGAGAAGGTCGCCGAGGTAAGGGGAGGGGAAAAGAAGATAACGGAGCGGAAGTTCTTTCCGGGGTACTTGCTGATAGAGATGGAGCTCAACGACAAGACGTGGTACCTGATACAGAACACGCCGGGTGTGGCCGGTTTCGTGGGGACCAAGACGCGGCCCGTGGCCCTTGAAGAGGATGAGGTAAAGGAGATCCTCAAGCAGACCGAGGAAGCCAAGGAGAAACCCGTGCCGAAGGTCCTGTTCGCCTCGGGCGAATCGGTCAGGGTGAAGGACGGCCCGTTCAAGAATTTCACGGGAACCATCGAGGATACGAACCTCGAAAAAGGCAGGATAAAAGTAATGATATCGATCTTCGGCAGGCCTACGCCCGTGGAGCTGGAGGCCTGGCAGATAGAGAAGTTATAGTTACGGGTGACGCGCGACGGGTCGCTTGTTCAAAGAAAAAATTAGTGAGGAGAAATGGCTAAAAAGCTGAAGACGAAGATAAAACTGTATTGTCCGGGGGGACAAGCGAACCCCGCGCCGCCGGTCGGTCCCGCGCTGGGACAGCATGGTATCCCCATAATGGATTTTTGCAAAAAGTTCAACGACATGACAAAGGACAGGCAGGGACTGGTGCTTCCTGTCGTTATAAGCCTTTATGAGGACAGGACCTTTGATTTCATAATCAAAAGCCCTCCCGCGAGCGTTCTTTTGAAAAGGGCCGCAGGCGTGGCTAAGGCGAGCGGCAACCCGAAAGCCGAGAAGGTCGGGAAGGTAACGCTGGAACAGGTCAAGGAGATAGCGAAAGAAAAGATGGAGGACCTGAACGCGGCCGATATGGATGCCGCGGTAAAGATCATAAAAGGATCCGCCCGCAGCATGGGTATCGAAGTGGAAGGTTAAACAGGGTGACATGTGACGGGTGACATGTGACAGGTAATACGAAGAGGGGAAAATGGCGAATTTGACTAAAAGACAAAAGGCGATAAAAGAACTGGTCGAGGAAAAGAAGGAATACGACCTCAAGGAAGCGGTAGCCGTTCTCAAAAAGACGCCCGCTACAAAATTCGACCAGACGGTTGAAGTCCATATGAAGATAGAGCTGGACCAGTCCTCAAACCCCATAAGGGGCATGGTGAGCCTCCCGCATGGTACGGGCAAAAAGTCGCGGATAGCGGTCTTCTGCAAGGGGGACTATGAGAAGCAGGCAAAAGAGGCCGGTGCCGATTACGTGGGCGGGGATGAACTGTTGGAGAAAGTAAAGGGCGGCTGGCTTGATTTTGACGTGGCCGTGACGACCCCCGACATGATGAAAGACCTGGCAAAGCTGGGCAAGGTGCTCGGCCCCCGCGGGCTCATGCCGAACCCGAAATCGGGGACCGTGACGACAGAGATAGCCAAGGCCGTGAAGGAATTGCAGGGCGGCAAGATCGAATACAGGATGGACAAGCAGTCAGGGGTTAAGGGGCCGGTAGGGAAATTATCTTTTAGCGAAGAAGCCCTTATAGATAATATTAATTCCTTTATAAAGGCGGTCATGGGCTCCAGCCCCAAGATGCAGAAGATACAGAACATAAGGTCGATCGCCATCAGCTCGACGATGGGGCCCGGCATCAAGCTGGATAAGAATCAGTTTAGGATAGGGTGACGGGTGGCGGGTGACGCGTGACGGGTCATAAATAAGAGAAGGATCGGAAATGGCAGAAAAATACGGCAAGAAAGTAAGGGAATTCATGGTCAAGGAGATGAAAGACATCATCTCCGGGAAAAAAGGATTTGTCCTCTCGAGCGTAGAGAACACGAAGGCGTCGGAGATGGATACGCTCAGGAAGAAGATGAAGAAGTCCGGGACCAGGTATTTCGTTATAAAGAACCGGCTCGCCGGCATCGCGCTGAAAGAAGCCGGTATAGGCGAGATCGCCGATACGGTTTCGGAACAGAAGACACACGGGATCGGCATAATCGAGGAGGATCCGGTCATCGTAGCCAAGATGCTCACGGATTTCTCGAAGGCGAATAAAGGATTCCAGGTCCAGAGCGGGTATCTGGAAGGCAGGGTGCTGTCGGCCGAGAGGATAAAGGAGCTCGCGGACCTGCCGGGCCGTGAACAGCTGATAGCTATAGTGCTGGGGACGATGAACGCTCCGATAACCGGTTTTGTCGGCGTGCTGTCCTCGCTCGTAAAAAGCGTTTTGTACGCGTTGAACGCGGTTAAGGATAAAAAAGAAAAAGGCGAATGATAGGTCAAGGAGGATAAGGAGGATCTAAAATGACAGAGGAAAAGAAAGAACAGGAACAGGCAAAAGCTGAAGAGACACAGGCGGAAGCTCCGGCCGAGGGAAAGACCGAAGCCGCCGCCGCGGAAGCAAAGACCGAGACGGCTGTCGCCGAGGATAAACCCAAGGTGAAGCTTTCAGAAAAGATGGAAGGAATGATCAAGAACATAGAAGAGATGAGCGTTCTTGAGCTTTCCGACCTGGTGAAGGCGCTCGAGGACAGGTTCGGCGTAAGCGCCGCGGCACCGGCGATGGCCGTTGCTGCCATGCCCGGAGCGGCAGCTGCAGGCGGAGCTGAGGCTGAGGAGAAGAGCACCTTCACGGTTGTCCTTGCGGATGTTGGCGCGAAAAAGATCAACGTCATCAAGGAGATCAGGGCTCTGACGAACCTGGGTCTCAAAGAGGCCAAGGATCTCGTGGAATCGGCTCCGAAGGAAGTCGCGGAGAACGTCCAGAAGGAAGACGCCCAGAAGATGAAGAAGCAGCTTGAAGAAGCCGGCGCCAAAGTCGAACTGAAGTAGTGTTTGTGAAGTATTAAGTTATAAGCTTTAAGCTGTAAGCACAGGGCTTAAGGCTTATAACTTACGGCTTACAGCTGCAACAGGACACCTTTAAACGTAATCTTAAAAGAGGATGTGGTCAAGGATGGCAGTCCAAGTCAAGCGGAAAAGTTATGCCAGGCTTAAGGAAGTCTATGACGTCCCCAACCTGATCAAGATCCAGATTGACTCATACGCGGATTTCCTGCAGAGGTTCGCGCCCAAGACAAAGAGGGAGAACAAGGGGTTAGAGGCCCTGCTGCGCGAGGTTTTCCCGATAGTCAGCAGGAACGGCGAGTATAAGCTCGAGTATATCTATTATGATATCGGGCAGCCCAAGTATGGTCCGGAAGAGTGCAAGAGGCGGTCGCTTACGTACGCGTCGCCGCTCAAAATAAAGCTGCGCCTGCGGCTTCCCTCGGAGATCAAAGAGCAGGACGTCTACGTGGGCGACATACCGCTCATGACCGGTGTCGGTACTTATGTCATCAACGGGGATGAGAGGGTCGTGGTAAGCCAGCTTCACAGGTCGCCCGGCATATCGTTCGAGGAAGCTTCCGCCGTGGGAGGAAAGTCCATATACTCGGCGCGTTTGATCCCGGACAGGGGCGCGTGGATCGAGTTCCTTTTTGATAAAAACGACCTCCTTTACGTTTTTATCGACCGTAAGAAAAAATTCCTGGCCACGACCTTCCTGAGGGTGTTCGGTCTTTCAAAAGACCCCAACATACTGGAGGCCTTCGGCGGCGTCGAAGAAGTGGTGCTTACAAGGCAGAAGCAGACGGAAGACCTGGTCGGGCGAGTGCTTGCCGAAGATATCGTAGATGAGCGTTCGTCCTCCATCCTGGCGCAGAAGACGGAAAGGATAACGCCGTCGGTGGCGGAGCGCATATGGGAAAGCAAGATCCGCGAGGTAAAGCTCCTCCAGGACGTGCCGAAAGAGATCGTGAACACGCTGGAACATGACGGCACGAAAACGCGGGAAGAGGCCTATCTGGACATATACCGGAAACTCAGGCCGGGAGATCCTCCGACGCTCGAATCGGCGACGGAGCTTCTTGATCAGATGTTCTTTGATGAAAAGAGGTACAATCTTACGGATGTCGGGATAAGGATGATCAACCGCAAGCTGGCCATGGACAGGCCGCTCGGGAATCATCTTCTCGACGCTAAGACGCTGGTCAAGGCCATACGATACCTGCTCGACATAAAATCCGGCACCAAGGATGTCGACGATATAGATCACCTGGGCAACAGGCGCGTAAGGTGCGTGGGTGAACAGCTTTCAAACCAGATAAGGATAGCGCTGGCCAGGGTCGAGCGGGTCGCGAAAGAACGCATGAGCGTCTACGAGATGGAAGACGTTATGCCGCATAACCTCGTGAACACCAAGCTTATAACGAGCGTTATACACGATTTCTTTGCCAGGGGCAGGCTTTCCCAGTTCATGGACCAGACGAACCCGCTGGCGGAGCTGACCCACCTCAGGCGGTTGAGCGCGCTCGGTCCAGGGGGTCTCAACCGGGAAAGGGCCGGGTTCGAGGTAAGGGACGTCCATTACTCGCATTACGGCAGGCTATGTCCCATTGAGACGCCTGAAGGTCCTAATATAGGCCTTATCAACTCCCTGAGCAGCTATGCCGGTGTCGATGACTTCGGTTTTCTGGTGACGCCGTACAGGAAAGTGGATAACGGTAAGGTCCTCGACAAGGTTGAGAACCTCTCGGCCGATATAGAGGATAACTACATAATCGCGCAGGCGAATTCGCCCCTTGACGCAAGAGGGTTTTTCAAGAGCGACAAAGTTTTCAGCCGCTTTAAGTCGGACTTCATACTCGCGGACGTGAAAGACGTCCAGTATATGGACGTTTCGCCTCTGCAACTCGTAAGCGTGTGCGCGGGACTTATACCGTTCCTGGAGCACGATGACGCCAACAGGGCTCTCATGGGGTCTAACATGCAGAGGCAGGCTGTCCCGCTTCTTTTTCCGGAAGCCCCGCTCGTCGGCACCGGCCTTGAGAGACATGTCGCGAAGGATTCAGGCGCGGTCGTGGTCTCCAGGAAGGAAGGAAGGATCTCCAGGGCCGATGGATCGGAGATAGTCGCAGGGGGGGAAAAATACCCGCTCAAGAAGTTCGAAAGGACCAACGCGCGAACGAGCATAAACCAGAGACCCCTCGTGAAAGCGGGGGATACCGTTAAAGAAGGTGACATCATTTCGGATGGTATCGGGACAGCGGACGGGGAGCTCGCTCTCGGCCGCAATGTCCTGGTGGGTTTCATGTCGTGGCGTGGATACAACTTTGAGGACGCGATACTTATCAACGAAAAAGTCCTCAAAGAAGACGCGTACACCTCCGTCCACATCCATAAGTTCGAGATAGAGGCAAGGGACACCAGGCTCGGCAATGAGGAGGTTACCCGGGACATACCGAACGTTTCGGAAGATGCTCTCAAGCATCTGGATGAAGGCGGGATAATACGGATAGGAGCCGAGGTGGGTCCGGGAAGCATAGTCGTGGGCAAGGTCGCGCCTAAATCCGAGACCGAGCTTTCTCCGGAGGAAAAGCTGCTGCGGGCGATATTCGGCGAAAAAGCCGGGGACGTCAAGGACGTTTCGCTCAGGGTGCCCTCGGGAGTTGAAGGCATAGTGGTGGACGTGAAGGAGCTTTCCCGCAAAACGGCCAAGACAAGAACGAAGGAACAACGCAGGCAGGATACCCGGGAAAGGAAAATAGTGAAAGAAGGTTTTGAGAACATACTTGAGCAGCTCGAGCTCAAAAAAGCCGAGAAGATGCACAAACTTCTTGTCGGCAGCAAGCTCATAAACGACCTCGAGGATGTGGAGACGGGAAAGGCGCTCATAAAGGCCGGCAAAAAGATCACTGAAAGCGATCTTGCTAAGTTCAAGAAGGCGGACCTTGAGGGGGTTTACGTCGACGGCGACGAAAGACTCCAGGAAAGAGTGAACAGCGTTTTCATGACCATTAACGGTCAGATCGAACAGACCACTACGGAAAGGGAAAGGGAGCTCGACAGGATCAAGCACGGTGACGAACTTCCGCCCGGGGTCCTCCGGAGGATAAGCGTTTTTGTGGCCAGCAAAAAAAGGCTGCAGGCGGGCGATAAGATGGCCGGCAGGCACGGGAACAAAGGCGTGATAGCCAAGATACTGCCCGAAGAGGATATGCCGTATCTTCCGGACGGGACGCCCCTTGATATCGTGCTTAACCCGCTGGGTGTGCCGAGCCGTATGAACATCGGGCAGCTTCTTGAGACGCAACTCGGCTGGGCGGCGAAAATGCTGGGCATGAAGACCACGACCCCGGTGTTCGACGGCGCAAGCGAAGAGGAAATAGCGAAAGAGATGAAACTGGCGAAACTGCCGCTTAACGGCAAGATCACGCTCAGGGACGGGTTCACGGGCAAACGGTTCGATCAGGACGTGACGGTCGGATATATATACATGATGAAGCTGGCACACCTGGCGGACGACAAGATGCACGCCAGGTCGATAGGGCCATATTCACTGGTCACGCAGCAGCCGCTGGGAGGAAAAGCCCAGTTCGGCGGCCAGAGGTTCGGGGAGATGGAAGTGTGGGCGCTGGAAGCTTATGGAGCCGCTTACACGCTGCAGGAGCTCCTTACGGTGAAGAGTGACGACGTGGTCGGGCGAACCAAGATCTACGAGACCATCGTCAAGGGAGAGAACATGCTCGAACCGAGTACGCCGGAATCCTTCAACGTTCTTATAAAAGAACTGCAGAGTCTGGGTCTTGATGTCCATCTTGAACAGAAAGAGCAAGAATCAGTCGAGGTGTAAATATTATGTTGCGTAAAGTCAATAAGTTCGACAAGGTAAGGATCCAGATAGCGTCCCCTGAAAAGATAAAGGAATGGGCCACCCGTAAAGTGGGGAACAAAGGTGTCCTGTTCGAGGTGAAGAAGCCGGAGACGATCAACTACAGGACGCTCAAACCCGAGAGGGACGGTCTTTTCTGCGAAAGGATATTCGGACCGACCAAGGACTATGAGTGTAACTGCGGAAAATATAAGAGGATAAAGAACAAGGGCATACGGTGCGACCGTTGCGGCGTTCTTGTCACAAAATCGAATGTGCGCCGCGAATGGATGGCCTGTATAAAGCTGGCCGCCCCGGTCTCGCACGTTTGGTTCTTCAAGGCGATCCCGTCCCGCATGTCCAATATCCTTGACATGAAGATGAGGGATCTCGAGAGGATCCTGTACTACGAACAGTACGTTGTGGTGGATCCCGGCGAAACTCCGCTCAAGCTCCAGGAGATGCTCACGGAAGACCAGTACAGAGAGGCGAAGGAGAAATACGGCAGCAAATTCAAGGCTATGATGGGCGCGGAAGCCGTAAGGGATCTCCTGGAAAAGATCGACCTCGACGCGATCGCCGCGGAACTTCACGCCAAGCTCCGCGAGAAAAAAGATATTAATGCCAAAAAGAGGATACTCAAGAGGCTCAAGGTAGCGGAAACCTTCCGCAAGAGCGGCAACAGCCCCGAGTGGATGATACTCGACGTCATACCGGTAATACCGCCGGATCTCAGGCCCCTGGTCCCGCTTGAAGGCGGAAGGTTCGCGACGAGCGATCTGAACGATCTTTACAGGCGCGTGATAAACAGGAATAACCGTCTCAAGAAACTGCTCGAGCTCAAGGCGCCGGATGTCATAGTAAGGAACGAAAAGCGCATGCTCCAGGAAGCGGTGGATGCCCTGTTCGATAACGGCAGGCACGGGCGCGAAGTCCTGGGGTCGGGCGGCAGGCCGCTCAAGTCGCTTGCCGATATGCTCAAGGGCAAACAGGGCCGGTTCAGGCAGAATCTCCTCGGCAAACGCGTGGATTATTCCGGCAGAAGCGTTATCGTGATCGGCCCGGAACTCAAGATCGACGAGTGCGGTCTTCCCAAGATAATGGCATTGGAGCTTTTCCAGCCTTTCATAATAAGAAAGCTGAGGGAGAAAGGTTTCGTCCATACTATAAAGAGCGCCAAGAAGATGGTCCAGCAGGAGAACCCCGAGGTGTGGGACATACTGGACGAGGTGATCAAGGACCATCCCGTGCTCCTGAACAGAGCGCCGACACTCCACCGCCTGGGTATCCAGGCGTTCCAGCCCAAGCTTATCGAGGGTAAGGCGATAAGGATACACCCGCTCGTTTGCGCGGCGTTCAACGCGGACTTCGATGGTGACCAGATGGCGGTGCACGTTCCGCTTTCAATGGAAGCTCAGATGGAAGCGCGGCTCATCATGAACGCCGCGAACAACATCTTTTCGCCGTCCAACGGCCGCCCGATAACCACTCCGTCGCAGGATATCGTTCTGGGGTGTTATTACATCACCAAGGAAAGAGAGGGAGTGAAGGGATCAGGAAAGATCTTCTCAAGTTCGGATGAGGTAATAATGGCTTACCAGAACGAAGAGGTGGATAAGCACGCGAAGATCAAGGTGCGCGTAAACGGTGAGATGATAGAAACGACGGTTGGCAGGGTTATCTTCAACGATGTCCTGCCGGAGGGGATGTCTTTCTATAATGCCCCGATGAACAAGCGCTCGGTCAGCCAGGTTATATCGGACTGTTACAAGCTGAAAGGGCACCAGGAGACGGTAAAGCTCCTTGACAACCTGAAACGGCTCGGGTTTGAAGAGTCGACCCTTTCCGGCGCTTCGATGGCGGTAGCGGACGTAGTGATACCGACCGATAAGCAGAAGAGGATAGAAGAGGCCCGGTCACAGGTGGAAAAGATACAAGCCCAGTACCAGCGCGGGCTGATAACCGACGGTGAAAGATACAATAAGATAATCGACATATGGACACACGTGACCGAGGACGTGTCGACCCTCGTGTTCCGCAATCTGGACAGTTTCAACCCGGTATTCATGATGGCGGATTCGGGGGCAAGGGGATCACGCCAGCAGATAAGGCAGCTCGCGGGCATGAGGGGTCTAATGGCCAAGCCGTCCGGCGAGATCATTGAGACGCCTATAACCGCGAACTTCCGCGAGGGTCTTACGGTATTGGAATACTTTATTTCGAGCCACGGCGCGAGAAAAGGTCTTGCCGATACCGCGCTCAAGACCGCGGACTCAGGATACCTTACACGCAGGCTCGTGGACGTTGCGCAGGACGTGATAATCAGGGAGGACGACTGCGGTACCCTTAACGGCATTGCCGCTACGGCGATAATAGAGGGTGACGAGGTCGTTGTTCCCTTATCCGAACGTATAATCGGCCGTGTCGCGCTCGACAATATAGTCAATATCATAACGGATAAGGCCATAGTCAAGGCCGGCGAGATAATAACCGAAGAGCATGCCAGCGAGATAGAAACCTCCGGCATCGAAAAGATACGCATAAGGAGCGTGCTCACGTGCGAATCCGATTTCGGCGTATGCGCCAAGTGCTACGGTAAGAACCTCGCGACAGGAAAGCTCGTCGAGATAGGCGAAGCCGTCGGGATCATCGCGGCGCAGTCGATCGGGGAACCCGGCACCCAGCTTACCATGAGAACGTTCCACATAGGCGGTACCGCCAGCAGGATAATCGAACAGTCCTTCTTTGAGTCCAAGGAAGACGGCATCATCAAGTATCACAACATCAAGGCCGTCGAAAGCAGGCAAAAAGGAGTGTTCGTTGTCCTTAACAGGAACGGTCAGATAAGCATCAATGAGCCGGATGGCCGCGAGATAGAGAGGCAGACGATACCACAGGGTTCAAGCCTCTTTTTCGCCGACGGCGGTAAGATAAAGGAAGACCAGAAGTTCGCGGAATGGGACCCATATACCGTCCCGATACTCGCCGAGATCGGCGGCAAGGTGCAATATGAGGACGTCAAGAAGGACGTCACCATGAAGATCGAGCGGGACGCGACGACGGGCGCCAAGAACAGGGTCATTATCGACCAGAAAGGGGATTACCATCCGCAACTTCTCATCATCAACGAGAAGAACGAGGTCGAGGCGATATATCCGCTGCCCGTGGGCGCCCACATTACCGTTAACGACAAGCAGGCTGTCATGGCCGGAGACATTCTCGCCAAGACGCACCGCGAGATCCAGAAGACAAAGGATATAACCGGTGGTCTGCCGCGCGTTGCCGAGCTCTTCGAGGCCAGGAAACCCAAGGATCCTTCGATCATCAGCGAGATAGACGGCATAGTGGAATTCGGCGAGACGAAGAAAGGGCAGAAAAGGATAATCATCGAAAGTGAAACTGGGATGAGGAAGGAGTACGTGATCCCGCACGGTAAGCATCTGAATGTCTACCGTGGCGACAGGGTCAGGGCCGGCGAGCAGATGGTGGACGGTCCCGTTGTTCTCCAGGACATACTCAGGGTGTCGGGCGAAAAGGCCCTCCAGGAATATCTGCTTAACGAGGTCCAGGAGGTTTACCGCTTGCAGGGGGTGCAGATAAACGACAAACACATCGAGGCCATCATCAGACAGATGCTGAAGAACGTGAAGATAACCGATTCCGGGGATACGGAATTCCTGGTGGGGGACAAAGTGGAGAAGAACACCTTCAGGGCCGTTAACACCGCGATGATAAAGAAAAAGAAAAAGCCTGCTGTTGCGGAACCGGTTCTCCAGGGTATAACCAAGGCTTCGCTCACCACCGAAAGCTTTATTTCGGCGGCAAGCTTCCAGGAGACCACCAGGGTTCTCACGGACGCTGCTTCGGGCGGGAAGGAGGACACGCTTGTCGGCCTCAAGGAAAACATAATCATGGGGCACTTGATACCGGCGGGTACGGGATATATCGGGCACAGGAACATCGCTTTGGACCGTGAACTCCTGAAACCGGAGCCGAAAGAGATACCCGAGGAGGCTGTCCCGGAAGAAGGCGTGGAGGAAGAGGAATAAAAAAGATAAAAAGTCAAAAGGCAAAGTTCAAAAATAAGGGAAAAGGAATATTATGCCGACGATAAACCAGTTAATACGAAAAGGAAGAAAAGTTATAAAGGAAAAGAAGAAGGCTCCGGCACTGCAGGCGTGTCCTCAGCGCAGGGGCGTGTGTCTGCAGGTAAAGACAAGAACGCCGAAGAAGCCGAACTCAGCGCTCAGAAAGGTGGCCAGGGTGCGTCTTACGAACGGCATAGAGGTAACGGCCTATATACCTGGAGAAGGACATAATCTCCAGGAGCACTCGATAGTCACCATTCGAGGTGGAAGGGTCAAAGACTTGCCCGGAGTCAGGTATCACATAATACGCGGCGTTCTTGACGCGTCGGGCGTCGAGGCGCGCCGGCAGGGAAGGTCCAAGTACGGCGCGAAGAGGCCGAAATGATAATGTAAGTGACGCGTGACGCGTGACGGGTCATGTGTTGAAGAAAATCAAAAAGGAAATAGCATATGAGAAGAAGAAGAGCTGAGAGACGTGAAGCAAGGCCGGACCCGAAATATAACAGCAAGGTCCTTGGTAAATTCATAAACATGGTGACGGAACGCGGCAAGAAATCCGTTGCGGAACACATAGTTTACGGAGCTCTTGATACCATAAAAGAAAGGGTCAAGGACAAGGACCCGCTGGACGTTTTTACACAGGCCGTTGAGAACGCGCGCCCGCTTCTTGAGGTGAAGTCCAGAAGGATAGGAGGCGCGACCTACCAGGTGCCTATCGAGGTGAAGCCGGAGCGCGGTCAGTTCATGGCCATGAGATGGATGAGGGACTTCGCGAGACAGCAGAAGGGTCGGCCGATGAAGGAAAAACTCGCGGATGAGATAATGGCGTGCTTCAACAGAGAAGGCGCGGCCATGAAGAAGAGAGAGGACACGCATAAGATGGCGGAGGCGAATAAGGCTTTCGCCCATTACAAGTGGTAGCAAAATCACGACTTAACGAGCGATAGCGAAGTTAAGCCGTAGATTTTGCACCATCCCGAGCGGAGCGAGGGATCTCTAAAAAAAGGCAACAGTAAGATAACGAGCGATAGCGAAGTTAAGCCGTAGATTTTGCACCATCCCGAGCGGAGCGAGGGATCTCCGAAAGCGTTAAGGGATAAGCGTTAAGGGATAAGTAAGTGAAGCAGGCAGCAGAGGAAAGAATGCAGAAAGTAAGCGTTGGAAGACAGATGGAAGCCATTAAAGACATAAGGAACATAGGCATAATCGCCCATATAGACGCGGGTAAAACGACGACCACGGAGAGGATACTTTACCATACGGGTAAGATCCACAAGATGGGGGAAGTCCATGAAGGCACCGCCGTCATGGACTGGATGGAGCAGGAACAGGAGAGAGGCATAACGATAACCAGCGCGGTTACCACCTGTTTCTGGAAGGATAAGAGGATAAACATCATCGATACGCCCGGCCATGTGGATTTCACCATCGAAGTGGAACGTTCCCTGAAGGTCCTTGACGGTACGCTTGTCGTCTTTTGCGCGGTGGGCGGCGTGCAGCCGCAAACCGAGACCGTGTGGCGCCAGGCGGACCATTACGAAGTTCCTAAGCTGGCGCTTATAAACAAGATGGATCGCGTGGGCGCCGACTTCTTCAAGGTCATAATGGATATGCACAAGAGGCTCGGGGCGAACGCGCAGCCGATCCAGATACCCATAGGAAAAGAGGACGAATTCCGCGGGATAATAGATCTCGTCACCTGCAAAGCTTACATGTTCAACGAAGAAGGCGATCTTGGTGAAGCGGTGGAACAGGATATCCCGGAGGATATAAAAGACATATCGAGTCACTGGAGGCATAACCTCATCGAGAAACTTGCCGAAGTCGATGAAGAGGTCCAGGAAAAGTATCTCATGGACAAGGGGATATATCCCGACGAGCTCAAGGCATACATAAGGAAGGCGGCCAATAACAATGTTTTCGTGCCCGTAATGGTCGGTTCGGCCCTCAAGAACAAGGGCGTAAAGTTCGTTCTCGACGCGATATGCGAATATCTGCCGTCGCCGCTGGACGTAAAGCCGCCGAAAGCGAAGTACACTGAGACGAGGGAAGAATTCGTCATAAAGGCCGATGAGAACCAGCCTCTTTGCGCGTACGCGTACAAGGTAATGTCGGACCCGTTCGTGGGGACGCTTACGTTCACCAGGATATATTCGGGAAAGCTTGAGTCCGGCACTTACGTTTACAATTCCACGGTCGACAAAAAAGAGAGGATCGGACAGATCGTGAAGATGCACGCCGACCAGAGGGAGATGACGCAGTCGGTGGGTCCGGGACAGATCGTGGGGCTGGTCGGTTTGAAACACACGGGAACGGGGCACACGCTTTGCGGGGAGAAAAACCCGGTTACGCTTGAAAGGATCGATTATCCTGAACCCGTTATCTCCATGTCCATAGAGCCTGAAACAAAGGCGGATCAGGACAAGCTGTCGGGCGCGCTAAGGAAAATAGAGACCGAAGATCCCACTTTCGTGGTCGGCTATAATGAGGAGACCGGACAGACGCTCATAAACGGCATGGGGGAGCTTCACCTTGAGATCATAATCGACAGGATGAAAAGGGAGTTCGGGGTAAAAGCGCTGGTCGGAAGCCCGCAGGTCGCCTATCGTGAAACCATAACAAAGCCCGTTAAATCGACCGGAAAATTCATACAGCAGACGGGTGGGCGCGGACAGTATGGCCACGTTGAGCTTACGATAGAACCGGGCGAGCCGGGAGCGGGAATAGTGTTCGAACAGGAGATAAAAGGCGGAACGGTGCCCAGGGAGTATTTCAAAGCTGTGGAGGCGGGAGTAAGGGGCGCGGCGAAGACCGGGGCCCTTGCGGGATACCCGGTAACCGACGTAAAGGTCACGCTTTATGACGGTTCGTATCACGAAGTGGACTCGTCGGAACTCGCTTTCAATAATGCCGCGTCGATAGGCCTCAGAGAAGGCATCAAAAAGGCGGGCCCCGTGCTTCTTGAACCCATAATGAACCTTGAGGTTACCACCCCGGATGAATATCTCGGCGACGTGATAGGGGACATGAACATGCGAAGGATAAAGGTGGAGAACATTGAACAGAAGGGTACGACGAAGATCATACGCGGAGCGGCGCCTCTGGCGCAGATGTTCGGTTACGCAACGGCCTTAAGAAGCTTGACACAGGGCAGGGCAACGTATACAATGGAGCCTTCTTTTTACAAAGAAGTGCCTA
>CAZMEZ010000039.1:0-15156 GCA_964565425.1 uncultured Planctomycetia bacterium | reverse complement strand
TCTAAGATCATCGTCTGCGTCTTAATCTTCGTAATCAACGCCTCCTTTCGCCTCTAGCCTCTCGCCTCTCGCCTTTAGCCTTTATTAATTAGGGACGGAGCCCTATTTATACTTAAAATAGGGACGGAGCCCTATTTTTTGAAAGCCGGTTAATAATCCCTCAATTTTCTAACCATACATTCTATAAAATCTTCTATAAATCCTTCGCTATCAAAAACTTAACTTAAATATACATGCCCTTGTAATATTTAACTTTTTAACAACGTGTCCATATTTGAGACATTTTTCCCGCTATAAATTAGGGACGGAGCCCTATTTCTCGAAAAAATAGGGCTCCGTCCCTAATTTATTGGAAAAAGGCATTACAGCGATACGGCGACGGCTTCCTGTGATTCCATCCATTCGGAAACTTCCTCGAAATCGATGGCTTTTACCATGAGCGGCCTCAAGACATCCAGCAGTTGCCGGATATCGCTTATGCTTTCGTTGGCGGATACCTGGCTAAGGATGTCGTTTATCGCGGCAAGGGCCGCGGGTTTATCGTTCCCATTATAATAAAAGGCTATGTGTCTCGCCAAACCGGCCCTCACGCAGAGGTCCGGGTATTCGTCCATCATAGGCGCCGAATCGCTGTACGCGTCCGGGACGACGGTTATGTTCTCCTGCTCCGCGTACCTGTCTTTCGCCACCCGGGCGAGTTCCGGGCCCGCTTCTATCTGCGGCGCGAAGAGGATCACCCTGCCCCCGGGCGGCAGGTCTTTCTGCGCCTTCTCCATGGCCTCTTTCATGTTCTCGTCCGTCTTCTCGGCGTCGGCCTTGTCCATTTCGAAAACAGTAACCTGACGATTATCGGCTCTTTCGCCGAAACCGCTTCCCGCGAGAGCGCGATTGATCTCGCTCAGGACCTTCTGCACGTCCGCGGGGTTCATTTCCGCAGGCACCGCTACTACCGTCCTCACGGTATCCGACTTCCTGTTGACTCCCTCGAACGACGCTATAGTAGCTTTTTGCCGGACATCTACAGGAACACCCGCCGCTTCAGCGGCCTCCGCCGCGCGCTTCTCTTCCTCAATACGTCCATAAGCCTGATAATAAGTGATACCCAGATCCTCTTGGCTCAGGTCCGCCTTTGAAAGAACTTCCTGCATGTACTGCAGTATCGGCATATCCCGGTCTATTTCTCTTTTAAGATCAGAGACTTTTTTGCCCATTCTCACTGTCTTGTTCGGCGATTCCCGCCTGAAAAAGTTCGATATGCCTACAATGATATGGTCCATCGCCATCCTGTTCGCCCATATTTCTCCACTGCCTTTTTCCGCCGCTTCTTTCATCTTGTATAACCTTGATATCCTCAGCATGTTCTCAATAGCCTCTATCATATCATTAAGGCTGTACTCCTCGGGCATACCGAGGTCTATATACACAACCGGCTCCTCCATGCCCGGTCCGTCAAGTTTTACGAAATTCTCCCCTTTGAGGTCCCCTATCGAAACACCGGTCCCATTGCGATGCGTCAGAAGCCATCCCCTCATTATTGTATGGATCGAATTTATATATGCCTCTTCCAACTCTTCCATATCCTTGATCTGGAAAAGATCTTTTCCTTCCGCGAATTCACCGATCGTCGCCACGCCTATCCGTTTTATATCTATAAATTGATCCAAGCGGCTGCCTTCTTCCACAAAACGCCTTTTTTCAGGAGTATGTAAATTTACGCTTCTCTTGACAAATATAGCGACACCGTCAAGATCCCTGAATTGCTCGAATTTGTCGATCTCGTCCTGGGCCCCTTTTTCTATAATATCAAGCTGTGACCGCACCGATTTATACGTCGTTCCGAACATGAGCCGGAGGCCGAAGACCCGTCTTTGGCCGTCGACATCGGCTTCGACCTTCAAGACGTGCTTTGACGCCCCACTCTTTATGAACCTGACGCTTTTGATAAGCATTGCCTTGTTCATGCTAAAATATTCCCCGATATCGCTTTTCATCATCTCAACAATGCCTTTTATTACTTCCGGTATCTCTTCTTCAAAACCTATATCAAGCTCGGATTTGTCGAAATTCTCGAAAGTCACGTTCTCGTCCCATGTAAGTTCCATTTCATCGGCTCGTAAAGAAGGTCCTCTTTCCGCCGCTTCTTCGGGCGCAGCCGCCTCTTCCCCCGCAACGGTCACATTTAATACATTCGCGAGTATAATAGGCCTCTCTATTCCCAGTTTCGCATCCATCATTCTAACCACAAATCCTACGCCGCCACCCTGGTTTTCAATGGCATCTTCGCCTTCCATGATCTTGCCGGTCTCTGTATCTGTGACCCCTCCAAAATCGACCTCAAAAACCAATTCTTTCCCTGCCGCCTGCCACCTGCGCAAAAGATCGAGCTTTTGAGCGTCAGTAAGTGTTCCCCAGTTTGCCGTCCCGGCCGCCGCGAAGTCCCTGCCGCCTTCGAGCCTTTCCTCCCGGCTTGTTATCTCCCATACCGGCGCAGTCCTCATCGCGCCTGCAATGGTCAGCCTCTTCGCGAGCTCGTTATCGGTAATGCCCCTGCCGAGCAACATCTCCTCTACCAGGTGGCTCACGCCGTGGTCGTGGGCATATCCGGCAACCGCTTCATGCGCGAGGATAGAGGCAAGTTTGTCGGCATTGATGCTGCCGTCCGCGTTAGTGACAGCGCTCTTGTTTATGTGTATACCCATGCCACCGGCATGGCCTTCAAATCCTTCAACGCCGATCAAAAGGTTTACCCGCACGGCCGAAAGAGAATCGGCTATACTTTCCAGTGTCTCGGCAGCGTCGGTCCGCCCCAGAGCGCGGGCCGCCGCGGCTTTATTCCGCAGGAAATCCGTTACCCTGGTCCTTGTCCCGGGCGCCACATCATCAAGGTTTTCAAAGTCACCTCGGGCGATCGCTTCGGCTATCGGCCTGTCGATAATCACTTCGTGGGCCAGGTCGGCCACCTGCCACGGGTCAAGCCGCATCTTTATGCCCTTGCCTACGGTGAATTGTTCGCGTCCATTGGCATCGGTAACGGTTACTTGATACCCTTCCCGGACCATCGCCTGTATCGCGACATCCGCGTTGAAAGCGTCAACACCGGCCTTCCCCCAGACATCCCTGCCGAGCGATGAAAGCTTACTCGGGACCTGCAGCATCGCCGCCTGGGCTATGACCGACCGCAGCATGCGCTGGACATCCGTCGTCTGGCCGGCGAGGATATCGAAATAAGGGTTCTCGTAATTTTTCTCTATGGTGAACTTGGGGAGTATGGATATGTAAGATATTCCCTCTTTTTCGAAGAGGTCCAGGAGGTTCTCCGTATGGAAACCGCCCGTCATGATGACCGCGGTCATGAAACCGCCTCGACTCACTTCCGCGAAACGGATGTTGCGGATGAAGACGTCGTCCCTCTTGAAGGAATATTCGTAGAATTTAGAGATCTCTTCCCGGTGATCGTCAAGCCTCGTAACCGGCGGATCCGGCCTCGCTTTTATCCTGTATCTTGGCGCCTGCTTTTCGATGAATACAAGAAAGTTGTTCACGCCGAATGACGAGGTGTTCTCCAGGTAGTATTTGTAATCCGCTTTTGTCAGGGAAATGTCGAATATGTTCCTCATCAGCGTGAGGTTCCGGGAAAGCGCGCTCAGCTCCCGCTGGACATCATTCCGGTAAAGCTTTTCTTTTATCGCCGCCTCGAGCGCGTTAAGTTCGTCCATCACCTTCGACCGGTTCACGGCTTCGTAGTTGGATACATACTCGATGTAACTTGCAAGTGACGGAAAACGGCTAAGGTCGAACCCGAGTTTTTCGGCTTTTTCCAGAAGATAACCGTAAAAGGCCTTGCGGGACAGGCGTTTTGTCTTGAAATCAAGCGTCTTCGCTACAAGTACCTTGATGTCGTTCTTCGAAAGCGAATTCTTGAGTTCTTCGACCAGGACGCTTCTCTCAAGATTCGCTTTTTTAAAATCGATCGTCTCTTCCTGCCTCATCGCCTCCGACAGGAGATAAAGATTTTCGAACTGTTCTATGCTTATGCCGCGCCTGGCGGCATTCTCTATCAGGAATTCGAGGTATTCCCTGAAGGTTTTATCGCCGGTCTTATACGCCCCGTACGCCATATCCATCTTCAGGAGTTCAGGCGTGTAGATATGGCGTTTGAGGTTGTTGAGTATATGGTCGAGCTGGCCGATATACTTATCGACCTCGCCTTTATACCCGAGGGAATCCCTGTAAACCTTGAGGTTGGCCAGGTAAAGGTCCCTGTCCTCGATACCCCACAGCGTGACCTTGTCCGGGTTATCTATCGCGAAAAGTTCAGCGCCGTTCACTTCGCCTTTCTTTACGAAATAGTCGGCGACCTCTTTACGGATCGCCTCGCCCGTTATGGACGTAAAAACGTCAAGGTCGTATTCGCCGGCGCCGCCCTCGAGGTTTATCATCCGGATGCCGTATTCCCTGTTGAGGTATGCTATGATGTCGGATATCTTGCGCTGGGCGAAGTGATTACAGTGGGCGTCCTGGAGGTGCACGATGAACTTTTTAGATCTTCCCTTGAACGTGTATTTTATCTCACCGAGATGAGCGGGAACGGTAAAGGTATCGATCTCAAGAGGCGCGAAATCCCCGGTGTCCGCACCCACTGCATAAGGAATATCTCCCGCATCCACCGCGCCGATGGCGGAGCGCGGAAGAAAATACATAGAGAGGGCCATGGCAATGATCACACTTATCGCCTTCATAGATACACTATGTCCATACGGCCATACACTTTTCATATCGCGCCTCTAATACTGTTACTTTTTAAAAGTTATTACTTAGCGGCCAAAAAAATATACCACCCCCCTTCCCCTAGCGTCTGTTATACTGGCTAATTATTGTCATAAACCCCTTCTTTTTCCCTATTTTAATTATACCCCAAAAAGGGTCAAATGACGAATATGACATCTTGCTTTTTTAAACACTAACAGATTAATGGTATATGTGGTTTATTTATAAGGAAATACCGCACATGAAGAGGTCTTTTTATTTAATTAGTAACTAGGTAATTAGGGACGGTAATTAGGGTAATTAGGGACGTCGCCCTATTTTTTAAAAAATAGGGCGACGTCCCTAATTTGTTGGGAAATTGGGAGATATTTAGCGTTTTGATTATCTGATTATAAAGAAATGCCGCACTTGGAGAGGTCTTTTCGGAACTGTTCGGCACCCACGAACTGGTAAGCGTGAAGGCCCATGACCCTTGCGGCTTCGATGAGGTCTTTTCGGTCATCTACGTAGAAGGTATTGGGGGGTATACTCTCAGCCAAACGGAGGGCTTCGGTGAATATCGTCCGGTCCGGTTTCTGGCAGCCGATTTCGTGAGAGACAATGTGCCCGTCAAGAAGGTCCAGTATCCTGAACTTCTCTTTTATGTAATCGTAATGGGTTTCGTTCGTATTGGATACCAGGATAAGCTTTATTTCCGGGCGATCGCTTCTGAGCTTCCTGATAAGATCTTCCATCTCGGGCATCGCATAAAATATATCGTTCCATAGCCCGTAAAAATCATTGTATCCGATATCGAGCCTGAAGTGGCGACGGGTCCGGGAAAAGAACCGGGAAGAAGAAAGCTTGCCTTCCATATATCTGTTCATGTTATCGGAATCAAGAAAATACTCGACAACCTTCCCTTCTTCCACCTTGCCCTTCGCGGCAAGGCCTTTTTCCAGCTTTTCAGCGTCAACCCCGACTATAACGTTACCGAGATCGAAGAATATCGCTTTTATGGTCTTATTTTTCATGGCAATATTATATCAGTTAAGGCAATAAAAAACAAGTGTTACGCGCGGAGATATTTGCCGCGGAAGGTCTTTATACCTTTTTCCAGCATAGAACGGGACCCCTCATACTCAATGGTGTCCAGAGCTTCATCGGACCAGAACCATCTGGCGGCCCTTATCTCCGATGTCTGGACGGATATCTTCTCCCCGGCGGAAGCCTTGACGAGGAATACATAAACCGTCTTGAATATCCTTTTTCCCTTCAGGGTGAAATAGTACTGCTGCTTACCCAGCAGTTCAACGACTTCGACCTTCTTCTGGCCCGTCTCTTCCGATATTTCCCTCGCGGCAGCCTGCTCCGGGCTTTCGTCTTTTTCTATATGCCCCTTGGGCCAGGTCCAGTGCCCATAACTGTCCTTTATGAGCAATACCCTCGGCCGTCCCTTTTCTTTTTTTATTATCACGCCGCCGGCCGCGAACTGTCTTTCCATTTAACGTCACTCCTCCGGGTCTCAAAGTTCAATAAAATCCTCTCCGTCCGCGTCACCGTATCCGAAGTCGTCGTGCTTGGGCGCAACGTCCTCGTCGGCCTCGAATGCCGACATGGAGGAAGAATCCACTTGCCAGACCTCATAGTCCGAGGGAAGCAGTTCTTCGAGAAAACGGCTGCGCCTCGCCACGACGGTGCCCATCTGGTAATCGTAGCGCGTTATGGGATGGATCAGGTAAAGGTATTTCTTGGCCCGCGTCGACGCCACGTAGAAAAGGCGCCTCTCCTCCTCCATTTCGTTCTGTTCGGCCATCGCCTTCGGGTGAGGGAACTGCCCTTCACAAAGGCCTATCACCATGACGGCGTCCCATTCAAGCCCCTTTGCCTGGTGTATCGTGGACAGCACCAGATATTCGTCGCGCTCCGGTCCGTCGGCCACCGTCTCGCCCCTGAAATTCTCCCTGAGCGTTATGTCACTGAGAAAATCGTTGGCCGCGGCGTAATCATGTGAAAAGTTTATAAGCTCGCGTATATCGTCTATCCTGTCCTTCGCGTTATCGTAATTGGAAAGGATATGGGTCTCGTATCCGGATTCCATTATCATGCTTATTATCTCGCCCGGTATCTTACCCGCGCCTTCCGAGGTTATGGCTTCCAGTATCCTGCGGAAACGCGAATACCCGTTTTCGGCCCTTTTGGGTATCACACCGGATATATCGGTACGGATGAAGTCTTTGAGGCTTTTTCCGCTTTTCATGAAACGCTCGTATATCTTCTCGGCGTATCCCGGGCCTATCCCCGGACAAAGGGTGAGGGCCCTCATCCAGGCTATCTCGTCCGCCGGATTCACGGTTATTTTCATGTATGCCAGGACATCCTTGATATGGGCCTGCTCAAAAAAGCGTATCCCGCCGCGCACGACATACGGTATCCCCCTTTTGACCAGCTCCATTTCGAGTTCCGCCGACTGGTAGTGCGCCCTGAAAAGCACCGCTATATCCTTGAGCTCCGTCCCTTCTTCCCTCATCTCCAGCACGCGCTGGGCGACGAACCTCGCCTGGGAATAAGGGTCCTTGACCTCCACGAGGGCGGGCTTTTCGAGGGAAGGGTTGACCGCCCTCAGCGTCTTTTCGAACTGGTTCTCGTTATTGACCAGCGAATCGTTCGCGAGGCTCAGTATCTCGGGGGTCGAACGATAATTGGTCTCGAGCTTGAATATCTTGCAGTCGCTGAACTTTTTCGGGAACCGCAGAATATTCTCGACCCTCGCGCCCCTGAAAGAATAGATGGACTGGGCGTCGTCGCCGACGACCAGGACGTTGCGGTGATGTTCGCCCAGCATGTCGATTATATCGGCCTGGAGGAAATTCGTATCCTGGTACTCGTCCACCATTATATAACTGAACTGCTCGGTGAACCTGCGCCTCGCGGACGGGACATTCTCCAGGAGCCATTTCCATTTGGAGAGCAGGTCGTCGTAATCCATGTTGCCGGATTCCTTCTTCTTCCTGTCGTAAAGCTCCCTGATGTCCTCTATGTCTTTCGTGAATTTCTCGAAATACGGAAAATCCTCTTCAAGCACCTTGCCTATGGAGGTCTTCGTGTTCACCGAAAAACTTATCAGCGATTGTATGACTGAAGGCTTCGGGAACCTCTCCTCTTTAGACTTTTTCCCGGCCTTTTTCATGCAGGCCTTGATAAGGTCCCGCGAATCGTGTTCGTCCATTATCCCGAAATCCCTTTTGAAACCTATGTCCCGGGCGTACATCCGCAGGGACCTGTTGCCCACGTGATGGAAAGTCCCGCTCCAGAGCCCCCTGGGGCCGTATTTGAGAAGCATTTCCGTCCGGTCACGCATCTCGCGGGCAGCTTTGTTCGTGAACGTCATGAGAAGAACGTTCTTCGGCGGCACGCCGCGTTCCAGGAGATACGCAAGACGGTAAATGAGGGTGCGCGTCTTTCCGCTCCCGGCGCCGGCCAGGACGAGACACGGCCCTTCCGAGCCGGTCACGACGGCGTACTGCTGCTCGTTCAGGTTCCCCCTGAAATCTATATGCGTTTCCACCTTGCCGGTGGGTTCATGTAAAATGTACTTTTTCATGGTCCGGGTATTATAGCGTATTGAACTTACGAAATCAAATCCCTGTCCCGGGCGGGACACGGCGACCAGCGATTATTTGAACTGTGCCGCGATCCTGGGGCGCGTAAAAAAGAATATGACCGAGAGTTCGAACAAAGTTATAGCGGCTGTCATGATTACGGCGTAATTATAGACCGATCCCGCGATTTCCGGCGGCACACGGGACTGTTCGGTCATGATAAATTCCTTGAAATTGGCCATCACGGTCCGGTTCAGCATAAGGCCGGATATAACGCTTGCTGACGTCATGGCGACCATCACTTTCCTCGCCCAGTTCTCGAGACGCAATATCCTCGTCCCGCAATAAACGGCGCAGATACCGTAAATAATAGTGAAAATATAGATCGCCACGACGGCGGGCGCGGAAAGCGGTTTGAACATCACGGAAAACTGGCCGTAACTCCCCACCCCGATAAGATTGTACAGTCCGAAAACGACGAGAGCGATGCCGTATACCCTTATCCCTTTATTCGCCTCCATTTCAGCGCAACCGTCCTCCCGTCACTATATTTTCCATATCTCCCGGGCATATTCCCGCACGGTCCTGTCGCTCGAAAACTTGCCAGAATTAGCCGTGTTCAATATCGACATCCCCGCCCATCTTCGGGTGTCCAGGAACGCCTGAGCGACCTTGTTCTGGGTCAGGAGATAATCCTCGAAATCGGCAAAAACCATGTACTCATCGTGCCATATCAACGAATCGTAGATGGGCTTGAACAGCCCCGGCTCGAACTGTGAAAAGAAATCTTCCCGGACAAGGCGCAAAGATTCTTCCAGAAGCGGATTCTTCCTGAGATACTTCCTCGGGTCGTAACCCCCGGCCTTCAGGTTTTGCACATCTTCCGCCTTGAGACCGAATATGAAGATATTGTCCATCCCGACTTCCTCCGCTATCTCTATGTTCGCCCCGTCCCAGGTGCCTATGGTAACGGCCCCGTTCAGCATGAACTTCATGTTGCCCGTGCCGGAGGCCTCTCTCCCGGCGGTGGATATCTGTTCCGAGAGATCGCTCGCGGGAAATATCTTTTCGGCCACGGAAACCCCGTAATTCTCCAGGAACACGACCTTAAGCTTGCCCCTCACGTCCGGGTCCTTGTTGATGACATCCGCTATATTGTTTATGAATTTTATTATCAGCTTGGCCATCGCGTATGCCGGAGCGGCCTTCCCGGCGATTATAGCTGTCCGGGGAAGGACGTCCTTTGAAGGGTTGCTTTTGATATCCACGTACCGGGACATGAGATACACCGCGAACAAAAGCTGCCTCTTGTATTCGTGCATCCTCTTTATCTGGACGTCGAACATGGAGGCCGGGTCTATGACGATCCCGGTTCTCCTTTTGACATAACCGGCGAAGTCTTCCTTGTTCTTTCTCTTGACCTCCATCCACTTATCACCGAATGAGGCGTCCCCCGCCAGAGGGACGAGTTCCCTGAGATGCGCGAGGTCCGTTATCCAACCGTCACCTATCGTCCGGTTTACAAGCCCGGAAAGGCGCGGGTTCGCTTTCAGGAGCCACCTGCGCTGTGTTATGCCGTTGGTCTTGGAGTTGAATTTCCGCGGGTACATCTCGTAAAAATCGCCGAAGACGGTCTTCTCCAGGAGATCCGTATGCAGTTTCGAAACGCCGTTGACCGAGTGGCTCCCCACTATCGCGAGATGGCTCATCCTTATCTTCTTGTCCGGCCCTTCTTCGATTATGGACATGCGCCTTATCCGGTCAAGGTCGTGGGGAAACCGGTTCGCGACCGCGCGCAGGAACCGCATGTTGATCTCGTATATGAGCTCGAGATGGCGGGGCAGGAGTTTTCCGAAAAGCGACACCGGCCAGCGCTCAAGGGCCTCGGGCATCATCGTGTGGTTCGTGTACGCGAAGGTGTTCACCGTTATATCCCAGGCGGTGTCCCAGTCCAGTTCTTCCTCGTCTATAAGGACGCGCATGAGTTCAACGATGGCTATCGTCGGGTGGGTATCGTTGAGCTGGATAGCGACCTTTTCCGGGAACGCGCGGAGATCGTGGTTATGCATCTTGAACCTGCGTATTATGTCCTGCATCGACGCCGAAGTGAAGAAATATTCCTGTTTGAGCCTGAGCTCGATCCCCTTATACACGTTGTCGCTGGGATAAAGCACCCTCGATATATTCTCCGATATGATCTTGTCTTCGCAGGCCCGTATGTAATCCCCGGTATTGAAATATTCGAAGTCGAACTCGTCCGTGCTCCTGGCGGACCATAGCCTCAGGTTGTTGACCACGCCGTTATTGTACCCCGGTATCGGGGTATCGTAAGCGATCGCGAGTATGTCGCTCGTGTTAACCCAGTCCACGCGGAAGTTCCCGTTCTTATCGACGCGTTTAACGGTCTTGCCGTAAAAGTGGACCTTTATCGTGTATTCCGGACGTTCGAATTCCCAGGGGTTACCCAGCTTCAGCCATTCGTCCGGCAACTCCACCTGGTACCCGTTCATTATCTTCTGGTTGAATATGCCGTAGTCGTACCTGATGCCGTATCCCGTGGCCGGTATGCCGAGTGTGGCCATTGAATCCAGGAAACACGCGGCGAGCCGGCCCAGTCCTCCGTTCCCCAGGCCGGGATCGATCTCCTGTTCGTAAAGGTCTTCCAGGTCGAACCCCAGCTCATCCATCGCCTTCCGGCCCTCTTCCTCGATGCCCAGGTTGAGCACGTTGTTACCCAGGAGCCTTCCGGTCAGGAACTCAAGCGAAAGGTAATATACCCGCTTGCAGTTCTCGTCATGATACCTCTGCTGGGTCACGATCCATCCTTCGATGAGCCTGTCCCGTATCGACATGGCAAGCGATTCGTA
Organism: uncultured Planctomycetia bacterium; assembly: GCA_964565425.1. Taxonomy (GTDB): domain Bacteria; phylum Omnitrophota; class Gorgyraeia; order Tantalellales; family Tantalellaceae; genus CAZMEZ01. The sequence goes on along the minus strand of CAZMEZ010000039.1, from coordinate 3,941 downwards.
GTTGTCGTAATCGGTGGCCGTGTAAAGGTCTTTAGCGAGAGAATACCTGCGGTTATGCAGAAAACCTTCTTTAAGGCTCTCGATGATCTCTTTTCTCTGGTCCTGATTCATGGGCCCTTACGCGTCATCAAGCTCCGAGAAGCCGGAGCACATCCTTGACCTTGGCCGTAGCGACGCACACGACCGTATCGGCGCCTCCGTAATACATGAAGATCTCGTCCTCTATCCTGACCGCGCCGCACGTGAAGGTCACGTTGGGCACTACACCGTGTTTTTCGTACTCCGTTTCGGGCTCCAGGAAAGGCTTGTCGTAACGCCCTATGACCTTGCCGGGATCCTTGAGGTCAAGAAGCGCGACGCCCAGCCTGTACTGCATGCGCCTGTCCACGCCGTGATATATCAGGATCCAGCCTTTTTCGGTCTTTATCGGAGGCGAACCGCCGCCGATCTTGAAAAACTCCCATTCGAATTTCGGGCTCAGGAATATTTTCTGGTTTTCCCAGCTCTTCATGTCGTCGGAATAAGCTATCCACATGTGCGGAGGTATCCTGTGAACGAAGACATACTTGCCGTTCACCTTCTCCGGGAACAGGAACGAATTCTTGTTGTCCACCATGTAGAAGGGATATTCCCTCTTGCTCCAGTTCCATTTTTTATCGAGAAAATCACTCACGGATATGGAGCTGATACCGATCTGGACGCGCTTGAGCGGGAACACCATGCCCATGTTCATCCCGTAGGCGGAGTAGTTCAGGTAGATCCTGTCATCTATCCTCGTAAGCCGCGGATCCTCGATACCGAAACATTCGAGATCGCTTGCCGGGTCCGGCCCGAATACAGGATAATCCAGCCTTTCGTCTATGTTGAACCCGTCTTTGCTCGAAGCGTACCCCACTCGCGACACGCCCAGCTTAGACCCCTGGGCCCTGTAGAGGATATGGACCTTCCCTCCCTCGTAGACCGCGGCGCAATTGTACACCATGATGGACTCCCACCCGTTTCCGCGGGGTGCGAGAATAGGATTACCTTTGTATCTTTTCAATACCATGTCACGCTCCTTTCGGTTTTATTTCTCCCTGCCAAGAAGAATATTAAAAAGCTCAAGGAACTTCTCGGCCGTGGGCTCCGCCGACTTATCCTGCAGATATTCGGTGATAGCCCTCTGTTGTTCCTGATATCTCTTGCCCTGCTCAAAGACGTCCACCAGGATATTTTCAAGCTCGTAATAGTTTCTGTATTTTATGACCTCGTGATGGAACGGATATACGAAATTAGAATCAAGAGCTATTATCGGACACCCCGACCCCATGCACTGGTTCACGGTACTCGCCACCACGGCGGTGGGACGGGAATGTTTGTTGTATATCATGCAATCCGAGGCATACAGGTATTTGTACAAAAGGTCTATGTCGGGCGACCTCTGTACCATCTTGAAATCGAAACTTGTCCTTCCCTTGACGCGGCTAAAATCCTCGATGATCTTTTCGACTTCGGTGACCAGCAGGAGCATCAAATTATATTTCGCCGACAACCGGTCCAGGACCAGTGTCGCGTTCAGGGCATGCTCCGCCGCCTGGCCGAAGAGAAGCACGATCTTCTTGTCCTCGGGAAGCCCCAACTCCCGCCTGGCCTGCATTTTATCGCCGTGCTTCATGGGGTAGCAGGGATACGGTATGATGCTTATCTTACCTTCGGGATAAGCGTCTTTCAGGAAATTGTAATACCTGTCGTCAAAGCACACGACGTGGTCCCAGTCAAACCGGAAATACTCCGGCTTCTTGGAAAGTTCGCCGTCATGCACCACGTTGACGGTTTTAGCTTTCTTCTTTATATCGGGGAATATCGCGAAGAGCCGTGACATGGGCAGCATGCCAAGGTCCTCGACCACGAATATATCGAAATCCGCATCGAGAACAGGCACCGTATCGAATTCGGGGCTCGGGACGCCATACACGGTAAAGCATCTTTTCACATAGCTCTCTTCTTCTTCGGCGGACTTGGTAAGAGCGGTGCCGTGATAGCTGTGGCGGTAAAAAGTAAAGACCTTAAGGTCTATTCCCTTCTCCACCCAGGCCCGGCCCACGAGCTCGGCATGGATGGAAGCGCCCGAATCGGTGTTCCAAGCTCCCATCAGAGCGATCTTCATGTATCCTCCTTACGAAAAGAGCCCCCATCGGCAAAATACCACAAGCGCGGGGCCTTGAACCTTCGTTGCGCGCGACAAAACAGGAACCCGATAATCATAAAATACTTGCGGTAATATTATATATATTATATAGTATGTTCGCAAGCGGTAGTATTATTTTTATTGAACCCGTCGTTAAAAGCTGCTACCCGTGAACGTCCCTCCCCGGAGGGGCCAAACGCCCGGAACCATGAAAAACAGGGTAAAAAGAATATGCATGCTAACCATCCACGGATACGTGTGCAAAAACCCGATACTGGGCAAGACCGACACCGGTGGGCAGGTAACTTACGTCCTTGAGCTCTCCAAGGCCCTTTCCAAAAGGGGTATCAGCGTCGATATCTACACGAGAAGGTTCCAGAAACAAAAAACCATAGAAAGGGTCGCCAGGAACGTCCGCATCATAAGGATCCCTTGCGGTGGCGATAAATTCATCCGCAAAGAGAACCTTTTCCCCTGCCTTGACGCCTTCGTCAACAACATGAGAAGGTTCATCGAAAAAGAGGGCCTGAAGTACGATATATATCATTCGCATTACTGGGACGCGGGGTACGTGGCCATGAAACTCACGGAAAGACTGGGCCATCCTTTCGTCCATACCTTCCACTCCCTCGGCGCATGGAAAAGGGACCACATGGGCGGAGACCCGGCCGCGATGGAAAAAATATACAAGTTCAAGAACCGCGTAAAGAACGAAAGGTCGCTGTTCAAAAAAGCGCGGGCCATAATAATGACGAGCCAGGCCATGATATACAGCTCGAAAAAATATTACAATTACACTTCCAGAAAACACACTGTCATACCCGCCGGGGTAAACCTTGATAAGTTCAGGCCTCTCAAAAAAGGCGAAAAGGAAAAGATCATAGACGTGCCCCAAAACTACGTGTTCTGGGTCGGGAGGTTCGATACCAACAAGGGCCTGGATTATCTGCTGCGCGGTTTCGCCGGGGTCGTCATGAAGGCAAAAGACCTTTTCCTGGTGATCGGGGGCGGATCAAGAAACCCAAAACCAAGAGAGATAAAGCTCCGGACCGAACTGAATAACATAATAAAAAAATACCAGATCAAGAGCAGGGTATTTTTCACCGGGCACATAAAGGACAAATCCATCCCCTCTTACTATCGTAGAGCGAAATTTTTCGTGCTTCCCTCTAAATTCGAGCCGTTCGGCATGACCGCGGCGGAAGCCCTCGCCTGCGGAACGCCGCTCGTCGTAAGCAGGCGCGCGGGGATAAGAAGATACCTCAAGAACGGGGAAGACTGCCTCGTCGTCAACGCCTACAATAAAAAGGACCTCGGGTGGGCCTTCAGGGTGCTAAACAGGAACGCGACCTTCAGGGATAAAATAGCCCGTAACGGCCTCAGGGTCGCCCGGAAAAAGTTCTCATGGCCGAACGTCGCCGATAAGACGTTGGTTTACTACAATAAGGTGCTGTGGGAAAACGGGGTAAAGTGAAGTCTTGAGCCGTGGGTCTTGGGTCTTGAATGTATATTGCCTTAAAACACAGATCATCACAGATTTATCACGGATATACACGGATAAGGCTAGAGGCAAGTGGCTATAGGCGAGAGGAGGCGTTGATTACGAAGATTAAGACGCAGACGATGATCTTAGATTACGAAGATCTAATCCCCGTAATCTATTTAAATCTCCGTAATCAAATCACATAATACGCGATAGGTGATGAGTGGCGGGAATGAAGTTCGTATCTAGTATCTTGTGAATTTTACCGGGGACTGGCAACCGGGGACGATT
>CAZMEZ010000038.1:616-15182 GCA_964565425.1 uncultured Planctomycetia bacterium | reverse complement strand
TCGATCTTGAGGGCTTCTTCCCATTCCGAGACCGCGTTATCCAACATGCCTTTACTGTAATAAGCCAGGCCCAGATTATACCTGACAACGGCATTGTCCTGGCGTGAATCCACGATCTTCCCGTACTCGGCTATCGCCTCGTCGTACATTTCACGGCTTAAATAGGTATTCGCCAGGTTATTCCTTGCCCTGGAATGCGACGGATCGATCTCGAGTACTTTACGGTATTCGCCCATCGCTTCGTCCGTCATGCCTTTCGCGAAATATATATTCGCCAGGTTGTTCCTCGCGTCAACATGCCCGGGGTCAAGCCTGATTATCTCCAGATACTGTTCGGACGCGTCGTCATACGCCCCTTTACGCCGTAATATTGCCGCCAGACCGTAACGCAAACGCGCCTCCTGCGGCAGAAAGCCTATACCCCGGGAAAAGGTCTTTTCTGCCTCTTCCGCGCGCCCTGTTCCAAGCAAAGCGTATCCGAGATAATACCAGGCGTCCGCGTAAAAGGGATCTTCTCCCAGGGCCTTTTCCAGCTCCGGTATGGCTTTGCCGATCTCACCCTTTTCCAGGTACGCCATGCCCGTCACGAAGTACATGTCCGCGTAAGGCATCGGGCTATATACGTACCTGAAATCATCGCCGCCTCTCGCTTCGCTGATCCTGAACGCCTCTTTTCCAATATTAATGGCGTCGTCGTATTTCCCCGTGTTCAGATACAGGAGCCCGAGGTGGTAATAGACCGCGCCCCATGCCGGATCCATTTTTTTGGCCAGCTCGAGTTCTCTCTTCGCTTCCTCGTAATATCCCTGCTGTAAATACACGAAACCCAGCGCGTCGTGCGTCATGGCGAAATCCCTGAGGGCCAAAGACCTTTCAAAGCTCTCTATAGCCTTTTCCGTATCCCCTTGCTCATACTGATACGCCATTCCGAGATTGTAGTATACACGGTAGCTGCCGGGGGACGTTACCGAGGTCGCCGTCCAGAGCGAAACAGCGTCCTTCCAGTCATAATTCCTCGCGTGGGTTACATAGGAATAGAATATTACCAGCATGACGAACACGATCACGGCGAGCGCTTTTCGGTATACGCGAAGCCTGGTTTTCTCCGCCGCGAACAATTTCCACAATCCTGCCGCCAGAAATATGCAAAAACCGGCGCACGGCAGGTAAAGATACCTTTCCCGTACAGGAAACTGCGCGAGCCGGAAGAAAATGTTCGAGACCGGTAATATCATTACAAAGAATGACACCGCTCCGAAGAACATAAGCGGGGCTTTCTTCCGAAGAAAAATAACACCCGCGATGATCAGCATGAGCACGATCACCGGCAGGTAGAAGCCGGGGGCCGTCACGGCGGCCGGCGTATTCTCCGGGAACATACTGCCGAAGGCATGCTCAACGCTGAGTTTCAGCGGGAACAGAAGCATGCTTATGTTCTTTGTTATCATCGGCCCTGCAAGAAGCAGCCTCGATGGATCAAAAAGCCCGCTCGCTGATTCGCCCGGGTAGACCATAACGGCGAAACGCACGTAAAGAAACGTCATGCCCACCAGCGCGAAGCCGGCATATCGCAAGAGGCGCGCCCGCCAAGGGTTTTCACGGCTGACATATAAGTCGCACAGGAAAAGAACGGCCGGAAGCGTAACCCCCATCTCTTTCGAGAAACAGCTTAACGCGTAAAAAATAAGGGAAAGCGCGTACATGCGTTTCGCGACCGCGCCGGCTGATGTAACCGCGCGAAGATAAGCCAATATCCCCGCGAAATAAAACAGCGCCATTAGTTCTTCATGTCTTGTCCCGACGTTATTGACCGTCTCCGTAAGAACCGGATGGACCGTAAAAGTGAGCGCCGCGGCGAAAGGTATGAGTTCCCGCGCCGACCAAAGGCCAGCGCCGTCCCCGGGCCCCGAAAGTTCCCTGCTGGCGCCCAAAAGACCGCGCAAAACATAATAAATAAGCAGTCCATTCGCGAGGTGCAGGAGAATATTGGTCAGGTGGTACCCGAAAGGCCTGTAGCGCCAGATCGCGGTATCGATGAAATATGATATGGTGGTGACGGGACGATAGGTCCCTTCCCTGGAGCCCTTGAAAAAACGGTCCCTGTCCAGCAGATAACGGAGGTTGGCAAGATCCCCTATAAAAGTATTGTCCTTGACCGAAAAACGGTCGTCGAGCACAAAACCGTTATCCAGCGAGTTGGCATAGACTACCGCCCCGAGCGAAACGATAATAACAATAAATATAAGTCTCAACATTTTTACGTTCATGATATGTCCGTTCTTTTATAAGACCGTCTCATCAGAAACCGGAATATACAATAGGCACCCTCAATCCGCCCCGGTCAAAAACAATGACCAGTATAAGGAACAGGATAAGTATAATGACCGGGAAAAGCATGATATGCCTGCGTTCGTGAACCATCCCGGTTATGTCCCTCAAAAAAGCGATCACTTTTTACTCACCTCTCCGGGTATCAAACCTTTGGAATAAAGATACCGGCATATCTCATCCGCGACCTTGCGGTGCATGCAGGGCTTCATGTGAGCGTAATCGTAGAAGCTGCTGCCGTCCAGCGGGTAACCTTCCGCCTCGAGTTCGGACTCGAGGTCGAAAACAAAAACCCCTTCTGCGCTTTTCGATCCCAGACCCCTTATAACGCCACGGGTCCCCGACTTTCCCCTGAGGTCCCCCGTGAATAGCTCCGAATCCCTTGCCGCTTTCAGCAAAGCTATCCTCCCCCGGCGATCATGGGTTCCCATCGCCCTGTCGTAGTATTGTTGTGTCACGGAATAGACCCCGCAGGGTTTCGCGGCAAGGTTATCGGGGTTAACTACGAATACCACGGGAATATCCATTTTTTCCAGCAACTCCGCGGTACCGGCAAGATTCTTCTCAAAATCCCGTTCTATCATATTGTTGATATCGTCAAAGGGGCCGGGGTCTATTTTAATAAGACCCGCCGCCTGGAGAAGGTTTAAAATGGACGTCTGGATGTAACTCCTGTTGAACCATGACAGGTACTCGGCCCACCTCGCGATATGCCTGTTCCGGGCGAGGCCCGTCCGGTCCAACAGGTCCTTGAGCGATATCACCGTAAGCGGATAGAATGACTCTTTTATACCGGCCGCGTAATAGGCTGATTCGTAGTCCATCCCGCCCTCATAATAGTATATAGCGATATCCGGCTTCTTTACGCGCGCCGTGGCCCGGACTATCTCAAGTATAGCGAGCGAATCAGCTGAGGTCATAGCCATGTTATAGACCTTGAATTGCCCGGCGCCCGGGCATCTTTCCATTAGCTCCGGGAAAGTCCCGAAAAGACCGCCTGCGAACGGAGGTTTCGAGACTACAGGAGAACTGCCGTATACATAAATAAGTTTTTCCCCGGAGGCGGGGACAAAATGAATGGTCCTTTTAAATGACCCGTACCGGCTGCGCGGAAAAACATGAGCATACTCTATTGTCATCTTACCGTCCGCGAGACACGCGGCGGCACTCCTTCTCTCCGACGCCAGATATTCCTCCGCGCGCTCACGCAAGGCCCCGGCGTCCACCCCGCCGTTGATGCGCGCCGCGTTCATGGCTATATCGAGGAACACGCAGGCGACCAGGACCGCCGGCAGGAGGACTATCGTGTATGCTATCGCGTATTTTATCGCCTTGATCGGTTTCATTTTTTCCGGCCCTAAAAAAGCGCTTTTGCCAGGGATAAAAAGAAAGTCGCGCCTCTTCCGCCGAATGCTATCCCTATGCCGAAGCTTACGTAAGTGAAAGTAAGCAGTGTTGCGGCTACGCCCATCCCTTTTATGGAGGTTATCCGGGAAAGAACCCGGCTCCTCTCTCTCGCGTCCCGGAATATCTTCCAGGCGACGAGCCCTACGCCGTTATAAACGCCCGCCAGCAGGAAATTGAGCGTCGGCGCGTGCCATAGCATGAACACAAGCATCGTCAGGAATATCCCCGCGTATAATTTCACCTTTCCGCCGCGGGCGAAGAACGGGAAAAAGAAGTAATCCCTTATCCAGCTGTACACCGAGATGTGCCAGTTCCTCCAAAACAGCGCTATGTTCTTCTTGAAGAAAGGCATGTTGAAGTTCTCCATTATGGAATACCCGAAAAGATGGGACACGCCTATGGCCATATCGGTATACCCCCCGAAATCCATGTATAGCCATATTGCCGCTGCGTATATGGATGCGATGACCGCGTATCTCGGAAAAGCGGCCGGATCCTGAAGCACCGGCATTATCATCGCGGCCATAAGATCCGCTATCATGAACTTCCTCACCACCCCGCGCATTATCCTCCAGAGACCATAGTTGGCTTCCCTGAAAGTGAATCCGCGTATCGAAGCCGTCTGGGAATCGAAAACGGGGAACCTTTCGACCGGACCGGCCAGGAATGTCGGGAAAAATATCGCGTACGAAGCGAACCTGACAAAACCCGTGGAGGGCACGGCATCACGGTATGTTTCGACGGCGTAATGGATAAGCCTGAAAGTCACAAATGAAAGGCCTATCGGCAGTATCACGCGTGGCAGGCCGTAAAGAGGCCCGGACCATTCGGGAAAGAGCCCGCTGTTAAGGTATACCACTCTCGCGCCGAATATCTTATAGAAACAAAGGTTCGCCACAAGGGCGGACACCGCCGCGATCAGGTACGGCTTTCTCTGTCCGGCCGGGAGCGACCTCATGCGCGAGCATACGGCATACACCGCGGCGCACATAACCATGTAATAAACGGCGTAAACGGGCCCCGCGGCGCATATGGCCAGCAAACTACAGGCAAGCAGAAAAAGGCCCCGGCGCGCCGGCGGGATCACCGTCCAATAAGCGCAAACCGCAAGCACCAGTAAAAATACGGCTACGATCGGGATCAATTCCATTTACCTCCGGTTATCACCAGACACGTTCATTGGCCACTCTTACTATCTTCCTGATATCATCATCGCTGAGCGCGTCATGCAAGGGAAGCTGTATGTTCCTCTTATACAATTCTTTCGTAACGGGATAATGGCCACTGTGCCCTGCCAGCAAGGAACAGTCATCCGTGATCTCCTCGCCGATCCCGGCATCCACTCCTTTTTTGGCCATCTCCGCGCGTATCCGTTCAACGGTCTTCGCGCCGTCGGTCCTGACGACATAAAAATAATAGACCCTTTCTCCTTCCGCGGGACACGCCTGCGGATGGATCTCCTTGCGCAATGACCTGTTGAGCATTTTGGAGGCCGAGGCACGCAGCGCGTTGCCGGATTCAAACCGCTCCAGGTGCTTCAGGCCGATAAACGCCTGCAGGTTGCTGTATTTCGAACGCTCGGTCCGCGCGCCGTGATGAAGCCTGTGATATATACCCGAAAGCGCTTCCTTGTTGGAGATGAAAACGCGCAAAAGCGGGGCAAAGAGCGGGCTCTGGATAACGGCATTCTCCAAACACATGAAAAGGACTCTCCCGATAACACGCCAGGGGCTCGCTTTGTATCCCTCTATCCTGTCCCTGATGCTTTCGGCCAGTCTTTCGTCATTGGTCGTGACCATCCCGCCGCCGAACGTATTTACGGGTTTTATCATTTCAAAGCTGAAGAACGCGGCGTCCCCGAAAGACCCGAGCATCTTCCCCCTGAAAGACGCCCCGGCGGCGTGCGCGCAATCCTCGATCACCTTGAGGCCGTGCCTTTTGGCTACCTCCATTATCCGCTCGATATCGCAGGGCACGCCGAAAATATGCGTCGCTATTATCGCCCTTGTCTTCAGAGTGATCCGCGCTTCCACCCGGGCGGGATCCATATTGAAACTTTTGCCGTCCACGTCGGCAAGTACGGGACGTATACCTTTCTCTTCCATGAGAAGCACCAGGTCCTTAAGTGTATACGCGGGCATAATGACCTCATCGCCCTCTTTGATCCCCAACGCGTTGAAAATGAGCTCCATGCCGTTGCGCCCCGTGCATGTCGCGACGGCGAACCTGACGCCGATGAAAGAGGCAAACGCCTGTTCAAAGAGGTTCACGTGATCGCCCTCTACGACCCGGCCCTTAAATACGAGCTTCAGGACATCAAGCCATTCCCCCTTATAAAAACGCGGCTTTCTCCTCTTTATCAATCCATCCCTCCGGTCAGTTTAAGCACGCCCTGCACCATCAACCCCTGCATAAACCTGTCACCCCAGCAATCACGGCATTTACGCTTTTCCCGGAAATCTCTTCTGAATCCCGCCATGTTTTGGGACTTCCAGATATCCATAAAGCTTTTATCCGTCAGGCTGCCCAGGACCTCTCCCCGTTCGACGCAGGGATAGATCTCTCCCGACCGGCCTACATCGGCGAAAAAGGTACCGGCGAAACAATGATCGCCGTCCACAGGCGTACCGAAAAGATAGTCCGGGATCCTTCGGTGATACGCGTTGTCGACACCGGGAAACCTCCGGAGGACTCCGCTGAAATATTCCCTGAACCTCGTCCCGTCCCCGGGCTTTACCCTCATATCTTCAGGTACGTGGTACAGGCCGTCCGGGGTGGTCCTCATGGGCTTCATAACTATCTCGTCAACCTCGTTCTCCCAACGTTCTATGAACTTGTCTATATCGAAATACGTCTTCCCGTTGACTAGATGCCTGGCTATTATCCACGGACGTCTGCCTTTGCGCGCCCTTTTCAGCCTGCTAATACCCTTTTCCACTTTCCCGAAAAGGCCGGGGTATCCTCGCATCCCGTCATGGATCCCGGCATCATGGCTGTCGATGCTTACGGTCACTATTCTCACCCCGGAATCGGAGATCATGCCGGCCTTCTCTTCAAGCCGTGATCCGTTGGTGGAGATGTTTACCAGCATCCCGCTCTTCCGGGCTTCCAGTATGAGATCTTCCAGATCACCCATGAGCAAAGGTTCCGCTATGCAGAAACTCAATAGCCACACGCCGGAAGCTCCCAGGTCCCGTATTATCCTTTTCCGCTCTTCCGTTGATAGTTCCCCTCCGCCCCGGTGTGGTTCCTTCCACCAGTCGCAGAAAGAGCATTTCGCGTCACATTCGCCGCCGGCGTTGAATACCACCACCAGGGGTCCTCTGCGCGGCATCTTTCCGCGTTTGAATACCCGCGCGTTATCGAGGAAGGTCGCGAGAAAACGTCCGGTTCTCCCGCCATATTTAACCCAGAGCGCCGAAATATCTTTAGATGTCATATCATGTCCTAACTTAGAAAAAAAGGGGCCAAACCCGTAAGCATGACCCCTTGTCTCATGGCAACACACGAATCAAGGCCTGACCCCCCCCTTGCGTCCCGCCGGTTCTGTCAGGAACCCGGATAAAAAATCAAAAAAGTCCTTTTTGCTCTCCACCCCTTTTACCCAGATATTCATAAGCCAGGTCTGTCAATTCACGGCCGCGCGGAGTCCTTCTCAGGAAACCTATCTTAAGGAGATACGGTTCGACCACGTCCTCTATCGTGTCCGTCTCTTCGTTAAGCGACGATGCTATCGCGTCTATGCCGACAGGCCCCCCCTTATAGGACTTGTAGATGACTTCCAGCATCCTGCGGTCTATCCTGTCCAGACCCGCCTCGTCTATCCCGTGGCCCGTCAGGGCCTTGATGGTGGCTTCCCGCGTGATCTCGCCGTCAGCCTTCACTTCCGACCAGTCCCTTACCCTCCTGAGCAGCCGGTTGGCTATGCGGGGCGTCCCCCTGGAACGTCTCGCTATCTCGGTGGCGCCTTCGTCGTCAACGCTGATGCCGAGAAGGCGGGCCGATCTCTTGATTATCGTCTCGAGTTCTTTCGGGGAATAGAATTCCAGATGGAAAAACATGCCGAACCTGTCCCTTAACGGCGCGCTCAAAAGCCCCGACCGCGTGGTCGCGCCGACAAGGGTAAATCTTTTCAGGTTGAATTTAATGGTCTTGGCATAAGGCCCTTTGTCCACAAGGAAATCTATCTGGAAATTCTCCATCGCCGGATAGATGAATTCTTCCACCGTTTTCGACAACCTGTGTATTTCGTCTATAAAAAGGATGTCCCCTTCGGACATGTTCGTCAGGATCCCTATCAGGTCCCCCGCCCGGTCGATAGCGGGGCCGCTCGTTGCCGTGACCTTCGTCCTGACCTCGTTGGCTATGATATGGGCGAGTGACGTCTTCCCCAGGCCCGGCGGCCCCGAGAAAAGAACGTGCTCCATCGGCTCGTTCCTTTTTTGTGAGGCCTGCAGGGCTATGCTCAATGGTTCTATGACCTCTTTCTGTCCCACAAAATCGCCGAGAAGCTTGGGCCTCAGCGTGAGGTTCATTATAACGTCGTCCTCGGTCTCCCCGTGCCGCACTATCTCTTCGCTCTTATCTATGAATTTTTCCCTCATATTGTCGTTTTCCATTTGTTATTATTTTTCAAGTGATTACAGAGATTTAAAAAAGATTACGGAGATCACATCTTCGTAATCCAAGAGAAAGCGTTAAGCTGTAAATCTTCGTAATCAACACCTTTAGCCTTTCGCCTTCCCAAGACCCACGACCCACGACTCACGACTCTATATGCTTCTTCTCCCTATACACCTCGTTCAAAAGCTCCTCGCCCGTCTTCACCTTCGGCGCCCTATCCAGGGCCTTACGTATCATCTCCTCCGCCTCAGCCTTCTTGTACTGGAGTTGCAACAAGACCGCCATGGCCTCTTCTTTTATGTCCTCGTGCTCTTTTGACACCTTGAGGGACTCGTCACGAATAAGCCCGTATTTGCCCACCTTGCCTTTGAGCCTTGCCACTATTTCAGACGCTTTCCTCTCGCCTATGCCCGGCAGTTTCCTGAGGTATGAAATATCGCCGCCGTCGATCGCTCCCGCTATAACGGAGAAAGGTTCGGACAGGGCCCTGCAGGCGGCTTTGGGACCGATGCCGGATACGGATATGAACTTTTCAAAGAACTCCTTCTCCACCTCGTTCTGAAAACCTATGAGAACGGGAACACCGGATGACTGGGCCATCTGGAAATAATGATAGGTCACAAGGATCACGTTCCCGGCTGCCGGTGCGTTATCTTCCAGGGCGCTCATGACGGCCCTGGGCACCAGGACCTCGTAAGATATCCCTCCGGTATCTATGATGAGCGCGTTCTCTTTTCTCTCCGCTATTTTGCCGTTTATTCTGGATATCATGGTTGCTCCGTTTAAAACACAGGTCCGTGATCCATGAACCGTGTTCGCTCGAATCTTGTGTCATGTGTTATGTGTAATGTGTTATGATTGTCCTGCATGACACTTGACACATAACACAAACCTCCATCCTCCGTCCTACATCCATCCCGTCACGCGTTACTTCTTCCGTCCCAATTCAATGAAAACATAACTTATCGCCATAGCCAGCGCGTCGCTCACGTCAAAAGGTTTCGGGGGCGTATTCAGGTCCAGAAGCGATTTTACCATCCTCTGCACCTGTTGTTTTCCGGCCCTTCCGTTGCCCGTTATCGCCTTCTTTATCCTTGTAGAAGCGTAATTCACCAGCTTTACGCCGTTAATTCCGCACGCGAGACAGACAACGCCCCTGGCGTGCCCCATGAGTATGGATGTGACGGGATGCTTGTAATGCGAGTAGAGCTTTTCCAGGACAAGGACCTCGGGGTCGTGTTCTTTTATGATATCGGTCAGATTGTTGTAGATGCCTGATACCCGGGAAGCGATGCTATCCCCCGAAGACGTTCTTATAACCCCGCCCTCTATCAATTTCATGCGACCGGGTCCTTGCGCCTCGATGAGGCCGTATCCCGTCCTGATCAGCCCTGGATCGATCCCGAGTATCTTCATAGCATAAATGACAAACATCAAATGACAAATGGCAAATTAATGACAAATGGCAGATATCAAATAAATGACAGATGTCGGATCATTTGAGTTTGGGGTTTTGGAATTGATTTGGATTTTGTCATCTGTCATTTGATATTACTTACCCTTCCCCTTCAACCTGCTTAATGATCTCGTCCGGGATGTCGAAGTTAGTGAAAACGTTCTGGACGTCGTCATTGTCCTCGAGGTCCTCGACCAGGGCCAGTATCTTCTTGGCCGTCTCGGCATCTTCCACTTTAACGGTATTCTTGGGGACCATGCTGAGCTCGCCCGACTCCAACTTGACATTCTTGCCGGTAAGCCCGGTCCTTACCTTATCGAAATCCTGCGGGGCGCAAACTATCTGGAAAAAATCCTCGTCGGAAGTAAGGTCTTCGGCGCCGGCTTCCAGGGCTATATCCAAAAGTTCGTCTTCTTTCGCGTCCTCCCTTTTTACCATGAACACGCCCTTGCGCTCGAACTGGAATGCCACCGATCCAGCGCCGGCCATGTTACCGCCGCGCTTGGTGAATATGCTCCTCACCTCGCTTGTCGTGCGGTTCTTGTTATCGGTGAGAACATCGACTATCAGCGCGACCCCGCCGGGGGCGTAACCTTCAAAGGAAATGTTTTCGTAGGAAACGCCTTCGAGCTCCCCCGTCCCCTTTTTGATGCCGCGTTCTATATTATCGGCCGGCATGTTCGCGTCCTTAGCCTTTTGTATGGCCAGGCGCAGACGCGGATTAGCCTCCGGATTACCGCCGCCTTCTCTTGCCGACACCGTTATCTCGCGAATAAGTTTAGTGAAAAGTTTCCCGCGTTTCGCGTCGATAGCGCCTTTTTTATGCTTTATACTTGCCCATTTGGAATGCCCGGACATGTGTTCTCCTTATCGTATAATGACCAACTATCAACAACCTATAACCTAGCGCCTAGAACCTATAACCTGCTCTTACCCCTTAGCTTCTTCCTTCGCCCTCTGGCTTTCGGCTACGATCTTCTGGGATACGTTGCCGGGAACGGGATCATAGTGCGAAAAGGTCATCGCGTAAGTGGCCTTTCCGCCGGTCAAAGATTTAAGTTCGTTAGCGTAGGTGTACATCTCCGCCAGCGGTATCTGCGCCTTAACGACCTGCATGCCGCTTTCCGAATCCATTCCCTGGACCCTGCCCCTGTGGGTGCTTAACGAACCCGTCACGTCTCCCATGTTCTCCTCGGGGACCGTAAATTCCACGTTCATTATAGGTTCCAGGAGGGTCGGTTTCGCCTTCTGGCAGGATTCGCGAAAGGCGTGGGCGGCCGCTACCTGGAAAGCTATATCCTTGGAATCCACGGGGTGGGTCTTTCCGTCATACACTATCACCCTGACATCGGTAACGGGATAACCCGCGACCACCCCCTCGTCCATGGCGCCCAGCACGCCCTTCTCGCAGCTTCCGAGGAACTGCTTGGGTATCGCGCCGCCGACTACCTCATCGACGAACTCGAATCCCGTTCCTCTCGGCAGAGGTTCTATCCTCATCCATACTTCCGCGAACTGGCCGGCGCCGCCGGTCTGCTTCTTGTGTCGGTATTTCGAATCACCCTGTGCCGTGATGGTTTCCTTGTACGCGACTTTCGGCGTCCCGATATCCACCGCCACGTTATAGCGGTCCTTCATCCTGTTTATGATGGTCTTGAGGTGCAGTTCTCCCATGCCCGACACGACCAGCTCGTGCGTCTGCTTGTCCCTCACCATGGAGAACGACGGGTCCTCGGCGATAAGCTTCGCAAGCACATCGGATATCTTGTCCTCGTCCGCCCTGCTCTTCGGCTTCAAGGAATAGCTTATGGCCGGTTCGGGGAATTTTATCTTCTTGAACTTTACGGGGCTCTTGTCGTCGCAAAGAGTATCACCGGTCTCGGTATCCTTGAGCTTGGCCACGGCAACGATGTCTCCCGCGGCGGCCGAATCCGTATTGACATGGTCCTTGCCCTTGAGGAAGAACAGTTGCCCCAGTTTTTCGGGGGAATCTTTCGTGGAATTATTCACCGCCTGGTTAGTCGATACCTGGCCCGATATCACCTTGAATATCGATATCTGTCCCGCGAACGGGTCGGAGATCGTTTTGAACACCTGCGCGGAAAACGGAGCGTCGGCTTTGACCGTCGCGGTCTTGCCCTCCTCTTCCATATCGACCGGCGGGGCGTCTTCGGGAGACGGCAGATAGTTCGCTATGACCGTCATGATCTCGTCCACGCTTATCTCCTTATCGACCGCCGCGGGTATCACCGGGATTATCTTGCCCTCGATGACGGCCTTCCTGAACGCCGGCTTCAGCTCATCCGGCGTAAGCGTTCCGGCTTCAAAATATTTCTCGAGGAGGGCGTCATCGGATTCCGCCACGCCTTCCACCATCTCCTTGGAGAGCGCCTCGGCCATCTCTTTGTCGTCGCCCTGCAGCTTGTCTATCCCCTCGCCGGTAAGGATGTTCGCTATCCCGGAAAAGGCCGAACCGGAACCGTTCGGGTAATACAGGGCCACGCAGTTCTTGCCGAGCACCTGCCTGATGCTCTCCAGGACCTTGTTGAAATCCACGTTCTCATGGTCCATCTTGTTAATGATTATTATTCCGGGCAGGTTCCTTTCTTTCGCGACCTTCCAGAACTTCACGGTGCCGACCTTCACGCCGCCGAAAGCGTCCACCATCATTACCTGGGAGTCCGCGGTGTTGATGCCCTCTATGACCTCCCCTATATAATCGACGTACCCGGGAGTATCGATAAGGTTCACCTTTATGCCGTCTTTCTCGTAGGAAGCGACGGCCAGGTTGATCGAATTCTTGCGATCCTTCTCGTCGTCATTGTAATCGGAAACCGTTGTCCCGTCGGATATACTGCCTTTTTTCGGTATAGCCCCCCCTTTATAAAGAAGCGTTTCGACAAGTGTCGTCTTGCCCTCACCCGAGTGCCCCAGCAAAACGACATTACGGATATTTTTCGTAGTAACAGCCACTGGATCCCTCCTATCGATTAGTGTGTGAAAAAAGAAATTAAAAAAGCGGATACCGGCCTTTCTCCCATGCCGGAACGGCCGGAAAACCCTGTATTATAGTTAATATAACTTTATATCATTATATATTTATGGGTGTTTTTGTCAAATGGAAAGAGAGCCGGGGGCGCTACCATCAATAATTCGGTTTGAAAGAAAGGTCAAAAAGCATTGCGCCTTCTATGTAGTTGGCCATGAACTGCAGGAAAAACCCGCCCAGGAGAAGAACTATACCTATGTTCGAGGCCAGGTCAAGAAGCCACTGCTTCCTCATCTTGTCGCTATCGTGTTCCACTCCCGCCACGTATGCCCTCGTAGCGACATCCATCCTCGGGGGGAGACCGAAAGCCCATATAAGCGCCACCCCGAGCATGTTAAGCAAAAGACCCAATCCCCTTATGAATAAATCAGATATGATAAATGCCATGTTCCCCCCCGGATTAATAACAGTATACACTCTTTGGCGCCTTGAAGCAAACGTTCGGTTACTACTGGCACCCCTATCTCCCGGTTCACTGGTTCACTGGCTAACTGTCCGTTGTCCGTCGTCCGTCGTCTGATGTCTGATGCCTGATAAAAGCATACCCTCTCGATCGTCCCCTTGCAAATTGAGCCCCGTCACGCGTCACCCGTCACTTGTCACTCCGCTCATATATCCTGATCGCAGGTCCTGATCCGGATGAAAATGCCTTGAGCACCCTGTACGGAGTATTACCATCGAACAGCGCGCTGTAAAAATCCCTTTTTCTCTTGAATTCCTCATACGACACATCTTGCTCTTTTGGTACATACATCTTCTTGGTTGGGAAAAACCTTTCATAATTATAGCTCGCGGTGATCACGTATTCGGCATCCGTTTTCAGGAGATCATCCGTTTCATAATGCGTGTCTCTCATCTGGATCAAGTTGTATAGGGGTTCTCCGCGATAATGCTCCTCCATGACCTTTATGAACAGAGAGCCGCGATCCTTGTTTATCCTGTCTTCAACGTCCTTCTCGTCCCGCAGCTCCGGGACATATCCCCAATCGACTACTATCAAGGCGCCGGGGGGTATATTCTTGTATATCCAGCTTTGAGAAATGATCCTGTTGTCGGGGAGGACGCTTTTGGTCAATCTCTGATACAGTCCCCAGCCCGGCATGGCGAAGAAGAACGCGAAAATAAGACATGCCGCCGTTATTTTAAAATCCCGGTTCCCGACTTTTTCCAGGACGTCCCCCACAAAACGTCCCGCGTAGAGCGCGACCAGCGGATATAGGAAAACAAAATACCATATTGACTTTTTCTGGATCCCTCCAAGTATCAGGAAAGACGGCACCACTAGACAAAGGAACAATATGCCGTCTTTCGAACGCCTGAAAGCGCAATAACCGATACCCAGAACCATCACCATTGCCAGAAAGGCATTCCTGGACCACAAAAAATCCAGCACCCATATCCAGTTGGGCCCATGGGCCCCCAGATGGCCCGTCCGGAACAATATTTCAGCCTCTTCAGAGAATCCTTTAACATAGGACCCCAAAGAGAGCAAGAACGCGGGAGACCCGACCAAAAATCCGAAGATAACTAAAAGAAAGATCTTGAGATAACACCCGACCAGCGGCCGCCCCTTCCCCTCCATCAGCAGCGGGACCGCGGAAAGCGCGAATATCATAAAGACGGCGTTGAATTTCGTGCTTATAGCCAGTCCTGAAACAAAAGAAGCCCCCCACAGATATTTGAGATCGCCCTTTTCAACGCAA
>CAZMEZ010000038.1:0-606 GCA_964565425.1 uncultured Planctomycetia bacterium | reverse complement strand
GTCACGAAAAAAGTCATCGGTATATCCGGCAGGCCGAAACGCGAAAGGTCTAAATATATCCCAAAGGGGTTCAAGACAAGCATCGACGCCGTCACCACCAGCGCCGGCAAGGCGTACTTTTTTGCGGATCTTTTCAACACAAGTATAAGTGTCCCGCCGGAAAATATCATCGTGACGAGGCGCGAAACCCTTACCCAGAGAAGAAGGTTCTCATAGAAAAAGAACCTAATGAAAGCCGTATCCCTTAATCCGTCCAAAGGGAGGCCCTTGATAAGATAAGAAACCGCGAAAGTTAAGTATATGGGAGGCGCTATCAGGTAACTGTACAACGTCGGGTATTTCGCGTAATAAGGCACCAGGGTCCGATACTGCGCGAAGAATTTTACGTTCAGGAGAAAAGCCACCTCGTCTTTAAATATGGGAAGGTTGATGGAATCAACCGCCATCACCGCCAGCCAGAACAGGGCGAACGCGGCGATAAAAAGCTTCGGTTTAGCAGCATTATCCATTATTTTACCTGAGCGACCTCGGAACCCCTACGGCTCACGGAATGTATAATCTTCGAGTGGTGTTTACACTCGATAACAGTTCTTTGAAAATAAAAGG
>CAZMEZ010000037.1:2050-16082 GCA_964565425.1 uncultured Planctomycetia bacterium | reverse complement strand
TGCAACTTGCGACTACTCTGGTGACCGGTGCGCTAGTGCTCTAACTTGTGACTTTACGCCTGGCTAACCGGTTCACCGGCTAACCGGCTAACGGAAAACGATAACCGGGGACTGGAGACCGGGGGCTGGAAACCACTCGGCGCCTAAATTGAATTACAGTGAATGCACGAACTGTTCCGACGCGCGCATCTTCTCGTCCACGTCTTCCCATGATATTCTTTCGGCCGGCTTAAGCACTATTATGCCGTTTATCAATCTTGCGGGTTTTTCCTTGAAGGTTTCGATGACATCCTTGTCTCCGTTTATAAGCGCGAGGAATGCGGCTATCATATCCTCAAGCTTTGCCTTATGTTCGTCTTTAAAATCGTTCCGCGGATCAAAATAATCTATCGCCGTAAGAGCCAAAGCGGCGCGCAGATAAAAGCTTATATACGCGGGGTCGTCGTAAGGGGCGCCGCCGTCTTCCTTTACGCATATGACCCTTCCGCCATAGGCGGTTTTCAACCCCTCATTATTTTCCTCGAAGAATCCCGCGTCCCCGTATATCATCGCCCTGGCATTTCCATCCTCACCGAAGATCCCTTGCATCTTATTTATCGCCCTTTCACGGCTTGCCGGATCTTCGGCAAGATACGGAATGGGCAACACATCAAGACCGTAATCGCCATCCTTGAACCTGTGCCACAGCTTGCTCGCCATCATCGTTTCTTTCGCGTAGGCCATAGCGCTATAAACCGGATACACTATCACGCGTTTTTCTCCCGGGAACCTGTTAATGCGCGCGGCCATCCTGGACAGCCATTGGTCCGCCGATCTTACGTCTTCTTTCTCCCGATACCGGGCCTTATCGGCGGGATCTTTCGTGACGCCATGCGTCTCCTGCAGAGTTCTCGCGACAATGGAAAAAGCGTTATCCGAAAGTTTTTTCTCGGCAAAATCCCCGGAAACTTCTTCGCCGAGAAGTTTTTCAGACCGTTCGAGCACTGATCCCACGATTTCATCCGATCCGGACGCTTTATAGAACTCCGCTTCCGTTTCCCTCCTGTCCTTTTCCAGGGTCATCATCCCGCCGAGGGCTCGGCTCCATTCACGAGCGGTGTTCTCGAGTTCTTTCTTCCTGGCCGCTTCTTGTTCGATAAGATCCTTTACGCGTTTGACCGAGTCCGAGACCAAAGCGTAAGTCCGATCTATGAGCTCCTTACTCCTCCACCTGGCCTTTTCCAGCTCGATAAGTCCTTCTTTTATCGTCTCCCTCCTCTGCTGTGACCCGTAAGTCCACTGATATTCATTGAGATCGACCCCGTCCATCGGTTCGGAACTTATCCAGACGGGGGCGGAAAGGCTATCGCTGATCCCGACATCCTTGAGGATCTCCTCCATTCGCGAACGGAAATCCGACCATATAACAGCCAACCGGCCCTGCGTCTCGGTGCGTTCTGTCGGGTCGACCAGCGATGATTGAAACGCCCACGACAGGAATTGTTTGAACATCTGCATGCCGGCGAAATAGTCCATCGCCTCGTCATAGGTTACGACTTCTTTTTCCGAGGCGGTCGTCTCGGACGTATCCATATAATCCACATCGAACACGGTCTTATCGGCATGCTCCGCGCGGCCGTAAGCTATGGGGGGTATTCCTGAAACGGGATCAGTCGTCGACCAGGTGTTCCAATCGTATTTTACGGGGAAAAGCACGACATTGGCTATCTGTACATACTTTGCCTCGTCAGGCATGCGCCCGCTTATGAACTGTGAAAAATGGCTCATGCCCACGGGCGATATCAGGCCGCATTCCTTGAGAACGTGAATAAGTATGGTTTCGGTGATATTATGCGTTATATTCGGCACTGAATAGTACGCGTGCGTTTCCCCATCCGACATTTTATCCCGTGCCTCGAAACCCAGGAGAACCGCCAGGTTCGCGCTGCGCTCCACGCTATATCCGTCAGAGGCATCGAGATCTTCAGGCATTCTCAGGAAAACATTCGTCAATTCCCCTCTCAGTGCGGGGATGCCGAGGTCTTCGTAGGTCCCGATCTGTTCAACTATATGATTGATGAATTTCGCGGATAATTTACCCCTTAGGACCTCGCGGGCAGAGGGTTCTGACAGGAATTTTTCCAACGTTATCCCGGGTTTTCCGTTATGGTCCAAAGGAAGATCCGGTACGCTCCTGTCGGGCGACGATACGCGTTCAAGGAACCACTCCGGGATTTTTTCCCCGGCGATATACTGCCTTACGCGGTACGAACACAGGGTCTTGATCCCTTTCCTGTCGCCGTCGCGCATGGTTCCGGGTATAAGTCCGTCAAGGTCCAGCAATCTTTCTATAATTCCTATCTGGTAAAGCGGGTGCAGCTCCGTGAAAACCTCATTCATAAGGCGTGGGTTCGTTTCCACTATCGTCGCAAGGGCTCCGACTGCGGCTTCGTGGACACTAGAACCGTATTCCCCGCTCCGGGATAAGATGCCTATGGATTCGACCGTCCCTCTCGTTATGATCTCAGGATGCTCTTTCGCTATAGACTGCAAAGCTTTGCAAACCCCGACACAGGTCTTATCAGGAGCGCCTTTTGCCTTTAAAACCAGCCTGAATAAGCCTGCCAGAGAATCCCGGACGAGATCCGGACGCTTTATAGCGATATAGGCCATCACCTCCACCGCGGGAGCATGCTCGGGATTGTCCTTACTGAATATAATGCATTTATCCCCCGCCTCTCTGAACAACATTTCTTCGGTTATCTGAAGCGCTTCTCTCTCGATCCCGTCCAGGTCTATCGTCACGGCGGCATGCCTGAGGTATTCCGCCGCGCCGGGGATGAATTTTTCGTGCCGGCTTTCGCGCGGCGTAAAATCATATTCCCGCATTATCGCGTAAAGCAGGCTCTCGAGATGCTCGTCGGTCACGTATTCGAATGTGCGATAAGTCAGGTAAATAGCGGCTATCTCCTTCGCGGCTTTGGAGGCCTCCGGATATCTTTTATTCAGCTTCCTGTGCCAATCCTCATGCCGCTTGTTCCAGACGCGCAATTCTCTTGTCTCGCCCTGCAGCGCAGGGTGCCATATTATCGTACCGTTCCTGTCAAGCCACATCAGGCTGTCGCCGTCAGGCGTCCCGAAGGGGGATAATTCCCTTTCCGAACGGTCTTCCTCGGTAAGATATTTGTACATGAGGTCCATCGCCTTTTCCATGTTGAGTATGGCGTTCCTTACCCTCTGGGTAGCTGGGCTGTCCCCTACCACCGCGTATATCCTCTCCCTTATCCTCGATAAGGTGAGATACAGGGCCCTTAAATGTTTCCGCGCGATGAACGCCGCCATCTCAAGATCCTCGGGTCTCTTTTCCCCTTCCTGCAACACATCCTGATAGGCCCTGAGCTGTTCGATCTTGTCGTTGATGGAATCCTTCTGCAGGTCCATGAATATACGGGTAAGGCCTTCCCCCTGGGACGTTCCGCCGATCTTCTCCGCGATAAGGAATTCCCGAAGGTTCTCCAGCATCGCGGGATGGTATATCCCGAGTATGTCGTTGAGGTCCCGGACGATTATGTCCTTTGACACCGCGGTGGTAGCTCCGGCGACAGCCGCCGCGCCTTTTAAATAATCCGGAAGTTCCTCATCGAACGAGATGACGATCCCCCTCATGTTCCTTCTTTTGGCGTCGACCATTACCTTGTCCGATCTCTCGACCGCTTCACCGATCTTGCTCATATCTTTCGTATCGGCTATTTCCGTCACGCCTACGGTAACGGAGATCTCATCGGCCGGACGCAGTCCTTTCGGTCTCAGTTTCTTTATATTGGTCAATATATTGCGCCCCACTATCTTCCCCTGAGTCCCGGAAGCTTCCGGGAGCACTACTACGAATTCCTCCCCTCCCCACCGGAAAACGGTATCGGAACCGCGAACGGTCCTGAGTATGACCCCGGCGATGGCCTTGAGGATCATATCGCCGAACTGATGCTCCCCGGGGTATGTATCGTTAAAACGCTTGAAGTGATCGGCGTCTATAAAAAGGATGGTCGCCTTATCGTATCTGGACATCCTGGGTTTTATTTTGAGGTTGAAGTATCTCCTGTTAAAAAGCCCCGTAAGCGGGTCCGTGTATGCCGCTTCCTGGGCGCCCCAGCTGTTGATAAGCTTTATCCTGACCTTGTCCTGCCGCATGGATGTGATATCGAATACCATCTCCTGCACCATCTCCCTGCTGCCGTATTTCTCCGCGTCGGCGTCCAGATTCTGCGGCTCTATGCCTTTGGGCAGCTTCGACCTGTCGAATATGCGGAAACTCCTGAGCCCGTATCCCATCACATCGTTCACGATGAGCTCGCCGGCCTCGTCCCTGTCTATAACCCATTGCCAACCGCACTCGCCTCTTGACTCATATTCCGCCTGCTCGTCTGTGAGCTCCCGCAGTATCCTTTTTTGTTCCTCCGGAGTTATACCCGGCCTGTATATGCGTCTCAACTGGTGACACAGATATGACTTTTCATTGCTGCCTTTTATCACGGAAGGTTCCGACATGTATCCGGAGATCGTTCTCGCGCATGAGAACTGGCAGGTAAGGACTCCCGTCTGGATATCCAATATATAATCGAAAGTGTCTACGTCCCCCATCCCTTTTAATTTCTGCTGCACTATCCTTCCCTCATACGTCCTGAGATAAGCGTTCTTGCGGACGGTGCCGCTAGCCGCTTCCTCTTCCGCTCCCCGGTCAACGTAACGCGAAAGAAGCGAGCGTAATATATCCGCCATATGCATATTGCCGGCAAACCCGTTCGCGGGATCGTAATCCGCGTCAGGGCCTATTAAACCGGAAAGTTTTTCGATGCATTCGCCCGGAGAGAGCCCCACGATCGCGGACGCATCGATCACGCTATATTCGGCTCTCGTCTCATAACCTTCCAGGATGTTAGGGGCCGGCTCGTAACCCATGGCCCTCAGTAGCATTACCGACTTATCTCCGAGCTTTATAACTATACCGTCCTTCTCCTGCCGTTTAGCTATTTCTATCGCCGTATTTAGTCTTGTTATAAAGGAAGCGGCAAAATCCGTATCTATCCCGAATTCGCTCCACAGGCTTTTAAGCTGTATGGTAGAGGAAAAAAGCGAATAAAGTTCCAGCGATGAAGCGTCCGCCCCGCCGGATAGAAGACGCATGTAAGGGTTCTTGTATCCCTGCGGATTCACGAAACTGGGGTTTATGGAAACGAACGAGATGCCTTTTTCCCTGAGTATCCCGTGAAGACTGTCCGAATGGAACCCGCCGGTCACTATTATACTGGCATTAACCCCGTTCTCCTCCATGCCGGCGATGACGTTCCGGACAAAGGCGTCGTCCCTTTTGTCCGCCGCGGCATAAAATTCCATCATACGCGAGATCCCGTATGACACGTAAACGGCTTTTTCTTCAAGACGCCCGTACTCATCCCCGGCCACGTACCTCTTTATAAAGAAAAGTATTTCAGCGACATCTATCTCCTTCTTTGCCGTTTCGAGGCCGTCTCTTCCGAGCCTCAGTTCGAACATGTCGCGCAGGAGCGCCGTTTGGGCGCCGATATCCAGTATCTCTTTTTCTTCATCGGTACGGCACAGCGAAGCGCTTATCCGTTCCTCCATGCTGTCGATCTCGTCAAAAAGCCGCGCCTCTTCCATCCGGTCATACAGCAGCAGATAATCCCAGTAGAGCATAAGCTGCGGGTAACTGTCCGGGGCCAACCCTGTCTCTCCGGCCTTGTCAAGCAGGAAGCCATGTATCGCGCTTTCGGTCATCTTACCCTTTTTGAACATTACGATACGGGAAAGCACCTGACCCCGCTCGTAGCGGGAAAGCCTTCCCAGCACGTCTTCCACCAGCTTGTCTCTTTCGGTTTTTGCCGCCCGAAAATCGATCTCCCGTTCCTTAAGGAGAAGTTTCGTCATGAGAAGAGAGTTCGGATGATCGCCAAGATCGCAGGACAAAGAATTGGCCGTTCTGAAAAGATACGGCAGGTATCTATCAAGACCCAGCTGATTCCTGTCAAAAAGCCCTTTTTGGCGCAGGAACGCGCGAAGGTCGGCATTGATCACTTTTTCAGACTGCCGCTCGACGATCAGATCGGCTTTATCCAGGAAAACGTCTATCCGGGGCCTGTATTCAAGAAGGCCTTTGTAGATCTCGAGATTTTCTTCATAAAGATACTCGTCCTCGATGCCCGAGAGCCGGATCTTTTCCGGATTGTACACCCGGTAAAGCTCGGCCCCGGTGATCTTTCCGTCCCTCAAATATTCATCGGTGATACTTTGTTTGAGCGCGGGGCTTTCGATGTTTTCCAGAAGGCTCAGATCATATCTTCCTTTCCCCCCCTCGAGGCTTACAAGGTCTACTCCGTATTTTTCGGCTATCCAGCCGATCAACGCGTAAATGGATCTTTGCGCGTCATAGTTGCAATGAGCGTCCTTTATGTGAAATATCTTCATTCCCGAGGACCCGGTATATTCGTCATCGATAAATCCGAGACGCCCCGGTATCACCGCAGCGCCCCTCTTCAATGATACCAAGGTCCTGTCTTGAAGGTTATTCGCGCGGAATGACGCGATATCCGCATATGAGATATCCGCCGCTATTGAGCCGGTAAAGAACAACGCGGATACAATGATAGATATGATCTTTATGTAGAAAGATTTTTGCATATAAGTCTTTATGTATTATATATTTTTATACTCCTAACGTTTATGGTCAAGAAGATTATAAAATAGATTAAAATGTAAGTCAATTAACTTTTTTATTACTTAACAATAATGGTGTTTCCCGCTATGATATTTTGGATCGTCAGGGGCGGAAAAAGGGCCCTTTGGCCATACCGGCAAAAGGGCCCCGGAAGGAATACCCGTTATACCTGGGTCTTTTCTTTTTCTTTCTGGGCCTCTGGGGCCTTTTGCATCTCGGC
Source organism: uncultured Planctomycetia bacterium (assembly GCA_964565425.1). Lineage (GTDB taxonomy): Bacteria > Omnitrophota > Gorgyraeia > Tantalellales > Tantalellaceae > CAZMEZ01. The sequence goes on along the minus strand of CAZMEZ010000037.1, from coordinate 9,153 downwards.
AAGATATTTATACAAGGCGTAATGGTTCGTCACCAGTTTTTGAGCCTTTTCCAGCAGATCTTTCGCCCTTTCGGGATCCTGCTTCCTGAGAACATTATAACGGTTCTCGTTATAAATATAGTCCTCGAGCTTTATGCTGGGAGCCTTGCTGTCGAGAGTGAGCGGGTTCTTTCCTTGCGCGCAAAGGTCCGGATTATACCTGAATAAGGGCCAGTGCCCGGATGCTACGGCTTTCTGCTGCTCTTCGTTACCCTTGATCAGGTTATAACCGTGCGCTATACAGTGGGAATAAGCTATTATTAACGACGGGCCGTTATAAGCTTCGGCCTCAATGAACGCTTTCATCGCCTGCATCGGGTCCGCGCCTATCGCTATCTTAGCGACGTACACGTAACCGTAGCTCATGGCCATGAGCCCGAGGTCTTTTTTCCCTATGGGTTTCCCGCTGGCCGCGAACCTCGCCACGGCCCCCATGGGTGTCGATTTGGAGGCCTGCCCGCCCGTATTGGAATACACCTCGGTATCAAGGACCAGCAGGTTCACGTTCCTTCCCGCGGCGACCACGTGGTCAAGCCCGCCGTATCCTATATCATAGGCCCATCCATCGCCGCCGACACCCCAGACGGAACGTTTGATGAAATAATCCGCCACGCTCAAAAGCTCCCTGCAGTCGGGGCAGTCGCACTGCTTCAGCGCGCCCTTCAGTTCGGTCACGCGCGCGCGCTGCGCCTCAAGCCCTTCCTGGGACGACTGATCCGCGCTTTTTATTTCATTCAGAATTTTTAATATTTCGTCCCTGCAGGACTTCTTGGATATTATCCTGTCGGCAAGTTCCCCGGCGTATTCGGTGTATTTATCGGCCGTAAGACGCATGCCATAAGCGATCTCCGCGGTATCTTCGAAAAGTGAGTTGTTCCACGCGGGGCCCCTGCCGTCCGCCCTCTGGCAATACGGAGTGGTCGGAAGATTGCCGCCGTAGATCGACGAACATCCCGTAGCGTTGGCGATGAGGGCCCTGTCGCCGAAAAGCTGCGTGAGAAGCTTAACGTATGATGTTTCACCGCAGCCGGCGCATGCCCCGGAATATTCAAAGAGAGGTCTCACAAACTGTATCCCGTTCATGACATGCCTGTTGAAGAGCGATGGGTCCGTATCGGGCAGGCTCATGAAGAACGCGTGGTTCTCTCTCTCCTGTTCCCTCAAAGGCTCCTGGGGCATCATCTTGATGGCCTCCTTGGCCTTCATGGGGCAATACTGGACGCAGACACCGCAACCCGTGCAGTCTTCCGGCGCCACCTGAAGCGTGTACACGTAGCCTTCCCTGGGCTTGGGCTTGGTGGCGCTGTGTTTGAACGTCTTAGGAGCATCCTTGAGCGATCCTTCCTTGTATATTTTCGCCCGTATGACCGAATGGGGACACAGCATGGTGCATTTTCCGCACTGTATACAGGTATCCGGGTTCCATACGGGTATGTTTATGGCTATATTGCGTTTCTCGTACTGGGTAGTACCGACAGGCCAGGTCCCGTCCACCGGCATCTCCGACACCTTTACCGTTTCCCCTTCCCCTTTCATTATCTTCGACGTCGTCGTTTTGACCATCTCGGGGGCGTCATCGGGGACGACCTCGATCTCTTTTATCTCTCCCGTAACTTTGTCCGGGATCTTTACCTCTTCGATACTGCTCAGGGCCATGTCGACCGCCCGGACGTTCATCTCAACGACCTTCTCGCCCTTAGAGCCGTAGGTCTTCTTTATCGCTTCTTTTATAGCCTTTAACGCCAGCTTCTCGTCGATGACCCCGGATATCTTGAAAAAGGCCGTCTGCATTATCACGTTTATTCGCCCCCCCAGCCCCACTTCTTCGGCTATCTTGATGGCGTTTATCACATAGAACTTGAGCTTCTTGTCTATTATCTGTTTCTGGACCCTCGGGGGAAGGTGTTTCCACACCTCGTCCTTCCCGTACAAAGAGGTCAGGAGGAAAATACCCCCGTCGATCACGTTCTTGAGCATGTCGTATTTCTCCAGAAAAGAGAAATTATGGCACGCGAGGAAATTGGCCTTCGTTATCAGGTACGGGCTCCTGATGGTTTTCTTGCCGAAACGCAGGTGTGAGATCGTGACCGCGCCCGCTTTCTTGGAATCGTACACAAAATATCCCTGCGCGCTGTTGCCGGTCTCTTCGGCGATTATCTTTATGGAATTCTTGTTCGCCCCGACCGTCCCGTCGGAACCGAGCCCATAGAACATCGCGCGATACGTATCGTCGCTTTCCGTGCTGAAGGAAGGATCGAATTCAAGACTGGTATTCGCCACGTCGTCGATAATACCCGCCGTGAAATGGTTCCTGGGCTTTTTCTCCTTGAGATTATCGAAAACGGCCTTGACCATCGCGGGCGTGAATTCGGCCGAACCGAGCCCGTATCTTCCGCCGACCACTTTAGGATATTCCTTGATCTTCGTGAGACCTTCTGACATCGCCTCACCCAGCGCGGTCCTGACGTCCTCGTACAGGGGTTCACCGAGAGACCCCGGCTCCTTGGTCCTGTCCAGAACAGCTATGGCCTTGGCGGAAAGCGGAAGGGCGTCAACAAAAGCCTTCGTATCGAACGGCCGGTAAAGCCTTACCTTTATCAAGCCGACCTTTTCGCCTTTCGCGTTCAGATAATCGACCGTCTCGTGAACCGCTTCGGCGCCGGAACCCATTATGATTATCACCCTGTCGGCGTCCTTGGCTCCGGCATAATCGAACAGGTTGTACCGCCTGCCGGTCAATTTCGCGAATTTATCCATCGCCTTCTGGACAATAGCGGGGCACGCGTCGTAATACTTGTTGACCGATTCGCGTCCCTGGAAATACACGTCCGGGTTCTGCGACGTGCCGCGTATGACCGGATGTTCGGGGTTCATCCCCCGCTGCCTGTGGGCATGCACGAACTTGTCGTCTATCATCGACTTCATGCCGTCAAAACCGATCTCGTCGATCTTCTGGATCTCGTGAGATATCCTGAACCCCTCAAAGAAATGCAGGAACGGCACCCTGGACTCAAGCGTCGCGGCCTGCGCTATCAGGGCAAAATCCATTGTTTCCTGGACGCTTCCGGAAGAAAGGAGTCCCCATCCCGTCGCGCGCGTAGCCATCACGTCGGAATGGTCCCCGAATATCGAGAGCGCCTGGCAGGCGATGGAACGGGCCGCTATATGGAATACCGTGGGCGTAAGCTCTCCGGCTATCTTGTACATATTGGGTATCATGAGGAGAAGCCCCTGTGAAGCGGTAAAAGTGGTCGTCAGCGCGCCCGTTGTCAGCGCTCCGTGAACGGCCCCCGAGGCTCCGGCTTCGGACTGGAGTTCCACAACGGTCGGAACGGTACCCCATATGTTCTTTTCTCCTCTCGCTGACTTCTCGTCGGATATCTCTCCCATCGGGGAAGACGGCGTAATAGGATATATGGCAATAACCTCGTTGGTAGCGTGCGCCACATGGGCTACCGCGCTGTTTCCATCATGAGGGACCATATTGCGCTTCATCACATAACCTCCTGGTTTTGATAGATTTATAAGAGCGTTAAAGGATTATGAACGCCTGCTTGCATGCTGTAGCCTTTCGCGACCTAACACGAAGGGTTTTATTTTAACATATGTGTCAAGGGTTGTTAAGGGGATTTATATAAAAGTGACGGGTGACGGGTGACGCGTGACGCGTGACGGGATGTCAAGAACAGGCAAAAAAACAACCCCCGGGGTTCCCTGGAACCCCGGGGGTTGTTAAATCAAATAAACACGCCTTCTTACATGCCGAGCGGAGAGCTTTCCTGGGCGCTCTTGCCGGCGCCAAGGGACATGTAAAAGCCCATAAAGGCGACCATCATGACGACGGGTATATACGACTGTACTGCCGCGTTCACGATAGCTATCACTACCTGTGTTATCGCCGGAGCGAGCGGAACGGTGACCAGTCCGACTATGAACCCGATTATCAGGGATATCAGAAGGCTGATAACCACCAGGAGCGCGAACAGCCCAAGCGTCCTCCAGAAATTGGTCTTTGCCTTGTTTATCCCCGCCTTAAGAGCGGCTATAGCCCCGAGTTCATCGGCGACTATGGCGTATATCGGATAGACCAACAAGGTTATCGTTACGACCGCCACGACGGTAACGATAACTGCCACTATGCTTCTTGTCACGATATTATCACCGAGAAGCAGAAGGCCGGCGCTTATAAGGCTGAGCACGAGCACCACGGCGATCGCGATAAGGACATAAAGCAGCAAAAGACCGAGTATCCTTAAATAGTATTTCTTCCCGTACGCTACGAACTGGGCCATGCTGGATGAAGCCGTCTTGATCTGGTCTTTAACGGTCCCCAGCGCCCCGCCCTGCAGGAAAATAAATACGAGGAAGAACAGGATACTCGAAAGTATCGATACCGTAATTATTCCCGGATCCCCGGCCCTCGCCGGGTTAGCAAGAGGCAGGCTTATCAGCCCTATCACCACGTTGAAGATAAAAAAGACCAGAACGACATTCATCAGCTTCGTGGTCTCACCGAACCCTTTTTTTACCGCTTCCAGAACACTCATATCTACCTCCTTATGACAGATAAGTTATTGAATACTATATATATGAAATTATTCAGTATCGTATTAATAGAGTATAATGAGAATATTATTGTTGTCAAATGTCGAAACAGGGCCGCCTTTGCTTATTTCCCGGTTTTGCCTTGTTTTTTCGGCTTTTTATTTTTTTATACACCCTTTCTCTCTTCAAAGGATCTTTGCAGGGTGGCCACATCCGCGTATTCGAGGCTGCCTCCCACCGGAACACCACGTGCCAGGCGCGATACCTTCGCTTTATACGGTTTAAGGGCTTCCTGCACGTAAAGCGCCGTCGTCTCCCCTTCGGTGGTGAAGTTGGTGGCGATTATGACCTCTTTTATGTCTTCCTTTTTCACTCTTTCGACCAGCTCTTTTATCTTCAGTTCGTCAGGGCCTACCCCGTCTATGGGTGAAAGCTCCCCCAGGAGGACATGATAAAGGCCCCGGTACACACCGCTTTTTTCCATGGATATCACGCCGTTCGGCCCGCCTACAACACACACCCTGGACCTGTCACGTCCCCGGTCCGAACAAACGGCGCAAATGTCGTCCTCGCTCAGGTTATTGCATACCCTGCAAAAACGCACGTTCTCCTTGACCTCACGGATATATTTAAGAAGGGATTCGATATCCTCTCTGGAAGACTGCAGTATATGGAAAGTGAGCCTCTGGGCCGAATGAGGCCCGATACCCGGCATCTTGCAGAATTCGCCGATGAGTTTCGCCATCGGTTTCGGGACCCCTTTTGTCATCTTCCTTCCTCCATGAGATCCCTCACGATATGGCCTCCGAATACATCCATGGCCTGTTCGATCAAGGGGTTCATTTTCTCTTTTGCTTTGCTCTTCTTCTCTTCATCCCCGCGGTTTTGCGCGGCAGGTTCACTCAGGAATTCAAGAAGGGTGAACTCCACGCGCGGGGAGGCCCCTGTTATCTTGTTTACGGCTTCTTCTATTATGAATCTATTGCTTTCCGTCTCCAACGCCTCCTTGTTAAAAGCGTGTTCCTGCCCGAACCCGATGATCACCTTGTTGCCGTTCATTTCCACGGGTCTTGCCGCGCTCAGAAAAGTATAGACGGACATCTTTTTGCTTCTGACGTAATTAAGCACCGCTTTCCAGTGAGAATGGATATCGTTTCCTTCCGAAGGGCCGTTATTGTCCTCTTCGGGGCTGTTTGCCGGCCGGGCGCGCTTTTCTTCGGTCCTCTCGTATCTCTGGACCTGCGGCTTTGAAGGCATCTTAACGGGCGAAGCCGGATCCGTCTCCCCGGCGGCCCCCGCGGCGTATGACGCTCCGGAAAGACTTTCTTTTGCCAGATCGAGCTTGTCCAGGATGTCGGGTATGGCCATGGCATCCGCTCTTTTTGCGAGCCGTATGAGCGCTATCTCGAGCGGGGCGCGCGTGAACATAGCGCCTTTCATGAGCCCCATGCAATGTGTAAGGTTCTGCAGTATATAGAGTATCTCTTCCAGGGAAAGTTTGCCGGCCTGGGTATTCATTTTTTTGAGCTCATCCTCCGCGAAAGCCATGTCTGAAGTAGGCCCGCCGGCGGTTTTAAGTATCATCAGGTCCCTGTAATGCCATATAAGACTTCCCGCTATGAACACCGGGTCCTTGCCGCTGTTTATCAGGTCGTCAAGTTTCACCGCTACGCTCTTAGGGTCTCCCCCTATCACGGCGTCGGATAATTCGAATATCCTGTCCTTGTGAACCATCCCCAGAAGTTCTATAACGTCGCCGGAGCGCACCTTTCCTCCGGCGAACGATACCATCTGGTCCAGCACCACGAGTCCGTCCCTCATGCTGCCGTCCGCGGAACGCGCTATCAAAAGCCCCGCTTTCTCGTCCATATCGATCTTTTCTTTCCCGGATATATCCACGATCCGGTCGAATATCATTTTCGGCGGGATCCTCTTGAAATCGAACCTCTGACAGCGCGACATGATGGTGGGCAGCACTTTATGCGGTTCGGTAGTGGCGAATATGAATTTCACGTGAGCGGGCGGTTCTTCCAGCGTTTTGAGAAGCGCGTTAAACGCCTCCGGGGTCAGCATGTGGACTTCATCGATGATATAGATCTTATAAGCGCCTTTTGACGGGGAGAACTTCACGTTCTCCCTGAGGGTCCTTATCTCGTCGATACCCCGGTTGGAGGCGCCGTCTATCTCCAGAACGTCCATGTTGTTCCCCAGCGATATTTCCCTGCAGGAATAACATTCGTTGCACGGCCGTTCTGCCGGGGGCTTTTCGCAATTCAGCGTCTTGGAAAGGAGCCGCGCCACAGTGGTCTTTCCCACGCCCCTGGGACCGCAGAAAATATAGGCGTTAGCGACCCTTCCCTGCTTAATGGAATTCTTAAGCGTCCTCGTAACTGTTTCCTGGCCGACTACGTCCTCGAACGTCTGCGGCCGGTATTTTTGGGCAAGAACCTGGTAAGTCATATTAAAAGATAAAAGTTAAAAGATAAGAGCAAAACCACAACCTGTTAATTTCTAAAAGA
>CAZMEZ010000037.1:0-1950 GCA_964565425.1 uncultured Planctomycetia bacterium | reverse complement strand
AAAGATAAAAGTTAAAAGATAAGAGCAAAACCACAACCTGTTAATTTCTAAAAGAGAAAAGTTGAAAGATAAGAGCAAAACCACAACCTGTTAATTTCTAAAAGATAAAAGTTAAAAGATAAGACCAAAACCACAACCTGTTAATTTCTAAAAGAGAAAAGTTAAAAGATGAGATCAGAAACAACGGCTGACTACCTTTTATAGCACAGGGGGCCTTAAAATTCAAGCATGCTGAATACGCGGTCAGCTGGAAAAATACCTGACCATGATCTCGCGCATCATCCCGCCGTCGAAATACGGTCCTATCAGCTTGCCCCCGTCGCCCTTAGCCCCCCGTACGGGTCCCGGACCGGTCCCCATTGGCGCGGGCTGCGGAGCTATGCCGCCCGAGGCAAGTATCCCCGCTATAGAACAGGATCCTTTCCATTTTTCAAAGCAAACGGATATGCCTTTTGCCGAAGCACGGAGCACTATCAGGTCCTCCTTGCTTTTTCCCGGCGCGCGATAAAGCATGAAATTGTATAGCGCTCCTTCCGCCATCGCCCTGTCCCCTGAAGATCTGCCCGAAGCGACCGTAACGGGAACATTTTTGCTTGGAGGCATGGTATACGCGCAGGATGCCCCTTGCGGGAAAGGGATATTGGCATGGCTGTATCCCCTCTGCCACAATCTCATCCCGTTCTCAAGCGCATCCGCTACCGCCTTGGCGCAATATATCTCTTCCTGGCTTTTTCCTTTTCGGTCAAAAAATTTCATGACATCGGCGGAGGTAAGCACGGGATCCCCGATATTGCCCGGCTGAAGCACCCCCCTGGATCCTTCCACGACAACACCGTTTATCACGACCGAATCCTGCCATTTTTTCCAGGCCTTTTCTATTATACCGGAGATCTCGGAGGCGAATGTTTCCTTGCTTCCGGGATCGGTAAAAAGAGGGGCCTCTTCTCCGGCGGACATGGAAGAGGCGGCAAAAAATACGGCGCAAACAAGAGGCAGTATGATCACCTTGATGTATCTCACGTCCCTCCGCTCCAAAGGTTCCGGATGTTCTTTATCTTCGAGTAAAATTCCTTCGCGCTTCTCTTCATGTCCACGAGGAATATCTCCGGAAAATCGACCACCGATATGTGTGAACGGAACTCACCGTACCTTCGCTCGGCGGGATAATCATGATGCCAGGGCTTAAGACGCGTCAAGTAGTGGAGAACGGCCGGTTCCATGGTCCCCGTTTCGTCATAGAACGGCGCGAAATTATAACGCTTCGGGAGGTCGTGCAGTTTTTCCCGGAAAATTATGTTCAGGAGCTGCTGGTCCTTGGATTTCGAGAACACCTCTTCGCCGAACCTTTCCACGAGCCTTACGGCTTCTCCGCGCAGGTGAGACCATTCTCCGGGCCAGAGGACAAAGATCCCGGCGTTAAACCCGGGCTCATCCCAATCGATTTCGATGCTTTCCGCCATTTTATCCCTGTGCTTGAGGCGAAACATGTTCCTCAGGGAATTCACTTCCCGGACGACACCCACTCTCCCCGCCGGTATTTCAAAAAGCTTGTCAAGTCTCTCAAGGACAACGGTATCCGCGTCCAGATACAGGGCTTTTCCGCTTTTAAGGCTTGCTACTTCGAACTTCAGCAGCGTAGTATCGCCTATGTAACTGAACTTCCCCCGGCCTTTGATGGTCATGAAAGGCCTTTTCGGTATCACACTGGCGAACTTCCGGGCTGTCCTTGCCTGCCGCGCGGTAAGGCCCCCGTCAAAAACATGAACCGGAATATGCGGATTGGTCCTCCTGAGGCTCCTCAAAAGCGCCATGAGTGCCGGAAAATAATTCGCGTCACAGCTTGTGGCGATACATTTGTCCATTTTAGTTAGCCGGTGAACCAGTTAGCCAGGCACAAAGTCACAAGTTAGAGCACTAGCGCACCGGTCACCAGAGTAGTCGCAAGTTGCA
>CAZMEZ010000036.1:14999-16512 GCA_964565425.1 uncultured Planctomycetia bacterium | reverse complement strand
CCGCTCCAACTCCTTGTCTCTCCGCTCCAACTCCTTGTCTCTCCGCTCCAACTCCTTGTCTCTCCGCTCCAACTCCCGCAATATACCCATCGCCTCTTCCTGGATGTCCCGCATTAATTCGCGAAGGTCTTCCAGCGGTATTTTGTCCAAGTCCTTTAAGATCTTCTCCATTCGCTCCGCCATATCCTCCCCGCAAACCACTGCGGAGGCCACGAGCTTGTTCCTTTCCAAACAGCCCGGGTACCGTTTCTCCAGCTCCAACCTGTTCGCCCTTAGATGCGGTATGTGGTATTCCAGAACGCCTCTTAAGCGCTCCTTTTGCAATACCTCGTAAAACCTTCTTAACATTTTCAATAATCCCATTCTTTATACCTCCGAGATAATTCCATAAGAATTGTTTCGCCTCCGCGAAATCGGGAACAAAATCGAGCGACCTTACGAAGAGCAGCTTGCCTATTATCTCCCCGGCCACGCGCCCGGCACGGTCGGCCTTCTCTAATATAGAACCATACAGCATAGTCCTGCCAAAATCAATCACTTCCTCGCGGAACCCCCTCCAGGCATTCCTGACAACATTGGAGATCTCCGGGTCGCAGAATACGGAAATGAGGGCGACAAAGTTATGGGCCAGAAAATCTTTGCCTAAGGTCGCCATCGTAACGCCCGTCTCGAGAGCCGTTTGGACGTATTTCTTTACGATACCTTCGGCAAGACTTAAAGCGAAACGCGCTTTCACTTCCATTGATACGCCCGCGTAATCGCACAATTGGCCCATTATATGCTTAGCCGCGACAACAACCCCTGCGACATAACTTTGCTTGCCGCTTAAGCCCCCGCTCTCGAGCGCCGCGGTCAAGGTATCCGCGGACATGTCCAATAAAGCCGTTAAACCCCTATCCGGCCGGTCACACAAAATATCCCGGACCACCGGCCATGCCGCGCCGTCGAAATCGGTATAGACGGCTTTCTCCAATATCTTACCTATTGAAAGATCGTTATTATCTGCGGGACTCCGGACATCCGCCACATCTCCTGCCGGCTCAATATTACCCCGGTCTGCCGTTACCAGCACTTCGGAGGAAACTACGGATAGCGTGACCACAAAATCGCCCACGGGATAATTAAATGTCGCGCCTTCGAAACCGCTCAGATCCTCAAAAACGGACGAGGAATTGAGGTCCGGGACAAAGACATCGCACATCACGAAACCCTCGCTGAACCTTTGAAGCTCTTTAACGCTGCCGTCGCCAAGGGCGGCATAGAACGTCTCGGTCATAGTCGCCCTTTCGGCGCCTTTCAGGCGTGACAGGATGCCGACCCACGTGCTGATACCCGGGATGGCCGAGAAGATATCGGGGATGACATACGAATACTCCCTTGTCACGATAAGGTTCCCGGCTTTATCGTATATCTTCTCGGCCCTGATCCTCCCTCTTGAGTCCCTTTCGGTGACGATATTGCCCATCCTCATGAGGACCGTCTCGAATTTCTGGCATTTGAGCGAAAGGTCGAG
>CAZMEZ010000036.1:0-14899 GCA_964565425.1 uncultured Planctomycetia bacterium | reverse complement strand
TGCCCATCCTCATGAGGACCGTCTCGAATTTCTGGCATTTGAGCGAAAGGTCGAGAACGTAAAAGCCGGACTTCACGTCTATAACGAAGTCGGTGAATTCGCGTTTGGAAAGCCTGGCGAAAGAGGCGGAGCCTTCCCGTATGCCGAGTTTCGCCATGAGGCCCGGCAAGCCCTGCAGGACGTCCGACCTTATCCTCACCCGCATCATGTAATCGCCTTTATCACCGACGACCAGGTCTATCTTGGTAAAGTTCTTTATTTCCTCACCGGCCAGCTTCACGAGGTTCTCTATCTCCCGGCCGAGTTTTTGGAGCTGGGGCGTCTGTTCCTTGAGGCTGTTCAGGAGGTCGCCCACCGTGGTCTTGTCCAAATTTAACGATATGCCCTTTATGTCGATCCTGTTGCTCTTCGGGTCGACATCAAGGACAAGGTCGAACTGATCCTTCCTCAGGCCCTTGAAATTGTCCGAAAGATACAGGTTCGCCCTCTCAAAAAGCGCGGGATCCGTTATGTCGGCAGGATCGACCGCTATAGCGGCATTGATGATCTCGTTCACGTTCCTGTTTATCCTGACCACGATATCAAGGCCTTTTAAATTCTCTATGCTCCCGATACTTTCGGTTATCAACTGTCTCAGGGCCGATATTTCCGGACGCTGGCCCTGGCTGTCGGGCGCGAAAAGAGAAGAAACGTCTTTCACGCTCAGGTACATGAAAAGGTCCCCCGTCTTGAGGTTAAGTTCGAACTCGACCTTGTCCTCCGCCCCGCACCCCGCCTTATCGAACCAGGAACCGGCTTCACCTTTCAGGTCGTCGCGTCCCGCGTCTCCCAGGAGATAGGCTTTCCCTCCGTCCTCTGTCGCCATGATCTCGATACTGCCGTTATTCTCGAGAGACAGGTTCGTCCCAATAGTCCATTCGCCCAAATTACCGGCCAGCATCTGCATGACGGGGCTCGCGGAAAGCATGACGTTGTTCAAACAGTCCACACGCCAGTAAAACTCGCTGTCCGTAAAATTAAAAAGCTTTGTCGCTTCACCTGTCGCGGAATATTGCGATACATCGGAGGCCCAGTTTGAATTTACATCGCCGAGGTTCACATCATATAAAGATATTGTCGGGGCTTGCTCGAGTATCCGCAGTATCTGATCTTCCGTCAGCTGCTTGTCCTTAGGTTTTCCCTCGGAGGGCGTCTTGAACATCTGGTCCAAGGCGGATTTCGCCACGGGAGCAAGTATCCGCGCCCAATCCGACGGATTTTCCTGGACGTATTTATCTATGGCGGCTTCCGCGACGGACTTTAAGGCCGTGACGGCAAGGAATTTACCGGCATTATCGAAAGGTTTGCTGCCCGGTTCGGCCATGATCCCGCCGTAGACATATCCTATGGCGGCGGACGAAAAACCCGCTGCGGCGGATGTGAGGAACGGGTCCCAGTCATTGCTCCTGCCTACCTCGGTTATCCCTTCAGAAACTACCGCCTGGAGCGCGGCGACCTGGGCGTTTATCATGAACTGCTCGAAGGTAAGCTTTTCGGCGCCGGAAGCCCAGGTAAGGCCGATATCGTCCCAGAAATTCTGGAGCCCGCCCAGGGGGGTGGCCTTGAACAACGCTTCCATGGGCGATACCTGGAGCAAACCTCCGAACCCGTTAAGCCCGGCGGACAAGAGCTGGGTCCCCAGGGAAAGAAGATCGAACGTCCCGTTCGCGAGAGAAACGCTCGCGTTGAACGCTATCGAAAGGGCCCACCCCACGTAGGGGATAACGTTCAGAACGGCGCTTATAACGCTTATTATTGTCCTTCCGAAAAAGTCGGACCAGAAATTCCTGGAGATGACCTGGACATCTACGTATTGATCAACGTCTTCGGACGTTTTTTCGCCGTATTTGTCGTACCAGGTCGTCTTTTCATAGTGCTCTATCACCCTGTAGGTGCCGTTCTTATCCCCCTCTTCGCTCTCCTTGTGGAAATAGTAATAGTTCCTGGTCTGGGAGATGCCGCCTGCCTGGTTGTAAAGATAGAAATTCCGGGAATAGCTGTAGGCGTCGATGCGCGTATAAGTTTCCACAAGCTGGCCGAGGCTGTTATACGTGGACGAATCAACGCGCGAGATCTCGCCGTCTGAGTACAGGGTATAGCCATATTCCTGGCCCAGGCTGTTATAAACGATATTGCTCTTGTATACGGTTTCTTCCTTTATAGTGCTGCCGTCCTCGGCCTTTATCGTCTTTATGTGTTCCAGAAGATTCTTTAAACGGTTCGGGGTCTTATAAATGGTCCTTAGCCGTTCGGTCGTTCTTATCTGCTTCTGGCGGGGCGCTCCGGCCGCCACATCCTTGAAAGCCGTCTCGACCTCGGTATAGGTCAGAAGGCGTCCTTTATCGTCGAAAGTTTCGACGGTCGTGACCCTTTCCCACGGGCTGTATTCCTCAAGTTCCGGATAGTTCCCGTAACCGGCCTCCAGGGCCCAGTCGATTATGCTTTTTCCTTCCCAATCCCCGCTTCCATCGCCGTCTATCGAAGGAAATATATCCTTAAGCCCGGTGGTGTCATCTTCCCACAAATCCTTCAGCTCGCTCGAAACGCCGTATTCTGAACTATCGGGCGTATAAAAGTCGGTCCATGAAGAAAGGTTCCCCCACCCGTCATAGACCATATCCTTACGGGCATTCGTCGTCGTGCTTTCAAGCCCCGGCCCGGACTGGTTGGTAACTTCCCTGGATCCGACAGTTTTGCCATATTCATAAACCGTGTCCGAGACTACGCGTTCCGTCGTAACAGCCGGTGTAAGGCTGGTTTGGAAAGTTTCACGGTAGGATACGACATTGCCCTTTTCATGGCATATATCCGTTCTTCGCGTCGTTTCCGTAACGTCGACCGAATCAGCGGCATGGGTCTTATGGACCGTCTGGTCGAACCCCGATACCCTGTCGACATCGTACTCTCCCAGGGCATTCCATCCGGTCTCGGTCACAAGCGTGCCTTCGTCTATCTCATTCCCGTTAATATCCACATGCCAGGCATGATCGGTCCTGACTTCGTCATATTTAATGATGTTATTATTATCGTCGTAATATTCCCTTTCCCCGCCATCCGCGCCAGCGAAGAAATCTGTCCGCACATCCGATAGCTGGACAGGCTTAATTTGTTCCGTGTCCGGGCTGCCCGTTTCGAGCTCGTATATCCAGACCTGGGCTTTACCATCCCGCCCCCCTGAAGAACATGCGTAAGCGTATATCTCGACAGCGGTAACCCCGGGCCAATTCCCGATATTTACACATTCTCCGGAATTCAGATCCGCTCCATCCGCTACACTTCTGCTGTCGGACCATAACGTTATCCATTCCCCGTCCTGGCATATTTTAACGTACCAGCTGGAATTACAGCTTCCGCTTTCCGACCTGTGCGCGTAGGTCTGCACGTGAAAATTGATCTCGTCCAGGGTTATGGACCCATCAAAAGTATGAACGGTTTTACACCAGGCCGTATCAGTTTGCCCGCGGTTGTTCTGGTGGGCAGCATAATCATATTGCGGCGAACCCCAATTTCCGTCATGACTGTAGGGGCCGTAACCCCTGTAATATTCATGGGTGGTCCCCGGCCAGTTTATGGCGTTTCTAATCCTCTCGTATTTGAAGGTTTCCTCATTTTTCGAGGAATTTTTTATGTTCCCGCTCTCATGATATTCGGCCTGCCATGTCTCATCCGTGATAAGCACGTCATTCGCGCTATAGACTTCGATCTCCTCCTCGGAAAGCATGAGGAAATCCCTTTCCTCGAAGTACCCTATATGCTCGAAGGCTTTATCCCCCGGCAGGACGCTCCCGCCGTCAATATAATCGCTGAAATCGAAGGAAACGGACTCGCATCTTATCTCCCGGCACTCCAGGAGCCTGTCTTCATCGTCATACCCCCCGGCCGTCCATTTCGCTGCGAAGTTCTTGCCCCCGGAGTCTCTCGAGTGCGTATAGACCCTCGCTAGAAGCCCCCCGGCGTCATAGATCTCGAACCTGCCCACGACTACCTCGGAAGCGCCTTCAAGGAACTCCCGGTGAACTGTCACACTCTCCACAAGCCGGCCGTTCATGGCATATTCATAGGTCTCGTGTTTGATCGTATCGCCTGAAGCATCCGTCACATCCGCTGAGAGCTTCCTCGAATCCCCGTCATACGTATATACGGCACTCGTGTCGTCAAAAGAGCCCTCCATGCTCACGGTAAGCGTTCCATCTGCCGTCTCATAATCCGCGGCAGCCCTGACCTCTTCAGCGCTATCCCTGAGTTCCACCAGCCTGTTACCGGAATAAACATAAATATTGCCCTTTATATCCGTGATCCTTCCGGCCTCGCCGTCTTCGGTATATTCTACCTGCGTCCGGGCGCTTTCGATCACCTCTTCGTGCGCGGCGCATTTCCTTATCTCCCGCAGGATATCGGCGACCGGGCTCGACGGATCGGCGGAACCCGCCCTCGGCCCGGCGCCTTCGCTCTCCATCCCGCTGACGAAATCCTTCTCCCGGTAAGGAACCATCTCCGCCGTCCATTCGAAATAGATGTTCTTTCCGTCGGCGTCGGATATCGAGATATAGTCGCCGTTCACGGTTACGGTGGTCTCGAGTTTTTTCCTGCGGTCATACTTGAATTCGCGCGTGGAATACTTATATCCGCGCTCCGGGTGGTCAGGGCCGAAATACAGGACCTCCCCCTGCGTGTGCACGTTCTCCCATATGACGATATTCTTGTCATAGTTTATTTCAAAAACATAGGATACGCTCGTTTTCCCGTCATTACAGCTTGTGGCGGTATAGCTGGTCAGACGGCCGCATTCGTCGTATTCGAGATCGCTCTTCCTGAAATAATCGCCGGTCTCCGAAAAGTCCTCGTCGAGCTCCCAGGAAGTGGTTATCCCGGGTTTCCTGTCGGTATAGTCCTCGAACACGAACTTGTACCTTTTTGTCCCGCCTTCGGCGGTTATGTCGGTCTCAAGGTAGGAAGTGATGTTATCGTCGGTGTCATACGTGAACGACTCCTGTATGACCCTCTCCCCGCTGAGAGTGTAGGGCCCCGCGTCATCGGTCCAGTCGAAATAATCCTTCTCGATCCTTCCGTACCGGTCCTTTTCGTCGAAATCGGAGAATCTTACCTCTTTTACCTCTATCAGGACGTCGTCGGAAGAAGCGGCTTCCCAATCCCATCGGGTCCCGGGGCTGAATGTCTTCTCGAAATATCCGGTATTCCTTTCTTCGTCGTCATAACTAAAATCGGTCCTGAGAAAATAATCCCATTCCGCGTAATCGGCCAGCGGATATTCACAGGTGGTCCCTTCCATTTCGTATATCTTTTCTTCCCCTCTTCCGCCCTGATATCTAGCGGCATAATTACGCTTAAGACCTGAGACCTCCCGCAGGCCCTCGTGCCCGCCGAAATAAGTATAGGTCCCGACCAGTTCCCTGTTATCTCCGTATTCGTAAAGCGTGGTCGAGCCGATCTGACGTTCGGTCCCGTCATCGGGTTTGAATTCATAACTCTGCGAGAAGTCCACTATTTCCTTGTTCTTCTTGCCTTTATAGTAAGCTGCGCTCTCGAGCAGAAGCCCCTCAATGCTTCCGTCTTCATCACCCCCCTCATAAGTCTCTGTCTTTACGAGCACGTCCTCCCTGAAGGCATCTTCGGCCCTGCGCGCCTCATAAACAACCTCACCGTCCTCATACCCCTTGAAACTGTTATAGTAATAACAAACCGTGTTCTTTACATCACCGTTGTCTTTATAATTCAGTGTAAAATCGGAGATCTCGTACCCGTCAAGCCCCCGATAAAAGGTCTCGGAAAGGATCAAAGTATCATCCTCTTCCCGGGTCTGGGTCCCGGAAAGAGCGCCGCTATCATCGTATATGTAATGGACTATGCTCTCGAGCGCTTCATTTGAATCGTAATTGCGTGAAATATCGTTCTTTTCCCCTCCGGACGGACCGGAAAAGACCGTCTCGAAAAGGAGCCTTCCCCCGGCGTTCCTTGTAATACTTTTCGTCAAAACGCCCGAGGGGCCGTACAGGTAGGATGTCGTGTTCCACACGCTTGTCCCATCGTCGCCAAAGGTCGTCGCCGCATGGGCCTTCTCGCGGTCCATGAGGCCTTTGTACGTCGTCTCATTGAGTTTGACATCATCCCGGTCGCAGGTAATCGTGGAGGACAAGGCCCCGCTTTCCGCATACGCGTACACTGTCGCGCTTATCTTTTCGCCTGCCAGGTCGAGCCCTTCGGCCCGGACGATCCTTTCTCTGCCCATGCTCCCTTCGTACAGCGCCTCCGAGATCTTTCTTCCGAGAGGATCGCAGGCGCTTGTTCTTTCTATGGCACCGTCCTCCGCGTATTCATATCCGGTGGTCGTAAGCGTCGTTCCCTCGAGATCATAACTTTTAGCGAGATCGATCCTTTCAAAACCCGTCCGGCCCGAGTAAAATGTTTCCGAGAGTTTTATCCCGCTATCGGCATCGATCGTGGCCGTCCTCTCCATCGAACCGTCGGCCTTGTAACAATACGTCGTGACCGTCAGCTCCTGCCCCAGAAGGTCAAAACTTACCGCCTCTTCCGCCTTTTCCCGGTTCATGGGACCGGAATACGTGGTCTCGGAGAACTTGCGCCACTCGGTCCTTTCTTCGTTCGCGAACCCCTCCGTTATGGTCTTTTCCAACGCGCCGGACCCATCGTAGATGTACCCGGTAGCGCTTAAAAAGCCTCCCGCAAGATCATAGCTTTCGGAGCGGCGGGTCCTTTCGTAATTTTCAGGCCCCTGGTACGATGTCTCGGATAGCTTCCTGCCGGTTTCGTCTTTGTTTGTTATTTTCGAAAGGGCGCGCCCTTCGTCATACAGATATTCCGAAATGCCGATAACGGCTCCTGAAAGGTCGAATTTCGTAACAAGGGACGCCTTTTCATTATTTTCAATACCTTTATACGCGGTTTCCGATACCTTGATGCCGTCGGCATCGAAAGTCACGCTTTTCGCGAGGGCGTCGATAATGTCATATTCGTAGGAAACACTTGCGAGTTCGTATTCCAGAAGATCGTAACTCGCGGTCCTCGCCCTTTTCTCGAGGTCCTCATTCCCTTCATATGTCGTCCTGGAATCGATCGCCCCGGACGCGTCGCGCGTCACCGTCTCTTCCAGCGCCCCATTGTCCCCGTACGTATAAACGGTGGTCGCCAGTTCCTGCCCCGCCAGATCATAGCCCACAGTATAAGCTACCTTTTCCAGGTCCTCTTCTCCGGTATAATCCGTATAGGAAACTTTTATTCCGCCCACGAGATCATACGGATCAGCGGGAGCCGTAAGCCGGAATATATTCACCTCATCAAGCGCCTTTCCGTCATAGACGTACTCTTTTCTCGTGACCGTTTGCCCGTCCGCGACATCGAACCCGAAGGAACATACTATGAACTCGTCGCCTTCCGGCCCGTCATAATAGGATTCTTCCCTGATCCCGGCCCCGGCCAGGTCATGCGGGCTTGCCGCGCCCGTATACTGTGTTACCCTGTCGAGCGTATATTTATTCCCGTCGCCCCCGATAACCGCGTTAGCCGGATCGGGGCCAAGATCGTACTCGTAAAGGCTCACACTGTAAAGAGTGGCCCCGTCTATCTCGTAATTATAGGAACAGGTGATTATTTCTTTACCCCTGAGCCCCCTGAACTCGCTGCACTGCCTCAGTATATTGGCCCCGTTCTTCACGCAATATGTCTCTGTTTTCGCGAGCCGTCCATTACCGTCATAGATATAATCAGACCGCCTCGAAGGATTATATCCGCCGTCAGCGCCGTCAAGATAATATGCCGCCAGGACATGATCTATCGCCTCCCTGTCTTCCTTTCCTTTATATATAGTCGTCGAGGTCAACCGCTCATCGCATATGTCCGGGTCCTCCCTGAAATCCGGAAGCCGCGCGTCTATATCCACCCCCTTGATGTTATACGCCCTTGTCTTTACTAATGGTCCGGCATTAACACTTTGGTAATCGTAACAATCGATCCTGCCGGGCACTTCATCCGCGCCGTATTCGCTCAAAGCATAGACCAGCTTCTCCTCATCGGCCGGACCTTCATATACCGCCTTGCGGGTAAGCCGGCCTTTGCTTCCCGCTTCCGACCGCCACTCGTCGTTCCTTTCCTCTATGTATTCTTTCCAGTCCTGAACGCCATATGTAGAAGCTATGGATGATATATCATAGGTATTGACCTCTTTCAGCGTCCGCCCCCCCTCATAAGCATAAATAGAAACTTCCGCGGGTTTGGCTCCCCTGTAATCGGAAAGGACATAATCTATCTTTTCCTCTCCTTCTTCCCCGAAATACACGACCGTCTTTACCGTGATCTCGTCCGTCAGCAGAACATAATCGCCTTTTTCAAAACTGCCCACGACTTTCGGGTCGTCTTCTTCCGATATCTCTTCCAGGTCGCCTTCCGTCCACCGATCCGCGTCCATATCCCGGATATCATAGGAGGTTATTTTTTCAAGCGTCGCCCCATCCTGTTTGTAGCTGTAAACGGATATCTGCTGCGGGGCGCCGTTCTCGTCATAGTCCGAAAGGGTATATTCGATACGTTTATCTCCGGGGCTGCCCGCGGGAAGTTTTCTTTTGAGGGGCATGTCGCTCAACGGTTCGACCTGCGACCTATTGTCAAGGAGGAGAATGGCTTCTTCTTCGATCAGGTTCTTCGCGCGTATGATATCCTCGTGTTTTTTCTGGGCCCTCACGAGATATGAAGCGGACATGCGGCCCATCCTGTCCAGGTCATCTTTCTCCGCAAGGAGATCCTTCGCGGCAGAATAACCGTATCGATGGAAGATCCTGTCTCCGGCAATGCCGCTCTGTTCGAACGTGAAGATAAAAATTAAAAGCCAGGTAAAGATCTTGGATAAGAACTTATACCTGGCTTTAAGGGATCCCGGATAACCTGATCCTTTAACATTCTGTTTTTGGAGTCTTTTTTCGGTCCCCATAATGCCCGTCCTGATAAAAAAGCCGGGCTGCCGATCGATACCCCGCGAAAATCGGCGTAACTGATCAATCGGCAGCCCGGCTGTGCGCTCTAATGGCACCCGTGGCTTTGTGCCCCCGCCTCACGACGGGTTTACCCCGTTAGAGATCTTTCCTCCAACGTGGTAAACCCCGGGATCTCTACCGGGGTTTACCTTTATCGTATAATAAAGACCATGACTCTATGGTACAACATATTTTTATATTTGTCAATAAAATTTTAGCTTTTTTTCAAATAGCACCGGTTCAAAAGGGCCACCCCGAGGGGTGGCCCTCGACCTTCCCGCACCTACTCTTTCCCCGGACCTTCTTTTCCCTTCGCAAGGGCTTCGACGAACGCGGGATCCGCCTTAAACCCGAGTTCCTGCGACTTCCGGAAAGAGGTTACCGCGTCCTTGTGTTTTCCTTCGTAAAATTGCGCGACGGCCAGCGTATAATGCGCGGGGGCGTTCTCCGGATTAATAGATATTGCCTTCTCGGCATGCCTTATAGCCTTATCATAAACGCCGTTGAAACAGTACGCCGCGGCAAGATTAACGTGGGCCGGCATGAAATCAGGGTCGGCCTTGATAGCCCTCTTGTATTCCCTTATTTCCTTCTCGTAAAGCCCGTTCAGGTGATAAACAACCCCGAGGTTGTAATACGCTTCCTTCATATTCGGGTCTATAGCCACGGCCCTGCGGTAATGCAGGACCTCTTTATCGCGCATCCCCAGCTCACCGTAGGCCACGCCTATGTTATAGTGGGCATCCGCGTGCCCCGGGTCGAGCTCGATCGCTTTTTTATGCTTTTCCACGGCCTCCTCGAACATGCCCTGCTCGGCGCAGGCGATGCCGATCTCATAATACGCGTCCACGTAATCCGGGTATAGCTCGATCGCCTTTTTAAACTCCTCTATCTCCTCTTTTCTCATCCCCTTATCACGGTACGCGGCCGCGAGGTTATAGTGGACCTTGAAGAGACCGGGGTTCAGCTCTATCGCCCTCTTATAGCAGTATATTTCCCTGTCAAGCAGCCCTTTTTCGCCGTAAGCGACGCCCAGGTCCGCGTATGCTTCGGCGTACATGGGATCAAGCCTTACCGCCTCCTCGTACGCTACGATCTCTTTATCTTTTACCCCCGTAAGACCGTAAACCATGCCAAGGTTATACCATGCCTGGGCGAAATCAGGGGCAAGTTCGATGGTCTTGAGGTTCTCCTCTATGGCCTTGTCGTACATTTTCCTTACCGTGTAAATAAGGCTGAGAGTGTAATGGGCATTCGTAAAATCCGGAGAGATGTCTATCGTCTTTTTCAGCTGGGCGATGCAATCATCGTACATACCCTTGAACGCGTAAGCGACGGCCATGTTGTAGTATATTTCGGCGTAGTTCGGCCGCATGGAACGCGCTTTTTCGTAGTGCATTATAGCGTTATCGTACTTACCCTTAGCGCTGTAGACGATGCCGAGGTTGTAATGCGCGTCGAGAAAATCCTCATCCAGCGATATGGCCCTGTGGAATTCTTCTATCGCCCTGTCGTGATCATTGCGCGCGCTGTACGCGACACCGAGGTTATAATGCACGTCGACATAGTCCGGGTCTATAAGAAGAGCTGCCTCGTAACACGCTATCTCGTCACCCTCCCGGCCGAGCATGCCGTAAATTATCCCGATATTGTTATACGCCTCGACGAAGGACGGGTCGATCTCAATGGTCTTACGGTATTGGACAAGCTCCTTTTCCTGCTCCCCTGTAATACCGTAAGCTACGCCGAGGTTGTATTGCGCGTCGGCATATTCGGGGGAAATTTTCACGGCTTTTTTGTATTCCTCGACGGCTTTTTGATAAAGCCCCTTCAGCCCGTAAAGGACCCCGAGATTATTGCGCGTCTCTGCCGGCCGGAACGCAAGACGCGCGGTTTTAGTGAAACTCAGTATGCCGTCGTCATAATCGCCCAGGACGCCGTAAATTATGCCCAAGTTGTAATGCGCTTCCGCGAAATCCGGTTTCAATGCCGCTGCCGCTTTGAAACTTTCAAGAGCAGCTTTGTAGTCCCCCTTCAAAGCGGAAGCCACACCGCTGTTGTAACGCATCTCCGCGAGATCCGGATCGGCGCTGATCGCCGTCTTGAAATTTGCTATTTCGTTCCTGTAAAGATCATCGTCCAGGGGCTTGTAAGTGTATGACGGGACGCCTTCTTTTATCTTCTCTCGAAGTACGGGCGTCGAAAATTTCGCGTCAAGTTCCGCCTGAGTGCTGACCGCGAACGCTTCAACGCCTGAAAACTGAATGGCAAGAAATAGCGCCACAAAAATAGAAAGGGATCTTTTTTGCTCCATTATGCTTCTTTCGGTCGGAAAAACAAGGTATTCGGCTTTTTAATAATTTAACATCTACCTGTAAAAAGTATATCATTTCTATATTAAAAGGCAACTTTTTTTGCTCATATCTGGATTTTTAAATTTTAACGCGTATAAGCGTTGCGGGCAAAATAACTTAGTCAGAATATAAAGTTGATGGGGTGTAAAGGATATTATATAACCGCGTCTCCCTGTGCCTGGAGAAGACCGGCTATATCGCCTGCCGCATGAAGAGGCGTGACATTGAGAGAATTGTCTATCTTCTTTAAAAGACCTTTGAGGATGCTTCCGGGGCCCACTTCGAGATAATCTTTGACCCCGAGGGAAACGGCTTTCATGACCGATGCCTCCCATAAAGTGCGGTGGGTAAGCTGATCGATGAGGTTGGCCTTTATCTTCTCGGGATCTTTAGTCGCTTCCGCGTCGATGTTGCTGATAAAATCGATGACGGGCTCGGAAATGGTAATACCGTCAAGAACACCCTGGAGCTTTTCCCTGGCGGACTCCATGAGTTCGGAATGAAAAGCACCGCTTACCTTCAGCATTATCGCGCGTTTCGCGCCCTGGTTCTTTGCGAGTTCCGCGGCAAGTTCAACCTTGGTCGCGTGACCCGATATCACGACCTGTCCCGGCGAGTTAAGGTTGGCGACCTGACAACCAATGCCCTTGCATATTTCTTCGATCTTATCAAGCTCCAGCCCTATTATCGAGGCCATTTTGCCTTCCTGCTTCCGCGAGGCCTCGTCCATGAATTTTCCGCGCGCCTCTACGAACTTCAGACCTTCCTCGAAGCTCATGGCGCCGGAAGCGACCAGAGCCGTGGGTTCGCCGAGACTGAGTCCCATCGCGAGTATGCCGACCGACTTCACGTCTTCCGGCGAAAAGATCTCCCGGCCTTCCTCCCCCACGGGGGAACCTTTTACCTTTTCGATAAGAACGTTTAAAGTGGCGATGCTTGTCGTGAATATCGCCGGCTGGCTGTTGGATGTGGTCTGCAGATCTTCTTCCGGACCTTCAAAACACAGTTTGGACAGATCACGGCCAAGAACTTCGTTCGCGCGGTCGAACACCCATTTGGCCGCGTGTTCCGCGTCATAAAGCTCTTTTCCCATCCCGGGCGACTGAGAGCCCTGTCCCGGGAACAACAGTCCGTATTTCTTATCAGCCATTTTTCTTGCCTTTCTTCGAATTCTTACCGTTCCATTTGATGAGCAGAGCTCCCCATGTCAGGCCGCCGCCAAAAGCGTCCATCAGGATCGTGTCTCCCTCTTTGATCCTTCGTTCCTGGACGGCTTCCGTAAGCGCGACGGCGCTTGACGCCGCCGACATGTTGCCGTACTTATGTATGTTGAGATAAACCTTCTTGTCCGGATCCACGCCCAGCTTCTTGGCCACGGCGTTCAATATGCGGATATTGGCCTGGTGTGGTATTATCAGGTCGATGTCATCCCCCTTAAGTCCAAGCGGTTCGGTCACCGCAAGCGCGGCATCCGCCATCATTTTCACCGCGTGCTTAAAGAGAACGTTGCCTTCCATCTTTATCGTATGCAGCTTGTTCTCGATGGTCTTTATCGAAGCCGGCATTCGTGACCCGCCGGCCGGAAGACGTAAAAGGTCTCCCTTGCTGCCATCCGCCCCCAGGCTGGCTCCTATTATTCCGCCCTCTTCAACGGGTCCCAGTATCGCGGCTCCCGCCCCGTCGCCGAAAAGAACACACGTGGAACGATCTTCCCAATCGGTTACCGTCGACAGTTTTTCGGCGGCGATAACAAGGGCATGTTTATACATGCCGCTCTTTATGAACTGGTCGGCAATGGTAAGACCGTATATAAAACCGGAACAAGCGACGGATATATCGAAAGCCGGCACTTCCCTTACGCCTAACTTGTACTGCACCTGGCAAGCGGTCGACGGAAAGAACATATCCGGCGTAATAGTGGCTACGATAATAAGGTCCACGTCCTCCGGTTCGAGCCCGGCGTCTTTAAGCGCGTTTTTGGCCGCCTTAACGGCCATATCGCTCGTCGCCTGGTTATCCGAAGCGATGCGCCGCTCCTTGATGCCGGTCCGGGTAGTTATCCAGTCATCAGTAGTATCCACCATTTTTTCCAGATCAGCGTTCGTAAGAACCTGTTCCGGAAGATATTTGCCGACCCCCAATATCCCGGTTCTTCTTGTTTCCATTTCGACTCCGTTATCGTTAAAATTCCCGCAATTCCTCGACGATGTGCGTGTTCACCTGATGGCTGACGTTCTCTGCCGCGGCGCGGATCGCGTTCTTTATCGCCTTCTCATCCGATGCCCCGTGCGCGATTATCACGCTGCCGTCAACGCCCATTAGCGGGGCCCCGCCGTATTCGGAGGCATCAACCCTTTTCTGGATGGCCTTGAACGCGGGAAGCGACAAGAGCGCGCCGAATTTCGTAAGAATGGTGCTTTTTTTCAGCTCGGTCTTCAAGAGCTCCGCGGCGGCATCCGCGAATCCTTCGGTGACCTTGAGAAATACGTTGCCCACGAAACCGTCGCAGACAACAACATCGGCCTTTCCGTAATAAAGTTCCTTGGGCTCAATGTTGCCTATGAAATTCAGCTTACTTTCGGAAAGCATCATGTGGGCGTCCTTGACGAAATCGGTGCCCTTGGTCGCTTCCTCTCCGATATTAAGAAGCCCCACTGTGGGGTTCTTCTTAGCGAGTATATGCTTGGAGTACGCGTCGCCCATTATTCCGTACTGCAGGAGATGCAGCGGTTTAGGATCTATGTTCGCCCCCACGTCTATGACCATTACGGGCCTGGTCAATGTGGGGAAGATAACCGCTATCCCCGGGCGATCGACCCCCGGCAACAGCCGCAGGCTCAGCGTGCTCGCGCACACCACCGCTCCGGTGTTGCCCGCGCTCACGAAAGCGTCGAATTCTTTTTTCTTAAGAAGCTCGATGCCCCTTACTATGGATGAATCCCTCTTCTTCCTTACTGAAAGTGCCGCCGGCTCATCCATGCCGATCCGCTCGGATGCATGGAGTACCCGCACCTTACCGTCAGGATAAGACATCCCTTGCAGTTCCTTCTTTATCGCGCTCTCAAGGCCTATCAGGGCGATATCGTACCCGTACTCGTTGGCAGCCATAACGGCTCCCTGTACCGTACACGCCGGAGCCCTGTCTCCGCCCATCGCGTCTAAAACAATCCTCATTCGATCCTCCGTATTAACACACCAAGTTCCGCCATAGCGGCGCCGTTCCCGCGAACCGTTGTTAAGACTGCTTCTTTTTCTTGTCTCTTTTTTCCTTGCGTTCTTCGATCGTCTCTATCTTCATTACGTGTCTGCCCTTGTAATAACCGCAGACCAGGCACACCTGATGGGGTTTTTTCGGGCTGCTGCATTGCGGGCATTTTGCTATCGACAACGCCTGCAATTTATCGTGCGTGCGCCTCTTTCGGCCTCTTGTTTTTGAATGTCTATGTTTGACTTTTGGCATCTCTATTATCTCCTTTTATTTTCTGTATGAGATCCTTCGGCTTC
>CAZMEZ010000035.1:0-16889 GCA_964565425.1 uncultured Planctomycetia bacterium | reverse complement strand
CCAGGTTCCGTTTACGAACCTGTGACTTGTGTCTTGAAACTTGTGACTTTATGACCGGTGCACCGGTGCTCTATTTGCAATTCATGAAACGGAGGAACTATGGATCTCGATAAGGCAATACGCAAAGTCCCCGATTTTCCCAAACCAGGCATACTTTTTTACGATGTTACGAGCATATTCGCGGATCCCGGGGCTTTTCAACATGTGCTGGACCGGATGAATGAAATTTATAAAGACACCGAGATCGACGGGGTTATCGCGATAGAAAGCCGCGGGTTCCTCGTGGGGGCCCCTTTCGCCCTGAAAAGGTCCATTCCCCTCGTTCTGGCCAGAAAAAGCGGAAAGCTCCCCGGCGATACGATAGCAAAAAGCTATTCCCTGGAGTACGGTGAAGCCACGCTCGAGATACACAGATCGGACCTTACCCCGAATAAAAAATGGCTGATCGTGGACGATCTTATAGCTACGGGCGGAACCCTTGAAGCCGTGGCACACATGGTCGAGCGGCAGAACGCCGAAGTAGCCGGGATATTCTCCATAATAGGGCTTCCCTTCCTGAACTACATGGATAAGATCCGGCGCTATAACCCGCAGACGTTGATCGATTACGAAGGGGAATGATCAACGCTTCCGGAAGATAAAAACGTAACACGGCGTGAAAAGCCCCGAAAACATCCTTATTGTGGGATGAAACGCTCTTGTCCGCGTTATATCAAACCCTTAAAATCGATACCTTTATAAACGACGAGATGATCCTGGTCCTGGACCAGGGGTTTTTTCTTTACCCAGAAATTGTCGTAAATATATTCCGCTATTTCTTCTCTCTGCCCGGGAGCGTACTTATGGACGTTCGGATACAATAATACCATCCACGCGACCGCCATGAACTTTTCAAAATCGTCCACGAAAAAACGCACATGGTTCGTCCTTGAAAGGACCTGGGCCCCCTTAAAAACAGGGTCCTTTATCAGATCCTTCTTGAACCCGAGGAGGTCCTGGTCATTTTGATGCCCGCAACACTTCCCGGCAAAATGGTTATAAAGCCAGGTCGTGGTGTTCTTGTCCCTGCAAGCCGCCGACATGAGGACCATGTGCATGGCCCCTCTCCGGTCAAGGATCTTCCGGTACAGGTTCCGGATCACCGTGTGCCATTTATCCTTCCCGCAATAATAAAGCGAATGGTGCATGGTTATGAGGTTGACCTTCCTGCCGGAAAGCCCGCTCTTCAGGAAAATGGAAGTTTTTCCGGGATCCAGGAATTCCCTGTTATAATCGTCCAGTATCGTGTAAACGTGGCCGGTGTTCTGCCGCTGGATGCGCTCGTCAACAAGATCAAGGGCTTCCTTCTCCAAGTCAAACAGATAGAGGCCCCCGCGGAAAGCCGTCTCCAGTATCCTGAATTGCGGCTCATCGCTGGAGCCTATCGAAAGAGCCCTTAAGGCCTTTGTCAAAGGGTATGCCTTGCACAGCGTCCTTATCACTTTCGCGAGTTGTTCTCCTATATCGACCTTATCGTTGCTGTGGCGGGACCATATCTTGTCCTCCTGGTAAAGCTTCGAATCGCCCACCCTGACCCCGCGTTCGATCATATCTTTCCTGTTTTCGCCGGCCATGTTCATCCTTTCGAAAATATATGTGAAATGTAAGAACTATTATACATTTCAGGGACGATAAAGCAAAGGGTTAGAAGTGAGTTCCCGGTCCCCAGTTGCCAGTCCCCAGTATACGTTTCAAGTCGCAAATTCGTAAGCGGAACCCAGATCCCTCGACTCGCTTCGCTCGCTCGGGATGACAGAAGTTGGCGTTTTCACACCATTCACAACTCAGCATTCACAATTCACATACTCCCTGCGCCCTGCTCCATGCCAGCTCGCTATGCGCTCTGCGCCTTGCGCTATGCATTGCCCGTCACTCTCCCCTTGCTTTTCTCCCGCTGACCTTTTATACTATTGCCATGCGCAGGATATTAAATTTTGCGATCTTTGCCGCCAGCATTTTTCTCTGCTCGATCGCGCTGTGTCCCCAGCAGGTAGCCACGGGCAAACAGGCGCAAATGCCGCGGCTCGGTATCTGGATAACCGTCTTTTCACCGGAACGGATATTATACTCGACGGAAAATATCGACCGCCTGATCGAGAACTGTGAGAAAAGCGGGGTCAATGACATATTCCTCCAGATCTACAGGGCGGATAAGGCGTATTATGACTCCGGGGTCACCGACAGGACGTCTTTTGACGCCATGCTGTCGGAGGCCAATACCGACCCCATTAAATACCTGTTGGATAAAGCCCGCGCGAAAGGCTTGAAGGTCCACGCATGGATGAACATTCTCAGCCTTGCCCGCAACGAGGACGCGAACATCATTAAAAAATTCGGGCATAAGGTCATCACGAAAGACCAGCACGGGCGGGCCTCCTTTTCCGGCGCCGATAAGGACAAGCTGGATAAATACTACATACGGGAAAATCAGCTGTTCCTTGAGCCCGGGGACAGCGACGTCAGGGAATACGTATCGGGGATCGCCGAAGAGATCATTGTAAAATACCCCGATCTTAACGGGCTGCATCTCGATTATATAAGATATCCCGCCGTAGTTCCTTTCGTGCCCGGTTCGAGGTTCAATTCTCACGGCATATCGTACGGCTATACACCATCCAACATAAATAATTTCAAAAAAGCTACCGGCATCAACGTAAAGACCATGGAGCCGTCAAGGGAGAATTTCCGAAAATGGGATGGCTGGCGGCGGGATCAGGTCACGTCACTTGTCCGGGATATCTCCGAAAGAGCGCGAAAGGTCTCCCCGGACATAGAGATCTCTTGCACTATCGTGCCTTCCGTCGAACGGACACACCTCGTTACCTTTCAGGACTGGACGGTATGGGTGCGTGAAAGCCTGGTGGATTTTGTCGTCGCCATGAATTACACTGACGACATCAAACTCATGGAACTTAATTCTTCCTCTCTGCTCATAGCAGGCCTCGAAGACAAGGTATTCATGGGCCTTGGAGCATACCTGCTCAAAGAAGATCCCGGCCTGATCGAAAACCAGATAGATCGCCTGCTTGAGATAGGTCCGGGCGGCGTGGTCATATTCTCTTATGACGAAGTCGCCGCGAGCGAAGAACTCAGGAAGTTTTTGGCTGAGAGATTTATCCTAAAGCCCGAAAGCACCGTCCAGAAAATTCAAGACTAAAATATCAAAAACTAAAAAGCAAAGTTCAAATTTATAAACCAAAATCCAAAATTCTTAATTCTTGAATTTTGATATTCATTTTTGCTTTTTGATGTTTGATTTTTGAATTTTAACACGTACCACTTATTACCCATCACTTAACCAATACGCTATGCACTTAGCGCTATGCGATTATCCCGTTAACCCTCACCAGCGGCTTTGCGCAACCGGTTCATCACTGCCAGGCCCAGACCCTTTTCGGATACGCCTTCCGCGATTATGACATCGACGCCCTCGGCGTCGAACTCCCTGAAAATATGGAACAGTCGCGAAGCGCATGTCTTCCCGTCCTCTCCGGAACCAAGGACCTTGGAATCGAACTTCTTATAATTCTCGGCGTGCTCCTCTTTGGCCATTATTCCGACCCTGCGGCCTTTCTTCAGCATGTCGGAATACATAGACAAGGTATTTTCGACCTGCGAAGGAACATCCTCTGAGACCATGACCCTGGCGCGCGGAGAATAATGCTGGGGGTATTTCCCCGGAGATCTTCCCTCTCTACCGGTGCCGACAGAGATATTGACGTTGCCCAGAACGCTTTTGATCTCTTCCACTTCCGTACCGCCCGGCCTCAGGACCATGACCTCGCCTTCGATAAATTCAACGACCGTGGACTCGATCCCGATCTCGGCTCCCCCCCCGTCAAGCACCATGTCTATCCTTCCGTCGAGATCGTCGATCACGTGCGCGGCGGACGTGGGTGAAGGCCTGCCGAAGAGATTGGCAGAAGGGGCAGCTATCGGCACACCGGACGTTTCGATAAGCTTCCTGGCTATGGGATTGGACGGCATGCGTATAGCCACAGTTTCCAGCCCCGTTGTCACGATGTCCGGGACGATCTCCTTCTTTTTAAGGACCACCGTAAGCGGTCCCGGCCAGAAACGATCCACCAGCTTTACCGCCTCTGGCGGAAAGGATACCGAAAGCGTGTGCAGGGTTTTGATGTCCGATATGTGCACTATGAGAGGATCGTCAAGAGGGCGTTTCTTTGCCTCGAAAATACCCGCTACGGCCTCGGGATCCAGGGCATTGGCTCCCAGGCCGTAAACGGTCTCCGTGGGAAAAGCGACAAGGCCCTTGTTGCGGATCGCCTCGGCCGCTTGTTCGATAAGACCGCTGTCTATATTTTGGGGGTCGATGTGCAGTATGCGGGGCTTCATTGGGTCGTATATCGTTGTCCGTCGTTCGGGGTTCGAATTCCGTGTCACGCTTTGCAATAAATCAACGGCGATCCCGAAATTCGAACCCCGATCGCCGGACGACGCAACTATAGCTCCTTCCCTGCCAAGATCTTATACGCCTGGAGATACTTTTCGCGGGTCTTCCGGACTATTTCGTCCGGTAGTTCCGGACCCGGGGGAGTCTTGTCCCAGTCCAGGGTCTCGAGATAATCGCGCACGAACTGCTTGTCGAAACTTTTCTGGGAACGCCCCGGCTGGTAATCGCTTTCCGGCCAGAATCTTGACGAATCGGGGGTAAGAACCTCGTCGATAAGTATTATCTTATCGCCTGTTTTCCCGAACTCGAACTTGGTATCGGCGATTATTATGCCCTTGGTCCCGGCATAATCCCTCGCTTTGGAATATATCTCAATGCTCTTCCGTTTGATAAGATCGAAGGTCTCGTCGCCCAGCTCTTTCCTGGCCTCGTCCTGAGTTATGTTGATATCGTGCCCTTCGTCGGCCTTGGTCGAAGGGGTAAATATCGGGCTTTCGAGCTTATCCGATTCCCTTAACCCTTCGGCAAGTTTTATGCCACATATCATGCCTGTCTTCTTGTAATCTTTCCAGCCGGAGCCCGATATGTAACCGCGCACTATGCATTCCACGGTAAGCGGGGCGGCCTTTTTGACAAGCATAGACCTTTTATCGAGTATATCGCGATACGGCACCAGGCGTTCGTCGGCTGACACGATCCGGTCTATGTCGGTGGTTATCGTGTGGTTCCCGATAATATCCTTCATGGAATCGAACCAGAAGGCGGATATAAGATTGAGTATCTTTCCCTTGTCCGGTATGCCGTTGGCCATGATGACATCGAACGCCGAGATCCTGTCGGAGGCCACAAAAAGCAGTTTATCTCCCAGGTCATATACATTCCTTACCTTGCCCTTTTTGACAAGAGGGATTCCGGCGATATCGATGTCCAAAACCGTCTTTGTCATTTCCATTATCCCCTCCTTACCGCAGAGATGTTCCCATTTCCTCTTTTAAGCCGCCATTTCCTTCTCAAAGACGAAAGGCGAGACGTAATCGCCGTATTTCGCCCTGCATTCTTCCAGCCGCTTTTTCTGGTCCTCCATCGCCTTGAGGAATACATGCGGAGTATCGAACACCTTGGTGTGGTATATTTTCATTATGCGGTCCTTCTTGGCGAGACGTTCCGGGATCCGCAGCATGAACTGTTCCTCGTACTGCTCTTTCGTATATCCCTCGCCCAGGACTTCCTTGAAAAGTTTTGCCAGGTCCTTATATTCAGGCAAATATCCCGTCGGCATCTTTATGGCATCGACGTCACCGTTCACCCTGAGCTCCATCCACTTCACCCAAACATGCTTGTCCTTTATCCCGTTCAGGTATTTCCCGTCCTTCCCCCTGAGGAAATAATTGACATGGAAAATGAGCGGGGGCTTTTTCACGCCTTTGACGATATCCAGGTTGTTCTGGATATATCTCCCGATGGGTATTGATAGAAAATCGAGATTCGCCATGAGGTTGAACACCCGTACGCCCTCCTTTCCCAGGGTAGCCGCCGTCGTTTCAGATTCGATCGTGGCGGCCTGCGTTAAAATTCCGTGTTCCCAGCCGAAAGACTGTTCCACCGGCATATTAGTGTCGGAATCCCTTCCCCCGTAGATTATCCCTCCTATTTCAACGCCTTCAGGATTCTCGAGATTCTTGTCGCAATTCTTGAGCTCGCTTATGCGTATGGTGTACCGCGCGTTCTTGTGGGCGAACGGTACCTCTCGGTCATCCGGTCCTTTTTTCCCGGGATACCATTCTCCCGAAAAATTAACGCCTTCCGCGGGGTCAGGCCTCCCGTCTCCTAGCCAGCGCGGATTATTATCGTTATCGACGAGGATATTGGAAAAGATGACCTCCCCCGGTGTCGTAAGCGCTTCAAATATGGCAGGGTCGTTCTTCTGGCTTACATCCTGGATTATACCAAAGATTCCCTTTTCCACGTTAACGGTCATGAGCTTTCCGTTCATGTTGCGCAGATAAGCGATATCGTCCCCGACTATCTTTTCCCCTTCAAGCATGGCGGTAGCGGTCTTGCCGCAGGCGCTGGGAAAGGAACCGGTGAAATAGGTCAGTCTCTTCTTGTCCGGTCCGTGCACACCCATGATGAACATGTGCTCGGTAAGCCATCCCTCTTCCGATGCCCTCTTTATGGCCAGACGCATCGCCAGCTTCTTAAGGCCGACCGTATTGCCGGCGTACTGAGTGTTGGAACTCATGACCATCTCTTCGGAAAGGTCTATATACACCCGGCGATCGTATACATCCTTGCTGACGTTGTTTTCCAGGGACCCGGCAGTATGCGCGAACCTGAAAAACCTCACCGAATCTCCTGTCTTACGGAACTGCTCGTAGCCGCTGCGATAGAGGATGCCTTCCGAATGAGCGACATAAGTGGAATCCGTTATCTGAACGGCCGGTATGGAAAATTCGGAGCCCGTAGGACCGAGGCAGAAAAAACAGACATACATCTGCTTGCCCTTCATCGACCCCTTGAAAAGCTCGTGTATTTCCTTAAGCCCCTTTTCCCTGTCCTCCGACTTTATGTCCGAACCGAGGACCTCATCGGGCCCGAGCAGATATTTCGTGTTTGACTTGTCCCTCGCCTGGTCATAATAGCCGTCGAAATGGATGGTATGCCCCTTGATAGCCAGGCTCTTTTCCTCCCCTATCTCAAGACTTCTCCTGCGGATGTATTCCGCGTCGTCGGGAGAATCCGTCCTTACAAAGACAGAATCCGGGTCGCATAATTCAACGTACTTTGCCACGAAATCGCGCATCTTCCGGTTTCCCAGGGCCTCGAGTTTCTTGAATTCTTTTTCACCGCATTTTTCCTTAAGAAGTTCCATGTGTTCCTTTTTCATATAATAAACCTCTCTTTTTGTTTAAATCTTACAGCTTACAGCTTGATTTAGGACTATATATGTTATAATATCGGGCATCGGGTGTCAATAAACAACAGCGTGCGGCGTTCAGCGGACAGCGTTCACAAGAGCATGCCGTATGAATTGCCTCCTGACCGCCGGCCGCTGGACGCTGACCGCTGAAACGCATGAAATACAAGGACCTGCACAGATGGGACGTGTCCCCGAAAGAGGCGGTCCGTATCCAAGCGGACATCGCGGACAAGATCGTCCTGAAACCCTTCGGGACAAAAGACATAAAACATGTCGCGGGGATCGATGTCTCCGTAAAGGGAGAGATGTCGAAAGCCGCCATCGTCGTCCTTTCCTATCCCTCCTTTGACCCGGTAGAAACGGTATCGTTCACCATGAAGACCGTCTTCCCTTATGTGCCGGGCCTGTTGAGTTTCAGGGAAGGCCCCGTTATCCTGGAATGTGTCAAGAGACTCAGGACGGAACCCGATGTCCTTGTCTTTGACGGCCAGGGCCTGGCCCACCCCAGAAAAGCCGGACTCGCCTCTCACCTGGGCGTCGTTATCGGGAAGCCTTCGATCGGTTCGGCAAAAAGCCATCTTTATGGATCTTACGTCCCCCCGGGCCGGGAAAAAGGCGATCTTTCCGAAATAAAGGATGTCGAAGGCAAAGCGATCGGAGCGGCCTTGAGAACACGCGATAATACAAAACCCGTATTCGTGTCGCCGGGCCATCTGATGGACACAGTTTCGGCGGTAAAAATAATCATTTCATGCTGTCCGAAATACAAGATCCCTGAACCGATCAGGGCGGCACATCGCGCGGCATCGTTAGTGGGCAATTGAAGGATGAAGGTTAAAGGATAAAGGTTAAAGTAGATGTTAGATATTAGATGTTGGTATGTGCGCAAGTAACCAGTTACCAGAGACAAACCAGCATCTTAACCCTTAACCTTGAACAGGTATAAGGGATAAGCGTTAAGGGGTAAGAGCTAAAGGGCCTGTCCCGGAAGAGCAGGTTAAAGGTTCTAGGTGTTAGGTTGCTTAAACGCCAACCTAAAACCTATAAATACGCAATACGCGCGACGCAATACGAACATCACTGGTGTTCCGGAGACGGGTGCTCTGGCTAACCGGTTCACTGGCTAATCGGCTAACGGAAAACGATAACCGGGGACTGGGGACTCGTTCAAGGATAAAGGTTAAAGGATAAAGGATGAAGAAGTGATGAGTGATGGGTGATTCAGGGATTAAGGGGTAAGCGTTAAAGAGACTGTCCCGGAAGAGCAGGTTATAGGTTTCAGGTTTTAGGTTGTTCAAACGCCAACCTAAAACCTAGAACCTTCTTGCGACCTGCAACTTGCGACTACTCTGGTGACCGGCGCGCTAGTGCTCTAACTTGTGACTTTACGCCTGGCTAACCGGCTAACGATCTTGCGACTGGTGCTCTGACGTTCTACTCCTGTATCCTGTCTATGTATTTCCCCGTATTCGAATCCACTTCCACTATATCGCCTTCCTCGATGAATTGCGGCGCGTCTATCTCCATACCGTTCTCGAGCGTTATCTGTTTGGGGGTAACGGAATCGTGCTGTTTTATGCCCGGCGGCGAAACCGTGACCTTCAAGCGTATGCGTTCGGGAAACACGACATCGATGGGCTTGCCTTCATATATCTCAACAGTGTATTTTTCTTCTTCTTTCAGAAATCTGTCCTTATCGCCGATCACGCTCTTATTCACTGAATATTGCTCGAACGTTTCCCCGTCAAGAAAAACGAAATTATCCACATCGCGGTAGGAATACGCGGCTCTCCTGTGCAACACATCCGCTTCTTCAAGCTTATCCTCCTGATGATAGGTGTGTTCCATGTATTTACCTTCAATGATGTCGCGCATCTTTATATTGACCGTCTTATGCGCTTTCGCCGCGCCTTTGACCTCGACACCCTCGACCTTGTATATTTTGCCGTCTATAAGAAGGAGATTGCCCGCCCTGACATCTATGGCCTGTTTCATGATCCGCCTCCTCTCGCCTGATGTTCGACCGCAAAGCGCAAAGAGTGATAAGTTGCTATCAGCTATCTGCTTTCAGCTGTCAGCGCCCGATAAATCGGGCAACTACGGTTGTCGTTTCCCGTTCGCCCGCATATCGGGCAACGGGCCAACCGGCAACGGGGTAACGATCTTGTGATCTTGGGTCTTGCGCCTTGAACCTGTCTGTAGTCTGTTCCTATTCGACGATCACCTCATCGCCTTCTGCTTCGCCGAAAAACATACTTTCAGCCTTGATCAGGCAGCTCCTGCTTAGCGAACTCAGCGTGACCCTGGTAGTGCCATCGCCAAGGTCGTCAAAAAACACACCGACTCGCGTAGTGTCCGTTTGTCTCGGAAAACCCATGACCACTATGTACCTTTTTTCCCTGTTCGATTGGTACGCGGTAAGGCCGTTGGACTTGATGACGCCCATCATCCGGTCGAAAGCGGCATCATAAGAGATCCGGAACACCTTTTCTGCGCCTTTCGCCCTGGCTTTCTCAAGGTCTTTGATCCCCAGTCCCGCGAAAGCCCCGGCGTCATAAGAAAGATTAGCGCATCCGCCGGCGAAAAGCGTTAAGAACAGCATCAGCAAAAGATATCGGGTAACGTTTACCATGAAGGTTCTCCTCTTGATTAATCAAAGCGTGCTTCTTGATGATTATATAATTGTTGAAAGCGGGGGTCAAGGTGTAAGGTTGTGCGCCGTAGCTTACGAATCGTTGCTTGAATCTTGTGTTATGTGTCAAGTGTTAAGTGTCATGTTGGTAAATCATAACGCGCAATACATAACACATGACACATAAAACATAACACAAACTTTCATTATTCCCGCACGCTAAAACGCAAGGTTCCACGCGGGATCCGCGTACCTGGCCTCAACCATCCTGTTTATCTCTTCCCTGTCCTCTCCCGAAGGTTCCCAATCCGGATCGTCAGGCGCAAATGCCTCTTTCACGATATCCTCGACCCCGCCACGGGAAAACGGCATATTAGCGAGAAATTCCACGTGGGGACGGGCCTTACGATAGACCGGCTCTTTCCCGGGATGTTTAAGGTAATAAGACACTTTGCTGATGTCAAGCCCGCATAAAAATGTCCCGTGATGCAGGAGATGTCGCTTTTTCCTGGCCTGCGCGTTCCCGGATATCTTTCTGCCGTCAAGGGCAAGATCGGATACGGGGAAAATTTCCACGCTGCATCCTCTCGCTTCCATCCCTTCGGACAGCAAGGTCAATATTTTACCGTAAGAAGCGGCTATATCCCTGTATTCCTTTTCTCTTTCATACGAAAGAACAAGCGAATAGTTCATGCACCCCGGCCCCTGCAGGACGGTCCCTCCCCCGGAAATGCGGCGTAAGACCTTTATGCCGTCTCGGCGGCACCTGTCCATGAAACAATTTTCTTCCGCCCTTTCCCCTCGGCCTAATACGACGGAATGCTCTCCGGAGCTCCAAAAACGCACGGTCTCACCAAGCGCGCCGGCCTCGGCTTTTAACAGTACGAATTCATCTATGGCCAGGTTTTCTTCGATGGAAGGAGTATTATATTTGATCAAACGCATACCGCACATTACACATTATATGACAACGCTACCACACATGACACATAACACAATTATTACGAAAGAGAACAAAGATCCATGTCCCTGGCCGCCTTGACCTCGTCCAAACGGCCGACAGGAGTGTTTTTCGGCAGATCCTTGAACGCGTCAGGGTCTTTTTCCGCCAGTTCGGCCAGCTTGATCATTATGCTTATGAATCTGTCCAGGGTTTCCCTGGATTCGGTTTCCGTGGGTTCGACCATCAGGGCCTCTTTCACGATAAGCGGAAAATACACCGTAGGCGGATGGATGCCTTCGTCTATAAGCGCTTTGGCTATATCAAGCGCGCGCACGCCTTTCTCCGCCTGCTTCGCCGCCGAAAGGACGAACTCGTGCAAAACGCCCTTGTCGTACGGGACATCATAATGATCTTTCAGTTCACTCAACAGGTAATTCGCGTTGAGCACCGCGTTCTCGCTCGCTTCTATCAACCCTTCTTTACCAAGGAGGAGTATATACGCGTAGGCTTTCAGCATGACGGCAAAATTACCGTAAAACGGAGAAATATACCCTATCGAAAGCGGCCTGTCGTAGTCAAGCGCGAAAGTCCCGTCTTTCCTTTTCACTACACGCGAGGTCGGGAGAAAAGGCGCCAGATGTTCTTTCACGCCTACCGGCCCGGCACCCGGACCGCCGCCGCCGTGCGGTGTCGCGAAAGTCTTGTGCAGGTTGAGGTGTACCACGTCGAAACCGAGGTCCCCGGGGCGCGCTTTGCCCAATATGGCGTTAAGGTTGGCCCCGTCATAATACATCTGCCCCCCCGCCTCGTGCGTAAGATCAGCTATATTCTTTATGTGGGGGTTAAAAACTCCCGCCGTGTTCGGACAGGTAAGCATTACGGCCGCTACTTCGTGATCCAGCATTTTTTTGAACTCGCCGAGGTCCATGACCCCGTCTTTATCGGAAGGAACCGGCCTTACTTCATATCCGGCTATGGCGGCGGTGGCGGGGTTCGTCCCGTGCCCGGAATCCGGGATCAGAACGTATTTCTTATTGTTACCGACATGCTTGTGATAAGCGGCTATTATCATTATGCCCGTGAGTTCCCCGTGGGCTCCCGCCATGGGATGGGTCGTGAACTCGTCCATAGCCGTGATCCTGCACAGCGCGTCCTCGAGGTTGCTTATTACTTCAAGAGCCCCCTGGGTAAGCATGCCTCCCCTGATGAGCTGGGGTTGAAGCGGGTGAAGTGAAGCAAACCGCTCCTGAGCGGCTATCTTTTCCGTGAACTTAGGATTGTATTTCATCGTGCAGGATCCGAGAGGATAAAAATGCGAATCCACGCCGAAATTCATCTTGGAAAGATTTGTAAAATGCCTCACGACCTGCGGCTCAGAAACCGCCGGAAGCTCGGCGTCCTTTTGCCTGAGAAAGGCGCGGTCGACCTTGACCTCGGCCGGGACGTCTTTCACCGGGAGAGAGATCCCTTTTCGGCCCGGTTTTGACCTCTCGAATATCAACTCCATAAAGCAGCCTCCAGCGCGTCCGCGAATATCGCTATATCCCGCTTGGTCCTCTTTTCCGTCACCGCGATGAGCATGTAATCCTGCATCCCCTGATAATATCGTCCAAGGGGGAATCCCGCGGCTATACCTTTGTCTATCATCTTTCCTATCACCTCGTTGGGATCCCTGGGTATCTTTATGACGAATTCGTTGAAGGTGGGCCAGCTTCTTTTGACCTCCACGCCTTCTATGGCCTCAAGCCTTTGCTTGGCGTATTCGGCTTTATCCATGCAAAGTTTGGCGATATGCTTCAGCCCCTCTTTGCCGACAAGGCACATGTATATAAGGGCCCTTAAAGCGCACAAAGCTTCGTTGGAACAGATGTTGGAAGTGGCCTTCTCCCTGCGGATATGCTGTTCTCTCGCCTGCAGTGTAAGCACGAACCCCCTGCGTCCCTTATCATCCGCCGTCGCGCCGACTATGCGGCCGGGCATTTTCCGCGCGAATTCCTTTTTAGTCGCCATGAAACCCAGATACGGCCCTCCGAAAGAAAGCGGTATGCCCAGGCTTTGACCCTCCCCTGTGGCTATATCCGCGTCCATCTCGCGCGGCGTTTTCAGTATCCCGAGGGATACAGGGTACACGCTTTCGATCATGAGAGCCCCGCGGGTATGGCATTTCTTCGCTATATCGCTGTGATCGTCTATGGCCCCGAAAAAATTAGGGTTCTGGAGTATAACGGCGGCCGTTTCATCGTCGAGATATTTGTCTATCTCATCCCTGTAACTATGCCCGTGCACGAGCGGTGTTTCCACGAATTCTATCGAAAGGTTACTCGTGTAACAGTACATCATTTTACGGTATATGGGGCTCACCCCCCCGTCCATTATTATCTTGTTCCGCCCGGTTATCCTTATGGCCATCATGGCGGCTTCATACAGCGCCGTGCCTCCGTCGTAAAGGGACGCGTTGGCTACTTCCATCTCCGTAAGGCGGCATATGCAGCTCTGATATTCGTATATCGCCTGCAGGGTACCCTGTGAAGCTTCCGGCTGATAGGGCGTGTAGGCGGTATAGAACTCCGAACGCGACACCAGGGAATCCACGGCCGCGGGTATGTAATGATCATAGAAACCTCCCCCTACGAAGGTCACCATATCGGTCGCGTTCTTTTTTCCAAGTCCCCTGAGATAAGCCTCTACCTCCATCTCGGACTTGCCCGGAGGAAGATCGAATGACCCGGCCCTGAGTTCCGGCGGGATACACTTGAAAAGATCATCCATCCTGCCGGACTTTATCCCGATGGCCTTAAGCATTTCTTTCTTATCTTCGGGTGTATGCGGAATATACCCCACTATTCGCTCTCCTTAAGATATCGTTCATATTCACTGGCGCTCATAAGATCCGCTTGTTCCGAGGTGTCGGCGATATTTACGCTGCATATCCATCCATTCTCATAAGGAGAAGAATTTATCGTCTCGGGGGTGTCCCTCAGGGCCTCGTTCACTTCTTCCACTATCCCGGAAAGAGGGGCATACACGTCACTCGCGGCTTTTACCGACTCAACCGTCGATATGCTCTGCGACTGCTTTATTTCTTTCCCCTTCTCGGGAAGTTCCACAAAAGTTATGTCACCGAGCGCGGACTGGGCGTGGTCGGTTATGCCGAACACGGCTTTATCGCCTTCGATGCGCACCCATTCATGTTCCTTTGTGTATTTTAATTCCTGCGGTATCATGTTGCCTCCATTTTTTAGACATCAGTCGGTTCAAAGTTACCAGTAACCAGTTGCCAGTCCCCGGAAAAGTCGTGAATCGTGAGTCGTGAATCGAAAAGCTAGATGTTGGATGTCCCCTTCGGGGAGGCTTCGCACTTAGATATTAGCAAGAACTACCAACATCTAACATCAAACATCTAATATCCGAATTTATCCCTCATCCTTTAACCTTTATCCTTGCCCTTCCGTCACTCGTCACCCGTCACATGTCACTCGTTACTAGCCCCACACGCCCCCTCGTACAACGGCACGTTCTCAAGCGTGGCTTTTATCTCTATTCTCCCGTCACTCAAGAGGACCTCGCGCCCTTCGGTCGCGAGGTCCTTTTCAATATAACACAATCCTATGCCCCGTTTCAAACACGGCGAAAAAGCGCCGCTCGTGACCTCGCCGGACTTCTTCCCTCCAGCGATAACGTCGAAATGCTCCCTGGCGGCCCTTCTCCCCTCGCATACGAAGCCCATCAAAAAACGCCTCACGCCTTCGGCCTCCTGTTCCAGCAGCGCCTCCTTGCCGATAAAATCCTTGTCCATGCACACGAACCTGGCAAGGTTGGCCTCAAAGGGCGTATGATCTTCGTCGATATCGTGCCCGTAAAGTGAGTATCCCATTTCAAGCCTGAGGGTATCGCGCGCCCCGAGGCCGACCGGTTTGACGTCCCCGGAGCCAAGAAGCATGTCCCATATTTTCCCGGCGGACGATACCGGGGAAAAAAGTTCATATCCAAGTTCTCCGGTGTATCCGGTGCGGCTCAGCAGGACCATCTCGCCCCCCACCTCGACCCTGGCAAAACAGAACCTTTTGAGGCCCGAGACAGTCTCTTCCCCCGCGATAGCGGCCATTACTCTGCCCGACAACGGTCCCTGTATGTCTATTTTAGCTATATTGTCGGAATCATCTATGAAAAAATCCTCTTGAGAAACGTTCTTCTCCACCCACTTCCTGTCCTTATCTATAGTTCCGGCGTTCACCACAAGCATGTATTCGCCTTCGGATATCTTGAACACTATAAGATCGTCTATGATGCCGCCTTGCTCGTTAAGCATGAACCCGTAACGGCATCTTCCCGGAGGCATATCGTCTATCCGGCACGTAACAAGCCGGGCAAGGTCCTTGTCGGCGGCAGGGCCCTTGATGAAAAATTCTCCCATATGGCAGATGTCGAAAAGGCCGGCTTTCGCGCGAGTTTGAAGATGCTCCTCTATTATCCCCGTGTATTGGACAGGCATATCCCAACCGGAAAAGGGAACCATCTTAGCCCCTGATCCAAGATGCTTGTTAAAAAGAGGGGTTTTTCTCAAATCGCTTTCTTTTCTGGACATATGGCGCTTTTCAACTAAAAGGATTTTACATCCGAAGGACCGAGGACCCAGGCGTGCGGTTCCCGGTATCAAGCTTCCTTGTGGTTACCCACTGACCGCGTCATGAACACGGCCCGACCTGCCGGGTTTCCTGAAGAGATCAGGGATGAATGGATTTTGCAGGCCAGAACGCCAGTTGCACTTGCTCCCATTATAGAACAAATCAGGGGGATGTCAAGGGTGGGGTTGCGAGTCATGGGTCTTGAGAAAGTTACCAGTTACCAGTTACCAGAGACTAAACCGGCATCTTAACCCCTACCCTTGAACAGGGATAAGGGATAAGCGTTAAGAGGTAAGAAGGACCTTAACGCTTACCCCTTATCCCTTACACCTAAACGATACCGGGGACTGGCAACCGGGAACTGGGGACCCTTCTTATGCCCTTGTGACCGCTGGACGCTGAACGCTGGACGCTGACTCATACGCTTCCCTGGCGCGATACGAACTGCGCACCATGGGCCCCGCAAGAACAGCCCGGAAACCCAGTTCTTTCGCCCTGTCTCCCCAAAAAGTAAATTCATCGGGCGTATAATATCTTTCGCACGGCCAGTGTTCTTTTGAGGGGCTCAGGTACTGCCCCAGGTAAACAATGTCAACCCCTGCGCCTTTAAGGTCCTTCAAGCTCCTTAGAACATCTTCCGCGTTTTCACCAAGACCCAGCATGATCGAGGATTTAACCAACATGCCGGCTCCTTCGTCCCTCATGCGGTCCAGCTTTTTTAAAACGTCGAGAGACCTGGAATAGTCCGCCCGCGGTCTTATTTCTCCGTAAAGGGATCCGGGCATTTCGATATTATGCCCTATCACGTCGGCACCCGAAAAAGCGATCTTTCTTAAAAGACCTTCTTCCGCGCCGAGATCGGGAATAAGAAGCTCCACCAGTATATCTTCCGAAAGGGATTTTATCTCTCTTACTGTTTTCACGAAATGTTCCGCGCCTCCGTCCGGAAGGTCATCGCGTGTTACCGAAGTTATGACAACATATTTTATTCCCAGTTCTTTCACGGCATGCGCGATCCTGCCGGGTTCGGATCGATCGACCGGTCGCGGAGATCCCTCTTTAACATTACAGAAACGGCAGCGCCGCGTACAGATATCCCCCAGTATCATGAAGGTAACGTGTTCCTTGTCCCAGCACTCTCCTCTGTTGGGACAGGCCGCTTCCACGCAAACGCTGTTGAGTTTCAGCCTATCCATGAGCGCCCGGACCTTATCCCAGCCCGGGTCCCAGGAGACCCTCCCGCGTATCCATGGCGGACG
The DNA here is from genome assembly GCA_964565425.1 of uncultured Planctomycetia bacterium. Lineage (GTDB taxonomy): Bacteria > Omnitrophota > Gorgyraeia > Tantalellales > Tantalellaceae > CAZMEZ01. The sequence continues at coordinate 57 of CAZMEZ010000035.1, read as the reverse complement.
GGTCGTCGTTCGTCGTTCGTCGTTCGTGGTTCGTTTTTTGTTTACCATTTATCGTTT
>CAZMEZ010000034.1:0-17424 GCA_964565425.1 uncultured Planctomycetia bacterium | reverse complement strand
CCTCGAACCCCGTTAGGGGTGAGAGGTCTTTACTTCTAATTCCCCGCATTAGCGGATGAGAAGTCTTTACTATCTCTTCCGCAAAAAGAACTCCTGTATGACCGTCCGGCATTCCGCTTCCATAATACCGCTTATAACTTCCAGGTCGTGGTTGAAAAGCCCGGGCCTTGTAAGGTCTATCGCGGACCCGCAGGCGCCCGTTTTGGGGTCGCTGGCGCCGTAAATAACGGCCCTGAAACGCCCCAGTATCATGGCTCCCACGCACATGGAACAGGGCTCAATTGTAACATAAAGGTCGCACTCGTTCAACCTCTCGTTCGCCAGGTGCGCCGCCGCCTGAGTGATCGCTATCATCTCCGCGTGCGCCGTGGGGTCCTTGAGCATCTTGATCTGGTTATGGGCCCTTGCGATGATCTGGCCGTTATGGACTATGACCGCGCCCACGGGCACTTCCCCGTCATCGAACGCCTTATAAGCCTCGGCAAGAGCCTGTTTCATGTGGACTTCGTGCTTGTTCATTCTTTCTCTCCCGGACCTTTATACCATATAAGGCCGAGCCTGCACCCGGTAATGGCGGGGTCGTAATCCGTTGAAACGGTGAAGCTTCCCCTCTTGAGGTCCTTGACACCCAATACCTTCGGGGTCACCCCCGCTTCGCTTTTCGCCACGAGATCGCCCTTGCCGTTATAGAACTCCGCTTTTACCCTCATCTCCGTGATCATGACGTCCTTAAGCGATATCACTTTCCCGCTTATGTACAATTTGTCGAAAAGCCCTTCTTTTGTCTCCTCCCGGACATGCGCGGCGCTGATACCGCCTATCGCCACATCCCCGTAACCGGTTATATCCACTCTTATATCGCGATCGAGGGATATTTCAGTGCTATTCATCCTCACTATGATCGTCCTCGTTCCGTCGTCCCCGGACGATCGCCCGGAAAACAGGCAAAATACCATAAAGAGAACCACGCCCGACAATACCGGCTTCCTTATGCCCGTCATTCCAGGCTCCCTATAGCGTGCGATACGTTCTCAGCCGCGTTTATTATCGGATAAAATGTCACTTTATACTTTTCTTCGCGCCCGTCCATCCGTACATCCACGCTTTCCTTTGTCACGGCCTGCCTGCCCCTCTCAAGGGCATAGAATAATTCTTCAAGATCCATCCCCGCGAAAACATCCTTGAATTCCCTGCCCATGAAGCTGCTCATATCGGCCTTCATCTTTACCGGCAAAGCTTCGCTGCAATTCATTATCATCCCATACCTGTCCATCAGGAACAAAGCTTCCCCGCTTCTTTTCATTAAAAATTCGTTCATCTGTGACAACGAACTGATCTTCAGCGTCTTCATGTTATTGAGGTTATCCAGGTGATAGATAAGGTATTTTACCCTGTCCCCAAGCTTCCCCAGCCTTTTGAGATGCTCGCCCACGTCATACTTGCCGTAAGAAGAAAGCTCTACCATCTTATCCAGTTTCTTCAGGACGTTATTGCTGGTACGTATGAAATTCACAAGGAAGAAGAATACTATGAGAACGAGGATTATCGACGCGAAAATGAAATTCTCGACCTCGTATTTTATGTCCAGGTCCGTCACCTTGCTCATGCTCTTTATGGCGAAAAAGAACTTTATTTCCCCGAAAACGACCAGCAGCATGAAAAGAAAAGTAAGGATATAGAGGTGCTTTTTCTTTACGAGGATCATTTTACAGCTCCTTCATCTTGTCTATGTCCTTGTTGGCCCCGAGGAGGACAAGCACGTCGTTGACCTTCATGTCATCATCGGGCTTAGGCGTGAAAACGAACTCCTTCTTTCTCGGGTTCCCCATGTCGTCTATTTCGGTCTTAGTCCTCCTTATGCTGATGATATTTACGTTGTATTTCTTCCTGAGGTCCAGCTCTTTCAGGGATCTGCCGATAAACCCTTCCGGGATCCTGAGTTCCGCCAGCGACTGGTCCTCGGAAACAGGTATGAGATCGACGACATCAGGCGCTATTATCTTGTTGGCCAGCCGCCGACCCTCCTCGACCTCGAGGTTCACGACTTCCGTCGCGCCTATCTGGCCGAGAACCTCGGCGTGCACGTCGGAAAACGCGCGGGTGATAATGTAGGGAACTCCTATCTTTCTTAGAAGTATCGTCGTAAGTATGCTCGCTTCCATGCTATCCCCCATGGCGACAATAGCTATGTCCGCGTCCTGCAGGTTCGCGTTTCGGAGGGCGTCCTCGTCCGTGCTGTCCATCTGGATCGCCTGCGTGACCGTATCCCGTATCTTGTCCACCAACCCTTTATCTTTATCCGCGGCTACGACCTTGAACCCTTTCGACGCGAGGGTCTTACAAACCTCTGTTCCAAAGATCCCCAGGCCAAAAACAGCGAAAAGTTTCTCTTTTACCATATCAGTCTCCTTCTTATTAAAGTTGCCAGTCCCCGGTTGCCAGTCCCCAGTACATATCACATATCACTTATTACTTATCACTAACGCCCTGCACCCAGCACTTTGCGCCATGCTCTTTATCCGATACTCACCCTTCCCTCCGGATATTCTATCGGATAGCGGCCTCTTTTTTGCGACAGCGCGGCTATGATCGTGAGCGGGCCAAGCCTTCCTATGAACATCAGAAGGGTTATTATCAATTTCCCCGGAGGGGTTAACTGCGGGGTTATCCCCATGGAAAGCCCCACCGTACCGAAAGCGGAAAAACATTCGAAAACTACCTCAACGAACCGCTTTTGGTGCTCGAATATCGTCAGGCATAACGCGCCGGAAAAGACTACGGCACCCGCCATCAGCATGACCAGGAACGCCTGGTTTATAAGCTCCTTGGGGATCGAATGCTTGAGCATTACGACCTCATCCCTGTTGCTGAAAACGGACTTCACGTATGCCCATACCACGCCCAGTGTATTGACCTTTATTCCCCCGGCGGTCGAACCGGAAGCCCCCCCTATGAACATGAAGAGCATCATGAGCACGTACGTGCCTATGTGCAGCTTGGATATATCCATCGTATTGAAGCCCGCGGTCCTGAGCGTGACCGCCTGGAAGAAAGATTCCAGATACTGTGTCCTTGTGCTATCCGGCAGGATCGATCTATGCTCGAATTTATATATGATAAGCGTCCCCGCCACTATTAAGATAGCGGTGGTTACCAGGACTATCTGGGTGTTCAGCGTCAGTTTTTCGACTTGCTGCGTCCTGTCCGCTAATTTCTTGCGTACCCTGCTCCTTATGTTCCTTGCCGAATTGGCAAGGACCGAAAAGCTTATACCCCCGGCTATTATAAGCCCCGCTATGACAAAATTAAGGAACCCGAAGGATTTGAATTGCGCCAGGTTGTCCGAAAAAAGAGCGAACCCGGCGTTGCAAAAGGCCGATACCGCGTGAAATGCGGAAAAGAATCCCGTTTCGCCCCAGCTCCCCACCGTCCCCTTCAGGGCGGGAAAAAGCAGAAGGATCCCGCAGAGCTCGAAGAAGAAAGTAAAGAAAACTATGTTCTTCAGCCCGCGAGCCAGGTCCTTCGACTCGTCCGGATCCAGCATATACGACACCGCTATCTTCTCCTCGTAAGAAAGCTTTCTCCCCACAAGGAACGCCGTAAAAAAAGCTAATATCATTATCCCCAGGCCGCCCACCTGTATAAGCGACATTATCACGATCTTTCCGGGAACGGAGAATTTCGCGGCCGTATCGACCACTATCAGCCCCGTAACGCATGTCGCGGAGGTCGCGGTAAAAAGCGAATTAATAAATCCCAGCCTTGACTGGTCGGCGGTGGCGAACGGCATCATGAGAAGCACCGTGCCGATTATTATAACGGCCAAAAAGCTGAACATTATGGTCTGCGCGGGATGAAGGCTCAGTTTCCGGATAATGTAATTGATCTTCTTGACCCGGAAGAATACCTTTACGAGGTTAAACAGCGTTACCGCCACAATAATGTCTACCGGGACGTCATGTCCTTCGAACTTATTGACAAAAAAATGGTAATACTTGCCCCAGAAGAAAAAAACAATGAGCAGCAGGGCAATAAATATCTCGACCGGGTTTTTTCTGATAAAGACGCGCTTATCTTTCGCCAGGAACAAATTGACCGCGGCGCCGAAAACGAACAGGAAAAAAATGATAAAATCAATGATATGGGATGAACGCTGGACCGCGAGCCCCTGATACACCATGTTATCGAGGATCACGGCGATACTGCCGAGGACGACTATAAAAAGGGCTATTCTGCCTTCTCTTTGCAGGCTCATGTTATTAAATCAAAGTTACTATTGAAAAATATTCAGACGGCGTTTTTGCCCTCTCGTTGACTAATATTATAGTTGTGATACAATAAAAACTCAATTGATTAGTGCTAATTGGTGCGTGCCAGTAGCTCAGTGGATAGAGTAGCGGCCTACGAAGCCGTTGGTCGCAGGTTCGAATCCTGCCTGGCACGCCATTTTTTCTTACGGCTTAGTAGGCCGCCAAAAGACGAAGTGCTTTAAGCGGCCTACGACAATTTATCCGAACCATGTGAGGATAAATTGCCCGGGATAGGCGTTTAATGGTCGTCCGGAAGCCGTTGGTCGCAGGTTCGAATCTGACCGAATGCCGAAGGCATGAGGAAATGCCGTGAAGGGCGTAAATGATGCGACGAAAAGGAGCATCATAGCCCGGAACGGCCTGCCTGGCACGCCATTTTTTCTTACGGCTTAGTAGGCCGCCAAAAGACGAAGTGCTTTAAGCGGCCTACGACAATTTATCCGAACCATGTGAGGATAAATTGCCCGGGATAGGCGTTTAATGGTCGTCCGGAAGCCGTTGGTCGCAGGTTCGAATCTGACCGAATGCCGAAGGCATGAGGAAATGCCGTGAAGGGCGTAAATGATGCGACGAAAAGGAGCATCATAGCCCGGAACGGCCTGCCTGGCACGCCATTTTTTCTTTATTTCCATATGTCTATGTTTCAAGATTTCGACCTCATAGAAACACTGCTCTGGGAAGAAGGCGGTTATTTTCTTATGGACCTTCACCTGCAGCGCCTGCGGAAGAGCGCCGAACATTTCGGTTTTCCGTTCGACGCGTCCTTCACTGAAAGCGTCCTTGAATGTTCGTCTTCCGAATTCGACATGATGAGGAAATACAAGGTCCGGCTTTTACTTAAACGTACCGGCAAATTCGAGATATCCGCCGAAGCTCTCCCGCCGCTTGAGGTTGGCCCTGTCAGAACGGCGCTTTCGCGCGAAAAAACGGACAAAAGCGATATTTTCCTGGCCCACAAGACCACAAACAGGGCCCTCTATGATCGGGAACTCAAAAAATACCGCGAGAAAGGGTTCTTCGACGTTATCTTCACGAACCGGGACGGCGAGATCACGGAGGGCGCGATCACGAATATAGTGATACGGAACGGGGGCAATTACCGGACACCCCCTCTTTCCGGCGGCGTCCTTCCGGGGGTTTACCGTGAATACCTTTTAAAATCCCATACTCTTCCCGTAAAAGAAAAGGTCCTCCGGATGGAGGACCTTATTAAAGCCGATGATATTTTCCTGGTAAACTCTGTCAGGAAGATGGTTCCGGCTATCCTGGAACCCTAGGACGGATCACCCGCCCTTTTCCACTTTCTCCTTGAGATGGAACATCTCCCCCAGGTGCCGTATCTCCTCTTCGAGCAGGGAATCTATGGTGCTTTTCGCGTCATCCTTCACGTGTTGTTTTAATTCGTGAAGAAAAAGCATGAAATCCTTTTCGAACGTTATGCCCGCATGGAGGGCGTCCTCTTCGCTGATGGTCTTTTCAAGAGCCTGCTTTGTAGCTTTGTCGCAATTGAAGGCGCTCTCGTCCACGAGCGCCTTCAGGTACAGGGCGCGTTCCCCTGGATATGCCTCTTCGGGGGTGTCGCCGCTGACGTAATCAAACCATTTCTCAAGCTCAAGCTTGTGCTTCTGTTCATCTTTCGCGAGCTCGGTGAAAAGTTTGCTCACATAATAATTTTCACTGTTACGCGCCAGGGCGAGATAAAGCTCCTTGCCCCGCTCCTTGGCCTGGACGGCCATCTGCAATATGTCTTTTGAGGTATAGGTGTTATTCATTCATTCCTCCTTGAATGGCGATAGTGTGAATATAGCACATGTGGCGGCGTTTTTCAATAAGAGCATTGGTGACACGGACAGGCTAAAGGCAAAAGGCTAGAGGCGAAAGATGGGACTAGAGCACCGGTGCACCAGCCACCAGAGCGCCAGTAGTTAACCAGTTAGCCAGTTAGCCAGTGAGCAAGGCACAAAGTCACAAGAAGGGTCCCCGGTTCCCGGTTGCCAGTCCCCGGTATCGTTTAGGTGTAAGGGATAAGGGGTAGGCGTTAAGGTCCCTCTTACCCCTTAACGCTTACCCCTTATCCCTGGGCTACTCATCACCTATCACGTATTACGTATCACTTATTACTCCGCTTAGCGCTCTGCGTTATGCTCTTTGCGAGATCCCGTCACCCGTTACCCGTCACTTTTATTTGGCTTTTGAGGCAAGCTAATATATAATCTATATACGATGAAGATAGCTTTTCTCAAGACCAGGTTCATAGCGTATCTCCTGCTGCTCTCGCTCATAGGCGCGTTCCTTTTTAACTTCCTGCTGACCAGGCAGCGCGCCATAATGTACAAGTACTTCATCGAGAAACCGACAAGCTATAACCTGGAGAGGGCCGAACGGCTCGCCTCTTCCATATACCAGAGCTTCAAGAAAGAAGTACCGGACCCCTCCCCCGGAAATATCGGCGCCTTTATACAAAAGTACAACGACATACCCTTCCTTAGCGTCAATTTCGTCTACAGGGACGACAAAGGCGTGATGCGGAGCGCGGCCAGAGACGTGAAGGAGATCGATATCCTGAGCGCCGAATACGTGTATCCCATAAGGTACGGGGACACCGAAGTCGGCACATTGCTTGTCTACGATATAAACAAAGAATATAAAAGGGGTCTCAGCGAATATACCGACATGCTCAACCTGACCAGGGGTTTCTTCGCGATCCTCATCCTTCTGCTTCTTTCCGTGCTGATCTACCGCGAATACAGCGCGAAGATAGAACACGAAAAACGGATAGCCGAGTATCAGGCGGTCCATGACGGTCTGACCGGGCTCTACACCCAGAAATATTTCAAGGAGCACCTGGACCGGGAAATAAGCCGTTCCAAGCGATACGGCAACCCCCTCTCTCTCGTCATGTGCGATATAGATAATTTCAAAAAATTCAACGACACCCACGGTCACCTTTCCGGCGACAAGATGCTGAAAACGGTGGCCCAGATCATAGCGGACAATGTCCGATCGTCCGATATAGTAGCCAGGTACGGCGGCGAGGAATTCGCCATTCTCCTCATCGAAGCCGGTCCCGAGGAGGCCGCGAACGTGGCAAAAAGACTGAAAAAACTTACCGAAGAAGCATTAGAAGTCGCGGGCAGGATAAAAGAAAAGGTCCAGAGCACCGAAATAGAGATCGACCATTCTCACGCCGGCGTAACACTCAGCCTCGGAGTCTCATCCTACAACGCCGCGCCCGATTACAAGTCCGAATACCTTATAGGCGAAGCGGACCACGCGCTCTACGAATCCAAGAACAGCGGGCGCAACAAGATAACCATATTCAATCCCATAACGAAAGAATTTAAGACGTTCGCGTGATATTTAGGCTAAAGGCTGGAGGCGAAAAGCCGTCACAAGTCACAGGTCACATGTCACAGGTAAGATGTTTGATGTTGGATGTTAGTGGCTTGGGGGCTATCAGCTTTCTGCTTTCAGCTGTCAGCGCCCGATAAATCGGGCGACTACATTGTGTCATTGCGAGCCCCGCTTGTCTCGCCGAAGCATAGCGGAGGCGGAAGCCTAGCGAGCCCTGTTAAAAAATATTTTTCTAACAGGGCGAGGGGCGTGGCAATCTCTCATATATTATAGATTGCCGCGTCGGCCCTGTCGGGCCTCCTCGCAATGACAGAGTGACCGCCCACGCCACGTATCACGTATCACTTATCACTTAATCCGCTATGCTCTATGCGCTATGCGAACACTCCGCGCCCAGCTGCTCCATGCTGATGTCTGACGGCTGGCAGGGCCTTGTGCCTTGAGCCTATAAATAGGCCTCTCTCTCCAGATATCCGACATAATCCCTGACGGCATCCTCGAGGGGCATGAACTCGCGGTCATACCCAGCTTCCCTGAGTTTCGCCATATCGGCCCGGGTGAAGTACTGGTACTTCGGTCTCAGGTAATCCGGCATATCGATGTATTCAATGATGGTCTTCTTGCCCAGGGACGCGAACATGGCCTGCGCCAGATCGTTCCAGGTTTTGGCCTCTCCTGTCCCCAGATTAAAGATCCCGGTCTTCTGGGGGTTCTTGAAGAAATAATACATTACATCCACGGCATCCTTGATATAGATAAAATCCCTTTTTTGCCCTCCGTCGGGGTATTCCCCGCGGTATGATCTGAAAAGACGGATATATCCCTCGTCCCTTGCCCGGGGAAACGCCTTGCAGATAACGCTCATCATATCTTCCTTGTGATACTCGTTCGGGCCGAAAACATTGAAGAACTTGAGACCCGTTACTTTCCGGAGAAGACCTTGACGTTTTAGCCGGAGATCGAACATGTGCTTCGAAAACCCGTACATGTTGAGAGGGCTGAGCGTCTCAAGCGCGTCCTCGTTATCGCTGTATCCTTTTTCGCCGTCGCCGTAGGTGGCGGCGGAGGAAGCGTAGAGGAACGGAACTTTATGGGCCAGCGCCCATTCGGCAAGTTTCTTGGAATACTCGTAATTATTCTTTATGAAGTACCCGGCGTCAGCCAGCGTGGTCGAGCTGCACGCGCCCATGTGGACTATATGTTTCGGCCGCGGGAGCTTATTTTCCTCGACCAGGCGGAGAAAATCGTCTTTCTGGACATAGTCGCCGAACTTCTTGCCGACGAGGTTGCGCCATTTTTCCGAATCGTCCAGGTGGTCCACGACGATCACATCGTTTATGCCCTCGTCATTGAGCTTTCTGAGGAAGCAGCTCCCGATAAACCCCGCCCCGCCGGTAAGTATTATCATGAGCCCCCCTTACCCGGTTCAGGAAGGGTCCTGAGAAAAGCGCGCAGCTTTCTTGAATGCTTGATAAGCAAGGATAATAAAGCGTGCATCTTCCTGGCTTCGTCGGCCTCGCGATAAGGATAACCGAAAATGGTCTTGCCTTCGGGAACATGTCCGTGAACACCTGTTTTTGCCCCGATCTTCGCGTTTTTCCCTACTCTGACATGGTCGGCTACGCCCACATTTCCGCCCATCATGGTGCCGTCGCCTATCTCGCAGCTGCCCGCTATGCCGGTCTGGCCGGCTATGAGAACGTTCCTGCCTATCTTTGTATTGTGCGCTACCTGCACGAGGTTATCGATCTTGGTCCCCTCTCCTACAACCGTATTGGCGAACGTCCCCCTGTCTATACAGGTATTCGCTCCTATTTCCACGTTATCCTCTATGATAACATTACCCATCTGGGGGACCTTATATATCTTTTCGCCCCTGGGAACATACCCGAAACCATCGGCCCCTATGACGGAACCCGAATGTACAATGACCTTGTCCCGGATAACCGTCTGATCGTATATAACGGTATTGGGATAGATACGGCAATTGTTCCCGATGGCCGTTTTCCGGCCCACGTAACAATTGGCACCTATGGCCGAATTGTCTCCGATCTGCACATCCTCCTCTATCACCGCGTAAGGCCCCACGGAAACGTTCTTTCCGAGCCGCGTTTTCTCCGATATTACGGCGGTCGGGTGTATCGACCCTTTTCGCGGAGGTTTTATTTCCAACATGGCGTTATACATCACCGTCAGGGCCCGTTTGATGTCGTCGACCAGTATGACCGGTTTAGAATAGCGGTCTTTCTTTACCGTGGTGAGCACGCACGACGCCTTGCTCTTTTCCGCCGCCGAAAGCTCTTCCTCGGTGGAAGCGAACGTGATATCCCCTTCTTTCGCGAAAGCCGCCGATGACATATCTTTTACCTTCGCGCCGCCGTCGCCCATGACCTTTCCGCCTATGAACCTGGATATCTCGTCGGCGGAAAGCGTAAGTTCGCCTCCCATGGTCTTTGCCTTCAAATACAGGTTGGTCACAAGGTTTTTCATAATAGGGTAGATTTTAACATTCGCCGTCAAAAAAGACAACCCCCCTATCCTCCGGGGATAAGGGGGTTGTCTCTATATCCTTTAAATGAACCGGAAAATTAGAGGCTCTTTTTCAGGTTCTTCCCGCTCCTGAAGGTCACGACCTTCTTCGACGGTATCTTGATGGATCTGCCGGTCTGCGGGTTCCTGCCGGTTCTTGCTTTCCTGGTCTTCATCTGGAAAGTACCGAGCTCGGGAAGACGGATCACCCTGTCGCTCGCGCTGCCCTTGCTCAGACGGCTGGAAAGAGCTCCTACCACTGCGTCATACGCTCTCGACGCTTCGGACTTTGTGTCATACTTTCCGGATTTGTACACTGAATCGATAAATTCTGCCTTGTTCATTCAACACCTCCTTTGAATTGTTAGGAATGAACTGCGATCAGGTTTAATATACTAAAGTTTCCAGCTGTTGTCAAATATAAATTAGTAAAATCAACGGTTTCCGAGGGCTGATGACGTATCATCCACTCTTGACAAGCTCCGGAGAAGGTCCCGTCCCCGAAATATTAAGTATATGCCGTGTCATCCATTATGAATTTACAGTTACCGCAAAAATAAGTATAATGGTTTCGCGTCCCCGTAGCTCAGATGGATAGAGTACCGGCCTCCGGAGCCGGTGGCGGCAGTTCGACTCTGCCCGGGGACGCCAAATAAAAAACGGTTCTGCAAAAGTAGAGCCGTTTTTTATTTGGGATAAATTTTATGCGCATTTAACGCCTTGTAAATCTATCCATGCCTCCGTTCATTTTGAAAAGAAAAATACATTTTCCTTTTCAAAATTCTCTACGGCATTCGTCCCCGGGCAGGATCCTGCGCCCTCGCTTACGCTCGGGCTTGTTTTCTGCCCGGGGACGCCAAATAAAAAACGGTTCTGCAAAAGTAGAGCCGTTTTTTATTTGGGATAAATTTTATGCGCATTTAACGCCTTGTAAATCTATCCATGCCTCCGTTCATTTTGAAAAGAAAAATACATTTTCCTTTTCAAAATTCTCTACGGCATTCGTCCCCGGGCAGGATCCTGCGCCCTCGCTTACGCTCGGGCTTGTTTTCTGCCCGGGTTTTAAATATTACGGCAGGATCCCCGCCTGCGTTAAGTTGATTATTCGTTATTAATTATTTGTTATTATAGATTGCTTTCCTACATTTACTAAATATTATTACGGGGAACCTTCTTATTGCCTAGTATGCTTGCACGGTTTCGTCGCTTCGCTCCTCGCAATGACGGAGGGGGTGGGCTCCTCCCGCCTTCGCTAAGGCTTCCGCCTTCGTCAAAGCTGCGGCGAGACAGGCGGGCGAGGCAAGCGCAATGACGGAGGGGGATGGCCTCCTCGTAATGACGGACTTGCCGTCCCCGGTTGTCGTTTCCCGTTCACCCGTTATCCTGTTTGCCCGCATATCAGGCAACGGGCCAACGACCCTGCACCCAGCGCCACCTTTTTGTCATTCCGAGCGACCCCGGGCAAAGACCCGGGGGAGTCGAGGAATCTAGATCCCTCGCCTTCGTCCGCCTCCCGCCTTCGCTAAAGCTACGGCGAGACAAGCCGGCGGACTCCGCTCGGGATGACAGAAGTAGGCGCCCTGCCGTTCTTTGCCTCGTTACTCGTCGTTCGTTGTTCGTTTATCGTTAATCATTGATTACGTTGATTACGGAGATTTAAATAGATTACGGGGATCAGATCTTCGTGATCTAAGATCATCGTCTGCGTCTTAATCTTCGTAATCAACGCCTTTCTTTCGCCTCTTGCCTCTCGCCTTACTTATCACTTAACCTGTTATGCGCTATGCGAACCCCCAGCTCCCACGCCCGCGCCTTTACACTTGAACCTCTCCCAAATTAAGCTTACAATATAGACCATATGAGACGCATCAGTTTCAAGACCAAGATAACCCTCGCCTTTTTTATGGCTTACACGGTTCTTTCCGTGTACCTCATCGGGCTTTTTTACTTTAAAGCCGTTCACGTCCAGAAAGAGAATCTGAGGCAAAAGCTCATGGAACTCTCTTCCCTGGGCGTCCAGATAGTTCCTGCCGGACTTGTCGAAAAGATAATCCCGATGCGGGCGAACATGAATTCCGCCCAGTACAAGGAGCTTAGAGGAAAACTCCAGGGGATCATGAACATCCATGAGGATATAGCGGATGTTTACGTTCTTGTAGATACGGATAAGCCCGGCATCATGAAATTCGTAGCTAATGCCGACGACGAAGATCCGGTAGACTGCGGAGAGGAGTTCGACGTTACGCCGTTCCCGGAACTCATGAAGGCCGTCGATGGCCCGGCCGCGGATCACGATGTATCGTCCGACAGATGGGGTGATTGGCTTTCGGGATATTCTCCGGTAAAGAGGGAGAATGGAACGACCGTCGGGATCCTGGGCATAGATATATCGGCGGAGACGATAGGCGAGATGAGGAACACGGTTCTCATGAACGGGGTCTATGTTTTTCTTATAGGTATCATTTTTTCGATAGCGGTCGGCAACCTGGTTTCCTGGTGGCTGACGAAACCCCTGAATGTGGTCATGCGAGGCATGCAGGAGATACGTACGGGCAATCTTGACTATAAGATCCCCGTAAGGTCGCACGACGAGATCGGCAAACTCGGACACAATTTCAACACGATGGCGCATGAGCTTAAGAAATACATACACGACCTGACGGAGGTCACGAAGGAAAAGGAAAGGCTCAACAGGGAGCTCGAGATCGCCGCTGAGCTCCAGAAGGCGATGCTTCCGCATTACAGCCTTGACGTGGAGGAAATAGACCTCGCGGGACTGAGCCTCCCCGCCCGTGAAGTGGGGGGGGACTACTTTGATTACATGAACAAGGACGGGCGGAATATCGGTTTTGTCATCGCCGATGCCACGGGGAAAGGGTTATACAGTTCGATATTCATGACCAACTCCAGGAGCATATTCAAGGTAATGACGACGGAAGAGATGTCCCCGGGGAAGGTTATAGAAAGGACCAACGACCTGATAATAAAAGAGATGGGCACGGCTTCTTCCTCGATGTTCATTACGATGTTCTACGGTATCTACGACAGGGATACGAAAGTGTTCCGTTATTCCAACGCGGGGCATAACCCGCCGCTTTACGTGGACAAGAAAAGTTCACATGTGCGGCTGCTGGGCCCGCACGGCTGTCCGTTAGGTATAATGGAAGACCAGCCTTACGGCCAGGACGAGATAAAACTGGAAAAAGGCGATACGATGGTCCTGTACACGGATGGTGTAGTGGAGGCGATGAACGAGAAACATGAGATGTTCGGCCTAAAACGTCTTTCTCAGGTCGTGTTGGGCGCCAGGGACCTTTCGGCCCAGGAGATCGTGAACAATATCAAGGAAGAAGCGTTCGGTTTTTCCAGGAACCAGTCCCAGTTCGACGATTTTACCCTTCTAGTTTTCCGGGTGCGATAATAGGTGGTGCTGGCAAGGCGCCGGGCAGTCTTGAGTCTTGAGCGGGCTAAAGGCGAAAGGGACGTACAAAGTAAGTAATACATAATACGCGATAGGTGATGAGTGGCGGGAATGGAGTTCGCATCTAGTATCTGGTATCTTGTGAATTTTACCGGGGACTGGCAACCGGTTACCGGTAACCCTCTTACGTCTGTAGTCTATAGTCCGTGGTCTGAACTATATCCCCCGTATTTCCACTTCTTCGACGAACTCATTCAATATGTCGCGAAACTTCTGCAGCTTTTCCCTGCCGTAAGGTTTTATGTCCGTGAATTTCTGGTCGTAAGTCTTTAAAGATCGGAATTGCTGGAGACAACATTTCTTCGAACCTTTTATAAGGTCTTTCAGGGACGCGAAATCTTCCTCATCGACTATTCCAGGGACACACGTTGTGCGAAGTTCATACGGCAAAGTAGATAAGATCAGCATCCTGACGCTTCTGGATAAAGAATCGGCTATATCCGTCTTATCGGTAAGGAGAGAATATTTTCGGAGTGATGTCTTTACGTCCAGGGCAACATAATCGAGGATTTTTTCCCTTATCATATACTCGAGCTGCGCTGGATTGGATCCGTTCGTATCAAGCTTGACCTTTAGCCCTTTCTCCCTGGCTTTTTTTATGAATTCGGGGAGATCTTCGTATATGCACGGTTCCCCTCCGGTTATTACCAAGCCCTCCAGCATATCCCTGCGGGAAGATATGTATTCGAGGATCTCTTCCTCCGGAAAGAAAGTACCGTTCTTTATGTCTATAAGGTCGGGGTTATGGCAGTACCCGCACCTGAAATTGCACCCCTGTACGAATACCACCGCGGCAATATATCCCGGGTAATCAATCAACGACAGATTTTGCAAGCCGGCTATTCTCATCTTCCACCTTGGATGCATTAAGCTTGTATTTCTTGCGGTCTTTGAACTCCGCGGTTTTACCCTTGTTCCACGACTGGACCGGCCGGAAAAAGCCCGTAACGCGGGCAAACACTTCAACGTTGCATTTATTTGAAGTCATATCAAGACCTCCTTGCTGGTTTTTTCGTGTTCATTTTCGCTATCATCATAAGGACACCTGAAATGTTCCCCCGGTATATACCCGTGCCGTGAACATATGGTAAATGAGGGTGATATAGTGAAATAAGGCATCCTGTAGTTCTCGGCTATTTTTCTTACGAATTTCTTGCAGACCTCCCTGTCCTCTATACGCTCCCCGAGGAATATGTGGAACACCGTGCCTCCCGTGTAACGCGTCTGGAGATCGTCCTGGTGTTCAAGCGCCCCGAAAAGGTCTTCGGTATAGGCCACGGGAAGGTTGGATGAGTTTGTGTAGTATGGATCCTCATCCCCCTGCGTAACTATCCCCGGGTATTTTTCCTTGTCCATCTTCGCCAGACGGTATGTGGTCCCCTCCGCCGGCGTGGCCTCCAGGTTATAGAAATGTCCTGTCTCCTCCTGGAATTCCATCATGCGTTCCCTTATATAATTGAGCACCTCAACCGCAAAGCCCTTGCCTTTCTCCGTTCCTATGTCCTCCTTGATAAGGTTAAGACATGCCTCATTCATCCCTACGATCCCTATCGTGGAGAAATGATTGGACCAGCATGTCCCGTGCCTCTCCTTTATGTTTGATAGGTAATGACTCGAATAGGGATAAAGCCCCTGTGCCGTGAGTTTCTCCAGGACCTTCCTCTTTATCTCCAGGGCCTCCCTTGAAATACGAAGAAGCTCGTCAAGCCCCTTGTAAAAGTTCGCTTTGTCGCCCGACATGTAAGCCAGGCGCGGCAGATTCAGCGTGACGACACCGATGGATCCCGTGAGGGGGTTCGAACCGAAAAGACCGCCGCCGCGTTTGCGCAGCTCCCTGTTGTCCAGACGCAAACGGCAGCACATGCTCCTGGCGTCGTCGGGATCCATATCACTGTTGATAAAATTCGAGAAATACGGGATCCCGTATTTTGCCGTCATCTCCCAGAGTCCGTTAAGGTCCGGGTTGGCCCAGTCAAAATCCTTAGTTATATTATAGGTAGGTATGGGGAAAGAGAATATCCTGCCCTTGGCGTCACCTTCGATCATGACGTCACAGAAAGCTTTATTGATAAGATCCGCTTCATGCTGGAATTCCCCGTATTTCTTATCCTTGACCTCCCCGCCAACGACTGCTGCCTCGTTCTTGAACGTCTCCGGTATGGTCAGGTCCATGGTAATATTGGTGAAGGGCGTCTGGAACCCTACGCGCGTGGGAACGTTGATGTTGAATATGAACTCCTGCATGTACTGCCTTACTTCCGGGTAAGTAAGCTTGTCGTAATAGATAAAAGGCGCCAGGAGGGTGTCGAAATTTGAAAAGGCCTGAGCGCCCGCCGCTTCCCCCTGCAGGGTATAAAAGAAATTCACTATCTGTCCCAATGCCACGCGGAAATGTTTCGGCGGCTTTGACTCAACCTTGCCGTATGCCCCCCCGAATCCCCTCGCTAAAAGGTCCTTGAGGTCCCAACCGCAACAATACGCGCTTATGGACCCGAGGTCGTGGATATGTATGTCGCCTTCCGTATGTCTTTCCGCTATCTCCTTCGGATACATACGGTCCAGCCAGTACTTGTTGGAAACCGCGGTGGAGATAAAGTTGTTGAGCCCCTGGAGGGAATATCCCATGTTCGCGTTCTCTTTCACGCGCCAGTCCTTCTGTTGTATATAATTGTCGACCATGTTGACGGCATCGCTCAAGAGGGCCCTTGTCTGGCGCATCTTCGCGTGCTGGTCGCGGTAGATTATATACGCCTTCGCCGTCTTGGCATGGCCGTTCTCTATCAGGACCTTTTCGACAAGGTCCTGGACGTTCTCTACCGTCGGGACCCTTTCTCCTTTATACATAACTTCCAGGAAAGTGACCGTCTGGCGGGTTATCTCCCTCGCTTTTTCCCTGTCCTCTCCCCCTTCGGCCTCGGCCGCCGCGAAAACCGCGTTCTCGATCTTTTTGGGGTCAAATGGTTCAAGCCTGCCGTCTCTTTTCCTGATGAATTTAATGTCGGTGGAATACATCTTTCGTCCTTTCCATTTTAAAATTATTCCGGATAATCCAAAAAAACATCTATATCTACCTACTCGGAAGACTCCAAATAAACGATCTTATGCGGTGTTTTTATTATTCGTTCTGTGCGGGCACCAGTACAAGGACAAGTCAAAAAATACCATATGTAGTTGTTCTTGTCAAGCGCGACACAATATATAGTTAGTAGTAAAAAAGCTTGTTTTTTGACCTTGACTTCACTTTTTTGGGAGTTCAACCCGGGATTTTCACGGTTTTCGCCGGAAAAAGCGCACGTTTTCGCCAAAAACAGGGACAAAAGCGAAGCTTTTACCCACGCCTCTGCGCAAGTTATGATCGAAACAAGGTTCCCTGCAGGCAGGGACAACAAGGCCGACGAAGTCGGCCGCAGGTGCCCCTGCCTCTCGAAACATTTCTGAGGAGAAAATTCACAAAAACCGGTTTTTATGAATTTCCGGCGAAGAAATGTTTAAACGATCGGCCATGCTTCGTTGAACGGCAAAAGGCCGATCGTTTGTCATAAAAAATAGGGACAGTCCACTCGCTTCGCTTGGGACAGTCCCTATTTTTTATGGCGGAGAGGCAGGGATTCGAACCCTGGGAACATTTCTGCTCACTAGTTCTCCAAACTAGCGCCTTCAACCGCTCGGCCACCTCTCCGCTTTGCATATGCTTTTTATATAATCTGCAAAGCGGACTTCGAGTCCGCATTTGCGGACGAGAAGTCTTTA
>CAZMEZ010000033.1:0-17448 GCA_964565425.1 uncultured Planctomycetia bacterium | reverse complement strand
TTCGTAATCTAAGATCATCGTCTGCGTCTTAATCTTCGTAATCAACGCCTCCTTTTGCCTTTAGCCTCTAGCCTTACCTATCACTTATTACTCCGCTTAGCGCTCTGCGCTATGCGAGTGTGGTTATTGATTATTCGTTATTATAGATTGCCGCGTCGGCCCCTTCCGCCTTCGCTAAAGCTTCGGCGAGACAAGTCGGGGCCTCCTCGCAATGACAGAAGAGGACATCCTCGCACCATTCACTATTCACCATTGACAATCCACTCGCGCGACGCACCCTGCTATTCTTTGCCTATTTACATCTTAGCTGATAGCAGATAGCTGAAAGCTGATAGCTGCTCCCCGTACTTATACTCCGCCGCGCACGTCCCTTAAATGAGCACATGATTTGCGGATACGACAGTGTTCGTAAATCATAAGTGCGAATTTATCCCGAACCCGCAAGGGTGGGGGATCTTTGCCCTTTCAATTACTCGCCATATCTATATGCTGCGGCGCAGGTCCCTTCCGACGAGACCATGCAGGGCCCCACGGGGTCCGTTGGCGTGCATCTTTTACCGAATAACCTGCAGTCTTTCGGCGTCTTTATCCCCTGCAGGACCTCCCCGCAGATACAGCCTTTCGGGGATATGGTCTTCGGCGTCTTTATCTTGAATTCTTTCCCGGCGTCGAAAGCCGCGTACTCGGCCCTGAACCTCAAACCGCTTTTCCGTATCTTGCCAAGTCCGCGCCATTCAGCGTCTTCCTGTTCGAATACCCTGCCAAGCACCCTCTTTGCTTTAGCGTTGCCGTCCCGGGTTACGGCCCTTTCATACTCTATTTCGACTTCGCCGCGGCCTTCTTTCACCTGTTCAACGAGCCGCTTGATGCCGTTAATGATATCCGCGGCCTCAAAACCCGTTATTACACAGGGTTTACCGTACTTCCCGGCTATTTCCCCGTAAGGGACGCTTCCCGTAATAACGCTAACATGCCCGGGACATATAAATCCGTCGATCTTCAGGTTCTTTGAGCCGGCTATGGCCTCAAGGGCCGGGAAGATGACCTTGAAATCAGGAAGTACGTAAAAATTCTTTAAAGCCCGCTTCCGGGCTTCTATAACGGCCGCCGCTACGGTCGGGGACGTAGTCTCGAAACCCACGCCCATAAAGACCACTTTTTTATCCTTATTCGCGGAAGCGATATCCAGCGCGTCAAGACACGAATAGACCACCCTGACGTCCGCGCCATCCCTCTTGGCGCCCTCAAGACTCCCCGCGCTTCCCGGGACACGCATCATATCGCCGAACGTGGTCATTATAACATTTTTCATGCCCGCTATCTTGATAGCCCGGTCTATGTCCCCCTGAGAGGTCACGCATACGGGGCAACCTGGACCGGATATGAGTTCCACACCCTTTGGCAGCATCTTCTTTATGCCCGATCTTGCGATCGCCATCGTGTGCGTCCCGCACACTTCCATCAATTTAATATTTCGGATCTTTGAACACATGATATAAATAATGTCAAATGACAAATCCCAAACGACAAAATTAAACTTTTTTGCCGTTTGAATTTGGGGTTTGATTTGGATCTTGTCATTTGGATTTTGGTTTTTCTCCCGTTCTTATCGCTTCCCTAAGTTCCCGCATCGCTTTAAGGGCATCTTCCGCTTCTTCCTTTTTCACTTTTCCTATCGCGAACCCGGCATGTATAAGGACGTAATCGTCCTTCTTCACCCCGCCGAGGACGCCGAGGGAGATCTTCCTGGAGGCGCCGCCGAAATCGGCGATCGCGGTATCTTTATCTATGCTTTTGATCTTAGCGGGAACCGCAAGACACATGCGTCATACACCTCGTTAATAAGAGTAACCAGTTGCCAGTTCGTTGTCCGTCGTTCGTCGTTCGAATCTCGAGATTGTCGGTTTCCATTAAAAAATTGATACAAAATACGGACCCCGAACGACGGACGACGGAACATCGCCTATCACGTATCACTTATTACTTATCACTACCCCCTGCTCACCGCAAAGTACTGCCCATACGCTATGTTCAGATCGTTCACGGGAACGGCTCTGTTCATGAATGTCCTGTAATTAAGCCCCATAAGCCCCTTCAATGTCCTTGCCGTCAAATACCTGTTCTGAAAAACGCCGCCGCTCAGGGCGACCTGGCTTATCCCGTTCCCTTTGGATATCTTCTTGACCGTCTTAACGATGGCTTTGCTCATCGAATTGTGGAATCGCGAGGCAATAACGCTTTTGTCCGCTCTTTTCCTCATATCACGCGCCATGCCCAGGAAAATCCCCTCCGTATCCACTATAAAAATATCCCCTTCCTTTTTTATACCGAACTCATAAGCGTCATGGGCGTCCTCGGCGCATAATCTCTCAAGTTTTACAGGTCCTTCGGCTTCGTACTTCGCGCGGACACATATCCCTAAAAGAGCGGCGGCCGCGTCAAAAAGGCGTCCCGCGCTGGAGGTTAAGGGTGAATTAAGGTTTTTGGACATCATCGTAAGCACAAGCTCTTTTTCCCGCTCCGGGACGCCTTTCAGAAAAGACCTGCCCCCTTCACCGAGAATACTTAATACCATCCTCCACGGTTCAAGCGCCGCCTTGTCGCCGCCCGGCATCATCCTGTATTTCAGATGTCCGGCACGCTTGAATCCCTTTTTATCAACGACCAAAAATTCCCCGCCCCATATATTACCGTCCGTCCCATAGCCGGTCCCGTCGAAAGAAACACCTATCACGGGCCATTCAAGACGGTATTCGTGCATGACGCTGGCTATATGCGCGTGATGATGCTGGACGGGGACCATGTTCTTCGATCCATGGTCCGCGCCTATTTCCCGCGCGAATTTAGCGGAAAAATATCCGGGGTGGAGATCGTAAGCTATGATACCGGGTAACGTTTTTTCGTTCTTTATAAGACACCGGACGTTCTTTTGGAACGACCCGTAGTTGCCGGCATCGCTGAGATCGCCCGTATCGGGACTGGAATGGATCCGGCCGGCCTTCGCAAGAAGGACCCGGTTCTTCATGTCCGCCCCGACCGCTAGTATGGTTCTGTTCTTCATGTTCGTCGCTTGTAGCTTGAATCTTGTGTCATGTGCAATGTGTCATGTGTTATGACTGTCCAACATGACACTTGACACTTGACACATAACACAATCCCTTGCCCGTCACTCTACATCGAACGCTATCACCTGCACGATGGTCCCGGGGAACATCGTTATCTCAAGCTCGGCGTCCTCGAGCATCGTCCCTTTGGCCAGGACCTTGAACGTCTCCCTGAAAGAATCTTCCCTGGAACAGGTAAGATCGCCTATCTTTATTTTCACGTTCGTTACCTTACTCGCGCCTTCTTTCCGGGCATGTTCGGTTATGCCTTCGATCACCGGTTTTATCAAATGTGTCTCATGCATGGTTCCCTCCTTTTATCGCTTCTACTATTTTATCGATAGTCTTCTTTACGCTGTCCGACATATCTTCCCCGAACGAGATATTCTCCGGCTGCACCGCCACCATGTATATATCCGCTTCAGTGTTCTCTTCCAGGTATCCGATGAACATATCGGGAGACTGATCGTGTGTGGTAAAACCGGCTTTCGCGATATCATCTTTTCTTAATATCTCATATTCACCGGGTTTTCGCCCCAGATGCGCCGCGTCAAAAATGATAACGGTATCGGGCGCTTCTTTTATTATTTTACCGACATAGTTTTCCGGCGCGCTCCCGGCGTCTATACAGGCAATGTCGACTTCATCCTTTAATCGTTCTATAAGGGACGGGCCGAAAGCGTCGTCGCCGCGCAAGACGTTTCCCACGCCCAGAAAGACCGTTTTACCTTTTAATATGGATGAAAGGGCCGGGCCGGCGCTGTTCACGCAGCATCCCTCCTTTTTGCCGATGATGTAACGTTATTTTTTAGTCTTTTCGGGGCCTTTTGTAGTAAGGGTAGATTCCCTTCTGCAGCGCGCGCAAAGGATCTTGACCCTATCGGACCGTCCGTAGTCCTTCATAGCGGAAACGATATTATCATCTGCAATACCCAGACTCCTCAGGCGGGAAAGATATAAGGTAGGACTTGAGAACGTAAGTTCTCCGAGTTTTTCCGCTATCCATTTAAGATGGTCCTTGCAGGCGATCACTTCTCCGCAGCATTCACACAGTTGCAGTTCCTTCTCTATACTTTCAGACGCTTCTTTTCTGTCGAAAAATGCCAGGTCCCAGTCGTTGGAAAGCTTGATCCCCTCATGATCGGCTATACACGCGGCTTCGCATTCCCCGCAAAATATGCACGTATCGGTATGATGGTAGAGGGTTCTCCTGGAGTCGGCGGGATCCGCCTTGTCTTCGTAACTCAGAGCCCCTACCGGGCAAACCTGCACACAGGCAAGACATCCGACGCACTTCTCGTCATCATACTTGGGCTGCCCCCGGAAATTAGGGTGCGCTTGGTGCGCAACCGCGGGGAACTTGGAAGTATAAGGCCCCTTTATAAGCGCCTTTACGGCCTCGGCTATCTCTCTTATCTTCGGTTTCGGTATCCTCATTTTCCCTTTTTACTTTTTACTTTTAAATTTCTATTTTTAAATTTTTACTTTTAAATTTTAAACTTTCTATATCTCCCCTTCTTTATCCTCCGCGTATCTGTCGATGACGCTCTTTTCCCACAGCTTTACCCCTGCCCTGTGCGCGCCTCTTGCCAGCGCGTGCGCGGCGACGGGAGAGGTCAAGAGGATGAACAATATACACATAAGCGCCTTAAAACCCGCGGCCGTGAAGCCAACTACAAGGAACGTCCCGAAGAGTATGCTGCACGTCCCCAGGGTAACGCTTTTCGTGGCCGCTTGCAGCCTGTTATACACGTCCGGCAGACGCACCAAACCCAGACATCCGAACACGTCGAACGTAAGCCCTATCGTTATAAATACAAGACCTATTGTCTCATTCATCGAAACTCTTACCCTCCAGGTATTTTGAAAGCGCCAGCGTGCTTATGAAACTCTGCAGCGCCCACGCTATCCCTATATCCAGATACCATGACCTGCGGGTGGTGATCGTAAGCACCGCGCACAGGCCCACTATCATGATGCCGAGAATGTCTATAGCCACGATCCTGTCGGCTCCCGTCGGTCCTCTTCCCACGCGGTAAAGACATAATATGCATCCCAGGGTCAATATGTAAAGGGCTCTACCGAAGAAACCGACCAGCGGCAGGTCATGATAAAAGATGAACGGGAACGGCTTCACGACTATCCAGGTCACTATCCCCGTAATAGCAACCGCCCCTATCAGCCATTTTATTATCTTTATCGTTTCGGAATTTTTCATCGTATCCCCGTTATCCGGATCATTTCACTACTCGAATATCTTCGCGAGTATCTTTTCGAACCTTTCGATGATGATCTTCGTCGCTTTTTCCGTGTCAGTATCCTGGACATTTATCCAATGCACGTAAAGAAACCCTTTGTCCCTGTCTATATCCACGCTCATCGTCCCGGGGGTCAGCGTTATCGAATCCGCGAGGAACGTGAGTGCCGTGTCGGTTTTCAGCGTGGTCCTGACCTTGACTATGCCGGGATTTATAGGCAATTTAGGATGAGCCACGCGGTAAGCCACATCGATGTTCGCCTTTAAACATTCCCACAGGAAGACCGGGACATACTGAAAGATAAAATACCAGTACCGGTGCGGGTGGCTTAAGCTCTCCGGGGTCCGGATAAAGAGATCGCCCGTGAGATACGCCACAAAAAGCGCGACAAATATCCCTACGCTCAGGTGCTGCCAGTCGGGCACCCAGTTCAACAGGCACCATACAACATAAGCCAGCACGAATAATATCGCTCTACCCTTCACCCTATCACCCTATTCCTTTAAAAATTATCGTAGCGTATTTGCCGCCTTCCAGGAGAACATTCGTGGCCTTGTTGAGAAATACTTCGTTCAGCGCCTGAAACGCCAAAAGTCCCCCTAACGTACATATAAGCGCGAGAGCGCCCATCGATAGTTTCATGAATAAAGGCACTTCTTTGACCTGCTCCCATTTTTCCCTGAGCCTGTCGAAAAAGGCGTATTTCATTACCTTCATGAAGGATGCCAGTGTCAATACGCTCGCTACCACGGCCCACATCGCGTAGCCGTACCTTCCCGACTGGACGGCGGCGATTATGATTATAAGCTTGCTCCAGAAACCGTTGAACGGAGGAATGCCGGCTATCGACATTGACGCGATAAGGCTGGTCGTCCCGGTAACGGGCATCTTTGACGCAAGCCCCCCCATCTCTTTAAGATCGCGGGTTCCCGTAGAATATTCGACGGCCCCGGAATTCAAAAAGAGAAGCGATTTGAATATCGAGTGGTTGAAAAGATGGAAAAGCCCCCCGAAAATACCGAGCGGGGTGCCGAGGCCGATACCCAATATAACGTATCCGATCTGGCTAATGGAATGATACGCCAGGAGACGCTTGAAATCCCATTGCCCTATCGCCAGAAAAACGCCTATGACCATCGACAGCGTCCCGAGAGCCAGCAGTATCCCCGATACCGCGGGGGTAAAACCCAGCACGTTAAAAAATATCCTGCAGAGCGCGTAAACGCCGAGCGATTTTATGAGCACCCCTGACAGCATCGCCGATATGGGCGCCGGCGCGGACGGATGAGCGTCCGGGAGCCACGCGTGGAACGGGACAAGCGCCGCCTTGAGGCCGAAACCCATGATAAAGAAAACACTGACCATCGGCACTATGTTGCCGCCTCCTTTTTGCGCCAAAACGTTCGCCATGTCCGCCATGTTAAGGGTGGACGTGTAACTGTACATCAGAACGATGCCCAGCAGCACGAAAAGCGATCCGACCGTGCTCATTATGGCGTATTTAAAAGCGGCTTCGAGCTCGTGCTTTTCGGTGCCGAAAGCTACCAGCGCGTAACTCGCGACCGAGGCTATTTCAAGAAAAACGAAAAGGTTGAAAAGGTCGCCCGTAACTATAACACCGTTCATCCCCGCCAGCATGAGGAGGAACAGGCTGTAGAACTTCCATTTGGAAGTATATTTGCGCATGTAGTTCACGGAAAAAACGGATATGCAGAACGCGACGAGGTTCACCGTAACAAGCATGAACGAAGTAAAGCCGTCCAGGACCATGGCTATGCCTATCGGCGGTTTCCAGGCGCCCACGCTGTAGACCAGAGTGCCGTACTTGCCGCTTATCCCGACGGCGGTGACCGACAGGATAAGCATGATCGCGGTCGTCACGTTTCCGATCACATCCGGAAGCCACTTGACCTTTTTGCCGATTATGGTGGTCAGGAAAGCCCCGGCAAGCGATATGGAAACAAAAAGCGGTATTATGTTAACTGCCATTATCATCCGTTCAGCTCCCGGATCTTGGTTATATCGAACGTTCCGTATTTTTCATAGATACGCATCGCGATGGCCGCAAGAAGCGCCGTCGTGGCAAGGCCTATGACTATGGCCGTGAGCACCAGCGCCTGAGGCAGCGCGTCCACCATGTCCGTCACTATCTGGTCGGGCGAATATATCGGCGCCCTTCCTTCGACCCGGTAGGCTACCAGTATGAAGAACAGGTTCACGGCGTATTCCATGATTATGATGCCCACTATGATCTTGATCACGTTCCGCTTCCTGAGCACGCAGTAAAGCCCCAGGCTGAAAAGTATTATACAAAGCATGTATATGGTCATTTTTCTTTCTCCGTCATTACTTTCATCAGCGTCAGCGCGACAAATATCGCGAAGAGCCCGGCCCCGACCTTCAGGCTTATCGCCACGTTACAGAGCGGTATTATACCCGCGCTGAACAGGCGGAACGGCTCGCCCTTGGATATAAAATTAAGGAAAAAATAGCCTCCGGTGAACCCGAGAAGGGCTATAGCCAGGAACATCAGGGCGCCTAGACCTTCGAAGAACGACGTTGCCGCCCTGGGGAGCCTCTTGAACGCCGTCTCTTTTCCGTACGCCAGCATGAGGTGCACGAAAGAAAGCGCTATTATCACTCCTCCCGCGAAACCGCCGCCGGGTGACACGTGGCCGTGTGAGACTATGTATATCCCGTAAAGAAGTATCAGCCCGACCGTCAGGCGGGTGATCGTCTTCACGATCAATGACATGCCCTGTTCGTGTTCTCTACTCATTAATATTCGTCCTCTTCCACTTCTTCTTCGCTCTTTTTCCTGCCTACGCGCCTGACGATCGCCAGGACGCCTACGACGGCGGTAAAAAGTATCGTCGCCTCGCCCAGCGTATCGAACGCCCTGTAATCCAGTATGACAGCGGCCACGAGGTTCGTCGCTCCGACCTGTTCCAGTCCTTCTCTCAGGTATTCGCTCCCCACTCTCATTATCGGATAGCCGAATTTCGGCAGGTCGCTGAAACAGAAATATGAAACGGCGATAAAGGTCGCCAGGAATACCATCATTATGAACGTGTTCAGGTACCACCTTCCGGACGTGGAGAACGGGAGGTCTTTCTTGAGGGTCGCCCTTACAAGGATTATAAGTATCAATATCTCGACGACCAGCTGCGTTATGGCGACATCCGGGGCTTTCAGCATCAGGAACGCTATGGAAAGGCCGAGGCCTACGGCGCCGACCGCTATGATCGACGAGAGCAGGTCCTTGATCTCTATCGCTACGATAGCGCCCACGATCATGAATATGAGTAATACGTGCAGTTCTACCATGGCTATTTAAGTAAAAAGTAAAATAATACTATCATCCCGAGCATACACCAGGCCAGATACGTTAGAAGAA
The DNA here is from genome assembly GCA_964565425.1 of uncultured Planctomycetia bacterium. Classification (GTDB taxonomy): domain Bacteria; phylum Omnitrophota; class Gorgyraeia; order Tantalellales; family Tantalellaceae; genus CAZMEZ01. The sequence goes on along the minus strand of CAZMEZ010000033.1, from coordinate 8,689 downwards.
CACCGTTGTGTATGTACCTTAGCATCTTGTTAAAACCAAGGGTCATTTTAGCGCCTACCTCGTATATATCAAACACCTTTTTCTCGGCAAGCTTGTAAATGCCCTTGAGCGCGCCCATTTCTCTGATCGTTTCATAGAACTCCGTTCCGGACAGCCTCATCTCGGGATATCTTTCCGGACTCTCGCCGCCTATGAATATGTCCGCTTCCCTGGTCTTAACGACCGAACCGAGAAAATATATCAAAAACCCGATCGCGATAGCAAGAACGATGAGGACCGTAGCCAAGCCGGGATCCCAGATGCCGGTGAATCCGGGAGTTTGCCCGATGCTTGGGAATATGAACATCCTGAGCGGCACCCTGTAAGCGAACACGCCGAAGATAACACACAATAGAGCGAGTATCACAGGAGGTATCCACATCGACGGCCCGGTTTCCCGCACACCGCGTCCCGTGATACGCGTTTTGTCGGAAGGTTGTCCCAGGAATACCGCGTGCACCAGTTTCATGAAACTGGCCAGGGTGAGCGCGCTGCCGAACATTGCCGCCACAAGCCATACTACCCACAATTTACAATCCCCGGCGGTATCTATTACCCCCTGGTATATCATCCATTTCGAGGCGAAACCGTTAAAAGGCGGAACACCCGATATGGCCAGCGAGGCCACGAGAAAAGCCCCGAAACTCACGGGCATGACCCTGGCGAAACCGCCAAGCTTGTCAAGATCGGTAGTCCCGGCCTTTTTCTCGACCGCGCCGCCGGACATGAACAGGCAAGATTTGTATATCGCGTTATTGAGCATATGGAACAAACCGCCGGCGATACCTATGGGATTACCCGTCCCCATGCCCAGCACCATATACCCTACCTGGCTTACGGCGTGATATCCCAGAAGGCGCTTCATGTCATGCTGGACAAGCGCCATCATGACCGCGGCTACGATCGTCAGGCTTCCCAGGGCCATTAAGAAAACGTTCATGCCGCGTCCCATGACGAATATTTCCAGGGTTATTCTCGCCAGGAAATATATGCCGAGGAGTTTATCCAGCGAAGCGGGCAGGAACGCCGTTACCGAAGCAGGAGCGTCTTCAGCGGTATCCGGCACCCATGTATGGAACGGCATCGCTCCGGCTTTCGCGAAAGCCCCCGCGGCGAGACACAGATACGCCGCGACGGCGGCGCGCGAAGAGAGCGCTATGCTTATCTTATCCATGCTGAAAGACCCTGTAATGTGCCAGATAATGGCGATCCCCAGGAGCATGAGAGCGTCAGTCCCGCCGATTATTATAAAAGTTTTTTTGGCGGTGTAGGCGGTATTCTTTCGCCGGCCAAAACCTATCAGGAGATATAAGAGCATGCCCAGAAAACCCCAAAAAACAACGAACAGGATAAGGTTATTCGAAAAAACGGCGCCGAGTGAAGCCGCCAGGGTCAGGATCATGTAAACATAATACCGGACTTGACCTTTTCTTCCGCGCATGAACCCGAAAGAATAAAGAATACTCAGGACAGAAAAAACGCATACGAATATCCCCGTGAAAATGGAAATATTGTCATACCTGAACATGTGATTATTGAAGAACATCATATGTTTTTCCTGATCTCCTCCGTTCTCTCCTGCGACAACCTGATAAGGTCGACCCCGGAATAAAGCTTCCTGCCTTTGTCGTCACGGACGGCCATCCTTTCCGTGCAACAGTAACAAGGGTCTATGGCCGCGAGTATTATTGTCGCGTCGGCTATCATCTCCCCGATGACCGTGGCCTTATATGTCGGGAGATTCATGAACGTAGGAGCCCTTACCTTGTGGCGCGCGGGGCTGTTAGTCCCGTCGCTCTTCACATAATGAAAGGTCTCGCCCCTCGGGGCCTCGTGCGCGCCTATGCCTTCCCCCGGAGGGATACTCTTTATCTTCGCGTCTATCTCCCCGGGGGGCAGGTTCAAAAGACACGTCTTCATGATCTTGTGGGCCTCGAACATCTCCAGAACTCTGAGGACCACCTTGTCGAAGACGTCGCCGTTCTCGGTGATTATCATGTCCCATTCTATCTGATCATACGCGGCGTACGGGGCGTCTTTCCTGACGTCTCTCTTGACGCCGGAAGCTCTCGAAGTGGGGCCTAACGCGCAATAGTCTATGGCCTCTTCTTTCGTAAGGACCCCTACACCCTTTGTGCGCGCGTGCAGAACGGGGTCATCCATGACCGCCTTCCTGAGCATGTCAAGCGTAGGCAGGATCGAATCTATCTTCTTAACGGAGGCTTTTATATCCTCCTCTTTTAGGTCCCTTCTTACCCCTCCGGGTTTGAACATGGCATAGTTGTTCCTGTTCCCCGAAAGGATCTCCATGACATCAAGGATCTCTTCCCTCAGCTTCCATGCCCACATGTACACGGTGTTATAACCCAGGAAATGCCCCGCAAGGCCCAGCCATAAAAGATGGGAATGGATCCTCTCGCCTTCGGCTATTATCGTCCTGATATACTTGGCCCTCTCCGGGACTTCCATCGGTATTATGTCTTCAACGGCCCTGGTATAAGCGAACGGGTGGCTCGTCGAGCATATCCCGCAGATCCTTTCTATGACGAAGGTCGACTGGTCGAACGTCTTCATCTCGGAAAGTTTTTCTATCCCCCTGTGGTTATACCCGATCTGAACGTCTATATCCACCACCTTTTCACCTTCCACGGTAAGCGTGAAAAACTCAGGCTCTTCCTGAAGCGGGTGATAAGGTCCTATCGGTACTATTGTTTTTGCCATGTTATCTCGTCGTTCGTCGTTCGTCGTTCGTCGGCCGTCGGCCGTCGTTCGTCGGCCGGGTTTCGAATTTAACGGTCATCACAACCCGCGATCCCTGATCGCGTTCTTATCCCATTCCTCATAATCCGCGCGCAGGGGATAAACCCCTTCAGGCCATTCATCCGGCAGGAGAAGCCTCCTCGGGTCCGGGTGGCCCCTGAAGTTGATCCCCAAAAGTTCATGCATCTCCCTCTCTATCCAGTCTGCCCCCTTGAACACGGAAGTCAGGGAATCTATTTCCGGTTTATCTTTCGGCAGCTTCACCCTGAAAGATATGAGCAGATTTATATCCTCCATGGTGAAGTGATATAAGATCTCGATGTGCCGTCTTGTGTCCGTGCCGGTAGCGATATTGAACCTGGCCCCCAGGCCCCTGAAAACATGTTTTGCCACCTTTATTATCGAATCGGGTTTGACCTCGATATAGACCCTTTTAGACGACTTATCCAGAAAGTCGACTATGTCGTCCTTGAACCTTTTCCGCACATCTTTCAGGACTTCTTCTCTTGTCATGACCTTTTATTTTTTGGTTTTTTGCTTTTTTCTTTCACTTTTTCTATCAGTTTGACCACCCCGGCTATTATAGCTTCCGGCTTAGGAGGACAACCGGGGATATACGCGTCTACGGGTATGATCTTGTCTAGCGGGATCGGGCAATTATAACTGTGAATGAACATGCCCCTTGAAAGCGAACATTCGCCTATGGCCACCACCAGGATGGGTTTAGGCGCCTGTTCATACAGCTTCTTGAGCCTTTCCGCGGATTTTCTGTTGCATGAACCCGTTACCAGCAAAACATCCGCGTGTTTTATGCTTCCCGCCAGAAGCATGCCGAACCTTTCTATGTCGAATCTCGGCGTAAGGCAATCCAGTACCTCTATGTCGCAATTGTTGCAACTCCCCGTCGAAAGGTGGAACACCCATGGAGATCTTAAAAGTGCCTTCAGTTTAAAACTCATATCACCTCTTATTTGCCTAAAAGCGCCAGCACAACGGCTACCGCCGCGAGCGCCGTCATCGGTCCCCAGAAGAACTTTACCGCCTGGTCGATCCTTACCCGCGGGTTCGTGTTCCTTATGACCGTCACGATCGCAACAAGCCCCACATATTTCAATATCCCGTAAAGAAGATGCATCCCATCGAACCTCAGGCCGCCCATGAAAAGTATCATCACGAAGAACGGCAGCGTAAAAAGAAGCATGTTCTTCATCAGCCTGAACATCGCCAGGGCGGTTCCCGAATACTCGATTAAAACTCCCCCGCTTATCTCGGTCTCCGCTTCGGGAATATCGAACGGGACAAGCGCCAGTTTCGCCTGCACGCACATGATGACCACGATAAGCGCGATGAACCCGGAGGGATTCCCCGCTATCACGCCGCCGGTGGCCTGCGCGGCCAGTATATCGCCTATCTTTATGGAATAACCCGATTTTATAACGGGCACCATGAGAGCCAGGACAAAAGGAAGTTCATAGCCGAGTATGAGCTTCATCTCCCTGGACGCGCCGAGGCTCGCTAAAGGATTAGCCGAAGCGAACCCTCCTATTATTATGCTCATCGAAGGAATGGTAAGGAGGTATATCGTCACTATAAGATCGCCCATAAACCCCCGGCCTATCCATATGTCGTTCACCCATAGCAATGTCGATACCACCATCACGCTTCCAAAACCGATGAGAGGGGCCGTTAAAAACGTGGTCTTCGAAGCGCCGGTCGGGACGAGCGTCTCTTTGCCCAGGAGCTTTATTATGTCGATAATGGGCTGCAGGAGCGGAGGCCCTACCCTGTACTGCACGCGCGCCGTGACCTTCCGGTCTATCCAACTTGCCAGAAGACCTATGACCGCGGTCAGCAAAAACCCGAAAACTAAAAGATAAACCAGATATATCATGATTATTGTTTCCGCTTACAACTTAAAACTTACAGCTTAAGGCTGCCTATGCCTTCTCTCTATCCCAGTGAGTGGAGTGAACTATAAGGTTATCCCCCGCCAAAAACGTGTTTTCATCAAGTTCCACGTCACCGCTCTTCAGGCTCAACGCCCCATACGGACAGGTCTTGATGCAAAGCGGCTCGCTTTTATCTTCGCGCCGGTCCAGACAAAAATCACAGTTATGTATCAACAGCGGGACCAGTTCCGGATATATCGTACCGTAAGGACAAGCATGCGAGCACGACCTGCAGCTTATGCAACGCATGTTGTGCCTTATAAGCATATTGTCCTTGTCCTCCTGCTGCTCCAGCGCTTCGGTGGGACACGAAGCGACGCAATGGGGTTCTTCACACCTGCGGCAGACAAGCGCGTATGTCGCGAGTTCCGCCACGGAGATGATCCCGGTGTTCCCGTTCTGCCGGTGATACAGGTAACTGCACTCTATTACGCATTTTTCGCATTCACCGGAAGCGCAGACATCAAGATCTATGAACAGTCTTTTGTCCTTTCCCTTCGCGGGCTCGGCGTTAAATCGGCCGTGATGTACCTGTTCAGCGCTCGTATTCATTTTTTCGTCGCTCATCGCTTGTTTTTCGTTTTTCGTTGTTCGTCGTTCGTTTTTCGTTTATCGTTGTTCGCTTATCGTTTGTTACTTCCAGATCTCGTGGAAATTCTTTATTTTATCATACGTGAAAACCGGACCGTCCTTACAGGCGTAATACGTCCCTATCCTGCAATGTCCGCATTTCCCTATACCGCAGGACATGTTCTTCTCCATCGAAAGAAATATCTGTTTATCCTTGAATCCCATCTCGAGAAGTTTCTTAGTGGCGAACTTCATCATTATAGGAGGCCCGCAGACCACTGCCACGCTGTTCGGTATATCCATTTTCAGGCCTTCGAGTATAGTAGTAACTACACCGACGTTGCCTTTCCATTTTTCGTCGCCCGCGTCAACCGTGAGCTTAAGGTCCAGGTCGTCCCTGTTCGCCCATTCATCGGTCTCGCTCCTGTAGACCAGTTCCTTCGGGGTTTTACAGCCTCCCCTGAAATACAACTTTTTGAACTTCCCGCTCCTGTCAAAAAGCTCGTACATGAGGCTCCTCAGGGGCGCGAACCCGCATCCCCCTCCCACGACAAGCACCTCTTTGCCTTCGAAATCATCAACGGGATACCCGGTCCCCAGCGGCCCTCTTACGCCGATCTTGTCGCCTTTTTTGAGCTCGTGTATCTTCTCGGTGACCTTCCCTACTTTCATGACGCTGACTTCCATGATATCCTTGACCGAGGGACGCGATGACGGCGTGAAGGGCGCTTCCCCGACTCCCGGTACGGTTATTTCGACGAACTGTCCGGTCTCGAACGATATGGGTTCCTTCGGTTTGAACTTTATCGTCTTGATCGTGGGCGTCTCGGTTATTACATCCAGCACTTCCGCCTCGATCGGTCTATAAGGATTGTTGCGGTTTCCCATCACTATTTGCCTTTAACCAGTCTTTTAAGGACTTCCCTTATGTCTATCTTCGCGGGGCAAGCCGATATACAGCGCCCGCATCCGGTGCACGCGTAGACCTCCGCCACCTTCGGGAAAAAGTCGAATTTTTTCTCGAACCTGTTCCTTAGGCGCATCCACAGTTTCTCCCTGGGGTTCTCCCCGCCGGCCACCCTCGCGTAATGCTTCAGCATGCATGAATCCCAGTGGCGCAGGCGCGTGAGCCGGTCATTATCCACCTGGTCGTATATGAAGAAACAATGGCACGTGGGGCAGATTATCGTACATGCCCCGCATTCTACGCATGTCTTTGCCTCGTCGTCCCATATATCCGACTCGAAATTCTTCTCGACCACTCCCTTTAAAAGGCTCTGGTCGGGGACTTCGTTCTCTTTGATGTTCTTCTTTACTTCTTCCGCTACCTTCTCCCTGATGCTGTCCCTCCTGGGGACGAGTCTTTCGCTTGATTCCTGGAAGAGGGATAAATTCTTCTCGACGATGCCCTTTCCCTTTTCCGAACCGACATCCACGAGGTAACCTTCCTCTATCTCCGAAAGGTTGATGTCAAAATCTTCCCTCGGGAAAGGTTTTACGTCGACGGCGAGACAGAAACAGGTGTCGATCGCGCACGTGCAGTCAGCGGAGATTATAAGATTTTCGTCCCGCAGTTTCACGTAAAAAGGATCGACGTAATCATGGTCCTTGAACACGTGGTCCTGGACCTTGAACCCTTTAAGATCGCAGGCCTTTACACCCACTACCGCGAACGGTTTGTCCTGCGCGTGGGGAACGTCGGGCTTGAACCCTTCCGCTATTATTTCCCGCGCGCGCGTAAAAAAAGCCTTCAGCGGTTCAAAGGCCCTTACTTCGCCTATAACGACATCTTCGGTAAGGGCGTCGTATTCCCTGTAAAAACGCCGGTCGTCCTTTTTGACCGGGACAAAGACCCTGTAATCCTTTTTGAGGATATCGAGCAGTTTGGCGAGATTTTCCCGGGTTATGTATTTCATTTCAACATTCCATGGTTCATTCAGCAAGATAATACGAAAGCGTTTCCAATTCCCTTGAAAGGTCCACGTTCCTGACCTTCACTTTTTCCGGGGTATTCAGGCTTATGGGCGCGAAATTCAAAAGGCATTTGATACCCGCGTCTATCATCCTGTCCGTGACTTCCTGGGCGTTCTGCGCGGGAACCGCTATTATACCTATGGCTATCTTCTTGTCCCCTGCCGTTTTCGGCAGATCATCAAGCGACTGGACCGTTATCCCGCTCAGGGTCTTTCCGATCTTTTTCCCGTCGGTATCAAAGGCGGCTACGATCTCGAGCCCCAGTTTCCCGAATCCGGAATACGCCAGAAGCGCGGATCCAAGATGCCCCGCCCCCACGACGGCCACGTTCCACGTTTTTGTCTTTCCCAGTATTTTTTCGAGCGCCTTTTTAAGCTCGGCGGTATCGTACCCTGAACCGCTTACCCCGAACTGGCCGAAATACCCCAGGTCCTTCCTGACCTGGGCGTCGCTGAGGTTGGTCCTTTCCCCAAGCTCCGCTGATGATATCGTCCGTATGTTCAGATCGGCGAACTTGGAAAGCTCCCGCAGATAAACAAATAAACGGGATATCGTTCCTTCGGGTATTTTCTTGTCGGCCATGTCGTTTTGTGATAATATTCACAGACTTTGTGCCTGAGTTCACAAATATAATACTTCTGTGTGCCTGTGTCAAGAAATTTTTTCAGTGACGGGTGATGGAGATTCAAGGATAAAGGTTAAAGGATGAAGGTTTGTGTTATGTGTCACATGTCAAGTGTCATGACGGACAATCATAACACATTACACATGACACATGATACAAGACTCAAACCAATAATTAATAACCAATAACCAGATCCACTGGCGCGCTGGTGCTCTGACCTTACGACTGACTAAATGGGCGACGTCCCCATTTTTCCCCATTTTTCCCGAAAGGCGAAAGGTAAAAGTTGATTACGAAGATTTGTAATATGGACAACGATCTTAGATTACGAAGATCTAATCCCCGTAATCTTGTTTAAATCTCCGGACTAAATGGGCGACGTCCCCATTTTTCCTAATGCAAAGATTAAAGATTTTGGATTTTGATTTATATGTTTGATTTTTGCTTTTTGATTTTTGATATACTTATGTCTTGTGACTATTCTGGCTAACCGGCTAACGGAAAACGATAACCGGGGACTGGCAACCGGGGACGATTATATAGTGTCACAGCGTCATCACCCGCTCCGCGGGCTAGTGTCATCGGCCCTTCGGGCCTAGTGTCAGAGTGTTTTTATCATCCTTTGACACCTGATGACCTCTGGTGCTCCGGTGCTTGGTGCGCTGGTGCTCTGACCTTACGACTGCCTAAATGGGCGACGTCCCCATTTTTCCCGAAAGGCGAAAGGTAAAAGTTGATTACGAAGATTTGTAATATGGACAACGATCTTAGA
>CAZMEZ010000032.1:0-18498 GCA_964565425.1 uncultured Planctomycetia bacterium | reverse complement strand
ACTGCAGTCTGTAGTCTGACAAGGAGGCCTAAATGGGGACGTCGCCCATTTTTCCTGAATTATATTTTTCAATTTTATCTTTTAACTTTTAAATTTTGACCGGTGCTCTGGTGCTCTAACTTGACTTTGCGGCCAGTGCTCTGGTTTCTGGCAACCGGTTACTGGTAACTCACTCAAGACCCACGACTGAACCACTATGGCCAAATACGTCGAAGTGATCACGAGTCTGCCCATCGATCGGACATTTCAATACGAAGTGACCGGCAAGGAAAGCTATGCCCCCGAGACAGGCAAGAGGGTCCACATACCTTTCAGGAGCGCCAAAAGGATAGGCTACATAGTCAAGCTTGAAGATCATCCCATGGTAAAAGGCCCAAAACCGCTCATTGATGTGATCGACGAATTTCCCATATTCTCCAGGGAGATGATAGCTCTGGCGGGATGGATAAAGGATAACTATTTCTGTTCGTGGGGAGAGGCCTTGGAAGCCATGATACCGGGCGCGCTGAAAAGAGGAAAGATATCCATGACCTCGCGCATAAAGGAAAAACCTCAGAAGGTGACGCCGACAGGGCCGCACGTGCCCAACAAAGAACAGCAAACGGTTCTTGACGATATAAACAGGTGTCTGGACCAGGGGAGACATGAGGTCTTCCTGCTTCACGGGATAACCGGCAGCGGCAAGACCGAAATATATCTAAGGGCGATGGAAAGCGTTCTGGACAGGGGCAAGGACGGTGTTATCCTTGTCCCCGAGATATCGCTTACGCCGCAGACAGTGGAGCGCTTCAAGTCGAGGTTCGGGGAAAAAGTCGCCGTTTTTCACTCGAAGATGCTTCAAAGCGCCAGGTTCGGTGAATGGCAGAGAATAAAAGAAGGCAAGGCACGTATAGTCGTCGGACCGCGTTCGGCCGTTTTCAGCCCGCTAAAAGACCCGGGTATATTTATCGTGGACGAGGAACACGAGCCGAGCTATAAGCAGGAGGACGTCCCCAGATATCATGCCAGGGACGTGGCGATCGAGAGGGCCAGGATGGCCGGCTCTCCCGTGATACTCGGGAGCGCTACCCCTTCGCTTGAATCTTATCACAAGGCGGTAAAGGGCGAATACCGGCTTGTCGAGTTGACCCAGCGGATACACGAGAAGGAACTGCCCCTGGTCAAACTGGTGGACATGAGAATGGATTTCGACACCAGGGTGGGAAAGACGGTCATTTCCCGGATACTCGAGGAGGCGTTGCGCAAGGATATATCAAAACAGCAGCAGGCCCTCATATTCCTTAACCGCAGAGGATTCTCGACTTTCGTCATTTGCAGGAAATGCGGATACGTATTGAAATGTCCCAAGTGTGATTCTCCGATGGTCTATCATCAGGATAAGAGGCACCTGATATGTCATTATTGTAATGTCAGGATAGGTCCGCCGAAACTATGCCCGTCATGTAACGAAGATTATCTTATATATAAAGGAACGGGCACGGAGAAAGTGGAAGAGGAGATCAGGAACATGATGCCCGGAGTGCGTCTTGCGAGAATGGATTCCGATACCATGTCGAAGAGGGGTTCCCACGACAGGGTGCTGAAGGATTTCAAGGAACACAGGACGGACGTGATCGTCGGGACACAGATGATAGCCAAGGGTTTGGATTTTCCCAAGGTGACGCTGGTCGGCGTCGTGTCGGCCGACGCGAACCTGAACCTGCCCGATTTCAGATCGGGGGAGCGGACGTTCAACCTTATCACCCAGGTTGCCGGACGGGCGGGAAGGGGCGATCTTGGCGGCGAGGTCATAGTCCAGACCTATACGCCGGAACATTACGCGGTCCGGCTGGCCGCGAAACACGATTATAACGGGTTTTACAACATGGAAATAGAATCCCGCAGGGAACTCGGTTTTCCGCCTTTCGTGCATCTCGTAAAGATAACGCTCAGGGCGAGAAAAGAGGATAACGTGGAGAAGTGTGCCCGGCGGCTGGAGGCGACCCTTAAGAAGAAGATGCCGGATATAGATATGCTGGGCCCCGCTCCTTCGCCGCTTACGAAATTGAGGGGATACTACCGCTGGAATATACTCGTAAGGGCGAAGGGCCGGGGAGAGATAGTGAAGAAACTCAGGACGGCTCTCAAGGGATTTCGCAAGGGCAGCGGAGTATTCATGGCGGTGGACGTGGATCCGATGTCGATGTGATGTAGCAATGCGCGGGCACCGGCGATATATCCCGTGCTCAAACAATTTTCCTTCGGAAAAAACTGCGCGCGGGATATATCGCCGGTGCCTTAAGAAGTGGACAGCACATCTTTGAAAGAGGGGGTAGCAGATTTCTCGGCCGGCAAGAAAACGTAAGGAAGCCGAGGCACCTTCTTAACGTCTTTTAGGCGCACGGTGGTGGGGGCATCGAACCCCCAAAATCTGCATTATTGACGACTAATTGAGCACCGGTGCTCTGGCGCTCTTTACTTTTACCCCGTTTCGTTCTAAACTTTATTACGACTAAATTCGAACGACGAACGACGAGCGACGAACTAAAAATGCGTATTATTTTTTTCGGCACAGGAAAATTCGGCATCCCGGCGCTTCAGCGGCTTGTAGAAGGCCCGCACGAGCTGATTGCCGTTGTTACCCAGCCTGACAGGAAAAAGGGAAGAGGGTGGAAGGTCAATCCGGCGCCGGTCAAGGAGTTCATATGGAAGACCCATCCTGAGATAGAGGTGATCCAGCCGGAAAAGGCATCGGATCCGGACTTCATCAAACACCTCGCGACGATGAACGCGGACGTGTTCGTGGTGATAGATTACGGGCAGATATTAAGCAAGAGGCTTCTCGATGTCCCCGGGAAATATTGCTTAAACCTGCACCCGTCGCTTTTGCCGAAATACAGGGGACCTTCACCGGTCAACTGGGCGATAATGAACGGGGACAGGGAGACGGGGAATACCGTTATAAAGATGAACGAACGCATGGACGCGGGCGACGTGATCCTTCAAAAAAAGACCGCCTTGAAGGGCGATGAGGGCGCAGGGGATCTTCTTGAGCGTCTTTCATACGAGGGCGCCGAGCTTGTGGTCAAGGCGCTGGAGCTTATCGAAAAGGGCGCCGAGAACATGGTTGAACAGGACGAAAGCCGGGCGACTTATACCTCTAAACTTACAAAAGAGATGGGCAAGATAGACTGGAGCCGATCATCTCAGGAGATAATCAGGCAGGTGCGGGCGATGCATCCGTGGCCGGGTGCTTTTACCCTCCTGGAAGGCAGGACCTTGAAGATCATCGAGGCCGAAACGGTCGATGTCCAGGGAGAGGCGAACGTCCCTCCGGGAACGATCTGTGACGAAAAGAAAATGGAAATAAGGACAGGCAAAGGTTCCATGCGCGTTAACGTGCTCCAGCTTGAAGGAAAGAAGGTTATGACATCCGGTGAATTCTTGAAAGGCAAACGTCTGGAAAAAGGCGTTATTTTAGGGGAAGAGTCTGAAGGCAGCCGGGCATAGAGGTTTCATGATGAAAATATTATTCGTTAGATTATTTTCGGTGACGGACGAGATCATAATGCCGTTACATTTCGGATATCTTGCTTCGAGCATTGATCCGAGGCATGAAGTGGTGATCCTGGACCAGTTAAGGCATAAGATCCCTGAAGAAGAGCTCATAGGGACGATAGTGAAAGAGAGGCCCGATGTGGTGGGGTTCAGCGCTTATACCCGGGATATATTCAAGGTAAAGAACCTCATGTCCCGGATAAAGCCTATACTTCCGGAGGCTAAAATGGTCCTGGGAGGGGTGCAGATATCGCTGATGCCGCAAGAGACGTACGAATATCTGTGGGAACATATTGACTATGGGTTCATCGGTGAATCTGAGATAGCCTTTTCGGAATTTATCGAAGCATTGGACGGGGATGATCTGGAGGCCAGGGCGGACAGCATCCACAATCTCGTGTGGAGAAGGGACGGCAGGGTAATCGTCAACCCGAAGGCGATCATAGAGGATCTGGACGAGATACCTTTTCCCAAATGGGAACTAATGCCCCCCCAAGGTTATCCAAAAGCCCCGCACGGGGCTTTTTATAAGAAGTATCCGTATGCTCCCATGATTACCTCGAGAGGATGTCCGTATCCGTGCACGTTCTGTTCCGCGGGGGCTTTAAGCGGCAAGAAGGTGCGGTACAGAAGCGTGGAAAATGTCATCGACGAGATAAAGTATCTTCAGAAGGATTTCGGCGTGAAAGAGATCCATATCGAGGATGATAATTTTTCGATGAAGAAAGAAAGGGTCATCAGTTTTTCGGAACGCCTTTTAAAGGAAGACCTGGGGATAAGCTGGGCCTTTCCAAACGGATTGAGACTTGATACCCTGGATCTGGAGACCATGAAATTGATGAGAAAGGCGGGATGTTACGCGGTGAACGTCGGGGTCGAGAGCGGGGATGAGGAGAGGCTAAAAAAGATCAGGAAAAAAACCACCAGAGACCGGATAAGAGTCGATATAGCCATGGCCAAGGAAGCGGGAATGGATATAGGGGGTTTCTTCATAATCGGGTTCCCCGGCGAGACACTGGAAGAAATGAATAATACTATAGATTTTGCCCCGACTCTTGAGCTCGACCGCATAGGGATCTCTTATTTCCAGCCTTACCCGGGGTCCGAAGAATACCGAAAATTGTGCGAATCGGGAGAATATATCTTTGATTTTGACACAAGCGAACATTCCTTGCATACCATAAGCTATGTCCCCCGGGGCGTTACGGAAAAGCAAATAGAGAAGATGAGGTTCAAGGGGTTCATGAAATTCTATTTTCGGGTGAAAATAATGATAAAGCTCCTGAGGGAGGTCAAAAGCTTCGAACACTTTAAGTTCATACTTAAGCGGGGCTTACGATGGTTGACCAACTGACGCGGGGCAGCATAGCCTGCAGTCGGGATTTTTCAGAGGGTCTGGTCAAAAAAACCTTGAACGATTCAATAAGAGGTTATATAATACTCACTTTAATTTATGCGATAAAAAACGAGGTATCATAAAAAGGCCTTAAACAGGAAGAACAGAAAAAGGAAGAGGGAGGAAATATGGCTATCAAGGTAGGTATCAATGGTTTCGGGAGAATAGGCAGAATGGTGTTCAAGACAATGACGCAGCGTGGCAATTTTGAGGTCGCGGCGATAAACGATCTTACTGACGCGAAGACGCTCGCCCATCTGCTTAAATACGATTCGGTGCACGGGAAATACAAGGGGACCGTTGAGGCGAAAGAGAATTCGATCGTCGTGGACGGCAGGAAGATAAACGTCCTCAGCGAAAAGGATCCGTCCAATCTTCCCTGGAAGAAAGAAGGGGTCCAGGTCGTCATAGAGTCGACCGGTGTTTTCAGGACAAGAGAAAAAGTCGCTCTTCATCTCAATGCCGGCGCGGGAAAAGTCATACTTACGGTTCCCGCGAAGGACGAGATAGACAATATGATAGTGTTGGGCGTCAATGACGAGGCTCTCAAAGATACCGATAAGATCGTGTCCAACGCTTCCTGCACCACGAATTGTCTTGCCCCCATGGTTAAGGTCCTTAACGACACGTTCGGCGTGGAGATGGGTCTCATGACAACGGTGCACGCTTATACCAATGACCAGACGGTGCTCGACATGCCGCACAAGGACCTCAGAAGGGCGCGCGCCGCGGCGGAAAACATAATCCCGACGACTACCGGGGCGGCGAAGGCGGCCGGCAAAGTAATACCGGAACTTAAAGGCAAGCTCAACGGCATGGCCATGAGGGTGCCCGTCAAGGACGGGTCGGTGGTGGATTTCGTGGCCACGCTTAAGAAAAAAGCTACGGTCGAAGAAGTGAACGCGGCCATGAAAAAAGCCGCGGAGGGCAGGATGAAAGGCATAATGGAATACACCGAGGACCCGGTCGTCTCGGTAGATATCATCGGCAACCCGCATTCGTGCATTTTCGACGCCGAATGCACGATGATGATGGGTGACAATATGGTCAAGGTGGTTGGCTGGTATGACAACGAGTGGGGTTATTCGAACCGCGTCGTTGACCTTGCCGAACGGCTCGTAAAATAAAGTTGACGGAGGTGCGCGATGAAGAAGGCTGTTACTGATGTCCAGTTAAAAGGTAAAAGGGTCCTGATGCGGGCGGATTTCAATGTCCCCCTCGATGAAAGGCGCAACATTACCGATGACAGCAGGATAGTCGCGGCACTGCCTACGATAAAATACATACTGGAGAACGGGGGAAAACTTATCCTGATGAGCCATCTCGGCCGTCCCAAGGGAGAGGTCAAACCCGAGTTCTCGCTTGATCCTGTAGCCGATCGTCTTTCAACGTTTCTAAAGAAGGACGTCAGAAAGATGGACGATTGCGTAGGCGAGGATGTGTCGGAAGCGGCGAGCAACATGAATGAAGGCGATGTGATCCTTCTGGAGAACCTGAGGTTCCATAAGGAGGAAACGGCCGATGATCCGGAGTTCGCTAAACAGCTGGCCTCACTCGGCGATATATTCGTGGAAGACGCTTTCGGCACGTGTCACAGGGCGCATGCCTCTACGGTGGGCGTGACGCAGTATCTCCCGAGCGTGGCAGGGTTCCTTGTCGAAAAAGAGATAAAATATTTCGAAAAAGTGACCAGGGATCCCGACAAGCCGTTCTGTCTGCTTCTCGGGGGAGCAAAGGTCGCGGATAAGATCCCCGTTATCGAGAACATGCTCGATAAGGTGGATTTTCTTCTCATCGGCGGCGCGATGGCTTATACGTTCCTCAAGTCCAGGTTAAAGGGCGTCGGCGCGTCGAGGGTAGAAGATGATATGCTTGAGATGGTGAACAGGATATTCGAAGAGGCGAGCGCGAAGAATGTAAGTATTTTCCTGCCGACGGACCATGTGGTCGCGAAGGAAGTAAAGGATAGCGCGCGCCGTAAGATAGTCAAGGAGCATATACCGGACAGTTGGATAGGCCTTGACATAGGGCCTGAAACGGTAAAGAAATATGAATCGGTGCTGAAGGATTCAAAGACTATCGTATGGAACGGTCCGGTCGGGCTTTTCGAAATGAAACCCTTCTCGAAAGGGACCAGCGAATTGGCGAAATATATGTCCAGGCTCGATGCGACCACGGTCATCGGCGGCGGGGATACCGCGGCCGCGGTCAACCACTTGAAACTGGGCGGCAAGATGTCGCACATGTCGACGGGCGGGGGGGCTTCGCTCGAGTATCTCGAGGGCAAGGATCTGCCGGGCATAGCGGCGTTGAATGACAAGTAAAGTCCGCACATAACTTACGCGACCGAGTCGAGGGATCCATAAAAATAGTAACTAGGAAGGGAACTTTATGAGGAAACCAATAATCGCCGGGAACTGGAAGATGTTCAAAGATGTGAACGAGGCCGTGGAGCTCGCGAACGAGATCAAGCGTTCGATCTTCGATATAGAGAACGTGACGGTAGTAATATGCCCCCCGTTCACCGACCTCGGCGACGTGGGCGAGATGTTGATCGAGAGTAACGTGAAACTCGGCGCCCAAAACTGTTATTGGGAAAAGGAAGGGGCTTTTACGGGGGAGATATCCGTGGGGATGCTAAAGAGCGTCGGGTGTGATTACGTGATAATAGGGCATTCCGAACGGAGGCAGTATTTTGGAGAGACCGACGAGAACGTGAACAGAAAGGTTCGCGCGTCCATCGACGGAGGGCTTATTCCCGTAATGTGCGTCGGCGAAACACTCGCGGAGAGGGAAGCAGGAAAGACCGCAGAGGTCGTGAAGGCCCAGGTAACCGGCGGGCTCAAAGGTTTTGATGAAGAATACCTCGATCCGCTGGTCATCGCGTACGAACCGGTATGGGCCATAGGCACGGGAAAGACAGCTACCCCGGCTCAGGCCCAGGAAGTGCACGCGATGATAAGGGGCCTCTTAAAAGAAATGTATTCTCCGTCACTCGCCGATTCCAAGTGCATACTTTACGGGGGCAGCGTGAAACCCGACAATATCGAGGAACTGATGAAAGAAGAGGACATCGACGGCGGCCTGATCGGCGGGGCCAGCTTGAAATCACAAGGCTTTACTGATATAATCAAGACTACTTCACAGCTTTACGCCGAAAAGAAGGTCAACTGACATGTATATCTTTTTAATACTGATACATCTTTTAGTTTGTTTCGTGCTGATAGCCGTGATCCTGCTTCAGGCCGGGAGGGGCGGAGGTCTTACCGAAGCCTTCGGCGGAGCGGAAGCGGCCCAGCAGCTTTTAGGGACCCAGGCGCCTGTCGTTCTAAAGAGGGCGACCGAGATTTGCGCTATAGCTTTTCTGGTGACCTCGCTGCTGCTCGGAATGGTGACCGCGAGGAGGGGCAGGTCTCTGGTAGAACAGACCCAGTTCCCCGCGGGGGGTATGGCCCCGGCGCAGCCAGGCGCCGGCACCACGATGCCCGCGACGATACCCCCGACCGAAGAGTTACCGGTCGAGGACGCTGAATAGAGTTTTTCTTCGGAACCGTAACTCCAAGAGGCCGTGTCGGATACCACTAAAAGGACACCTTTTTTTAAAAGATCACTGCCATATATAACGGCGGTGATCTTTTTTTTGCCGATCGTCTTTCTTTCATATATCGACCCCCTCGCCGCTGAGGAGCATTTTCCGCGCGACGCCTATGTCTCCTCCGGCATAGGGGATGCCCGCATCCTTATTCCTTTCCTTGCGGACGATACTTCCTCCGGATCGATATGCGCGCTGGTCTATAATGGTCTCACGAAGGTCGATAAGGACCTGAACATAGTCGGAGACCTTTCGGAGAGCTGGGATATCTCCGATGAAGGGCTCACGATAACCTTTATCCTGAAGAAGGACGTATTATGGCACGATGGGGTCCCGTTCACCGCGGAAGACGTCAAATTCACCTTCGACACCATACTCGATCCCGACAACGGGTGTCCGTACATATCGGGGTACTCGGACATAAAAGAGATAGAGGTCATTGATCCCTGCACGGTGAAGTTCCGGTACTCCCGCCCCTACGCGCCCGCGCTTCTTAAACTGGGAATGGGTATAATCCCGCGACACCTTTTCGAGGGAGCCCGGGATATCAGGAAATCGCCTTACGCAAGGTTCCCCGTAGGCACCGGACCGTACATGTTCTCTAAATGGGAGAGCGGACATTTCATTATACTTGAAGCGAATAAAAAATACTTCGAGCATGTCCCGGGAATAAAGAGGTACGTTTATAAGATCATCCCGGACCAGTCGGTACAGTTCCTTGAGCTCGTTTCCGGGGATATAGATTCCATGGACCTGAACCCGTACCAGTTCTTTTACAGGAGCGAAACCCGCCAGTTCCGCGAAAAGATCGAAAAATATGAATACCTGGCACATTCGTATACTTATATCGGCTACAATCTTAAGGACCCTTTGTTCAGCGATAAGAGGGTCAGGCAGGCCCTGAGTTACGCCATCAATAAAAGAGAAATAATAGACGCCGTGCTGCTCGGGCGGGGAGAACCGTGTACCGGTCCTTTTTTAAAGACGACCCCGTATTACGACGATGAAGCTCCCGGTTACGGCTACGACCCGGCGAAGGCGGCGGAGCTCCTGCGGGATGCCGGGTGGAAAGATACCGACGGTGACGGTGTCCTTGACAGGAACGGGATAGAATTCCGCGTGAAACTGGCAACGAACCAGGGAAGCCAGGTAAGGGAAGACGTGGCCACGGTGGTCCAGAGCCAATGGGCGGCTCTCGGGATAAGGGCGGACATACAGGTCGTCGCCTGGTCAGCTTTCCTGGATCAGTTCATCAACAAGAAGAATTTCCAGGCGGTCATACTGGGTTGGACAATACCGGTAGATCCCGATATTTACGCCGTATGGCACACGGGTTCCGCGAAACAGGGCGGGCTCAATTTCGTGTCATATTCGAACAAGCGCGTAGACGAACTTATAGAGGCGGGAAGGCGCGAATTCTTCCCTGAAAAACGGCGTGAAATATACCGCCAAGCCCACCATTTGATAGCGGAAGACGCCCCTTATACTTTTCTGTTTTTTCCTTATGCCACCCCGGCTGTAAACAAAAGGTTCAAAGGGATAGAACCGGCACCGGCGGGAATAGGGTATAATTTTATCGACTGGTACGTGGAGAGCGACAAGGTAAAATACGATTTTTAATTTAAAATTTAAAATGCAAAATTAAAAAATATAATTAAAAATCCAAAATGGACAATGATTTATTGAAAGCGATAAGAGACTACTATGTATTGCCTGAATGGACAGCAGAGGCGGAGGAATGGTTGAAATTTATAGAGCAAAAGGGTCAAATTGGAATATATAAACCGGGACTCTTGAACAGAAAACGTGGCGATGCGTGGGCAGAGATACAGGTGGCGTATTTTCTGGATAAGAAACTCGGGTGCAAGATATTAGAGTGGCAGCCCGACAGCGGTAATGGCAAAAAAGGAGAATTTATTATCACTGATTTGGCGAAAAATGAAATATTCATTGAGGTTAAAAGACCGAGCTGGAAAGGAGAAATTGTTGAGAAGGAGGGCGAGAATAGCGAGCGCCTAAAAAAGCCTAAACATATTAATGGCGAAGGCCGGTGGACCAGTCCGTGGAAAGACGTAAGAGAGTGCGTAAAAAGATCCTATGGGCAGCTAAGAAAAGACCTTCCGAATATTCTAGTGATCGTCGATGATCTTAATCCTTCGATCTTGACTTGGCCCGGAACAACTGAACCTGATATAGCCTTAAAGCATCAAAGCAATATCTATGGCAATGAATTGGGGCTTTTTGTTGTGCCGGATTATAATTTGTTAAATGGTGTGCTATTTCTAAATGTCAGTCTATACGGACCCGGGCCTATTAAATACCTTGCATTGTACAAATCAAACCCGTTTGCCGTAAAACCCCTTAAAGAAAACAATCCTTTCAAAAGGATGACAACGGGTAAAGTGCAATTTTAAATTTTGATTTATATTTTTAAATTTTTACTTTTAACTTTCTAATTATGAAACGATATATAATCAAACGACTGTTGCTGATAGTCCCCATGCTCATAGGGATATCCTTTATCCTTTTCATCGTAATGCACCTTGCCCCGGGTGATCCCGCGAGCATCCGGTACGGGTTGAATCCCGAGGTGTCGGAAAGCGCCAGGGCAAATTTCGCGAAGATGTACGGTCTTGATGAGCCGGTCCTCCGGCAGTATGTTTCCTGGATGAAGAGGTTCCTGTCGTTCGATTTCGGGAGGTCTTTTATAGATGACAGGCCGGTAACCGATAAGATATTATCAAGGCTTCCGGCGACGTTGCTCCTGCAGGTATCATCACTCCTTGTTATTTTCCTGGTGGCTATACCCATCGGCGTTCTAAGCGCCGTAAAAAAAGGGTCTGCGTTCGACAGGGTGACAACTGTTGTGGTTTTCATAGGTTACGCGATGCCCACGTTCTGGCTGGCGCTCCTGTTGATACTCTTTTTCGGGTTCAAACTGCAATGGTTCCCCATATCGGGCATGAGCCCTTGGTATACATCGTATCTTGATACGGCAGGCAGGCTGAAAGACCTGCTTTGGCATCTCGTGCTTCCCGTGGCCACTACGGCTTTCGGCGGACTCGCGGCGCTTTCGCGATATTCCAGGTCCAGCATGATAGAAGTCCTGAACGAGAATTACATTCTGACGGCTCGCGCTAAAGGCCTCCCGGAAAGGCGCGTGATAATGGTGCATGCCCTCAGGAACGCGCTTTTGCCCATAGTTACGATAATGGGATTGACGCTGCCCGCGCTTGTATCCGGAAGTTTCATATTCGAGACGATCTTCGCGTGGCCGGGCATGGGAAGGCTCGGTTATGAGGCGATAATGAATTATGATTACCCGGTGGTCATGGGGGTGGCGGTCATGGCCACTTTTCTTACGCTTTTAGGGATATTTCTTTCGGACGTGATGTACGCGGTGGTGGATCCCAGGATAAGGATGGAGGGGGAAAATTAAAATTTAAAAGTTAAAATGAAAAAATATAATAGAAAATTCAAAATTCGAAGATCAAAATGAAAAAACACAGATAAAAATCCAAAGATGTTCGGGAAACAGGATATTTCAGGGCGGTGCTTAAGAATATACAGGGAAGAAAGCAATTTTAAAGAACAAGGACGCTGATCTTAAAGACTTATTTTTGACTTTTGAATTATAATTTTGACTTTTGACTTTTGATTTTTAATTTTCCATGAACGCGCGCATAATATTCGGGATAACGATAATCGTGATAATGGCGGCCGGCGCCGTGTTCGCGCCGCTGGTGGCAACGCATGATCCTGTTGAGATGGATCTCTCTCCGGACGGACGCCTGCAAGGTCCTTCCATGAGTCATTTTTTCGGAACGGATAATCTCGGCAGGGATGTTTTCAGCCGCATGGTATACGGTTCGCGTATATCTATAAGCGTGGGGTTCATCGCCGTGATCATTTCCCTTGTGATCGGCGTCATGCTGGGAGGGCTGAGCGGGTATTATGGCGGATGGGTGGACAATCTCGTCATGCGCGTCGTCGAAGTGATGTACTGTTTTCCCACCTTTTTTCTGATAATGATGGTCATAACGTTTCTCGGACCCAGCATCGTCAACGTAATGGTGGTGATAGGTCTTACCAGCTGGGCGGGATTGTGCCGTCTGGTACGGGCGGAATTCCTGACGCTGCGCGAAAGGGATTTTGTATATTCGGCGAGGGTACAGGGAGTGCCGGACAGGAGAGTGATATTCCGGCACATATTGCCGAACGCGATGGCGCCGGTCTACGTTAGCGCTACGCTCAGCGTGGGAGCGGCCATACTCATCGAGAGCGCGTTGAGTTTTCTCGGCCTCGGTGTCCAGATACCCACCCCCAGCTGGGGCAACATATTGACGTCCGGGAAGAATTATATCGATTACGCCTGGTGGCTGACACTTTTCCCGGGGCTCGCGATACTTTTAACGGTGCTCAGTTTTAACCTGGTGGGGGAGGGCCTGAGGGAAAGGTTGGACCCGAGGCTGAGGGAGAGGATATGAAAAATGAAAAATAAAAAAGCAAAAGGAAAAAATATATATTAAAATTCAAAAGTAAAAAGCCTGTCGCAACCTTAAAACGTCAGACTATAAGTATTTTTCGGATTTTGATATATCTTTGAACTTTAACATATGGTTTTGAATTTTTATATTTGATATTTGCTGTTTTAAATATGGATACTATGCTCGAGATAAAGGACCTGACGGTTTCAATAGGCAAGAGGCGTGTCATAGACAATGTCAGCATCTCCCTTGAAAGGGGCATGACGACGGCGCTTGTCGGCGAGTCGGGCAGCGGTAAGACGCTTACGGCGCTTTCGACGCTTGATCTGTTGCCGGAGGCGGCCGTAAAAGAGAAAGGCGAAATATGGGTCAAGGGGGAGAATATCTTTAATTTTTCCGCGGACAGGATGAGACGCACGCGGGGTAAGGAGATCGGGATGGTGTTTCAGGAGCCTTTTACGGCCCTGAACCCCGTCATGAGGATCGGCGAACAGATATCGGAAGCGATGCTCGCCCACGGGACCCGGACCGTTTCGGGGGCAAGGGAACGTCTAATGGAGCTTCTTGGGGCGGTCAGGCTTCATCATGGCATCGCCTCGCGGTATCCGCATGAGCTTTCAGGCGGCATGCGGCAGAGGGCGGTCCTGGCCATGGCGATCTCGTGTTCCCCGGACGTGCTTATTCTTGACGAGCCCACGACAGCGCTTGATGTCTCCATCCAGAAGGAGATACTCGATCTCATAAAAAAATTACAGAAGGAACTGGAATTCTCCATTCTTTTTATAACGCACGATTTCTCCGTAGTGCGCATGATATCCGACGAAGTATGCGTTATGAAAGAAGGCGCGGTGGTGGAAAAAAGGATAACCGGGGATATCCTGAGGGATCCCCGGCACGAGTACACACGGCGGCTGATAGGATGTATCCCGCGTCTTGGAGATACGCGGGGGAGATTGCCGGCGTAGGCATAGCGCATAGCGGGTTGAGTGATATGTAATAAGTGATATGTGATAGGTGAAGGCTAAAGGCGAGAGGCTAGAGGCGAAAGGGGAAGGTTGTATCTGGTATCTGGTATCTAGTGTCGGCCAAAGAAGTAAAGATATAACGAGGTAAAGACGCAAAGAAGTTGTCCAAGGCAATTTTGGATTTTGAATTATATTTTTCAATTTTATCTTTTAACTTTTAAATTTTGACTGGTGCTCCGGTGACTGGTGCGCTGGTGCTCTAACTATTCCGGTTACTGGTAACTTGACATGACGAATATGGATACCGTAGTTGAACTCAAGAACGTAAAAAAATACTTCACCAAAAGGGTTTTCTTCGGCGCGGCGAAGGAGCAGGTCAGAGCCGTGGACGGTATCAGTTTCACCGTAGAAAAAGGAAAGACCTTCGGGCTTGTCGGGGAATCGGGCTGCGGGAAATCGACTATTGCTAAATCGATAGTAGGGATATTGCGTCCGGATTCCGGCGAGATCATTGTTCGCGGAGACAGTGACATCGTTTTTCAGGACCCCTTCAGCTCCCTGAACCCCCGCATGACCGTGACGGAGATCGTGGGGGAATCGCTTCTGGTGCGCGGTCTGGGAAAAAAAGAGATCGCATCGAGGGTCAGAGAGGTTCTCGGCATGGTAAGGATGGGAGCCGTTTCGTGCGAGGATAAATATCCTCATCAGTTCTCGGGCGGCGAACGACAAAGGATCGCCATAGCCAGAGCGCTTGCGGGAAGGCCGGGGGTGCTCGTTCTCGACGAACCCGTCTCAAGCCTCGATGTTTCCATTCAGGCGGGCATATTGAACCTTTTAAAGGACCTTCAGGAGGAGACGGCGCTTGCGTATGTTTTCATATCCCATGATCTCAGGGTCGTAGAATTCATGTCCGATACCGTCGGCGTGATGAAAGAAGGAAAATTGGTCGAAATAGCATCCAGGGAAGCTATCTACAGTTCTCCGTCGAATGCCTATACCCGTCATCTTCTTGATTCTATCCCTAAGTTCGAGTGCTGAGCAACTATATATAACTCCAATATCCACAATATATTTCACATTTTACTCCGAGTCTTAAGGCTTAAAGCTTACAGTTTACTGCTGAAATAATGCGTTGATTTTAAGAAAAAAATTTGCTAAACTTACTCTTTCAGAATTCGTCATATAGAAATATCATTAAAATATAATAACTTACGGTTCGCAGGGAAAAGGAGTCATTATGGGATATACGATAACCGAGAAGATCCTATACGCTCATGCGAAAGGCGTTAAGAAGATCTCCCCCGGGGACTTTATAATGGCCAGGATAGACATGTGCCTGGGGAATGATATTACCAGTCCCATAGCGATAAAAGAATTTCGTGAATTAGGCAAGAAAAAGGTATTCAACGCCAAGAGGGTAGCTCTTGTTCCCGATCATTTTCTCCCGGCGAAAGACATGAGGAGCGCCAATCAGGCAAAGATACTGAAAGAATTCGCGGAAGAATTCGGGATAGTCAATTATTTTGAAGTCGGAGAAATGGGGGTGGAGCATGTGCTTCTGCCCGAAAGGGGGCTGGTCCTGCCCGGGGACCTGATGATAGGGGCGGATTCGCATACCTGCACGCACGGAGCGCTCGGGGCTTTTGCCACGGGAGTGGGAAGCACCGATCTGGCTTACGCGATGGCGTTCGGCGAGTGCTGGCTCAAGGTCCCGGAAACGGTACAGATAAAACTCACAGGCAAGCCTCGGAAATGGGTCGGCGGCAAGGATATAATCCTCCACGTCATAGCGGATCTTGGGGTGTCGGGGGCGCTTTACAGATCGCTTGAATTTACCGGGAGCACCCTGGAATACCTTTCCATGGACGACAGGTTCTCTATCTGCAATATGGTTATCGAGGCGGGCGCGAAGAACGGTATTTTCGAGGCCGACAAGATCACCGAGAAATACGTAAAAGCGGCGGTCAGGAAATATAAACCTCCGCGAAAATCCTGCAAATTGTATAAAAGCGATAAAGATGCCGGGTATGCCGGTGTCAGGGAATACAACATCTCGAAGCTGGAGCCGGTCGTAGCCTCGCCGCATCTGCCCTCGAACGGTAAGCCCGTGAGCGCCTATAGCAACGTCAGGGTGGATCAGGTCGTTATCGGTTCCTGCACGAACGGGAGGATAAGCGATATAAAACAGGCGGCGGCGGTCCTGAAGAACAGGAAGGCGAATCCCGGTACGCGGCTTGTGGTGATACCCGCTACCCAGGCAGTATATCTTGACGCGGTTGACCAGGGTTATGCGGAAACCATTACGAAAGCGGGGGGCGTGTTCTGCACTCCCAGTTGCGGTCCGTGCCTCGGGGGTCATATGGGCGTTCTCGCCGAGGGAGAGGTCGCCATAGCCACGACTAACAGGAATTTCGTGGGCCGGATGGGTCATCCCAAAAGTTCGGTCTATCTTTCGAACCCGGCGGTCGCGGCGGCAAGCGCGGTAAAGGGAATGATAGCGCATCCGTCGGAGTTAAAATAGTGACGGGTGACGCGTAACGGGTCGATTAATGTAAAATTATGAGGTGGAAATGAAGATAAAAGGTAAAGTGCATAAGTTTGGCGATGATGTGAATACCGACGAGATAATACCCGCCAGGTATCTAAACACGTCCGATCCCGAAGAACTGGCGAAACATTGCATGGAAGACGCGGACCCGAAGTTCATGAAGAAAATGACGCCTGGAGACATAATAGTCGCGGGGGAGAACTTCGGATGCGGGTCCAGCAGGGAACACGCGCCGATCTCGATCAAGGCCGCCGGGATTTCCTGCGTCATCGCTAAAAGTTTTGCCAGGATATTTTACAGGAACGCCATAAACATAGGCCTGCCGATCTTTACGAGCCCCGAAGCGTCTGAAGTTTTGACGCAGGGCGACAAGGTGACGGTCAACGTCACCAAGGGAGAGATATCGAAGGCCGGCCAGAAGACGGTGTACAGGTCGGAAGTTTTCCCGAAGTTCATAAAAGAGATAATACGTAGCGGGGGCTTGATCAAGTACGCGAATAAGAAGTGACGGGCGACAAGTCGCCGATACGATAAAGAAAAGGAGCTAAATATGTACAAGATAGCGGTATTGCCGGGGGACGGAACAGGGCCGGAGGTCGTTCAGGAAGGGTTAAAGGTGCTGGATGCGGTCGCCGAACAGACCGGCATCAAGATGGAAAAGGTCATGTATGATCTTGGCGGCGAAAGATACAAGAAAACGGGGGAGGTATTACCCGATAGCGTGGTGGAAGAGCTGAAAACGGTCGATGCCATATTTTTGGGCGCGATAGGGCATCCCGACGTTAAACCGGGCATCCTGGAAAAAGGACTGCTCCTCAAGCTGCGTTTTTCGCTGGACCAGTACATAAATCTGAGGCCGGTTAAACTGTACCCCGGGGTGGATACGCCTATCAAGGATAAAGGTCCGGCAGATATAGATTTTGTTGTGGTAAGGGAGAACACGGAAGGGCTCTATACGGGCACGGGCGGCATTCTCAAGCAGGGTACGTCCGACGAGGTGGCGATACAGACATCCGTTAATACCCGAAAGGGAGTGGAGAGATGTTTGCGGTACGCTTTCGAATATACCAGGAAGCGTAACAGCAAGAAAAAGGCCCTTACGCTGGTCGGAAAGACGAATGTTCTTACCTATGCCTTTGATCTTTGGGAAAGGGCCTTTCACGAGGTGGGGGAGCAGGATTATCCGGATATCAAACGCGACTATGCCCATGTGGACGCGACCTGCATGTGGATGGTGAAAAACCCCGAATGGTTCGACGTTCTGGTGACGGATAATATGTTCGGCGATATCATAACCGACCTCGGGGCCATGATCCAGGGGGGTATGGGTATAGCTGCGGGAGGCAATATCAATCCCGAAGGCGTATCGATGTTCGAGCCCATCGGCGGTTCGGCGCCCAAATATACAGGCAAGAACGCCATCAATCCGCTCGCGGCGATCAGTGCCGCCGGGATGATGATGGAGATCCTGGGCGAGGATAAAGCTGCCCAGAAGATAGAGAAGGCCGTAATGGAAGTTACGGCGAACAAGCTCAAGAGCCTCTCGGCCGGGAAGATGGGATATTCGACGACGGAAGTGGGAGATCTGGTGGTGGAGGCGTTGAAGTAGTTCCGTAAGTCGTGAGTCGTGGATGTGGGTGTTGAAGGATAAAGTTAGATGTTGGTAGGTGCGTAGTTACCAGTTGCCAGTTGCCAGAGACCAAACCGGCATCCTATCCCTTACCCCTGAACAGGTATAAGGGATAAGCGTTAAGGGGTAACGAAGCCCGTATCGGTTCAGGGTTACGGTTACGTGACCTTAACCGAATAACGAAACGGGCCTCGTAACCAATAAACGAACAACGAACCACGAACGACGAACGACGAGTAACGAGGCTAGAGGCGAAAGGCTAAAGGCGAAGGTTGTATCTGGTATCTGGTATCTGGTATCGGTCAAAGAAGTAAAGATATAACGAGGTAAAAATGCAAAGAAG
>CAZMEZ010000031.1:0-20307 GCA_964565425.1 uncultured Planctomycetia bacterium | reverse complement strand
ATTTCATCGCGGGGTGGAGCAGAGGTAGCTCGTGAGGCTCATAACCTCAAGGTCGGAGGTTCGATTCCTCCCCCCGCAACCAATATTTAAGGACCTCTATATTATAGGGGTCCTTTTTTTGTCCTTAAATATCGGTAAAAATACCTTAAACCCCGATGGTTATCACATAAAGGTATTTTTGCTGACTTCGTCAGCCGCGGGGGTCGGGACCTTTGGGCTCAATGAGGACGACTCGGCGGTTACCTCCCCCCGCAACCAATTGTATAAAAAGCCCGGCTCATTTACAGCCGGGCTTTTTGTTAATTTGGTGTTTCATAGGGGGAGGGGTTCCCCTCCCCCTCTTGACGCTTCCCTGATATTTTGTTTCACAAAATATCAGGGAAGCTGTCACCCCCTCTCCTAAAGTGTTATTAAGTATGCTATTTGTGCTGTCTAAGAAGAAGGGGGAAGTATTTCCCCCTTCTTCTTAGGATTAATAACCCCCTCAAGTTGTATGTGTTGTAATCGTAGATGGAGCCTCCCCAACGCGTCACCCGTCACCCGGAAAATAGGGCGGAAAATAGGGCGACGTCCCTATTTATGATGCAGAAAGAAGCGCCTGCTTTTTCTGATGTCTGATGTCTGAACTACCCGTCACGCGTCACGCGTCACCCGTCACTCAATACAATTGACACGGGGGTATTATGTATGATATAAAAAATACTCCTGATCCGGGAAACCGCCCTTCTTTTTACCCAAAACAGGGGGAAATGTCATGATCGAAAGATACACGCGTCCCGAAATGGGCAGGATATGGACCGATGAGAACAGGTTCCGGAAGATGCTCGAAGTCGAGATCCTCGCCTGTGAAGCCCTGGCCAAGCTTGGGGTCATCCCCAGGGAAGCCGCCAAGGTCATAAGGGAGAAAGCCGACATAGACGTGGGCCGGATAAAAGAGATCGAAGAGGTCACGAACCATGATGTGGTCGCGTTCATAAAGAACGTCTCCGAGAACGTCGGCGAACAGGCGAAATATTTCCATTTCGGACTTACTTCCAGCGATATACTAGATACCGCTCTTTCGGTACAGATGGTGGAAGCCATCGAGATCATAGAAAAGGGCGTCGAGGGGCTGATCGAAGCGCTAAAGAAGAGGGCGCTCAAGCACAAGATGACACCCATGATCGGCCGTTCGCACGGGGTGCACGCGGAACCGATATCGTTCGGGTTAAAATTGGCGGTTTACTACAAAGAGATGCAAAGGAACCTCGAGAGGGTCCGTAGCGCCAAAGAGACGATAGCCGTCGGGCAGATGTCGGGCTCGGTCGGCACTTTTGCTAACGTGGACACCAGTGTTGAGGAATATGTGTGCAGGAAGCTGGGCCTCAAACCGGCAGGCGTTTCCAGCCAGGTAATACAGCGCGACAGGCACGCGTATTACATGAACGTTCTGGCTGTAGTCGGCGCGTCCATCGAAAAGATAGCTCTTGAGATAAGAGGGCTTCAGAAAACGGGAATAGGCGAGGTGCAGGAGTATTTCGCGAAAGGACAGACGGGGTCATCGAGCATGCCGCACAAGAAGAACCCCATCATCTGCGAGCGTCTTGTCGGCATGGCCAGGATCCTGCGCGGTAATGCCGTAGCGGCGCTCGAGAACGTCGCCCTGTGGCATGAAAGAGATATATCCCATTCATCGGTCGAACGCGTGATAATTCCCGATTCGACCATCGTACTCGATTACATGCTGGCCAAAGCGAAAACCCTTGTCGAAAAACTGGTAGTGAACGAAGAAAAGATGATGGAGAACCTCGATGCTACGAAGGGGCTCATATATTCACAGCGGATCATGCTCGAACTTATAAAAAAGGGCGTGACCCGCATGGAAGCTTATGACATAGTCCAGGCGGCGGCACTCGCGGCCGATTCCGGCGGCAAGGATTTCAAGGACATCATGCTTGAGGATAAGCGGATGAATACGCACATGTCGCGCACGGAGATAGAAGAATGCTTCAGCCTTGAATACCATCTCAAGCAGATAGACAGGATATTCAAGAACATAGGGTTATCGTAGCCCCCGGCGCGGGCAGACAGCGAAAGAAGATATGGCGAAGAAGGTAACGTATAAACAGGCGGGCGTGGACATAGACAGGGCGAACCGTCTTGTAGGGGACATAAAAAGACTCGTGCGTTCCACGAAAGTGCCGGGCTGCATGGGCACCATCGGAGGGTTCGGGGGCCTGTTCGACCCGGCGAAGACGGGTATAAAGAACCCCGTTCTTGTGTCTTCGACCGACGGGGTCGGGACCAAGTTGAGGATCGCCCAGATCGCCGGCGTTCACGATACCATAGGGATCGACCTGGTCGCGATGTGCGTGAACGATGTGGCGTGTCTCGGCGCGAAACCATTATTTTTTCTCGACTATTTTGCGACCGGCAAGCTGGAGAACAAACACCTCACGGATATCATCAAAGGCATAGTGAAGGGATGCAGGGATGCCGGATGCGTATTGCTCGGCGGAGAGACGGCTGAGATGCCCGGCGCATATCCGAAAGGGGAATACGATCTGGCGGGTTTCTGTGTTGGGGCCGTCGACAGGAAAAGGGTCATTGACGGCAAGGGAATAAAGCCCGGGGATGTGGTCCTCGGGCTGGCTTCCAGCGGAGCGCATTCGAACGGCTATTCACTCATCCGCAGGATATTCACGAAAAAGCAATTAAAAAAATACAAAAAGGTGCTGTTGGAACCCACGCGGATATACGTGAGGCCCGTTCTTGAAGTGATCCGCAAGACAAGGGTTAAGGGGATCGTCCATATAACGGGGGGCGGGTTTTACGATAATATACCGAGAGTTCTCCCGCGGGGGGCGAGCGCTCTTATCGAAAAAGGCAGCTGGAAAGCGCCGAAGATATTCGATCTTATCAGGGAGAATGCCGATATAGACGAAAAAGAACTGTACAGGACCTTCAACATGGGGGTGGGCATGGTCCTGATCCTTTCCGAAAAGGACGCGCTGAAAGCCCGCGATATTCTCGGGAAAAAATACAGGGTAAAGAGCTGGATAATCGGGGATATAGTTAAGGGGAAGAGGGAAGTGGAGATAGTGTAGGGGGCGGGGGAAGTGATAAGCGATGCGCGACGGGGGTGTTCACGTCGTCCGTCGATCGTCGTTCGCAGTCCGGACGATGCTTATTACAAAACGCGATACGAAATCCGAACCCCTAACGACGAACTTGAAACTTGCAACTTAATAGGGGCCAACTGAATGAACATACTGGTGATAGGGTCCGGGGGCAGGGAACACGCGCTTTGCTGGAAGCTCAGGCAAAGCCCGGCTACGGAAAAACTTTACTGCGCGCCCGGTAACGGCGGGACAGCTTCGGATGCCGTCAATGTGGACATAAATGTTCCCGAACACCGGCAGGTGGTGGATTTCTGCAAGGAAAAAAATATAGATCTTGTTATTGTCGGGCCGGAAGCCCCTCTGGCCGTGGGCATAGTGGACGATCTTGAAAAGGAAGGCATAAACGCCTTCGGCCCCTCCTATGCGGCCGCGCGGATGGAATCCAGCAAGATATTCGCCAAGGAACTTATGGGGCGTTACAACATACCCACCGCGCCTTTCCGCATATTCGATGATTTCGAAAGAGCGGAAGAATACATTCGCGCCGAAGGAGCGCCTATCGTAGTGAAGGCATACGGGCTCGCTGCCGGCAAGGGGGTCATCGTTACCGGCAACGTGGAAGAAGCGGTTACCGCGGCAAGGGAGATGCTGGTCGAAAAGAAATTCAAATCCGCCGGAAGCAGGATAATCGTCGAGAGATGCCTTTTCGGGGAAGAGGCCTCCATACTGGTCCTTACCGACGGCGAGAATATCATACCTCTGGCGACAAGCCAGGACCACAAGCGGGCGTATGACGGCGACACGGGGCCCAATACCGGCGGCATGGGAGCCTATTCGCCGGCTCCCGTTATAGATGAAAAACTTTTCGAGGAAATAATGGGAACCGTGATCCGGCCCACCATACAGGCGTTACGGAAAGAAGGCATAACCTACAAGGGCGTTCTTTATGCCGGCCTCATGATAACGGAAGACGGGCCCAAGACCCTGGAATTCAACGTTCGTTTCGGGGATCCCGAAACGCAGGTGATACTTCCGCGGATGAAGTCCGATCTCGCGGAACTTCTTCTGGCCGCGGCGAAAGGAGATCTTTCCGGAAGGTCGGCCGAATGGGAAGAAGACGAATGCGTGTGCGTTGTCCTCGCTTCGGCGGGGTACCCCGGCGGCTATGAAAAAGGAAAGAAGATATCGGGATTGAAGGATGCCAAAGAAGCGGGGGCCGTAGTGTTTCACGCGGGGACAAAAGCCGGGAACGGCGGGGTCTACACCTCCGGCGGAAGGGTGCTCAACGTGGTCGGTAAGGGCCGCGGGATAAAAGAAGCGGTTGCCAACACGTACAAGGCGGTTGAGAAAATACATTTTGACGGGATGCATTACCGGAAGGACATCGGATATAAGGCGATAGCGCGGGTTGGGGCGTGAACGCCGCGACGCGAGTAACGTCGGGAGACAGGTTTTTCTGAACGCCGGACGCTGTCCGCTGAACGCTGAAAGAAGGGAGATAACATGGTAAAAAAGCCTTTGGTAAGCATAGTGATGGGAAGCGATTCGGACCTTCCGGTCATGATGGAAGCGTCGGATGTTCTTAAGAAATTCGGCATTGCCCACGAGATAAAAATACTTTCGGCTCACCGTTCGCCGGACAAGACCTCGAGTTTCGCGAAATCCGCCAAGAAAAGAGGGGTCAAGGTCATAATAGCGGGTGCCGGCGGCGCCGCTCATCTCGCGGGTGTAGTCGCGGCCCACACGACTCTTCCCGTCATAGGCGTTCCCATGGAAAGCAAGCTTGATGGACTCGATTCGCTCCTGTCGACCGTTCAGATGCCCTCGGGTGTCCCGGTAGCTACCGTTTCCATCGGGAAGGCCGGCGCCGTGAACGCCGGCATCCTCGCGGCCGAAATAATCGGCGTCAATAGCGCGGCGATAAGCAAAAAGATACAAGAGCACAAGAAAGAACTTGTCCGGAAGATAGACGCGAAGAACAGAAAGATCAGGTTTTAGGTTGCAGGTTCTAGGTTATTAGGTTTATACATGTCATTCCATAACCCGAAACCTATAACCTGAAACCTGAAAAAATATGAAAGATATCAGAAATATATTGTTCGTATGCACCGGCAATAGTTGCCGCAGTATCATGGCCGAGGCGTACCTGAAAAAACGCGCGGGAGAAGAAGGTCTCACGATCGATGTAAGGTCGGCGGGGACGCTCGGTATCGATAACATGCCCCCGACGGAACAGGCTCTCAAGGTCCTGTCCGAGGAGGGGGTGGATGCCCGCGAGTATCATTCAAAGGGCCTGTCGAAGGAATTTGTGGATTGGGCGGATCTTATACTTGTCATGGAACCTTCGCACAAGATCGCCATAATCGAGGAAGATCCCGGGGCGGAAAACAAGGTGCGGTACCTTGCCGGCTTCAATCCCGCGAAGAACGATGTTATCATCCCCGATCCGATAGGGAGGCCCGTGGCGTTCTACAGGACGTCTTTCGGGTTGATACGCCAGTCAGTGGAGGAGCTCATAAAATGGCTAAAACAATAGCTATAGGATCCGATCACGGTGGATACGACCTGAAAAGCAGGATAATAAAAAAGCTGGAAAGCGCCGGGTATCAGGTCGAGGATATGGGCGCGCGGTCCCCGGAATCAAGCGATTACCCGCAGTTCGGATACAAGGTGGCCAAAAGCGTGTCCAGGGGTAAGGCCAAGAGCGGCATCGTGATATGCAAATCCGGTATCGGCATGGCTATAATTGCCAACAAACTTCCCGGGGTTAGAGCCGGCCTGTGCAATTCCAGGGCGGATGCCGTATCGTCGCGCCAGCACAATGACGCTAACGTTCTCGTCCTTGCCGCGTCTAAAATAAGCGCGAAGAAAGCCATGGATATGGTGGACGCATGGCTCAACACGAAAGCGCTGAAAGGAAGGCACGCCAGGAGGGTCGCGCAGATCAAGTCCATCGAAAAGAAGGTTTTCAGGAAAAGAATATAGTTTTAAGGAGATCTTTTATCATGAGACATTTGAGGGATACCGATCCGGAAATATTCAAAGCTGTTCTTGACGAGACCAGGAGGCAGAACGACGGCATAGAGCTCATCGCGAGCGAGAATTTCGCGAGCCGGGCCGTAATGGAAGCGGTGGCTTCGTCGATGACCAACAAGTACGCCGAAGGATATCCGCACGCCAGGTATTACGGCGGATGCGAATTCGTGGATAAGGCGGAAGACATAGCCATTGAACGCGCCAAAAAGCTTTTCGGCGCGGAACACGTGAACGTACAGCCCCATTCCGGATCGCAGGCGAACATGGCGGTTTATTTCGCGATGCTCGATATCGGCGATACGATAATGGCCATGGACCTGGCCTGCGGAGGACATCTTACGCATGGTCATTTCAAGAATTTTTCGGGAAAGTACTTCAAGATCGTGAGTTACGGAGTGAATAAGAAGACCGAAACGCTGGATTTCGACGAGATACGGCACAAAGCGCTCGAACATAAGCCTAAGCTTATCGTAGCCGGGGCTTCGGCGTACCCGAGAACCATAGATTTTAACAGGTTCAGGGAAGTGTGCGACGAAGCCGGGGCGATGCTCATGGTCGACATGGCGCATATCGCCGGGCTCGTTGCCGCCGGAGCGCATCCCAGCCCGGTACCCGTGGCCGAGTTCGTAACGACCACGACCCACAAGACGCTCAGGGGACCCAGGTCCGGGATGATACTTTCCAGGAAGGAGTTCGGGAAAAAGATAAATTCCGAGATATTCCCCGGGATACAGGGAGGGCCCCTCATGCACGTGATAGCCGGCAAGGCGGTAGCGTTCCAGGAAGCGCTTAAGCCGGAGTTCAAGAAATATCAGGAGCAGGTAGTGAAGAACGCCGCTAGATTTGCCGAAGAACTTAAGGCAAGAGGTTACAGGCTTGTTTCGGACGGCACGGATAACCACCTTCTCCTCGTGGACCTTTCAGGAAAAGGTATAACCGGCAAGGAGGCCGAGACCTGCCTGGACAAGGCGGGGATCACGGTCAATAAGAACCTTATCCCGTTCGACGACCAAAGTCCGTTTGTTACGAGCGGCATACGGTTGGGGACGCCGGCCGCGACTACCAGGGGCATGGACGAGAATGCGATGGCGCGGGTAGCAGAGTTCATCGATGCCGCCCTTAAGGATCCGGAGGACGAGAGGAAGCTCGCTTTTATACGCGGGGAAGTGAAGGAATTTTTAAGGGACTTTCCGTTGTACCGGGACTGGATAGAGGAAATGGAAACGTTAGAAAATCAAAAATAAAAGATCGAAGTTCAAAGCTGAGGCACCCATGCAAGTCCGCGTAAAGATTTTCGATATTTGATCTTTGACGTTTGATCTTTATCCGTGGAGCAATGGTGGCAGAAATAAAGAAAAAGACCGCAAAAAAGAAAAGAGAGGTCCGGGGAATGGACCGCGAGCCGTTGAACAGGCCCAGCTGGGATGAGTATTTTCTGAAGATCGCGCATCTGGTAGCGACACGATCGACCTGCCTGCGCAGGAAGGTCGGCGCCGTGGTGGTCAAAAATAAACAGATACTCGCGACCGGCTATAACGGCGCCCCGACGGGCATTACCCACTGCGATAAAGTCGGGTGTCTCAGGGAAGAACTGAAGGTGCCTTCCGGCCAGCGCCACGAGCTTTGCCGGGCGCTTCACGCCGAGCAGAACGCTTTTCTGCAGGCCGCCAGGCACGGGGTCAGCCTTGACGGTTCCACACTTTACATCACCATTCAGCCGTGCAGCATATGCGCGAAGATGATAATAAATGTAGGCATAAAGAAAATAATCATGGAAGGGGATTATCCCGACGATTTCGCGCTTGATTTCTTACGTGAAGCCGGGATCGAAATGGAGGTAAAAAATCAATGAAGTGCCCGTTTTGCGGTAACATGGAAGACAAGGTCATAGACTCGCGCATGAGCGGGGAAGGACTCAGCATAAGGAGACGGCGTGAATGCCTGCAATGCGGCAAAAGGTTCACGACATACGAATACGTGGAGAAAGATCCCCTGATGGTGGTAAAAAGGGACGGGACGCGCAAAAAGTTCGACAGGGAGAAGATAAAGATCGGGATATTAAAGGCGTGCGAAAAACGCCCCGTGAGCATGGACAAGATAGATGAGATAGTGGATGCCGTTGAGAGAAAGGTCCAGAAAAAAGCCGACAAAGAGGTAAGATCCACGGACATAGGCAACATGGTCATGGAAGAGCTGTATAATCTCGACGAGGTAGCTTACGTCCGGTTCGCGTCCGTTTACCGTCGCTTCAAGGACATCTCGCATTTCAAGAAGGAGCTTGAGAAGTTCCTTGAGTGAGCTTTAAGCCGTAAGTTTTAAGCCTTAAGTTCGTCGTCCGTCGTCCGTCGATCGTCGTCCGCAGTCTGGACGATGCTAATTACAAAACGCGATACGAAATCCGAACCCCTAACGACGAACGGCGGGGATGCCCCCGTCGCGCATCGCTTATCACTCAAAACCTGTCCCCTTACAGATCTTCAAGCGGTTTATACAGCTTTGTCTTTCCGCGGTTCTCTTTGAACCATTTATCCATGATGGCCATCTGCTTGCGGGAAAGAATGTCAGCGCGGAATTTTTCCTTCTGGGATTCAAACGCCTTTTCGTCGGAATGCGTTATCCTGTCCACGCGCCCCAGGAAAGCGCCTTTCTTCGTCAGCACCGGCGGCATGACCTTGCCTTCACCGGCGTCCAGCGCCAGCAGGACGATCTCTCCGGACGGTCCGACATTATCGATATAGCCGTTGATATCGATATCCCCCGTTGTTCTCGTTTCGGCCCGGGACCTTTTGGCGGCATCTTCGAAGGTGATGCTGCCGGACGCGATCTCATCGAACAATCCGCCAGCCGTCTTATCGGCAAGCTCAAGGCATTTTTCATCCTTGAGGGTCGCCTTTATTTCTTCGCGGGCCTCTTCAAAGCTTCGCGGCTTGCGCGGAATGATCCGGGTTTTGCGCAGGATGTACGCGACCCCCGACTCGGGTGAGGAGAAAACGGGAGAGCTTATTTCCCCTTCCTTGAGGGAGAAAGCCGCGTCCTGGAACCCGTTGAAGAAAGTAATTCCGGGCACGACATTGTCTCGCGAAAAAGGACCCGTATCGCCGTGACGGAAACCGTAGCTGCCGGCGATCTCGCCGAACCGTGAAGGTTCCTTGACGAGTTCGGGATACATATTTTCTATCTTGCGGAGAACGGATTCTTTTCCGGAGCTCGAGTCATACGGGAATTCAATATATTCCACGTCGACCTTTTCCGGTTCAAAGAAAAGGTCTTTATTCTTCGCGTAGAAAGAACGGGCATCCTCGTCGGTAACGGCGGTCTCGGCGGAGAAGACCGACGGATCGATCATGAAATACGATATAACGACCTTATCATGGCTTTTCCGGTATGCTTCGAGCAGTTCTTCGTCGGAAACGGAAACGTCTTTCGTCAGATAATGCCTGAATGCCTTCACGCGCAGGTTCTGGCGGACCAGCTCTTCGAATTGACGCGGTTCCATCGAGAGGTTGTTGCGCAAGACATAACCGTAGATATTCCGGTCGAAAACACCGTTCCTCTGGAAAAGGGGATGATGTGTTATGAAATAAATTACGTCGTCATTGGATACCCTTAAATTTGTCCCCTTGATGGCGCTCAAAAGCATAAGTCTCTCCCATGCCATGTAATTGACCAAAGAACGGTTCTGGAGGATCTTATTGAGCGTATCCATGTCGTTGTAATACGCGAAGAAGATCTGTATCTTCACGGCCTGGCGGCTTTCCAGAAACTTTTCCAGGGACACTTTGTGTCCGCTTATTTTACCCACCGGGCCCGGTCGCGTCATTACGTTGCCCACCCCCCAGAAGACGAAGGCGGGTATGATAAGTATCAGGAGGACGATGAGAACTCTCTTGGCGAATTTTTTACTTCTTAGAACCTGTAATACCATTATGGTCTCCTTCGGATTTGCGGTTTCAACGATACAGCCATATATTATAAGG
Organism: uncultured Planctomycetia bacterium; assembly: GCA_964565425.1. Taxonomy (GTDB): domain Bacteria; phylum Omnitrophota; class Gorgyraeia; order Tantalellales; family Tantalellaceae; genus CAZMEZ01. The sequence goes on along the minus strand of CAZMEZ010000031.1, from coordinate 10,193 downwards.
GAATTTGGCGAAGGGACAAGGAAATTCAGTCTTGGGTCTTGGGCAGGCACGGATTGACGCGGATATATTACGGATATACACGGATAAGGCTAAAGGCTAGAGGCGAAAGAGAGCGTTGATTACGAAGATTCGCAATATGGGCAACGGTCTTGGATTACGAAGATCTGATCTACGTAATCTATTTAAATCTCCGTGATCAATTTACATAATACGCGTCATCTGTGATCATCCGTTTTAAATCCGCGATGATCTGTGTTTTAACGCAATACGCACGACGCAATACGCGATACGAACATGACTGGCGCATCGCCGCTCCATCTTGCGTCTCGGGCATCGCTGTGCTACACTAAGGCTGCAGGAGGAGATCATGGATTTGATGAAAACGCTGATAGAATACGGCAAGCGGGCGCATGCCGATGGGCTTGTGATCGGCGCCGGGGGCAACATAAGCGCGAAAGACAAAAACCACCTTATCATAAAGAAAAAAGGCGCCGATATGTCGGCCGGAGATGAAAACTGCTATGTCCGGCTGATCTTTTCCGAGATTACGAAAGGTCTTGCGGAAGAGCGGGAGGGGAGTGTTCTTAGCTCCGAAACGCCTCTTCACATAGCCTGCTACAGGGCCGACAGCGAAGCAGGCGCTGTCATACATGTCCATCCGCCGTATATCATAGCGGCTTCCGGAAAGGCCGGCGTTTTTGAAAGCCCCTCTTATGAGTTCGAGTGTATTCTCGGGGGATCCGTGCCCGTGATAGAATACATACAGCCGGGCTCCCTGCGCCTGGCGGAGGCCGTGGCCGGTAAGATAAAAGAAGGCGCAAGCGCCGTGATGCTCAAGAGACACGGGGCCATTTCCGTGGGTAAGGACCTGGAAGAAGCCTACATCCGAATCCTCGCTCTTGAACGGGGATGTATTACTTATCTACATAGTAATTAAGCGCCAAAAGCAAGTCACGCGTCACCCGTCACCCGTCACCGGGCTTTATACCTCTTGACTATACTATTGTTATGATATAAAATGACCACAAAATATGCCGGATGACAGGATGTCGCGGCGTGAGCTAAATGTTTTTGGCGTTTGATTTTATGCGTAAAAGGCGCTAAAGAAACGTCTAAACGGGTTTTTTTGCCTTTATCGGCGAAAAAATACAACAAATGGAGACGGTATGGGTAACAACAGATTGAGGCTTGGTATACCCAAGGGAAGCCTGCAGGAGACAACGATAAGGTTGTTCGAGAAAGCGGGGTACAAGATCAGGGTCTCCCAAAGGTCTTATTTTCCCGGCATTGATGACGATGATATCGAAGTTATCCTGTTCAGGGCCCAGGAAATGTCGCGTTATGTCGAGGATGGAATAATAGACTGCGGGCTAACGGGAAATGACTGGATCGAGGAGAACGGGTCCGATGTCGCGCAAGTGGCGGAACTTGTTTACGCCAAGGCGAGCATGAGGCCCGTTAGATGGGTTCTCGCGGTGCCGAACTCCTCTGAGGTCAAAAACGTCAAAGGATTGAAAGGCAAAAAGGTCGCTACCGAACTTGTCGGCGTCACCAAAAAATACCTCGAAAAGAACGGCGTAGAAGCGGAAGTTGAGTTCAGTTGGGGCGCTACGGAAGTGAAATGCAAAATGGGAATAGACGCGATAGTGGAAGTGACCGAGACCGGTTCGAGCCTGCGGGCGAACGACCTGAAGATAATCGATACCGTTTGCGAGTCCACTACCCGGTTCATAGCCAATAACAAAGCATGGGGAGATAAATGGAAGAGGGAGAAGATAGAGCAGATCGTCATGCTTTTGAAGGGCGCCATACTTGCGGAAGGAAAAGTCGGCCTCAAGATGAACGCAAAAAAGGCGGATGCCCAGAAAATAATAGAGATATTACCGTCGCTTAACACGCCCACCATCTCCCCTCTATTCAACCAGGATTGGGTGGACATAGATACCGTTATAGACGAGGAAGAGGTCAAGAGGTTAATTCCCGATCTGCGTAAGGCCGGGGCCCAGGGGATCATCGAATACCCGTTGAATAAGGTGATATACTAGCCGTCAGCCATCAGCCCTCAGCTGTCAGCCGAAAACAAATGAAGGCTGACAGCTGAAAGCTGATAGCTGATAGCCAAAATAAGGAGATATACATGCCTTGCGGAAAAAAGCGAAAGCTTCGAAAAGTAAAGCGACATAAGCGCAAGAAGAGGATGAGAAGGGACAGGCATAAGAAGAGGAAGGTGTAGGCCGATGCGTCCGGTCCTCCTCGCCGTAATGTGTTCCGTGCTGGCGCTTTGTCTTGTTCTGGCGCCGGACACACAAGCTTACGGCAATTCGGCGAGGGCCGTTGTTGATAGATCGAGGATGGAAGACCCCGGGATCAGGACGCTTTCGGACGCGCTTGCTCATTACATAACGGGCGCCATCTATGATAATTTCGGAGATCCCCTGGCGGCGGCATCCGAATATACAAAGGCCCTGGACAGCCGGAATGACATCGGCGAGATACAGGTGAGAAAAGGGTCGGATCTACTGCTCCTCGGGAGGCTCGACGAAGCCGTAGCCGCGCTCAAAGAGGGTATAAACGCCGACCCGGAAGATATAAAGGCATATATTCTGCTGGCTATCATCTACACGGCTAAAGCCGAGTTCAAGGAAGCCGAAGCGCAATATTACGAAGCGTTGAGACATGACCCGGCGAATCTAAAGGTGTTGACCTTCCTGTCGGACCTTTATATAGTTCAGCAGAAACTGGATAAGGCGGCGGAAATATACGAGAAGATCCTTGAAATAAAGCAGGATGACGCTTTTATATATTTCAATCTGGGCGTCATTTACAGCAAGCTGAACCTTTTGGATAAGGCCGAAGCCAATCTTCAAAAAGCCATAGAAGTTGACAAGAATTACATTGAAGCCCAGATGGTGCTGGGATATGTCTTTGAGATCGACGGTAAATACCTCGAAGCCATAGAACAATATAAAAAGGTAACGGGGGTCGATTCTTTGAACAAGGAGGCGTATGTCCGCCTGGGGCAGCTCTATTACAGGCTGGGGCAGGCGGACAAGGCGGTGGAGCAGAACCGTGTTCTGATGAGATTGGACATCTATTCCCCCGAGCCGTATCTCAGGAATTTCAGCATATATATGGCTGAGAAAAAATACGGCAAAGCGGAAGAGGTCCTGAGGGAGGCTCTGAGGAACGACATATCGGCCCCGGTCATATACGCCAGCCTCGGATATCTTGCGACACAGGAAAAAGAATACAAGAAGGCGATAGACTATTATACTGTCGCCGCCGAAAAAGACCCGGGTAACGATCTTTACAGGTTCTATCTTGCGGCGGCTATCGACCGGTCGGGCAAAAGAAAACAGGCTACGGATATACTTGAAGAGATCGTCGCCGCGGGAACTTCTCTCCCGGAGGCTTATAATTACCTCGGATACATGTACGTGGAGGAGGGGAAAGACCTGGACCGGGCCATCGAACTCGTGGGAAAAGCATTGGCGATGGACCCCGCCAACGGCGCGTACCTGGACAGCCTGGGATGGGCGTATTACAAGAAGGGCGAGTTCGACAAGGCCCTGGAATATATAGGCAAGGCGGTCGAGTATATGCCCGATGACCCAATTATAAGGGAACATCTTGGCGACGTGTTCTACTCCAGGGAGGAAACGGAAAAGGCCGGAGAACAATGGACGATGTCCCTGGAACTGGCTCCGGGGAACGTTGTCGTGATCAAAAAACTCAAACTTCTGGACCAGAAATTAAAAAAACCCCGGTAATCCGGTTTGTCCGTAAGATAACGGGGGGGAGAGAGGGAAAGGATCTGGATGGAAAAGATCAAGGATATAAAGAAGTTCAGGAAAAAGGCAATAGAAATACGGCGAGATATACTGACAATGCTCGAAAAAGCCGGGAGCGGGCATACCGGCGGGTCATTGTCTCTGGTTGAAATACTCCTGGTGCTTTATTACGACAAACTTAATGTCGACTCCAGGAATCCGCTCGACAGAAAACGGGACAAATTTGTTCTTTCGAAAGGACATGGCTGCCCGGCACTTTATGCCGTCCTGGCGGACCAGGGATTCTTCCCGAAGGAGGAACTGTGGACCCTTCGCAAGCTCGGGTCGCGGCTTCAGGGACATCCGCAGTACGGATTGCCGGGGCTGGAGATATCAAGCGGATCTTTAGGCCAGGGCCTCTCGGTGGCTGTCGGAATGGCCCTTGCCGACAGGATGGACGGCATAAAAGCAAAAGTGTACTGTCTCATGGGTGACGGAGAAACTAATGAAGGACAGGTATGGGAGGCCGCGATGACAGCCGCTCATTACAAACTGGAAAACCTGTGCGCCATAGTCGATTTTAATAAATTGCAGATCGACGGTTTATGCTGCGAAGTGAAGAATATGCCCGAGTACAAGGAAAAATGGCGGCATTTCGGATGGCACGTGATAGAAACGGACGGCCATGATTATGAACAGCTTAACAAGGCGTTCGACGAGGTCCGGACGATAAAGGGAAAACCGCAGGTCATTATCGCCCATACGGTGAAAGGAAAGGGCGTTTCGTTCATAGAGAACAAGGTCGAGTGGCACGGGATAGCTCCGAAAAAAGACGAGCTCGATAAGGCCCTGGCGGAGCTTGACGGTCAGGAAAAAGAGCTCGCGGCGTTAAAGTAGCCGGTGTCAAACGGATAACCGGTAGTCCAAAAAGAGGAGATGTCGATATGAACAGAAAACTGGTAATGCACTTAAGGCAGCACAAGGTGAAGATCATACTTGCCGCCGTGATCATAGTCCTGCTGATACTTTCTGTCATAGGGTTGATGTCCCTGGAGTCCTTTTACCGCAAGATGACGCTTGCGACGATGCCCGTACAGTTCATAATGGCCGGCATACACGCGGGTATTTTCGTGTTCATGTACCTCACGTTCCTGCGCGGCGGCTTCGCGAAACTCGATAAAGCGCCGATAAAAGGCAGGGACGTCGATATACGGTGGGATGACGTTATCGGGATGAAAGACGCCAAGCAGGAGGCGTGGGAGGTCGTCCAGCTCATCAAGGACAGGGCCCAGGTCCAAAAACTCGGGGGCAGCGTCGTAAAAGGCCTTCTCATGCTCGGTCCTCCCGGTTGCGGAAAGACATATCTGGCCAAGGCCGTAGCCACCGAGGCAGCGATGCCGTTCCTTTCGATGTCGGGCAGCGAATTCGTGGAAGTTTTCGTAGGTGTCGGCGCTTCGCGCGTGAGAAAACTTTTCCAGAAAGCAAAAGACCTCGCTTTCGGGTACGGCGGATGCATAATATTTATCGACGAAGTGGATGCCATAGGCAGATCCAGGACCTTCAGTTTTATGGGGGGGCAGGAGACGAACAGCACCCTCAACCAGCTGCTCGCCGAAATGGACGGGCTCAAAGGCAAGGAAGAGAACATCGTTATCATCGGCGCCACCAACGCCCACGAGGGGCACCTGGACGAGGCGCTTCTGAGGCCCGGGCGCTTCGACAGGAAGATCATGATAACCAAACCGTCCCAGGAGGACAGGGAAGAACTGTTCAAGTTCTATCTTAAAAGGGTAAAGTGCGATACCAACCTTGATGTCGGGCGCATGGCGCGACGCGCCGTGGGCAAGAGCCCGGCGGATATTGCCAATATAGTTAAGGAATCGGCCCTGATAGCGACCAGGAACAAAAAGACGGAAATAGGGCTTAAGGAAATAAGCGAGGCCTTCGAGCGCGTTGACCTCGGCATCAAATACAGGCTTACCGTTACGCCGAAAGAAAGAGAGATGACGGCGTATCACGAGTCGGGTCATCTTATTACCACGTATTTCAAGGCCCCCTCGAAAAGCATTTTCAAGGCGAGCATTATACCCAGGAAGGGCGCGCTGGGCGTCGTCTGGTCGCCGGAAAAGGAAGAACTGCATTCGCGCAGCAAAGAGAACCTCATGTCGGAGATAATGACATCGCTGGGAGGCTACGTGGCGGAAAAAACGAAATACGGCACTACCACCAGCGGCGTGAGCGGCGATTTCCAGAAGGCGATGGGAATAGCCCACACCATGGTCTGGAGCCTTGGGATGGGAGAGACGGGGATGGTGGGTGACTACACCGTTATACCCAAGGACCAGCTGTCGGAGGAGATAAGGACGGCGCTTAACAAGGACACGGACGCGCTGATGAAAAAATGCCTGAAAAGCGTGGAAGAGATGATAACGGAGAAACGCGAAATACTCGACAGGTTCGCCAAAGAACTTCTCGCTCGGGAAGAGCTTGAATATGACGAGATCATAGCGATCTTCGCGGAATACGGGTACAAGGAAGAAGGCGGGGAGGGGACAGGTACGGATGAACAGACATGGGGGCCAAATGACAAAGGCGGGATGTAAGGGGGTTTTTATCGCCGCTCTTTGCTCCGCGATAACGGCCGGTATGCTGCTTAGCGGGATATCCTGCACGCCGACCTATCCCAAGGAAAAGCTCCCTGACGTCGTCAAGCAGGTGTGCAAAGACGAGTACAGCATGGATGTCAACGTCACCGTTGTCGGCGCCACGATGGGTATATATTACCCCATGAAAGGGCTCCTTGACGCCGGCCTGGGTATAAGCGAGGATGCATGGGACAGCATAAGCAATCTCATTCTTATCGCCTCGCGGGTGGTTTTAAGCACGGACGCGGATATAAGGTTCTACTGCGTCATCACGCAGGACGCGAGGCTCCCGGAACTTCAGGTCGTCATCATCAAATACGTGGATGACATAAAGCGCAGCCTGGTCCGCAACATTTCGAGGAACGAATCGTTCAAAAGGACCATCTTCAGCATAAACCTCACGCCGCAGGCAAAAAAGGAGAGATCGATCGAGAAGGTGTTCGACAAACTGGGAGTGGGGGATGAAACGCGCCAGAAGGTTCTTGACGAATTTTTCAGGAGCCCCCCCACAAAACTCAGCGACATAGGCTACTGGAGGGATAATTTTTACCTGAAGGACATAACACTGGAGGAATTCCTCGCTTCGCAGATGGCCAGCAGGATAAAACTGGATTTTCGCAGCGACAAGGAACTGTCCCAGTCCTACGCGTTCAAGACCTCCGAAGGATTTTTCATGGAGGGGAAATCGCAGAAATATTTTCTGGTAAAATTCAAGATAGCGGATCAGACCGCGGGTGATAAGGTCATTAGCCCCAGGATAAGGAAGATCGAGGAGATAATAAAGATAGCGAGCGAAATGGTCCGCGGATATAAGTTCGAAGACTTTGATTATCTTCTGCTTGAAGACCAGCTCGAGAACGCCAGTTTGAAGATAACCGAGGACAACCTGTATAATTTCGACCGGAAAAGGATGCCGGTGGACAAGATAGTGGAGGCGCCGGCAGGATATTTTGCCCCGGCGAAGAACGTTCCGAGCGTAAGCTGACCCGTGTATGCGGAAAACGTTCTTGTGAACGCCGAACGCCGAACGCTGAACGCTGAAAATAGAAGGAGAAGATCGATGGGAGAAGAGAAAGTCAGGAAAGAAGCCACAAGAGACGGTTTCGGCAGGGCTTTGGCGGAGCTTGGAGACACCAATAAAGATGTCGTCGTGTTATCCGCGGACCTGACGGAATCGTGCAGGGCCCACTGGTTCAGGGACAAGTATCCGGACAGGTTCGTGAGCCACGGCGTTGCCGAACAGGACATGATAAGCGCCGCGGCGGGAATGGCGCTTTCCGGGAAGATCCCGTTCGCATGCACTTTCGGGGCTTTTGCCAGCGGAAGGGCCTGGGACCAGGTAAGGGTTTCGGTGGCTTACATGAATCTTAATGTAAATATAGCCGGGAGCCATGGAGGGATATCGGTAGGCGGTGACGGGGCCACCCACCAGGCCCTTGAAGAGATAGCTTTGATGAGGATCATTCCAAACATGACGGTCGTCGTTCCGGCGGACGGCGAAGAAGCATACCAGGCCACAAGGCAGGCGGTAGAGATACCCGGTCCGGTGTATCTCAGGCTCGGCAGGGAAAAAGTCCCGGTGCTCCAGTCAAAAGACGGGTTCAGGATAGGCAAGGCGACAATACTCGCCGAGGGTGATGATCTCTGTATAGTCGCCTGCGGTCATATGGTGTTCAAGGCGCTGGAAGCCGCGTACCGCTTAAGGTCGAAGAACATACAGGCCAGGGTCATAAATCTCCATACGCCTTGCCCCATTGACGAAGAGACATTGGCCAGGGCCGCGAGGGAGACAGGCGCGATATTAACGGTGGAAGAACATACTGTTTACGGCGGTATGGGTAGCGCTGTAGCGGAAACGATAGTCGAAAAATGTCCGGTCCCGATGAAGCTGATGGGGATAAGGGGAGAATTCGGCGCGAGCGGCGAGCCCGGCGAACTATATAAGCATTTCGGGATCAGCGAAGACGATATCGTCCGCGAAGCGGAAGCCCTTGTAAAAAGGAAAGGCAAATAATAACTTTAAGACGCAGATCGTGATGATCTTCGGTCTTACGGCTTAAAACTTACAGCTTACAGCTATGAACACCATGGAATTCACAGCCCCTGCCAAGATAAATCTCTATCTCAGGGTGATCGGGAAAAGAGAAGACGGGTATCATGAGATAGAGACCCTTTTTGAAAGAATATCCATTTTTGACCACATATCCATTGAGCCCGTTTCCGGTCGGACGGTACTTGTGTGTGACGACCATCGTGTTCCCACGGGCGAGGGCAGCCTTATGTTACGCGCCGTTGAGGCATTCAGGGAAAAGGCCGGGACAAAAGCTCATTATGCGGTATCACTCAAGAAGAAGATACCGATCGGAGCAGGGCTTGGCGGCGGGTCCAGCGACACGGCTGCTCTTTTAAAAGGGCTTAATAAGATCGCCGGTCATCCCATCGCGGAGGATGATCTCCTGGGTATAGCCCGGGGTCTGGGGGCGGATATACCTTTTTTTATGAGCGAGGCCAGTTTCGGCCTGGGAACGGGCAGGGGTGATATCATCAGAGAATGCGGACCGCTGCCTGAAATATGGCATGTTCTGGTAACGCCGCCTTTCGAGGTATCTGCCGGGAGTGTCTACGGCAAGGTACCCCCTTTTGCCTTGACAAACGATATACCCGTTGATAAAATACTTTCCGCTTTTTTGAGCGGAAACAGCGCAAAAAGCGTGGCGGAAAATCTTCATAACGACTTACAGGATATAGTATTACGGGATTTTCCGGTCCTGGCTCGGGTGTTTTCCGGATTGCGGGGAGCGGGAGCCAAAGGGATGCTTTTATCCGGGAGCGGGCCCACGGTATACGGCATTTTTGACAGGGATCTGACGGAAAAAGCGTACGAGATGATGAGCGATACGTTCCCGGCCGAAAAGGGATGGAAAGTGCATATGGCGCACACGTATTAACGCGCGACAGGTGAACATCGTAAATTTCACCGGGGGCGGAAGTTGCATCTACAGAAAGGAGCAAGGAAATGAAGATCACGGAAGTCAGGATATTTCCAACGGAGAGCAGGGACGGGAAGCTCAAAGCTTTTGCCACCGTGACGTTCGATGACTGGTTCGTCGTCCGGAACGTAAAAGTAATACAGGGAAATAACGGCCTTTTCGTGGCCATGCCTTCCAGGAAAGCGATGGACCCCTGCGTTAAGTGTAATTTCAAAAATGCGCGAGGAAGCAAATATTGTAATCAGTGCGGCGCGCAGTTACCCCAGGCGGAAACGGATGAAGACGGCGCCCGTAACGCCGGGAACCACATGGATATAGCTCACCCCATAACCCAGGAATGCAGGGTGTATATACAGGATAGCATACTCGATCAGTATAAGAAAGAGAAAGACAGGCAAAAGACGGAAGGCAAGTCCTATATGCCTGTCAGCGAAGAGGATTTTAACACGGTCGCGGACAAATTTACCGGCAGAAGCAAGGTTGCCGGGAAGAGCGGGGCGGCCGAATCGACCGGCGCGGGTGGCGCGCGGGACATAGAATTATAATCTCCGGTGGAAAAGCGGCGCTGGCGGATGGTGTAAAGGTAGCACCGCAGCTTTTGGAGCTGCTTGTCAAGGTTCGAATCCTTGTCCGCCAGCCAAACCTCGCGAAGCGAGGTTTGGCTCTGAAACAGCGTTAAAAAATGCGACGAGAAGGAGCATTTTAGCTGTTGAAGAGCCTTTAAAGAGAAAAAGCGAAGCGAGGTTTGGCTCTGAAACAGCGTTAAAAAATGCGACGAGAAGGAGCAT
>CAZMEZ010000030.1:0-20698 GCA_964565425.1 uncultured Planctomycetia bacterium | reverse complement strand
GGGATATACTTTAATTAGATAATATTTTACTTTTTGAAATATTTTTAAACTGTAACATCAAGTCATTCAAAGAAGGAGGGTTCGATGGGGGGGGTCAAAACGAGTGATTTTGCAAGAGAGATGGCTGTGATAATGCCCAGACTGCTCCGGGAGGTCAGCAGGAGGCAGGAAGGCGTTTTCACGCGCGGCAATCTGGCGGTATCCGACATAATCGTCATGGACGCGCTCCTGGAGAAGGGGCCCTGCACGATGAGCGACCTTGCGTGCATTCTGAACCTCAGCATGAGCGCCGCCACGGTGATAGTGGACCGAATGACGAAAAAGGGGCTGGTCAGGCGGGAACGTTCCCGGGAAGACAGAAGGATAGTCATGGTGACGCTTCTTAAGAAGGGCAAAGAGACCATCAAGAAGGTCAATGACCAGAGGCGCAATATAGTGGTCGATCTTTATTCGGCGCTTGACGACGCCGAGAGAGCGCAGTATCTCAAATTGCTTAAGAAAGTATACAGCAAATTCATAAAAAAATGATGAAAAAGGTGTTAGCTGTCCACATGATCCTGTTCCATCTGGTCCTCGCTGTCTTTTGCGCGGAGGCCCGGGAAGGGAACGAGCCGGACCCGTCCGCTGTTGTGGTGGTGGAGAAGGAGGTCCGGGATATCTCTCTGCGGGATTGTGTTAAGCTTACCCTGGATAACAGTTTTGAGGTGAAACTGGCGAAGCTCGACCTCTACGTGGCCGAGACCCAGGTCCTTTATTCGGAAGCCGTTTTCGATACCTTTCTTTTCGGGGGCTTCAGTTACACGGAAGACAAGCGCCAGGAGCTTTCGGTCTTCGCGCCCGATGACGACCAGACCAATGTTTATTCCTTCGGCGCCAGCAAGAAGCTCCCGACCGGGACGGAACTCGCGGTGACCTGGAGCGATACGAGGAGCTGGTCCAATACCCAGTTCGTATCAAAAAACCCCGCTCATAACGCGGAACTCTCTCTGGATGCAAGGCAGCCCGTGGGAAAGAACATGTTCGGGTTCGTTGACAGAGGCACGGTCACGCTCGCGAAACTTGCCGTTGAGAATGCCGACCTGGAGATGAAGGACCGGATAGAGGCGGCGATCACGGATACGATAAAGGCGTATATAGATCTCTTGTCCACAAAAAGACTGCTGGAGATCACCCGAAACATGCTGGAGAGGGCGGAGAAACTGTACGAGGCGGATAATAGGAACTTTGACATAGGGCTGATCGAAAGGGTCGATCTTTACGCTTCGGAGGCGAACGTCGCCAACAGGCAGGCGGAGGCCATCATAGCGGAGAATGCCTACAAGAACGCGCAGGAGGTTCTCAAGCTTAAAATGAACGTACAGGAGGATTGGAGCATTGTCCCGGAGGAGGAGCTGACCACGTACCCGGTGACCGAGACGCTTGAGGATTGTCTCAAACAGGCTTTTTACCGCAGGCGTGATTACGCCGCGAAGAAGAGGGAAGTTGATATTAAAGGCCTGGACCTCAGGATGAAGCAGAACATGGAATGGCCCGAGATAGACCTCTTTTTCACGATGAAGATGAACGGCCTGGAGGAGGATTTCAAAAAGGCCGCGGGAAAGACATCCGTCGCCGACAATACGGAATACATGGCGGGGTTCGAGTTCTCCATGTCGCTCGAGAACAGGCAGGCGCGCAGCGAGCGCGAAAAGGCGGCTTACGAGAAAGAGAAGGCCCTGGTAAACCTGAAGAAGACGGAGCGGAGCATCATAACGGAGGTCGTGACCGCCTTCAATGACGTGAAGTCGTACGGGGCCAGCCTTGATTACATGGGTAAGGCGGTGGACCTGCAGGCCAAAAAACTTTCCGAAGAGGAAAAACGTTTCAACCAGGCACGATCGAGCACGAAACATTTGATAGATTACCAGAGGGACCTTTTGAGGGCCGAACTCGAGGATGTCCGGTTCATTACCGACCATAGGAAGGCTAAAACGGATCTCTACAGGTCGATGAACGTCATACTTGAGAAATTCGAGGACCTGATATGAGTCTGCCCAAGTTCAGCGTAAATAATTCACTTTTTGTGAATCTTGTCTCGGTCATCATCATGATCACCGGGATAATCGTGGTCTTCGGGCTCAACAGGGAGGTGTTCCCCAATGTCTCCTTTGACATGGTCAGCGTAACGACCGTATATCCCGGCTCCACGCCGGAGGATATAGAAAAGCTGATAACCGTACCTGTCGAGAAAGAGCTCCGCGAGGTTGACGGCGTCAAGGAGATAAAATCCACGTCGGCGAACGGGACCTCGCTTATATTCGTCAAGATCGATCCCGACGAATCCGACAAACAGAAGGTGGTGCGTGACGTCCAGGCGGCCGTTGATAAGGTGCGGGACCTGCCCCGGGATATCGACGAGGAGCCGCTGGTCACGGAGGTGACCAGCAAGCAGTATCCCATAATCGAGGTCTCGATGTCCGGCGAGGTGTCCGAGCGGAAGCTGCAGGAATACGCGGACGCCCTCGAGGACGAGCTCGAGGATATAAAAGGCGTCGCCCGCATCAAAAAGGACGGTTACAGGGACAAGGAGATCCAGGTCCAGGTCGATCCCGTAAAGATGCGCGAGGATTACGTATCGATGGACGAAATAGAGGACGCGCTGGCCGGACGCAACGTGAGCATTCCCGCGGGGGAGATAGACACCGAAACGGTCGAATACAGCGTAAGGACCACGGCTGAGTTCCAGACCGCCGGGGAGGTCGAGGACGTAATAATCAGAGCGAACGATTCCGGCAACTGGCTTCGCGTAAAGGACGTGGCGCGGGTCGTCGACACCTTCAAGGACGAGGATATCCTGAACAAGACGCGCGGGACGCGGTCGATAAACCTGATCGTGATAAAAAAGGAATCGGGCGACGCGCTGACCATAGTTGACAAGGTAAAGGCGCGCAGCGACAAATTCCTCAAGAAGATCCCCGACAAGCTCCACGTTTCTTACATAAACGATTATTCTTTTTACGCGAGGCGCCGGCTCAATGTGCTCAGTAATAACGCCTGGTTCGCCATGGTGCTGGTCGTCACGATAATGCTGGTATTCCTGGAAAAGCGGGTGGCGCTCCTGACGGTGCTGGGGATACCCATCGCTTTCTTCGTGACCTTCACCGTGATGGACATGATGGGCATAACGATCAACCTTATCAGCATGTTCGGGCTTGTCGTGGTCCTGGGGATGCTCGTGGATGACGGGATCATAGTCGCGGAGAACGTGTACAGGTACATGGAAGAGGGGGTCCCGGCGCGGGAGGCCGCCGTGAAAGGGACGGAGGAGGTCATGGGAGCGGTCGTCTCGGCGGTCCTTACTACCGTCGCCGCTTTTTCACCGCTTCTTTTCATGACGGGCATCATAGGAAAGTTCATCAATAACATGCCCATGGTTATTATAGTCGCGCTCATGGCGTCGCTCGCGGAGGCGCTCATAATCCTGCCGTGCCATCTGGCCGATTTCGTGAAGATAAAACTGGACGCGAACGGTAAGCCCCTGGGGCTTTCACGCGATATGCCCTGGTTCAAGAAACTGATAAATTTCTATACGAGAATAGTGAACGGGGCTATACGCCACAAGTACAGGGTCGTCGTGGGGGTCTTTTTACTGCTCGTGTTTTCCATTTTTCTCGCGACCCACGTCATGAAATTCATCCTTTTTCCGAGTGCCGGCATAAACTTCTTCTTTATACGCGGGGAGGCCCCGGTAGGCACCACCCTGGAGAGGACCGAAGAGTTGATGAAGCCCCTGGAGAAAATAGTGGCGAAGCTCCCGCCGGAAGAGATGGATACGTTCGTGACCTCTGTCGGTAAGATCGAGGAAGACCGGCAGGACCCGTTTGCCGGGCAGGGGAGCAACCTCGCGCAGATAACGGTGTACCTGACGCCCGAACAGGACCGGAAGCGCAAGGTCGAGGAGATAATAGAAGAGCTCCGGGGAAAGACGAAAGATATAAAAGGATTCGACGACCTCAGGTTCGATATGCCGGAAGCGGGGCCGCCGGTCGGCAAGCCCGTAGAAGTACATATCAGGGGCGAGAATTTCGACACGCTGGATAAGATAGCGTCCGAATACATGGATTACCTGAAGACGATAGACGGGACCTCCGACGTTACGTGGGATCACAAGCCGGGCAAGGAAGAGATAAGGGTCAACATAGACCGGGACACGGCTATGATAGCGGGCCTTTCGGTGAGCCAGATAGCCAGGACCGTGAGGGGCGTGTTCCAGGGCAACATAGCGACTAAGATAAAACCGGTCAAGGCCGAGGAAGAAACCGATGTAACGGTGCGTTTCGTGAAGGACGAAAAAGGTTTTGACATGAGCGTCTTTGATGAAATACTCATCGCGAACAGGAACGGCAACCTGATCCCCCTCAAAAAGGTGGCCACCATGGAGAAGGTGCCGGGCGCCACGTCTATCAAACACCTGGACGGGAAACGCGTCGTAACGGCTTCATCCAATGTCAATACCTCTAAGGTGACCTCGATCGAGGTGAACAGGATGCTGATGAAGAAATTCAGGGATATACCCGAAAGGTATATCGGTTATTCCGTGAAATACGGGGGGGAGCAGGAGGAGAGCATCGAATCGTTATTGAGCCTCCTGAGGGCTTTTTTCTTCGCGTTTTTGGTAGTGTATCTTATCCTCGCCTCTTTCTTTAAATCGCTCATCCAGCCCCTGATAGTCATGCTGGCCATCCCGTTCGGCCTCATAGGCGTTATCCTGGCCTTTATAGCGCACGGCATACCGTTCTCGTTCATATCCATCCTGGGCGTGGTCGGGCTTAACGGTATTGTCGTAAACGACTCGATAGTTCTGGTGGATTTCATCAACAAACTCCGCACGAGCGGGATGAGCCGCCACGACTCGATAATCAAGGCCGGCCAGATGAGGATAAGGCCCGTCATTCTTACGACCGCCACGACGGCGGGCGGTCTTTCCACGGTAGCTTACGGCATAGGCGGGAAAGACCCCTTCCTTGTGCCCATGGCGGTGGCGCTTTGCTGGGGCCTTATATTCGCCACGGCGCTTACGCTTATAATCATACCGTGTATTTATTCTATCCTGGACGACCTCGCCCTCAAGATAGCCCATCATTCCAGCATGATAAAATGCGCCAAGGTGGAGAACGGGGAGTGCAGGGAAGCGGATTGGAGATAAGTTGTGGGTTGCCAGTCCCCGGAGGCAGTCGCAAGTTGAAAGACACAAGGTGCAAGAAAAGCCGTCATCCCCGCGAAAGCGGGGATCGAATAATAGTGAAAATATTTTTATATGATCCCCGATCAGAGCATTCGGGGATGACAACATTTATTTTTACCTGCCGGCGTGTGACTTAAAACTTACCTGGTGCTGTGGTGTTCCTTTCGTCTTTAGCCTACCCAAGACCACGACCGGTTTGATTTCTAATACGATGGGGTGTATAATTAACCCTTAAGTAACCAGTAAGTAACCAGAAACCAGTTACCAGTAACCAGAAGCCGGGAGAAATATCATCCGAAAGCTTATTGCCACATTAACGGCCTTGTCGGTCATCCTCGCGCCGGGCTTTTCGAACGCGGCGGAGCTCTACTCCCCCGGGATCGAGAAGAAGGTCCTGGAGAACGGCGCCACCGTGTTGGTCAAACACGTGCCCGATTCCTCTCTGGTAACGGTACAGGTGCGCGTGTTGTCGGGGCTTTCCAACGAGGGCATTTATGCCGGGACGGGCATATCCCACTATCTGGAACACCTGCTCTTCAAGGGAACCAGGCAGAAGAACGCGGAAGCCATACGCAGGGAAATAAAGTCCATGGGGGGCACCGTCAACGGGTCAACGGGGCTTGATTCCGCCGAATACCATATAACGGTCCCGAATGAAAAATATGAACAAGCGCTGGATCTTCTGGTGGACATGGTGATGAGTCCCGTGTTCACCGACGAGGAGATGGAGAAAGAAAAGAACGTCATACTGAAGGAGATCAAACTCAACAACGACGATCCCACCAGCAGGATAATGCGCCTTTTGTTCGCGCAGGCTTACCGCGAGAACGTTTACAAGTATCCTATTATCGGTTACGAAGATACATTCCGGAAGCTTTCCCGCGAGGACGTGACAGCGTATCATTCGGCGGTATACATGCCCAACAGGATGGTGGTAGGGATAACGGGGGGAGTGGATCCGGCTCTGGCGATGAGCGCCGCGGAAGAAAAGATGGCGGAATACAGCCGTGGCAGGCCCGCTCAGACCGCCGTTATGCCTGACCCGCCGCAGATCGACATGAAAGAAGCAGAATTCACGGCGGACATAGGGCTTGGGTATCTCACGCTGGCGTTCCACACCACCAGCGTTTATTCGCCGGACCTTTACGCGACCGATGTCCTGGCGATCCTCCTCGGAGGGGGGACCGATTCCCGTCTTTATACGCGGCTCGTCAAGGATAAGGAACTTCTTTATACCGTTTCATGCGTCAATTACACCCCCAGGTATCCCGGTCTTTTCCTTGTAACGGGAGTGGGAGAGCCGGACAACATCGGCAAGGCCATACGGGAGATATTTTCCGTTATAGGGGAACTCAAACGCGGCGGGGCAAAACCGCCGGAAGTGGAACGCGCTAAGAATATGGTGATCGCGGAATACATGCGCTCTCACGAAAAGATAGAAAGCGTGAACGGTTCGATGACAAGTTCCGAGCTTCTCGTGGGCGACCCGTTGTTCTACGGAAAATACGTTAAAAAGATCCAGGACGTCGGGTCGGACGAGATCGTTGCCATGGCGCAAAAATATCTTACGTTCCGCAATTCCACCGCGGTGACGCTGCTGCCGGAGGCCTTCATCGAAGCGGATGAGAAGAAAGAGGAGGCGGGAGAGAAAGGCGAAAGCGAAGAGCTCGAGTCGGTGGTTCTTGACAACGGCCTCAGGATATTCGTGAAAAAGAGGGGAGAGCTTCCTCTTGTCACCGTAACGCTTGCCGCTCCCGGCGGTCTCAGGGCCGAGAACCTGGACAATAACGGGATTTCCAGCCTCACGGCGGAGACGATGCTTAAAGGCACGAAAAAGCGCCGGGAACACCAGATAGTCCCGGAGATCGAACGCATGGGTGGGAAGATAAATTCCTTCAGCGGGATGAACAGCATGGGGTTGTCGATCAGCCTCATGGCGGATGACTTCGAACAGGGGATGGATATATTCGAAGATGTTATCAATAACGCGTCTTTTCCCGGAGAGGAGATAGAAAAGCTCAGGAAGAAAACGCTGGCAGTCATAAAGGAGCAGGAGAAGGACATATTTGAAAAGGGAATGCGGTACGTCATGATCGATCTTTACGGAAACCATCCTTATTCCATGAGGATGCTGGGGGAGCCGCGGACCGTAGAGATGATAACGAGAGAGGACATCGCTTCGTTCTACGGCGAGCATGTAACGCCGGACGCTTCCGTTATAACCGTGGTCGGGAATATCGACGCGAAAAAGGCGATCGATTCCGTCTCGAAGAGGTTCTCCAGATGGAAAGGGCAAAGCAAGCCTGTTCAGCCGAAACCCGTCTCTCCTCTTGAGAAAACGAGAAAAGAAGACACCTACATGTATAAGGAACAGGCACTGGTTCTTCTGGGGTTCCCCGGCGTTGAATTGACCGATAAGCGGAAATACGCCCTCAATGTCGTAAGCGCGCTTCTCTCCGGGGCCGACGGCCTCCTGTTCCACGCGGCGAGGGAAGAAGAGGGCCTTGCGTACACTTCGGGAGCCGTTTCCGTTCCCCAGGTGGACCCGGGGTATTTCCTCATTTACGTGGCTACCACCGAGGATAAGTTGGCGAAGGCGAACGAGACGATATCCGATGTCCTTGGCAGGATAAAGAAGGGCGATGTGTCCGACGAAGACATCGGATCCTCGAAGAACCGCTTGATCTCCCAGCACGCGAAGTCCCTCGAATCGAATTCGGCCCTTTCGATGAACATGACACTTGACGAACTGTACGGGTTGGGTGCGGAGAACTACAGGAAATATCCTTCCGAGATACGTGCGGTGACAAAAGAGGATATCCTCGAATGCGCGAAGGATATCTTTGATAAGCCCCACGTTGTGATCGAAGTGCATTCTTCCAGACAACAGACATCAGACTACAGACATCAGACAAATATGTAGGGCTGTTATGCGCGATCTGTTGTCTGTGGTCTGTTGTCTATAGTCTGAATTATCTTTACCCCGCACGCCCTATGTCTTATAATATCCCTTAAATAATTATGACTTATCGCCTGTAATATAACCGGGGGGGCAGAAATGGTCAGGAATCCAGCCGTGGCGGGCATGTTCTATTCCGGCAGCAAGGCGCAGCTTCTCAGGGAAATGGAAAAGATGATACCCGGCGGATCCGAAAAGGCCGAAGCTATCGGCGCCATAGCCCCGCATGCCGGGTACATGTATTCAGGGAATGTGGCGGGCGAAGTTTTTTCGCGGCTAAAACCGCGCAAGACGTACGTCATATTAAGCCCAAACCATACAGGATTGGGGGAACCGTTCGCCTGTTCCACGGAACCCTGGAAGACCCCTCTGGGCATAGTGGAGGTCGATCACGGGCTCGTGGGCGCGATAATGGAAAAGACCGGGCTTGTCACCGAAGACCCCATGGCCCATGAGCGGGAGCATTCAATAGAAGTACAGCTTCCGTTCATACAGATGACATCGCCGGAAGCGAAGATCGTGCCGATAACCGTCATGTACGGCGGGTTAGCCCAGCTCCGGGAAGTGGCCGGGGCCATTGCGTCCGCGATAAAGGAAACCGGCGCAGACGCTATGATCGTGGCATCCAGCGATATGACCCATTATGAGCCACGGAGGTCGGCCGAAAGGAAAGACAAGCTGGCGATAGAAAAGGTGGTCGAACTGGACGCCGAGGGTCTCCTGGAAGTGGTAAGACGCGAGAATATCTCGATGTGCGGATGTGTCCCCGCGGCCATCATGCTCCTGGCGGCGAAGGAACTGGGCGCGTCCAAGGGTGAGCTTGTCAAATATACCGATAGCGGGGAATCGACCGGGGACACCGATCAGGTGGTCGGTTACGCGGGGATAGTTGTTTATTAAGGGCAGGTTATAGGTTCTAGGTTTCAGGTTTTAGGTTTCTTGAGGTGTTTAGACAACCTAGCGCCTAAAACCTAGAACCTAATAAGGCGTTTAATTGGAGCTGCCATGGGCTTATTGAAGAAGAGAAAAGTAGCGCTTTGCCTCGGCGGAGGAAGCGCAAGGGGCCTTGCGAACATAGGTGTCCTTAAAGTGATGGAGAATCATTTCGGCCGCGGCAAGATCCCGGTGGACATGATCATAGGCACCAGTATAGGCAGCCTGATAGGCGGGGCCTATTGCCTGGGTATGCCCCTGGAAGAGCTGGAAGAAAGGGCCCGCGGATTCTCCTGGCAAAAACTTGTCGACCTGGGGCTTTTTCCGACGGGGGTCATCAAGGGAGACAAGCTGGAAGGGGTGATAAGGGACTGTATCAGGGGGGGGCGTTTCGAGGACCTGAAAATGCCTTTCGCTCTGACGACCACGGATATCGAGACCGGGGAAGAGCTTACCCACACGGAAGGGGATCTCACGAAACTCATCCGTGCCAGCTGCTCATGGCCCGGTGTGTTCAACGCGGTAGAAATAAACGGGCGGCTTCTGGCGGACGGAGGCGTGCGCAACAGTATCCCCACAAAGGCTGCTTACGACCTGGGGGCTACTTTTGTGATCGCGGTAAATCCGGGGTTCGCAGTTAAGAACCAGAAGATCAACAACGTCGTACAGGCCATGATACAATCCGTTCAGATAATGGGGCATGAATTGAATTCCTATCAGTCGGGGATGGCGGATGTTTCCATCACACCCGATCTTCCGAACATAGACCAGTTCGATTTCGAGCAGGCGATTTTCATAATCAGGCAGGGCGAAGCGGCTGCCGAAGCGGTAATGCGTAAATTCAAGAGAAAACTTTTTTTTCACCACTAAACTATCCGATGAAAATAAGAACGGGAAACATAATAAGGATCATTATAAGTTTCGGGCTCCTGGGGTTCCTTTTCTGGGTCATGAGAGAGGATATCCGCGATATGTGGAGGACGATGCTGTCGGGGAACATAACCTTGATCGCGCTCGGCCTCGTCCTTATAATCGTTAACGTGATTATGCTTGCCTACCGGTTCAAGGTCATCTTTCTCGGGGAGAACATCAATATCGACATGAAAGAAGCGATGCAGCTTACCCTGGTTGGATACTTTTTCAACAATTTCATGCCGACGGCGGTAGGCGGCGACATTATCAAGGCGCATTACGCGGCTAGAGCCAGTAACGAGCGGCTTAAGTCCTACGCCAGCGTCATGATGGACCGCTTTATAGGGCTTTACACCTTTCTCATAGTGGCCGGGGTAGCGCTTTTCGTGGATCGCGGCCGAATGCAGCTTGAAGCGGCGCGCAGGCTGGTATACGTCCTGCTTCTCGTGGGGGCTGCGGGTTTCGTGGCGGCCGTCAACAGCGCGGTTGCCCGGTTTCTGGAACGGTCATTCGAGCGTCTAAAGATGTTCAGCCTCGGCGAAAAATTGAAGGCCGTGTACAACATCGTCCATGATTACAGGAACAGGCGCGGCGTCGTAGCGGAGTCCTTCGCGATATCAATAGCGGCCCAGTCGCTCTATTTCATCGTGGTCTATCTTTTCTTTCTTTCCCTGGGCGAGCGTGTGAATATCGGCAATATCTTTCTGATAATGCCCGTTGTCACTTTTGTGAGCATGCTGCCTTCAATAGGCGGTCTCGGCGTAAGGGAAGGCGCGTTCGTGGCGCTTTTCGCGTCGCTGGCGGGCAAGGAAACGGCTTTCGCGGTGAGCTTATTGCTCCTCTTGGGGCTTTTCGTCGCCAGTTTCCTGGGAGGGATGGTCTATCTATGGTGGGGGCTTTCCGGGGTGCGCACGGAGAAAGCTAAAGAAATAATCGAGAAAGAAGAAAGGGAATTCAGCGAATTAGCGGATTAGCGAATTGGAGGAAAAATGGGAAAAAAGATACTTGTTCTTCACGGCCCGAACCTTGATCTTCTGGGAAAGAGGGAGACCACCGTTTACGGGGATAATACGCTTGACGAGATAAACAAGGAAGTAAGCCGCCTGGCGAAAGAGGGCGGATTCCGGGTCGAGTTCTACCAGTCGAATCACGAGGGTGACCTGGTGGACAAGATAGGAGAGACGGACGCCGACGGTATTATGATAAATCCGGCAGCGTACACGCATACAAGCGTGGCCATCTGTGACGCCCTCAGCGCGAAAAAAATACCTTCCGTCGAGGTGCACCTTTCGAACATCTACGCGCGCGAAGAATTCCGGCACAAGTCCCTGGTCGCGCCGGTCGTGACGGGCCAGGTGAGCGGGTTCGGCAAGAACAGCTACGTCCTGGGATTAAAAGCGCTAATGGACATACTCAATGAACAGTGAAACCGTGTTGAACAAAGGCGCTCTTGAACGATTGAAGGGCCGGACAAAAAAAGCCGGGTTTGACGCTTTTCTCGCGACAGGCAGAGAGGACATCCTGTACCTCTCGGGGTATTTCACCGAGGGGGCGCTTCTCCTGGTGCCGGCGAAGAAGCAGCCGGTGTATTTTATCGACGGCATGAACGAGGGGCTCGGGCGGAAGATGCTGAAAAGGATGGGCCCTGGGGAGCTCGTCGCCGGGAACATGAACGAGAATTTCAGGAAATACGCGAAAGCGAACAGGCTGAAGAAGATCGGAGTTAACGAGAATCTCATCACGGTTTCGGAGCAAAAGGCCCTCACGGGCAAGGAAGCTTTCAGGTTCCGGCACGACGCGGCCCTCGTGGGGGATATGCGGTGCGTCAAAACAGGAGACGAGATAAAGGCGCTAAAAAAAGCCGCGCGGGAAACGGTGAGGATATGGAAGGAGGTAAGGAAGAATATCGAGATCGGCATGACCGAAAAGGACGTAGCGGACATGATAAACGTGCTTATCCGCGCTCTTGGCCATGAAAATTCCTTCCGTCCCATAGTTGCCGTGGCCGAGAACACGGCGTACCCCCATGCCGTTCCGGGCGGCCGGCGGCTTAAAAAGGGGGAGCACCTCCTGGCGGATTTCGGATTGCGCGTTCGGGGGTACTGTTCTGACTTGACAAGAATATACGTCAAAGGTAGAATAAACCGAAAAATTACGGGCCTCCTGAAACTGGTGCGGGAGGGGCACGAAGCGGCCATAAAAATGGTCAAACCGGGTGTGTCCACGGAGCGGCTCAATAAGGCCGTAAATAAATATTTTAGTAATAATAAGGTTTCCAGCCATGTGCTTCACTCGCTCGGCCACGGTGTAGGCCGGGACATCCACGAGAGGCCTTTTTTCCGGGCGGGGTCCGGGGAAAGACTGCGCGAGGGGATGGTGATCACGATCGAACCGGGTCTTTACGTTCCGGGTCTGGGCGGCGTGAGAGAAGAGGATATGGTACTGGTGACCAGGAACGGATGCGAGGTGTTGACAAGATGATAAGAGCCGTAAATCTGAGGCCGGGAAAAATAGTCACCCACAAAGGGGTCCTTCACGAGGTGGTCGAATACCAGCACGTCAAGCCGGGAAAGGGGCCAGCCTTCGTGAAGGTGAAGTTCAGGAACCTGAATACCGGATCGATGTTCCAGGAGACCCTTAGGCCGGAAGATACGTTCAATGAAGCGTATATCGAACAGAAGAACATGCAGTATCTTTACAAGGACGATCATGGTTATTGTTTCATGGACGAAGAAACTTACGAGCAGGTCCATGTCCCCGAGAACATAATCGGCGAAAAAGTGGATTACATGAAAGAGAACATGACCGTGATAGCCAAGATCCACGAAGGCAGGATAATGGGTATTGAACCGCCGTTGACCGTTGTGCTGAAGATCGTTGAGACCGACCCGGGATTCAGGGGTGATACGGTAAGCGGCGCGACCAAGCCCGCCACGCTTGAAACAGGCAAAGTGGTGAAGGTCCCGCTCTTCGTGGAGAAGGGGCAGTTAATAAAAGTGGATACCCGGACGGGGGAATACATAGAGAGAGCGTGACGGGTGACGCGTGACGAGTGACGGGGCGAAGGATAAAGGTTAAACGATAAAGGTTGAAGTGCCCGCTGAATAGGGCAACGACGAAATTCGAACGACGAACGACGAACGACGAACGACGAAAACAAGGGGAGCCGGAATGAATATAAAGCGGATAAAAGAAATCGTGGAGCTTATGAACGAGAATGACCTGGCGCAGATCGAGATCGAGGAGGAAGGCGCCAAGATCAAGCTCACAAAGAGGGCTTCGGGGATCGTCGAACAAGTGATCGCGCCGCCGGTCCAGACGCAGGCTCTGGCGGCGACGAAAGCCCCGGAATCGGCAGGGAGCCCCAAAGAAGCGCCGAAGGCGGGCAAAGAGGTCAAGTCCCCGATGGTGGGAACTTTCTACAGGTCGCCGTCACCGGACACCGACCCATATGTGCAGGTGGGTGATATGGTGCAGAAGGGTGACGTGCTCTGCATAGTGGAAGCAATGAAACTGATGAACGAAGTGAAGGCCGAATTCGGCGGCAGGATAATGGAGGTATGCATTGAGAACGCCGAACCGGTCGAGTACGGCCAGACCCTTTTTGTCGTAGAGGCGGCATAGAAAGAGCGCCAGCGCACCAGAGCACAGGAGCACAAGTCATAAAATGTTCAGCAAAATTTTAATAGCCAATCGCGGAGAGATAGCCCTGAGGATCATAAGGGCATGCAAGGAACTCGGGATAGAAACGGTCGCCGTCTATTCCGAGGTCGACGCCGATTCGCTCCACGTCCGTCTGGCCGACGAGGCGGTTTGCATAGGCAAGGCGATGCCGTCATCCAGTTACCTCAATATCCCCTCGATAATAAGCGCGGCCGAGATCACCGATGTCGAAGCCATACATCCCGGGTACGGCTTTCTGGCGGAAGACGCGCATTTCGCGGAAATATGCGAATCCTGCCAGATAAAGTTCATAGGCCCCACGCCCGAGAACATGCGGCTCATGGGCGATAAGATGACCGCCAAAGAGACCATGAAAAAGGTGGGTATCCCCGTTATCCCCGGCTCGGATAGCGTGATAAAGACCAAGGAAGACGCGCTTAAAGAAGCGAAAAGGATAGGTTACCCCGTCATAATAAAGGCCTCCGCCGGCGGCGGCGGCAAGGGCATGAGGGTCTGCCACAACGATGTGAGGCTCGTGAGCGCGTTCCTCACGGCCCAGAGCGAGGCGGAAGCCGCTTTCGGGAATTCTGCGGTCTACATGGAAAAATACATAGAAGCGCCTCGCCACGTCGAGATCCAGATCCTGGCGGATGAAAAAGGGAACGTCGTGCACCTGGGAGAAAGGGACTGCACCATACAACGCAGGCACCAGAAGCTGATAGAGGAATCTCCTTCGCCGGCGCTCGGAGAGAAGATGCGTAAGAAGATGGGAGAATCCGCGGTCGTGGGCGCTAAAGCCGTGAATTACAGGGGAGCCGGGACGATAGAGTTCCTTGTCGACGGCGACCAGTTCTACTTCATGGAGATGAACACGAGGATACAGGTGGAACACCCCGTTACCGAGATGATAACCGGGATGGACCTTATAAAGGAGCAGATAAAGGTCGCGGCCGGCCAGAAGCTTTCCGTCAAACAGGAAGACGTCAAATTTTCCGGGCATGCGATCGAATGCCGCATCAACGCCGAAGACCCCGACCATGATTTCCGTCCTTCGCCGGGCAAGATATCGGCCCTAAATATCCCCGGAGGGCCCGGGATAAGGGTGGACACGCATGTTTACGCGGGATACGAGATACCGCCGTTCTATGATTCCATGATAGCTAAACTTATCGCTTACGGCAAGAACAGGACGGATGCCCTCAAGACCATGCGCAGGGCGCTGGATGAGTTCCTGGTAGAGCCCATAAAGACGACCGTAGCCTTCCACAAGAGAGTTATGATAGACTCCGATTTCATGAAAGGCGATGTTTCCACCCATTTCGTGGAGAAGTTCTTTCCGAGAGAAGAAAAGTGATCCGTGACGCGTGACGCATGACGCGTCACGGGAAAAGGAGGGGTTATGTATTTTTTCAGAAGGATTTTCATGCTCGTTTTCATGCTGATGATGATAGCGGCAGGGGCTGTCCTTATCGCGATCTCCCTGAACGTGATCTCGCCCGAGCAGTGGGCGGACGTGATCGGCCAGGCGACGGCGACGATAACCGCCCAGGCATCCGTCGGATCGGCGGGATGCCTTTTCGTTCTTATCGGGCTCGTGGCCCCGTACATGCAGGCTAAGCAGTTCAAGAAGAAACGCATCATCGCTTTCCAGAATCCGGACGGCGAGGTTACCGTATCCCTTACGGCTATAGAGGAATACATACAGAAGATAGCCAAAGGCATCCCGGGCATAAAGGATGTCCGCTCGCAGGTGGATATCGACAGGAAAGGCATCGATATAACCATAGACGTTTCGCTCGTTTCCGGGTCGAACATCCCCCAGGTTACGGAGACCATACAGATGGAAGTCCGCAACAAGGTGCAGTCGATGCTCGGCGTCGAAGAGAAAATAAACATCAAGATGCACATAAAGAAGATCATGAGGGGCGCCGGCGAAGCGCCGGAACCCGAAGCGGCTGAAGAAGCGCATATTCCGTTCAGGGGTTAGCGGAGGGATAAGTAATAAGTGATACGTGATAAGTGATGTGTGGTGGGTCGAAGGATAAAGGTTAAAGGATGAAGGTTAAAGTGCCCGATGGATCGGGCAAATACGAAATTCAAACGACAAACGAACAGCGAAAAACGAGAAACTAACCATGAACGCAAAAGATATCGCCAGAAAGATATTCGAAGACAGCATCGCGGCCAAGCAGAAGTTCCTCGATGATGAGAGCGGCATTGCCGCCGTGATAAAGACCGCGGATGCCATCATCGGTAGCCTGAAAAAAGGCGGGAAGGTGATCGTCTTCGGCAACGGAGGGAGCGCGGCGGACAGCCAGCACTTAGCCGCGGAACTGGTGGTCCGGTTCGAAAAAGAAAGAAAAGCGCTTCCCGCCGTGGCGCTGACCACGGACACCTCGATACTTACGGCGACGGCCAACGATTACGATTTCAGCAAGGTGTTCAGCAGGCAGATCGAAGCCCTCGCGGGGCCGTCGGACGTGGCCATAGCCATATCCACGAGTGGTAATTCCCCGAACGTTATCGAGGGCGCTAAAGCGGCCAGGGCGAAAAACGTGCCCGTCATAGCCCTTACGGGCAGGGATGGAGGCGCGCTTGTCGCGGGGTCGGACATCCAGATGATCGTACGGTCCGATAACACCGCCCGCGTCCAGGAAGTTCACGAGGCCATTATTCACGTTATTTGCAAGCTCGTTGAAGACGCGTTCGCGTGAACCGCAGCGT
This sequence comes from uncultured Planctomycetia bacterium, assembly GCA_964565425.1. GTDB lineage: Bacteria > Omnitrophota > Gorgyraeia > Tantalellales > Tantalellaceae > CAZMEZ01. The sequence goes on along the minus strand of CAZMEZ010000030.1, from coordinate 4,283 downwards.
TCAGCGGGCAGCGGTCAGGAGTGAAATGTCGGTCGAAAAGATAAAAACACGGGATGAACTTTCCGTGATAACCGAGGCCGCCAGGGCGTCCGGGAAGAATGTCGGCTTCACCAACGGGTGCTTTGACATCATCCACCTGGGCCACGTGCGGTACCTGGCTGACGCCAAAAAACTGTGCGAGGTGCTTGTGGTGGGAGTAAACAGCGACGATTCCGTGAAGAGGATAAAGGGTGACGGAAGGCCCGTGAACGCCGAACGCGTGAGGATGGAAGTCCTTTCGGCGCTGGAGAGCGTTGACTATATCACCATGTTCGACGAGGATACCCCGGAAGAGCTCATCAGGAAGATAACGCCGGACGTGCTTTTCAAGGGCGGGGATTGGAAAGAGGAGGATATCGTCGGGGCGGACCACGTGAAGGCCCGCGGCGGAAAGGTCAAGGTAATACCGTACGTCGAGGGTTTCTCGACGACGGGGATCATAGAACGAATGAAGAAATAGGAGGTCGTGTTATGTGTTAAGTGTCATGTGTCATGATATTTAACGACACATAACACATGACACATCACATAACAACATGATAGACAAAGGTGTATACAGGATAATAGACGCGAACCTTAACAGGGTGATGGAAGCGATACGCGTATGCGAGGACGTCATCAGGTTCGCCTCCAATAACGAAAAGCTTACCAGGAAGCTCAAGGACCTCAGGCACCTGGTCGGCAACGCCATAAAGGACCTCAGGAAAGAGCACCTCAAGGATCTTGTCTCTTCGAGAGATATCCATGATGTCGGGATAAAATCCAACGCTTCCGAGAAGAACAGGGAAAACATCGTTGATCTTTTCCTCGCCAATACCCAGCGGGGAAAGGAGTCCCTGCGTGTTCTGGAAGAGGTCTTGAAGCTTTTCGATTCGGAGCTGTCCCAGAATTTCAAGAGGTTCCGGTTCAAGCTGTACGAGATCGAGAAGTCCGCGGTGAAGGATCTGGAGAAGATAAAGTTGCAGTGACATGTGACGAGTGACGCGTGACGTGTCGAGAAAAGCCGATCTTATTTGAAATAACGCATACTTTGGATGGAACCGTTTTCAACAGAAGATTAAACCCGTATTAGAGAAAACCTTTCACTCAGCCTATCGGAGAAACAACCGATGATAAAAGTCAACGACAAGCTTATAACTAAAGCGGCGAAGAACGAAGACGCCGGTGTGGCCGAAATAAAAAAAGGCCTCGCCAGGGGGTGGGTGGTCGTCCCGGGCAACAAAAAACGCAAGCTCGCCAAACCCTGCGCGATCGGCCGCGGCATGACCACGAAAGTGAACGCCAATCTGGGGCTTTCGCCCGGGCACTCGAGTATCAGCCTGGAGATGCAGAAGATGGAGACGGCTATCGCGTCGGGTACGGACGCCCTCATGGACCTCTCGACGGGGCCTCTCCTCGGCAAGCTCAGAAAAAAAATACTCGCCGAATGTCCCGTTCCGGTCGGCACGGTCCCGATATACGAGATCGCCTGCGGTAAGGGCAAGTTCCTCGACAGGAAAGAGGAAGATTTTATAAAGGTGCTGAAGGACCAGGCGGAAGAGGGCGTGGATTTCTTTACGATACATTCCGGCATAACGCTCGAAGCGACGCGGCTGGTCGAGAAAAGGACGCGTGTCCTCAACATAGTGAGCCGGGGAGGGGCGCTTTTGGCGGCCTGGATGATGAAGAACCGGCGGGAGAACCCTTTCCTCTCGCGATTCGACGAGGTCATAGATATAGCGAAAAAATATAACATCGTGCTCAGCCTCGGCGACAGCCTCAGGCCCGGCGCCATAGCCGACGCTACAGACCAACTCCAGATAAACGAGCTTATAGAGCTCGGGCGCCAGCAGCAAAAGGCGTTCAAGAAGGGCGCGCAGGTCATGATAGAAGGGCCGGGGCACGTGCCGCTCGACCAGATAGAAGCGAACGTAAAGCTCCAGAAATCCGTATGCCACGGGGCGCCTTTCTATGTCCTCGGCCCCCTGGTCACGGACGCGGCACCCGGCTACGACCACATAACGGGGGCGATAGGCGGGGCGATCGCCGCCTGGCACGGCGCGGATTTTCTGTGTTACGTGACGCCCGCGGAACACGTCAGGCTCCCGGACCAGGAGGACGTCCGGCAAGGCGTGATCGCCTCGAAGATAGCCGCGCACGCCGCCGATATAGTGAAAGGCATTCCGTCGGCCGCGAAAAGGGACCTCGAAATATCGAAGGCGCGCGCCGTGCGCGACTGGAAAAAGCAGTTCAGACTTTCCCTGGACCCGATCGCGCCCATGCGGGGGAGGAAAGCGGACCGTCCGAAGGAATCGGACGTGTGCAGCATGTGCGAGGATTTCTGCTCGATAAAGACCGTGGAGAACGCGTTAAGAGAGGTAAGGGGTAAGCGTTAAGGGATAAGGGACGAAATACGAACGACGAACGACAAACGACGAACATGAAACTCACCGTTATCGGCTCTACAGCCTTAGACACCATCGAGACCCCCTTCGGGAAGAAGAAGGACATCCTCGGGGGATCGGCGACCTACGCGTCCATCAGCGCCTCATTCTTTACCCCGGTCAACCTTATAAGTGTCGTGGGGACGGATTTCCCGCAGAAGTACGTCACGATGTTCAGAAAAAGAAAGATCGACACTTCCGGGATGGAGAGGCGTAAAGGCAGGACTTTTCGCTGGAAGGCCAAATATCACTACGATCTCAGCTATGCGGAGACCCTGGACACGCAACTGGGCGTCTTCGAAGGGTTCCGCCCGCTTATACCCCGTAAGATCGGGCCGAAGACGCATCTTTTGCTCGCGAACATCGACCCGGAACTCCAGAGCTACATTTTCCACCAGATAAAACCGCTGGGCATGGTCGTCTGCGATACCATGAACCACTGGATAAAGACGCACAAGAAGGCCCTGGTGCGGTTGCTCAAGAAGGTGGACCTTTTTCTTTTGAACGACGCCGAGGCGAGGATGCTCACGGGCGAGACGAACCTCCTGGAAGCGGCGCGCTGGATAAGGTCGAAAGGCGCGAAGATGATCGTGATAAAGAAAGGCGAGCACGGCGCGCTTTTCTTCTCCAGGGGGCTGGGTTTCATGGTGCCGGCGTATCTCCTCGAGACCATAGTCGACCCGACGGGGGCGGGGGACACCTTTGCCGGCGGCATGCTGGGATACCTCTCCAAACAGCGCAGGATCACCGACGGGGCCTTGAGAAGGGCTCTTGTGTATGGTAGTATATTGGCGTCTTTCGCCGTCGAGCGCTTCAGTGCCGACGGACTTTTGAAGACGAAACCCGCGGACATAAAGAGGCGGGTGAGGCACTTTGAGAAGTTGACGAGATTTTAGCCGATTGACGAAATACGAACGACGAACGACGAGATTGCGAGTGTAGCACAATGGCAGTGCTCCAGCTTCCCAAGCTGGCCACGGGGGTTCGATTCCCCTCACTCGCTCCAGAATTTATCCCGCCGCGTTGGAGGGAAGAGATAAATTCTGCAAAAAGGCGACCGCTAAAACGGTCGCCTTTTTTATATCTTCACTCGGAAATTCCAGGTAGAAATAAATTTCTCCCGTAATTTCCTCGCTCAGATATCGAGCGAGGAGGGGGCAATCTCCGACATGCAAACGCGGGAGATTGTCCCTTCACTCGCTCCAGTTTAAAGCCCGGTTGAGTTATCAGCCGGGCTTTTTTATTCCGTCCGGGGATTCCTTCCGGGGACGTCAGATTTCCCCGGCGAGGAAATCTGCCTCAGTGAATGTTCTCGCTCGTCCGCGCTTCGCGCGGACACCGTGCCCGCTCGAGCATTCAATGCTCCGTCCGGAATACCCCGGACGTCACATTTAAGCCCGTCTGCTTGCAATTCCCGTTCTTAAACGGGAATTGCAAGGGGATCGAACCCCGCCATGAACCAGCTCATTGGGAGACATTCCGCATAACAGAAGGGCGGCTAAAGCCGCCACCTTTTTTTAAAAATACAGCAGCAGTAGTTTTGTGGGTAGTGTGGTAAAGGCGAAGCTTTTTCCACACTACCCACAAAAACTTGCCTTTTAAAATACTTCCAAAATTCAGTTGAACCTCCCATTTGCGGCGCGTTTATACAGGGACGTTTCGCTGCGCCTTCGACTTGCGGAACCTGCAAGTGTAGCAAGGAAGCATAACACGGTTTTCTGAATTAATCCCAGACCTGTCCTAATTTTTATTAGATCCCCGCTTTTGCGGGGATGACGATTTTTATTCTTACTTATCACGTATTACGTATCACTTATCACT
>CAZMEZ010000029.1:0-23530 GCA_964565425.1 uncultured Planctomycetia bacterium | reverse complement strand
ACCCATCACTCATCACTTCTTCATCCTTCATCCTTTAACCTTTATCCTTGAACGAGTCCCCAGTCACCGGTTATCGTTTTCCGTTAGCCGGTTAGCCCGTTGCCGGTTAGTCCGTTGTCCGATATACGGGCAAACAGGATAGCAGGCAACGCCAAGCGCAGATGCCCGATTTATCGGGCGCTGAAAGCTGAAAGCAGACAGCTGATAGCCCCACCTACCAACATCTAACATCAAATATCTAACATCCAACTCGTAAGCTCAATACCCAAAACCACTTACACACACGTTAAGAATTTAAAAGGTATCAAGCTATTTCTTGACTTAACATAATCCTTTTGCTATAATTATGTAACTTTATTAAATCATTACAATTATCTCTGGCGGGATAGTATATGTATAAAATCGTTAATAAGACGTATTTTAAGGCTGTTAGCTGGGCCGTAGCGGCGCTTTTCCTGTGGGATACGCTGGTGTGGGCTAATCCGGATATTTTTTCCGGGAACAGCCGAAATTCGTGCCTGCAGCCGGCGCTCCTTTCATGGGCCCCGGCAGACAGGTCCCTGGTTGAATACGGCATATTGTCCCTTATAAGCGCCCTCGATTGTCCCATCGAAGATATTAAACTGCATCTTTATCCCACGATCCACGGAAAACGGGTCGATCTCTTTTTCGACCGGAAGGAAAAGCTCGGCGCGAACTGGCTTGTCCCGTGCAATATCGGGGGAAAACGATTTAACGCTTTTATAGATCCCATCGAACGGTCCGTAACTTTGGCCGACGGGGAAGAAAAGGCCGCGCAGGCTGCGGCTCTTGCCGGACCGAGGATAGATTCCGAAGAGACCGAGCGGCAGATCATCGCCATCCTTGGCCTGGGCCACAGCTCAAGCCTTTTTGACGCTATGGACCCGCTGAATGCCGCGATATCCCCCCTGATGTACATGGGCGATAAGACGGTCAATCCCGTGGAAGGACGGATGCTTTCGGGGTATGTCGGGAGAATGAACGCGGTGCTGGAAAGGATAAGGCTCCTTGTAGAAACGGTCAAACTTCTTTCACGGGAAGACGGGACCGTCACGGGGGATGAGATGCGCGTTCACATGGACGAATTGCAGGACATTGTTACGCGACTGAAGGAAATAAAATCGGAGATACTTGAGACCTATATATCGGGCAAAGTTGCCGGCATCCCGTCGCATCAGGACTTTCGTTCCCCCGCGCTGAAGAGCTGTGTAAAGGCATTGAGGCTTCTCCAGAACCGGCTTGATTCCGCCAACGGCATCGTGACGTTCAGTCCGGAACTTCCCGGCGCGGTCCTGGAAGAGGTTATCGCGCCAAGACCGTCCGCCAGAAGAACGGGAGAATTCCCCGAGGCCGTAGTTATGTGCGATAGGCGCGCTCTTAAAAGCGCGCTTAACAATGTCTTCAGGAACGCCGAGTATTTTGCGCGGGCGGCGAAAGGGGATGACGCGGAGGTTCTCGTTTCTCTTTCAACCGAAGGAGATAAAGTAAAGATCGAGATCAAAGATAACGGTGACGGCATACCGGCGGAAATGCTCGAGGCCGATCCCGTGACCGGAAGACCCCGGCTTTTTACGCTGAACGCTTCTCTCAGGGAAGGCGGAAGCGGCGTCGGGCTGGCCGAAACATGGTTCGCGATAAGAGCTTTCGGCGGGAGTATAGAAGTAAAAAGCGAAAAAGGTAAAGGCGCTTTTTTCGAGATATTTCTCCCCGCGATAGAACCCGTTACGGATATTACAAAAGATGACGAAACGCAAAAACAGGTCGCCCCCTCCGAAAGAATAAACGGATTAGACGTCGTGTGGACGGGGACACGGACAAAGACCGGCTTGCGGATGGCTTGTGCCGAGATAGAGTACGGTGATTTTGAGAACGATACGTCAAAAATGGCGGAGATCGTCCGCGGACTGAAAGCGGCGCTCGGTGAAGACGCGCCGGATCTCGTGGTCTTCCCGGAAGAATCGAGGATGCAGGCGGATTATACTGCGGAAGAAAAGGTTATCGCCAGACAAAAAACTCTCGAACAGGCCGCTATCGATACCGGGATGACCATAGGTTTCAGCGCGGAAACCGATACGAAGGTTCTTTATTATTACATTGGACCCGGCGGCGGAAAAGCCGGCGTAAGGACGTTCGTTAAAGGGCATGAAGGCTTGGAGGACCGGATGCTTCCGGTCCCGACCCCGCGCGGAGAATACAAGATATACACGCTTATATGTTCCGAGTCCTCTGGAAAGATCGTGAACGACGGCCAGAGGGAACAGTTTCCCGCTATGGTACGGGACGCCGATCTTGTTTTCATTCCCTCGAACCTCGCCTTCGGTTTTCCCGCGTATTCGGCAAGTCTGTTTCACGAATATTTCGGAAAACCCACGGTAGTGCTTAACGAGGGAGGAGCGCAGAAAGGCGGATCGTTCTTCGCGCCCGCGAATGTCATGACGCTACTGGAGAACGAATCGATACTGATGGTGGACATCTCTAAAGACGAGCCGGACGATAAAGGAACGGACACAAAAAGACCCGAGCCCGGCCCTGAACTGAACGACGGCGAATATCCTTTTAAAGTTCCCGGCACGAAGATCACGGGCCCGAACAAATTCAAGACCGGCAAGGCCCCCGGAAAACTGTCCGAAGGCGGGGCGATACACTGCAATTATCTCTTTGCCTATGACCCGGCGGCAAAGGTCGGCGCGGTCGCCCACAGCAACCTTTCGGACCTGCATAAACTGCCCTTCGAAGAGGCCATCGAAGCGGTATCGGGAGGAATAGAGGATATGGCCGACGTGTTGTCGGGCAAAGGCGCCGATAAGAGCAGGCTGCAATTCGTCATAGTCAGGACAAAGTTGGGAAGAAAGGGGTTGGCCGAGCTCGCGGAAAGACTTTCCATAGACAACCAGAGATTACTTGCGGGTGCGCTTTATAAGCTCGGATATCCTTTTAAAACTGCGGCTACGCGGTCCGGACCAGTAGAGATGGATATGGACGCCGGCAGGATCAAGGTTGCCAACGGCAAAGAGATCGCCCGTTTCAGGGGTATGAAGCCGGTGAAAGAAACCGATACCATTATGCAGGCGATCGGAAAACTCGCCGCTTTAGCCCTTATGCCGTTCACCCTTTTCGTTATGCTGGTATCGGCACCGGTAATAAAACTTACTTCGAGAGGCCCCGTATTCTACAGGCAGGAGCGAGTGGGTGAGGGAGGAAAACCCATAACGGTCTGGAAACTCAGGACAATGACGACCGAAGATGCCCCCGCCGAAAGAACGGTTACCCTATTCGGTAAGATGGCCCGTCTTCCGGGTTTCGACGAAATCCCGCAGCTCCTCTCGATAATAAAGGGCGACATGCAGTGGTTCGGCCCGAGGCCTTACGTCCCGGACGAGATAGACCAGGATTACATAGACGCGGTGCTTCATGGGACGAAGCCGGGGCTATTCAGCCTCCGCGCCCTCAAGGTCCACGGGGAAGGATGGGAACGCCGGACCGATATACCGAAAAAAGAGACCGACATCGAATATCTGAGCCGGAAGTCCTGGATATACAATACGGAGATCTTCATAAAGACCATTGTCTTTGTGCACGTATGGGGACTTGTTAAGCGGCTTGTCGCGCCTTTCAGGACGCTCGAACGCAAAGTAGCCCCCGGCGAAGAGCCGTCGGCCCCGGCCGGCCTGCGCATCCTGCACAAGCTCATCGCGCCGTTCAGGCCGTATGAGATGTACGCTCTTCACGATGCCCCGGAACTGGAAGAAAAGATATTCACGCTTGTTCCTTTCGCTGTACTTTCGACTCTTCTTGCAGCCGGCGTGTTGGGACTTTATGGATTCCTCGGAGGCATGGCGTTCATTTACGCGACTTTCATCGCCCTGCACGCGGTCAATATGTGGCGCGCGCCGCCTGAAGTGACCGGCGCGTGGGCCAGGCTGCGCTACGCTTTCAAGGCGCCGCTATCGATAGCGGCCTTCAACATGATGACGGATATCGTTTTCGGCTGGGGGCTTAATTACATGGTAGAGGGCCTTATGCCGGGTATAGTCAGGGCTTTCTTCACGGTTTTCTTCACATGGGTCGCTTACGAATTCGGCAGGATGTCCCATGAACAGACGAACAAAAAAGCGCTCAAGGAAGGCGACCATGCCCCGGCGGCGGTGGGGGATGATGAGCATAGAGCAGAGCGCAAAGCGCAAAGCGAGGATACGAAATCCGAACGACGAACGGCGGACGACGAATCGCACTTCCCGGACATTTCGGAACAGGTAACCCCGGAAGAAAAACTGGAAATAGAGGCAAAAGACGAAGTGCTGGATATCCTGTTCTCCGCGTTAGGAGAGATGCGGGATGCCGAGCTTTCTGCCCGTAAGCTGTTCCTCGCTTACTCCGCGTATTATCGAAAGTTTAAAGAATATCCCAGCCTGAAAGAACTGAGATATATCGCCGGAATATCCTGGAGGGAAACAGGTTTCGCGTTCTTCCGTGTGGCCAAAGCCTTGCATCACCACGGTCTGCCGCGAATGAAAGTTGTATTAAAACCCCGCGGCGCCAAAAAGCTTTCCGGTCTTACATGGAATTTGGAAGAGGAGGAGAGGGCGCTTCTGGCGGGTGAACCGGGTGGATACGCGGATATTCTCGCGAAATACTATTTGCCCTTCGTGCGGAAACACAAGGCGCAGGATGCAGGGGGCATGGAGCAAAGAGCAAAGCGCAAAGCGCAAAGCGAAGGAACGGAGCCCGAACCTCGCCCCGCGCCCCGCAAACCGCGCGCCGCGGACCCCGAACCCAAAAAGACCGTAAACGGCTTCAACATCTACGATATCGGCCCCAGGGAGATCGATTACGCGGAAAATTTCGTACGTGACGGGGATTCCGTCAGGATCGAACCGTCGGAAAGCTATTATGCCGTATTGGGTACTTGTGTAGCGCTTATCATCTTTAACGATGACGGCACCCCGATAAGCTTCACTCATTTCAGGACCCGCGATTTCCACGAGGGACAGCTGGAAGACATCAGGGATCTGCTTGCCCCGGACAAGCGTTATCTTATAATACCCGGCATGTTCCACGGCATAGGGCGTTCGGAAAACTACGGGGATCGATTGGCTGCGTATCTCAAAACGCTGCGTATTCCCGAGGAGAACATATACATCCACGACTCCGAATACATGCAGAAAGATGACGTTTACCTCATGTCGGATATGATGGTCACGGTCAACGGTGACGGGACCGTAAGCATAGATTACCCGCGGGACGACCGGTGGTCCGCCGGGAGCAAGGCGACGGAGGTGATCGAGCATAGTGCGCTCAAGACTCAAGACCCAAGACTCACGACTAAAGATGTTGATCCCGGAGAAGAAGAAAAATATCCGAAATGCTTCAACGCCGGGCGCCGGGGGGCGCAAGAAATTACGTACCGGGACCTCGAGTTCGTTGAAAAATACGACGGCGTGTGCTTCGGCAGGGACAAAGAACATTATATAAGCACGAGAAGCGACGATTTCGATCCCTATCATTCATTGAAATTCACGCCAAGAACGGGCGAAGAGGCGTATATGCTGAGGGAGACCCTTGCCAGGGCATTGGCTCTATTCCGGGAAAGCACTATCAGGAGCTTTGTGTCCGATAAGGCCGATGAGGCCGTATTGGACCTGTACGCATCTTTCTGGGATGACGTAAGACGGCACGAGGGTCTCCTGATCCGCGTGGCAAGGAACCTGCCGTGGGATTCCGCGTTATACGAAACAGGGGGAGTAAGCGTGCTTGTGCTCAATGAAGAATTCTTCGAAGATGCTTTGCTTGGATATTATCTGCCTCACGAAGAGGGCGAACACAAAAATACCGCCCTTTGGCTGTTGTGCGAGCGCTTGAACCATGAGCTTTCTCATTCGGGTGTATTCAACGACGATGAGAACGAGGAAATGAAAGAGGAAGCAAGGTGCGTCTACAGGGATCTCCTTTTCCTCAAGCTGGTTCTTCTCGCTGTTAAGAATCTCGACCTTAAGAAAAAGGTCGATATGTACGTCAAAAATCTGAAGAACAGATACGGCTCCAACGACTATTACAAGTTCCTGTACGGCCTTACGGGAATGAGCAAGAACAAGGCTAGATCAAAAATATGGAGTTATGTCACAAAGCATTACAAGGACCGGTCCTTCGGGATCAAGTCGTTCCCGTCGGAGCGCCGTCGGGATAGGCGCAGGGAAGAGGGGGGAAGGCAGGGCGCGGGGCGCGAGGCGCACGGGGATGAGGAAGCGGGATCCGAACCGCGAACCGCGAACCTCGAACCTCGCACCGATCTGGCGGAAGACAGTATATTGTGCAAACTGGTCGAATTGCTGAAACAGAAAGATATCGACGAAGCGAAACTTGTCCTCTTGCTGAAAAAACTGGAATTATCGCCGGATTCAAAAACTCTTTGTTCCGCCATAGACCTGAGAAAATACGGAAGACCTGTCGGATCTTCACTTGCCGGACAGGCCGAAAAAGCGGAAACGAAAGCGGCGGACATGAGCCGGAAGAACCTCGGCGGCAGGACGATCCCCAACATGATCTTCGGCGATATCGGCAGGATAGCGTACGAACTATCGCATAATTGCATGAAAAGAGGGGACGGCGGCGTTATCCTGATGGAAGTGAAAGAGCTGGAAGATGACACTCTGTTCAGGATTGTGGCAAGAGACCTGGGGAAGGGAATAGAGGACCTGGAAGAAGCGAGGGAGAAAAGCGCCTTAGTAAGCACTGCGGGAAAGAACCGGGGGCACGGTTTGAGGGAGATCACCGCCGGATGGTCCCCCTTCCGGAACGGAAAGGTCGTCTATAGCACGAGAGGAAAAGAATGGACCTATGACCCCGAGAACGGAAAATTCGAGATAACCGGCGAAAGCAATGTGGAGACAGGAACGCAGGTAGTCTTGGAGATAACAAGGAAACAGCTTTTGGATGATAATCCTCCGGAACGAAGAAATGGCCGTCCCCCGGGAAACGGCGGATTTGCGCTGCTTGAGGCGATATTGCCCATTTCAGGACTTGCCGCTCTTGTGCTTGCGCCGCTTTTTACGGTTATTCTGGCATTTACATTCCTGGCATTATGGAAGATCGTGTATCCCGAAAGCTGGTATAAATTCTATGCAAAAAGCAGACAGTTCGGTTCCTTTAAAAACATAACATCATGGAACAGGCCCTATTACGGTTTTTCTGTGTTCGCCAGGCGGATGGCTATCCCGACAACCGGGGCCTCAATAATACTCTTTTTAATCTGGTCATGTGCGGCTGAAGACCTGCTTTCCCTTGGGGTCTCGGCGACCATAATTAATTCTCCGGTATTCTTCCTGGCCGGTGTGATAACACCGCTATTTTTATCTCCCGTGTTATTCCTGGCCGGTGTTGCGGCCGCGGGCAAAATGATAAGTTTATGCTTTTTGCTGTCGCAAAAGATAGCCAAAGGCACGGGGGTGTCTCTGGAGAAGAATGACAAAATGGTCGCTTCCAAATATGCCGCTTTATCAAGAGCCGAGGAAGACAACATACTGGCCAGAGAGGTTTTAAACATAATCGGCGTGGAAAAACTAAAGAGCGATCCCGAAGAGCTTGCGAGAACCGCTCTCTCCAATCGCAATGAAGAGATCAGAAAAAGGGCAGAAAAATTTCTTATCGAAACACTTAAACATGGAGAATACGGTCCGGAGATCCTGCTAAAAGTGATAAATGCCCTGCTGGAAAATAAGGTTTGGCAGGTAAGGGCTGAAGATATACTAGTTAATATGCGCTTCGAGGATATCCGGCAATATCCGGAGGTATTGGCCCGTGTAGGGGCCCCCAGCTATAACACCCGCCTAAGAGAGAAAGTGCGGGATTGTATCGTTGCCTCAGGAACATGTACTCCCGGAGATATAGCGCAATTCATTAAAAAACTGTCCTCGGTCGAAGAAGGGGACAAACTTTTAGCGTTCTGGATAGAGGCGCTCGAGGCTATGCGGAAGAAAAACGATCGTTTATTTGAAGAGCTGAGGGAGTATCCGGAGATTCTGGTCCGTATAGGCACATACAGCGATAACGCTGATTTCAGGGCGGGCGTCCGCGATTTTCTTATAACGGAAGGCATATACACCGCTGAAAATATAGTTGGTTTCATAAAAGAAATGTCGCCGGACATCTCACTGGACCAGGCCTTTACCTTTTGGACAGAATTGCTCGCGGATATGCAGGCAAGGAATAACAGCTCATTAGAAGAGGTCAGGCAGCAGATGAAAGATCATTATGATCTTATAGTTGCCGAGCTAGCCGTGGAAGCTAAAAAAGCCAGCAAAGTGGAGAGATATTTTCCGCCAAGCTATGAAAAGAAGTGGTTCGAGGGTGCCAGAAATGTACCAGTAGTCATAAGGCATGGTAAATGCATTGATTTTACGATAGGGGACGAACCCGGGGAGTGGAGGGAAGTAGAAGTTTCGCCGGGATATTACGGCACGATAGTGACCATGACCCCGCGATACTACGAGCTCGAAAGAAGAATAAATATTCTGGAAAATAATATTCCAAGTATAGCCTTTGACGGGATAGAAGATGTCAGGGAACTGGGGATGTTAAAAAGAGCCCTTGATCGGTTGGGTGAGATCCCCCGGGCGGGTAAACACCCGGTCCGATCTGGTGAATATAAAACCGACCTGTCAAAACTTATTAAGATCTCTCCCGGGCGTTTCGAATCCCTGCTTGATCTTTATTTGGGGTTTACCGGTGCCGCAAAGTCATCTTTGCGCCATCGGTCGGAATCGACCGGATACAAGATCCTCCATGATGATGCGCTGGCGGAGCTTGTCCGCAAAAGCGACCTGGAGAGACTGGAACCGGTGCTTGATCTTGCCAGGAGAATTGCCGTGATGGGTTTCTCGGTAAACGATATTAATAATGTCTTCACTTCTTATAGAAGCGATCTGAGCTTAAAGGCGATAATGCCCGCGGCGATAAATAAATTCCAAAATGTCGATATGCTTAAAAGAGCGTTAAATGAGGTCGCAAGAACTTTGCGTTTTATGAAGGAAAATAACCTTCCGGCCGATGATTATATAAACCAGAGCGTTCCCTTTATGATGTTAAGCATAAAGGACCCATCCAGGGCGTTGATAGCGTTGCAGACCGGGAGGATCCTTGCCGAAAAAGGGTGCCCTAATTGCGCGGCTATAGGAGTGGGTATGCCTTCGGTCAACCGGCAGTCAAAGGATAAGCATATCGGAGTATTCGCTCTTGCGGCATCCGAACTTATTGACGAGACTCTCAGGATGGCCTCCCGCAAGGAATTGGATTTTATCGCAAGGGGCATGGAAATAAGCGAGATACGGGACATTTTTGACAGAAAAGTCGCGGTTATTATGAAGCGGGTCGAGCCCGAGAGCATGAAATACACCTCATCTGTGGAGGGGATACTGAGAGAGGCCGCCATGCTTTCAATGCTTCGGCACCAGCAGCTTGATTACAGCGTTTTCCCGGACCACCCGACGGCAATGTTTTTAAAATTTCTCAAGGAAAATGATCTTAACGATATCGTGGTCGTAAGCGGCGCTGTAAATTCACTGTTCAGGGGAACCTCCCCCAAAGATTTTGATATAACGGTCCGCATATCCCTTTCAGCGAACGAGGCCGACCGCCTTGAGAATATGGGAGCGCTGACCACCGAATCCATGTACCAGAAAAGCCTTCCGATGATAGACAGGCTTGCCCGGCTGCTGGGAATTACAAGGGAAGACATACTGCATGACAGTGAAAAGTCGCAGTTCATGGGCATCCCGATACACTATTTAGGCCCGCATAAGACCGAAGACGGCAAAATGGGCGTTCCTGTAGCAGTAAATTCCAATAATAACGAATTCCTGACGGCAATCGCATATCCTTCCGCCGGGCTGATAGGACTGGGGCCGGACCGTGAGGTGTATGACTCTTATCATGGGGTCTTCGACTTGTATTCCGGGAAGGCCCGCCTGGCGGGGAGGAACAAAAACGAATTGAATAGTGTCCGTCCGATGTCCGTTCTTAAACTGCTGGAGTTTGTTTTTGCCGACGGTTTCAAAACCGATCAGGACTATTCCGGGCTGTTTAAGAGGTCTGTTTTTGTAGCCGCGACTTCTCTTCAAAGCCTGAAAAAGGTTCCCGGTGGAGACAGCTTTATCGACGAAGCTAAAAACGCATTAAGTGAAAGGATATCGGAAATATTATCCAGGGCCGGCGAAGGCGATAAACGCGCATTCCTTTCTGTGCTTCAAGATAGCGGGTTCAGTAAGCTTGTCGATATCGAAAAATTTAACAACAAAAGAGAGGAAGCCTCGGAAGGATCCGCCCCCGCTGTCGAGGAAAGAAAACCCGAACCCGAAGCGCCCGCGGGCCTGCGCTTCCTGCACAAATTAGTCGCCCCGTTCAGGCCTTACGAGATGTATGCGCTTCATGACGCCCCGGAACTGGAAGAAAAGATATTCACGCTTGTTCCTTTCGCTGTACTTTCGACTCTTCTTGCAGCCGGCGTGTTGGGACTTTATGGATTCCTCGGAGGCATGGCGTTCATTTACGCGACTTTCATCGCCCTGCACGCGGTCAATATGTGGCGCGCGCCGCCTGAAGTGACCGGCGCGTGGGCCAGGCTGCGCTACGCTTTCAAGGCGCCGCTATCGATAGCGGCCTTCAACATGATGACGGATATCGTTTTCGGCTGGGGGCTTAATTACATGGTAGAGGGCCTTATGCCGGGTATAGTCAGGGCTTTCTTCACGGTTTTCTTCACATGGGTCGCTTACGAATTCGGCAGGATGTCCCATGAACAGACGAACAAAAAAGCGCTCAAGGAAGGCGACCATGCCCCGGCGTCGATCGAGGACATGGGCTTTTTTGGAGGATATTATTCTCCCGACGAACTGCAACTCATGGTAGGCAACCTGATAAAGACCAACGGCCGTCTAAGGAAAAAAGCGCGGGAGGTAGTGGGCAAATACGGCCTGATAAACCAGGCAGGGCTGAACGATCTTACCGGCGAAGTCTATTCTTATCTCATCGCCGCGTCGGCCATGAGCGCCGGCCTGCAATCATATGCCCAGGCGAGGGTTCTTTTGCTTAGCCAATTGCAGAATATGGGGCAACCGGAGCCCAAAAAGACCGATTCCGAATGGTCGGCCGATAGCGCCGGCGACCGTCCGGCTCCCAACAGTTTCATCTGCCAGGGAGAGAAGGCGCGCGAAGCATTCGCCTCCGCGCCGAAAACGGATATTACCGCTGAATACAGGGAAAGACTGCTCGGGCTTCTTGAAACGGCGTTGTCGGCTAAAAGCATTCCCGAAGAGAAAAAGACCGAGCTGCATTCGTTGCGGGAAAAACTGGCTGACGGAACATGCAAAATTTACGGGTTCAACGCTGTCGTAAGAGGAACTGACGATTTCTTTCTAGGCCGGAACAACGCTGAAAATGACGAGCTCTTCATCCCTACCGATCTTATTAACGCACTTAGCGAGCGCGGTCCGCCGTCGCTCGCGGACGAATACCTGCTGCACGAGCTTATCTGTCCCTCGATGGGGCACTATCCCGCCATACTCGTGCAGCAGGGTATTTTCCCCGAACATTACCCCGACAAGCTCGGTCTTAGCAGCCAATCCTCCGGGTCGTATTATAAAGGCATATTGGGGATCGAACTTAGAAGGTTCATCGACAACAATATCGTTATCCCCCTGGATAACAATTTCAACCTGGAGGGCGCGACCATCGAACAGAAGGAATACCCCCAGGTCACACTCCACAAAGCGATGGAATACCCCATCATAGAGGTGAAACTGAACGGAAAAACGTACAGGATGGGCAACAGGTTCTATGTCGTTATCACCCTTGCCAACGGCAAAAAGATATACTGGGGCGGACAGCACAACCTTTCGTACTCTTTCTTCTTCGAACATTATAATGAAAAAGCCCAGGATATGATCGATATGGGCGGGATAAGCTGGAAACATGTGGACATGCATAGCGACACCGACGGATACGAGGCAATTCCCGATCGCCCGGCGGGCACAAAGCGTTCGTGGGAGGACGAGGCTTTCTTCGGCGTGGACCGCCTGTGGGGAGGTAATTATCTCGCTCATCTCCAGAAAAGGGGCGTTATTAAGAAACTCGACAAGATCCGGGGTCACGATGACCTGGTCGCGGCCGCCGCCGACGTGAAAAACATAGCCGGGGTGACGGACGTCGATATAGACGTTATTCTTCACAAACATGATGACAATGACGAAACATTGTGCAGGCAGACCTTCAATCGCATGAAACCCTATCTTGTCGACCTTGCCGAAAAGGGGCACGTGTGTTTTATTACCAACAGTTCCGAGATCACTAGATACGGGAACAAGCCATTGCACATAAAGCCCGGGATCGCGGTTCCCTGTAACGGGGAACTCCTCGAGGAACTGGCGCGCCGGGCTTCGAAGCTAACGCAAGCGGTGAATGCCGTAAAGAACGCGCGGACGGACGAGGAATTGAACGCGACAGTGCCTCTTGTGATAAGAGGTATGGATAACGGGGATTTTTCCTTCCTGAGCTTTATTCCGGCGCTCGGGAGGGCTCTGAAGGACGGAATGAAGTTCGCTAAGTGGATCAGCGCCCTGGCCGTAATGGGCGGACAGGGAACACCCGCGCCGGCGCCGGATGAACGAAAGGGCGCCGGCGTGTTCGTCCCCATAAAAGACGGCAAAGCTTTCGCCGAATTGGAAAAACTTCTTTTGAATGAGAGGTATTTTTCATGGGGAGAAGGCCGGGAAAAGGTGAATGCCCAGACGCTTTATTTCAGGGCCGGAAAGCGCCTCAGGGTGTTCCCTTCAAAAGAAACACGGGAGGCCAACCCGGAACTCGCGAAACTCGACAGGCGCGCCGATACGGCTTTTGTCCCGGACCAGGGCATGTTCGGCATGGTGGAGGTGCAGGAACTTCTCGCCGATAAAGGGCCGGCCCTCTGGATAAAAGAGGTCCAGCCCAGCATAGGGATCAGGAGCATCAAACGTGAAGAGAACCGCGACAGATACCGCCCGTGGAACAAGGCGGCGGTGGAACACATCATGGCGCTGGCAAAGCGCGCGGGATACACCGTGTTCTACGCCTCGAC
Source organism: uncultured Planctomycetia bacterium (assembly GCA_964565425.1). GTDB lineage: Bacteria > Omnitrophota > Gorgyraeia > Tantalellales > Tantalellaceae > CAZMEZ01. The sequence goes on along the minus strand of CAZMEZ010000029.1, from coordinate 10,407 downwards.
ACCCGAGGAGATCCGCTACAGGTACGCGAACGAAAAACAATTGAACCAGGGTAACCTGAAAGAGAACTATAAACGACCCTTCCGGGACGAGTGGCAAAAAACGGACATCGTGGTAGGCCGCAGACAGACAAAACTCTGGCACCGGACGGAATCCGAACGAGCGCGGAGCGAAGCGGAGCCTCCCCGCAGGGGACGAACGACGAACGACGGAAGCATTGCCATCCTGGACACCTTCACCATTTCAAAAGAAGACCTTGTTAATCAGACCGGACGCCTGGAAAAGATACATGAATTTATATCATGTCTGCATATGGATCGCGGTGAAGAGATCTTTAGCGTCGATTTTTCCGACATATCCGGCAAGATCGGCGCCCTGGTATATTTCGCCGCCGGCGACGTATCCCACAACAGACATGAACTGGTGTTCGAGGTCCTTGCGGAGATCGGCCGGAACTTTAAAGATCATGTCTGGGAAAACAGCGGGGCATCGGATTTCTCCATCGAATTCCACATAGTCCAAAGAAAGTCGGATTCTCGAAAAGGCCTAAGGATGATATTCCGGAGTGAAGGCGGGAAAATGGATATACCGGATATTATGAGAGGCGGCAATGTGCGTTTTGAAATAACACAGAGCCACTTCGGGATGGAACGGGGGCCGGTCAGAGGCATCTTTTTTATCAAGCTGAGCCGCATAGCCAAAAAGTTCAAGGACATCTTTTTTACCGTGGAGAGCCACGGGACAGGCATGCGTTTCGCGCAGGCACACGAGGAGTTCTTTAAAAGCGGCGAAAAGAATAACAGGATAACCGTTACGATATTCGAAAATGAAGAAGGGTCGCAAGTCGCAAGCCTGTCCTCCGGATCCGGGAGCGAAAGCATCTCGGCGAAGGGGGATCACAAGCCACAGGAAGAGACTTTGGAGCAAGAGCAACGCTTAACCCCCGCCGAACGGGTTGACGCGTTCCTGAAGGGACGGGCGGGAGCGGTCAGGAAGGGGGATTACGATCATTGGTCATTCAGGGAAAAGCGCGAGGTATACGGATATTTAGGCCTTATCGAAGGTTCCGAAGAAAGAACAAACTCCATGGAATTCTTCATAGGTCACTTTTTCGACAGGATCGGCGAGGACCTCCTCGAAGCTTATGCAGGAAAGGCGACAAAAGACGGGCATGAATATGTTCACCTGTCTTTCATGATGAAGGCCGCCAGCGGTCGGGGCCTGGAGTTCAGCGAGTATTTTTACGTGGATGGCAATTTCATAGGGCACGGTATAACCGGGATTGAAAGCCGCGAAAGGGGAAATTATATAGAACTGCGCATGGGGCTGGATGACGCCTCTTATAAAGGCAAGGGACACATGCAGGTCTTCTTCGCCATGCGCCAGGGCCTTTTCATGACCGTATTTCAGCCGGCGGCTTTAATGGTGCCGACTCCCCAGGTGTCTTCCTGGGACGCGTTCTTCTTCTATGTGAGGAAAGGCTACCTGCCCGTTGATCCTGAAGCAAAGAGAATAGTTACGGAAAGATTCCTCATCCCATGGTTAATGGACAGCAATTTCCGCATTGATGACCCGGAGGAAGTCTTCGGAGAAGATTTTATTGAAAGATGCGGCGACGCCTTTGAACTGACGATAGAGCCGACGAACGACGAACGACGAACGACGATAAACGATAAACGAACAACGACGGACCACCGGATCCCTGCCGACGCCGACTGGACGACGGTCTTTGACGATAATTCCATGCCTCTCATGGTCGAGGTCGGTTTCGGCAAAGGCGTCAAACTCGCGAAAATGGCCGAAAAGAACCCGGACACGAACTACATAGGCATAGAGTGCGACGAGGCGAACGTCGAACTTTTGAATAGGAGGCTGGCGCGAGAAGGAAAGTCCTTGCCGAATCTGAAACTGGTTTACGCTAAGGACGGAGTTGCTTTCGGGAACCAGAAGAAAAAGGGAATAATAACAGAGATCTACTACGTAGTGATAAATACCAGCGACGTATTGAAGTACGACCGCGGGACCATCAGCGATCTGCTCAAGACAGGAGGAAGGCTTTACGTGTCACATGACGGACGGCTGTCGCAGGTCAAGGAAAAGTTTGAGAAGATGGGATTCAAGGACGTGACGGACGAAGCGCGTTTTCCGCACGGATCGGACGAATACTCGCGGTGGTGGACTCATGAATTTGTAGTCGAAAAAGCCGCCAGCGACCACGGTGCCATAAAAACGTCGAAGGCATGGAAAAGACTGGCGGGGATCGGCGGCATGTTCCCGTCATGCTTCAAGGTGGCGCAGGACGAAAGCGGGACCTTGCTTAATAGGCAGCAGCACGTACTGCGGGGCCTCGAGATCGCCGCAAGGTATGCCGGCTGGACAGGCAGAAAAACGGATCCGGAGAAGATACGGGTGATAGCTTACGCCCACGAACTGGGAAGGCTGCCGTTCGCGCATTACCCGGAAAAAAGGCTCGCCTCGTTCTTCCGCGAATATAAGGAGGTTATTACGCCCATTACCATAGGCAGCGAGGTTAAGAAAAGATACAACCAGGCGCTGGCGCAGGAAATTCTCTGCGAAGAGAACGGTATCCGGCTTGATGCCCGGACCCGGGAGGACATCAACAATATCCTGCTTAAACGGCCGGAAGCTATCGTTACGGACGAGGCGAAGTTCTTCTTCCTCGCGGACGCCCTGCTGGGATACGTCGAGGATTTTATCCTTACCTATAAGCTTTCGCATAAAGGCCGCCGGATAGTCGAAGATTTCCCGGACAGGGCAAGGTTCCTTGAATTCGTTTTCGGGACAAGCGACCTTTCCGAGCTGGACACATTGGACATGGAAGGTTTTGACGGGTTCGTGGTAAGGGCCGCCTTGAGATTGATGGAAAGGGTGGTGAACAAAGAAACCCTTACGTTCAAAAAGGAAGCCATGGAAGAGCTCAGGCGGTACAGGGATAATTTCGAAGCCGTTCTTTTCCCGAAAGTGGATGCTCTGGTAAGGCTGAATGACGCCATATTGCCGATCTTCGGGGGGGCGATAAGACGGCTGAAAGAGCGTCAGCCTGCCGGCCTTTCGGAAAGAGAAAAGGAAAGAAATGTCTTCAGGGAACTCTTGAGGATGGACGAAACGGACCTGGTGAACCTTTCCGGGTCCCGGCAGGAGGGATTTCCGCCGGTGTTCTCGTGGGAAAGACGGATCTCTGCCGAGCGGGTGATACCCGCCCGCAGTGGATACGGCATCCTGCGCGACATGATCGCCGGGAAAAAGACCGCTCTGAAAAGGCCGGTCGTGGTGGGTATCGACGGCGATCCCGGAGCGGGCAAAACCGTTTTCACGGACAGTTTCGCGTCTGAAAATGCCGGGGAATACGCCGTGATCCATCTGGACAGATACATGACGAAGTCGGACGAGGAAGGCGTCATTGACTGGGAAGGGATAGGAAACGCGATACAAGCGTTAGCCGGGAATGCGGACCTCGCCGGGATACTGGTCGAAGGATACGGTCTCTTAAATGGCGAAAATGAGGGACATTTTACGTGCGATATCAGGGTAAATGTTTTCGCGGATCCGCGAACAAGATGGGAGAACATCGAAAAAAGCGATCCGCAGTTCAGCAATGAAGGGATAATGCAGATGGTGGCCCTTAAACAGTTCTACGGGTTCGATGTTGATTACGATCTGAAACTCGATAACAGCGTCGCTGCGAGGAGAGAGGTCGTCAAGAACGCGGCCCCTGTGAAGGCTCCAGGCGCAAGCCTGTCCTCCGGAGCCGAGAGCGAAAGCATCCCGGCCGCTGGAACAACTCACGATTCACGATTCACGATTCACGACACTTTGCGTGATCTCGCTGATCCAGATGAACTGTCGCGAAGCATCGCCGAGATGATCCTATCCACCACTTTCAACAGAAAACTCGTCCTTGCGTTCGATTCGGATATCGCCGCGTGCCAGGCCGGAGGGCCCATGGGTATATGCGAAGCCCTGGAAAAGCTGAAAGAGGACCCGAAATTCGAAAAGATACTCAGGAACCTGGTCATCGTAAAAGCGCCCGCGGAAGAGCTGGCTTCGAAGCTGGACAGATATGCCGGAGAGAAGGATGCCGAAATATTAGTATTCGCCGCCGAAAACGCGCGTGAGATATTGAAGAAGCTGGAATCCCGCGTCCGGTCCACTTACATAAACGAAAAGGATTTTCCGATGGGCTCGTATTATCCCCTCGCGGAAGTCATCGCGATCTCGCTTGCGCAGCTTTTCGAGGAATCGATACCCGAAAATTCGATGGTCACGGTCCTCCGCGCGGGGTCGCGTGAAGTCGCCCTCAAGGATCTCAATATTGAATCGATCGCGAGAAAGAACAACGTCCTCATCTTCAAGCTCCTCCCGGACGCCGAACCGTGCGACACCGGCGAGCTCATCAAGAAATACGCGGAGATCAAGCGGGTGCTCAGAGCGGCGTAAGCTGTGGTTATCCGAACTTTGTGCTATGTGTTATGTGTCAAGTGTCATGTTGGACAATCATAACACATAACACATGACACATTGCACATAACACAAACCTTGCTTAACAAAAAATCACCAAATATTTCCCTTTTCTTAACACTTCACGTATAATATTATAAGTTTGTTAAGGGGGGAAGGTATGGAGAGAAAAGGAATTGTCACCCTTGAGGGGAATCCCTTGACCCTGATGGGGGAAGAAATGAAGCCGGGGATGCCGGCGCCGGATTTCACGGTCCTGGATCCCGGCCTCAAGGAGAAAAAGCTTGCCGATTTCAAGGACAAGGTCAAGCTCATAGCATCGGTGCCTTCGCTGGATACGCCCATATGCGACCTGCAGATAAAACGTTTCAATGACGAGGCCGCGAACCTGGCAAAAGATATAGTCGTGCTCTTCGTAAGCATGGACCTGCCTTTCGCGCAGAAAAGGTTCTGCCGGGCCTACGACATAAAAAAGGTAAAGACCCTTTCCGACCACAGGGACGCGTCGTTCGGTAAAAATTACGGGGCTTTGATAAAGGAGTTGCGCCTGCTCGCGAGGGCCATATTCGTCGTGGACAGGGACGACACGATCAGGTACGTAGAATACGTGAAGGAACTGGGATCCCATCCGGATTACGACAAGGCGCTCGCGGCATTGAGGGAAACGGTTGGGCAATGACAGGTAACGCGTGACGGGTGACGCGAGATCAAGGTTAAAGGATAAAGGTTGAAGGTTAAAGGGGAAGAGCGGATATCATGGAAAAATTACTGGCGATAGTCGATGACGATCCGGGCATAGTTTCGACACTGGAGTCCTACCTCGATAAGCACGATTATAAGACAAAAGGTTTATCGGACGCGAAAGAGTTGTTCACTTTCCTGGAAGAGAACACGCCCGACCTTATCATACTCGACCTGATGCTGCCGGGCATGAGCGGTTTCGAGATTTGCAGAAAGCTTAAAGAGAGGGACAGGACCGCGGGGATACCGATAATAATACTTTCCGGAAAGACCGAGGAGACCGACAAGGTCTCGGGCCTTGACCTCGGGGCGGATGATTACGTCGCAAAACCTTTCTCGCTGGAGGAGCTCAACGCCCGCATAAAAGCGGTCCTGCGCAGGAGGTCCCCCGAAAGCGGCGAAGATAAGATGATAAAGATAAGCGACTTCCTCACCATCGATCTCCAAAAACACCGGGTAACGGTCGAAGGGAAGGAAATAGAACTCACGCCGACGGAGTTCAAGATACTTGAACTCCTCTCGTCAAGAAAAGGGCAGGTCTTTACGAGGGAAAGGATACTGGACTACCTGTGGGGCGAGGAAAAAGTCGTGGTCGAAAGGACTATTGACGTCCACATCCGGCACCTCAGGGAAAAACTCGGCAAGGTAGGGGAGATGATCAAAAACGTGAGAGGCATCGGGTATAAGATCGAGATCGAATAGGTTATAAAAGGAACACCTTTCCGGAGGCTCCATGAAGAACTTTAAAAAATTCATCAGCGTTTGCGCGATAGCGGTTTTCCTTATCTGCTTTTACAGCTTCCTGCGCGGCAACGATGTCTTCAGCGGCAAGTTCTCGAACGACGCCATCGCATGGTATTTTCTTGCCAAGGGCATATTTTGCTCGCTGGCGCTGTATCTGCTTGTCAAAATCCTTGAATCGATCAGAAGATCCGAATAAAATGGCCATTGTCGGGGCGCACGTCATCGTATCGGGGCTCGTGCAGGGCGTCTTCTTCCGCGCTTATACCAAAGAGCGCGCCCGGGAGCTTTCACTAGACGGGTGGGTTAAGAACCGGTGGGACGGTAACGTGGAGCTCGTTATCGAAGGGGAAAAAGAGAAGGTCGACAAGATCATAGACTGGCTCTATAAAGGCCCCCCTCACGCCAGAGTGGACAAGGTCGAAGTGGAGTGGGAGAAACCGGTGGGAAAGTTCGACGGGTTCTTCGTGAAGTACTAAGTCCTGTGTTATGTGTAATGTGTCACGTGTCATGTCGGACAATCATAACACATGACACATAGCACATGACGCAAATGATCAAAGGAGCATAACATGAAAAAAACGCTAACCATATCAGCGATCCTCTTACTTGCCGCCTTCATCGCGGCGACTTCGGCTTCGGCGCAAGGCCGGAGGAGGCATCCCGGGAACATGCCCGAAAGCGACGACATGGCCGAACATATCGTGGGAAAACTATGGGCTACAGGGGACCCTGAGAAGAGGTTTTACAGATCCATTAAAATGATACTCTCCAACCGCGAACAGTTGAAACTCTCCGGCGATCAGATAACGGAACTGGAGACGCTCCTGGACGAGGCGAAAAAGACCCTCGTCGATATGGATAAAGAGATCGAAACGCTTGACGTCGAGATCAACACCATAAGCTGGCAGGAATATGATCTGGATATGGTCAACGGCCTTGTGTCCCAGAAATATAACCTGATGCAACAGAAAGAGACCTTCATCCTCTCCGTGCATGACCGGATGAACAGGGTGCTAACTCCAGAACAAAGGAAGATCGTCAGGGATATGACCGGCGAAGGGCGTGAAGAGGAGCAGGGCCGGCGCCGGGAAAGGGATAAGTGATAGGTGGCGAAAGGCAAGAGGCGAAGGTTGTATCTAGTATCTGGTATCTAGTATCTTGTGCTACACGTAGCTATCAGCTATCGGCTTTCAGCTATCAGCGCCCGATAGATCAGGCAAGGAAGAAGTCAAAAAGTCACAAAGTCAAAAAGTCACAAGGTCACATGTAAGAGTACCAGAGGTTGTCATCCCGAGCGAGCGGAGGGATCTAGGTTCCATCTGCGCACTTGTGCCTTTACGCCTGGCTAACCGGTTCACCGGCTAACCGGCTAACGGAAAACGATAACCGGGGACCGGGGACTCGTTCAAGGATAAAGGTTAAAGGATGAAGGATGAAGAAGTAATGAGTGATGGGTGATTCAGGGATTAAGGGGTAAGCGTTAAAGAGACTGTCCCGGAAGAGCAGGTTATAGGTTTCAGGTTTTAGGTTGGTGTTTAAACAACCTAGAACCTAATACCTAGCACCTAGAACCTTTAATACGCAATACGAACATCACTGGTGCTCTGGTGCGCTAGTGCCCTGGTGCTCTGACTTGTGCCTTTACGCCTGGCTAACCGGTTCACCGGCTAACCGGCTAACGGGAAACGACAACCGGGGACTGGCAACTGGTTACTGGTAACTTTGAACTGTCTGTAGTCTGAAGTCTGATGTCTGAATTAAGAACCCGCACATTCTCCGTGATCCTCATGACCGCTTTTTCCGCGACGCTGGGTCTCGGCGTTATTTCTCCTTTTCTGCCCGAACTCGTCGGACGGCACGGGGCCAACGGTTTCTGGATAGGAATGATATTCGCCGGCTTCGGCATATCGCGCGGGATCATCGTGCCCTTTATCGGGAAGATGTCGGACAGGACGGGCAAAAAGATCTTCGTCGCATCCGGCCTTTTGCTCTTTGCCGTCATATCGGTTTTATACCCGAGGGCGCGCAACATCTATGAACTTACTCTTGTCCGTCTCCTGCACGGCCTTTCAGCCGGGATGATAATCCCCGTAGTAATGGCCTACGTGGGTGAGACGGCCGAGAAGGGGAAAGAAGGCAGAACGATAAATGCCATCGTCATGATGTTCTATTTCGGTCTCGCCACGGGCCCGCTCCTGGGAGGATACCTGGGCCAGATACACGGTTTCGATTCCGTTTTTTATGTCATGTCGGCTCTGGGGGTGGCGGCATTCCTCACGGTGGCCTTCTTCCTGCCCGATATCAGGAAATCCGCGGCTGAGATACACACGCGGCCGGCCTCGTTCAAAATTCTTTTTCGTGACAGGAACATAAAAGCCGTTCTCCTGACAGCCGTATTCATTACATTGATGCTGGCGGTCTTCATGTCGTTCCTCCCTTCCGTCGCGATGAAGGACCGCGTGGATGTTTCTCATATCGGCATAATAATTTCCGCGGGTATTTTTTTGGCCGGTCTTCTGCAGATACCGTTCGGGCGCATGGCCGATAAGCTGGATAACATCGGCAAATTCCTCCAGGCAGGCGCGGGGTCCGCTATCGGCATGTCGGCTCTCTTTGTCGTTCCGTTCTGTCCCGATTTCCACGCGCTGCTGGTCGCCGGGCTTTTTGTCGGGATCGGGACCGCTGTCTCTATTTCAGCGCTAAGTGATCTGTCGGTCGGTATCGGTAAAAAAGTGGGTATGGGTTCATGGATGGGCATATATAACGCGGCGTTCAGCGCGGGATTCGCCCTGACGCCTATCGCGGCGGGGATAATAATGGACCGCATGGGTATAGATTCGGTCTTTTATGTCTTCGGCATTTTGGCGTTTTTTGCCGTGCTTATGTGCGTATATTTTTTGTTTAAATACGCAAGGCAACGCCGGTCGCCAAATGCATAAATACGCGTAAAATCGCAAAAAGCGAAAATAAACTTGACACAGTCCTTTAAAAACAGGTATTATAGACCTTGTCTAATATAAACGTTAGAAAGGTTTTGGCAGAAAAGGTTTAGGATAACATTCAGACTGTAGGAGGGGAAGATGGTAGCAAAGAAAAAGAAAACAGCAGCAAAAGCGAAGTCGAAGAAAAAGTCATCAACGCTCAAAAAATCTACAGCGGGAAAATCACTGGTGGATATGTACGAAACAGTGAACGTTCCCACCCTCGAGCTGGAAGAATATGCTCCTCAGATGATAGAAGATGATTCTGTCGAAGATCTGATCGGCGGCTCGACGCACTACGCATGGCTCGGCGCGGGTCAGTGCGGCGGAAGACTCGTCAAATCGTTCTACGAACTCGGATACAGAAAGGCTCTCGCGCTGAACACCACGCATCATGACCTTGATCTCCTGGAACTCCCGAACTCGCAGAAGTTCCTGATGGACATCGGTGAGATGGGCGCCGGAAAGGACATGAGCAGGGGACAGGAAGCCACGCAGCGTTACCAGCAGGAGATCATACACCTGAAGCAGAAGATATTCGGCTCCAAGGTCAACCATATCATGGTCTGCTTCGGAGCGGGCGGCGGAACGGGTTCCGGAAGCGCCCTCAAACTCGTGGATATCGCGAAGAAATACGCGCGCCACGTCGGCATAGAAAACCCGAACAAGCGGGTAGGCGTGATGCTGACCCTGCCCACCGTGGGCGAAGCGAGCTCGCCGCTGGTATCCCAGAATACCTACCGGGTAGTTTCGGAGCTCGGGCAGTTGGCGCAGGAAGGCAAGATCTCTCCGCTGATCATAATCGACAACGAAAAGATCAGCAAGATGTATCCGGGCCTGACCGTCAAGAACTTCTGGTCGACCATCAACAACACCGTGGCCGGCCTGTTCGACATATTCAACAGGCTGAGCGCCCTCAGCACCGACTACACTTCCTTCGATACCGTGGATTACCACAGCATCATGGAAGCCGGCGGTTGCGCGATAATGGGGCTCACCAAGGTGACCGAGTTCAAGGACAAGTACGCCATATCGACGGCGGTAAAGCACAACCTCCAGAAAACACTTCTGGCCAACGGGTTCGACCTTTCGTCGGCCAAAGTGGCCGGCTGCATCATGGTCGGCGGCAGGAAACTGATGGAGAACGTGCCGGGCCTGCAGGACAACATCAACTACGCGTTCGACGTCCTGAGCGACATAACCGGCAAGGCCACCGTCCACAGGGGGATCTATGAGGATAACAAGGACTCCCTGAGGGTTTACACGGTGATCGGCGGCCTGGACATGCCCGCTAAGAGGCTTGCGGAATTTACCGACTGAGCCGTTGGGCACAGGGAAGAAATAAAAAAAACGGACCTGAATGATTTCAGGTCCGTTTTTTTTATTCAGTCTTGGGCGTGTTTTCGTATTTCGTATTGCGTCGTGCGTATTGCGTTAAAACACAGATCAGTCGTTCGTCGATCG
>CAZMEZ010000028.1:16073-24231 GCA_964565425.1 uncultured Planctomycetia bacterium | reverse complement strand
ATGCGGATTTTTGGGGTTCGATGCCCCAAAAATCCGCCTCCCCCTTATTTTTTATGCCCGCTGTGCCCCTTGGACAAAAGGACCGGCGGGGTGTTCCGAGCGCAGTTTTTTCCGAAGGAAAACTGTCTGAGCACGGAATACCCCGCCGGTCCGCAAGGCCGGTATCACTGTTATATGTGTTTCCGCTGCTGCCAGACCTTGACGAAATTACTCACGCTGCGGTCGTAACCCTTTTCTATGTCATCAGGGAAAAAGCACGCGGGCATCTCCCCCAGATCCATATGATAACTTATACATTCACAACATATACCCTTTTTCGAACAGGGTTCATACGTGCAATTACAGTTCTTCATGTTCTTTGACTTATTGCATTCCATGCTGTTCTCCTCGTCGCAAATGTGAATTTTTTGACATCGAACGTCAAAAAATTCACCTCCCAGTAACCCTATTCGCACTACCGCGACATTATCTTAAGAGTATAGGCGGTGGTGTTCGCGCGAGTTCCGCAGGCCGAAGGCCGAGGACTGTTTGAGCGCCGAACACCGCCGCCTATACTCGACCTCAATACTCCGCCTTGTCGTTATAAATTATCATCGCGGTAGTGCTCTGCTCCGGAATCATCATGTAATCCTCCGTCAGCCTCACCCCGATATACCGCTCTATCTCGAGTATCCTGAACACCTTCTCCTGGTCCCTCAGGTTCCGCCAGAGCGGATAACCCGGGCTGTACCTCTTCCCCTGGTCTTTTTTGAGGCCGAGCTCACGCCGGATGATGTCGTGGACATGCGCCGCCAGGGCCTCGGCAAGATGCACGCTGAACCCGTGCAGGAAATACGCCCGCGTCTCTTCCTTGTTCTCGTTGAGGTCGCCTATCGCCCGGTCCATCTTTTCGCCTATGGTCACGGCCTGGAACGCCACGATGTCCTCTTCCCCGAGATAATCCATCAGCGAAATATTTTTGGATCCGCCGGATCGCGGGAAAAAGAACCTTTCCATGATCTCGCCTTTTTCATCCAATATCTCGACCTCTTTACCCGCCTTGCGGCATTTAAAATAGCCGTACACGGCCTTGAGACCGAGCCAGCCCTTCCGAAGCGATTCCTCTTTGAGCTCTCCCAGAAGCGGCCGGTACTCTTCCTCTATAAGGCGCTCTTTTTCCGATTCGCTCTTGAGCTTGGCGCCCCACGCCATGTTGAAAAGCATGTCCTCATTGAGGTAGCCGAAGACCTCGTCGGCGGAAATATTCACGAGCGGCCTCGCCCCGCAGAACGGGGGCTGGATCACTTTTTCTTCCCGCTCACGCGGAACGTTATTTTCCTCGTTCGTCATTTACCCTTCCTTTTTGAGATATCCGTCCATCAGTTTTTTCCTTGCCAAAGGGTCCGAAATCGCCCTCATGATCTTAAGGCCGGTGAACGCGTCTTTCGCGTAAAAAACGCCGCCCTTATACGTACTCTTATCCTGGAGCGCCGAGACATCTCTAGCGTAACGTTCGCTGGTCGGTGCGCCTCCTATAAGCACGGGATAATCGAGTCCGGCATCGTGCATCGACTGCACACAGGTCTTCATGTGCCGGGCGGTCGACACGAGAAGCGCGCTCAATCCTACCGCGTCCACCTTATTTTTCCTGGCCTCCTCCACTATCGTCGCGACCGGGACCTGCTTGCCGAGATCGATGACGGAAAAACCGTTATTCTTCAGGATCATCTTTACCAGGTTCTTGCCTATATCGTGCACGTCCCCGGCGACCGTAGCGAGGATCACCTTGCCCTTGCCCTTGCCCCTGGCGGCATCTTTCGGCATGAACCTTTCCAGGTGCTCCAGGGCCTTCCTCATGACCTCCGCCGATTGGAGGACAAATGGAAGGACCATCTCGCCCGAATCGAGCTTGTCCCCTACTTCTTTCATGGCGTTCATAAGTATGTCGTTTATTATCTGTTCCGGGGCGTAGGAATCCAACGCCTCGTCGATCAATTTCACTATACTGGCCTTATCCCTGTCAAATACGCATTTTTTAAGTTTTTCTTCCGTTGTTAGCGGCGCCTGCTCGGCCGCCTTTCCCTTCCTTACGAGTTCCGTTCTCAATGCCTTGTCGAAATGTTCCACGAACCGGTTCAGGGCTTCCGCGTTCCTGTTGAAAATAAGATCTTCCGAGAATTTCCTGTCTTCCTTGTGTATGTCCTTGTATTCGATATATTCGGAAGGGTTGATGATCGCGATATCCAGGCCCGACTTCACCGCGTGATGCAGGAACACCATGTTAAGCACCTTCCTCGCCGGTTTGGAAAGGCCGAATGATACGTTGCTGACCCCCAGAGCGGCAAGAACGCCCGGGGATCTTTTCTTGAGGCGCCCGATCGCTTCGCAGGTATTGATGGCCGCGTCAGCGTATTCTTCTTCGCCGGTCCCAAGGGTAAAGGTAAGCATGTCAAAGATCATCCTGTGCGGCTCCAGTCCGTACTCGCCCGCGCCTATCTCATAAAGCCTCCCGGCTATTTCGAGTTTTCTGTCCACGGTCTTAGCCATCCCTTTTTCGTCGATAGCCAGGCACACAACGGAAGAGCCGTGCTCTTTTGCCATTTCGAACACTTTACGGGCCTTTATCCCGCTGTCCTCAAGGTTGACCGAGTTAATGAAAGCCGTACCCGGATAATTTTCAAGCGCCCTCCTGATCACGCCGGCGTCCGTGGAATCTATCATCAGGGGTATCTCGACGCTTTCAGCCAGCTGTTTTACGAGCGCCACGGTATCCTGTTCTTCAGTTGCGCGTTCCGTAAGAACCGTGCACACGTCAAGCATGTGGGCGCCCGCTTTCTGCTGTGATTTCGCGAGCTCAAGTATGCCGTCGTGGTCCCCTTTAAGCAAAAGGTCCTTCATTTTCCGCGACCCTTGCGTGTTTATCCTTTCGCCTACCCTGATGGGCCTTTCGATCCCGTCAAGATCGTATCCCCTGTAATAACTGCAGATGAATCTGTTGGCGGGCCTCTTGCGCTTCTTCGTCCTACTCAAAAGTTTACGCATGTGCCGGATGTGGTCCGGATCCGTTCCGCAGCATCCTCCTATCACATCAACGCGGTATTCCTTCACGAAACGGGCCATGAGTTCCGCCATCTGGTCCGGCTTCATCGGATAGACCGTTTTGCCGTCCTTTTCGACCGGCAGTCCGGCATTCGGCACACAGGATATTAAGGTCGGGCATTTCTCGCTCAGGTACCTTACGGCCCCCTCCATCTCCACCGGGCCCGTGCTGCAGTTAAGTCCTATAACATCGACCCCCAGATAGGCCATGACACCCGTAACCGCCGAGACCTCCGCGCCCAGGAGCATCCGGCCGTTATTAGCGAGCGTGCACTGCGCCATAAGGATGAGGTCCTTTTTCCTGTCGCGCAGGGCCTGTTTCGCGCCTCCCGCGGCGGCCTTCATCTCCAAGAGATCCTGTCCGGTCTCGACAAGCAGGGCGTCCGCCCCGCCGTCAATTATACCGAGAGCCTGGTCATAAAATATATTTTTCAACTGCTCGTACGTAACATCTCCGAGGGACGGATCCGTCGATGAAGGAAGTTTTCCGGTAGGCCCCATGGTCCCTATGACGTACCGGGGGCGCGAAGCGGAGGAAAAATCGTCAGCGGCGGCACGGGCGAGCCGCGTCGACGCCAGGTTAACATCGTAAACATCGGCGGATAGACCGTATTCGCCCAGTTTTATAGCGTTCCCGCCGAAAGTATTGGTCTCGACCGCGTCCGACCCGGCCTCCAGATAATCAGAGTGTATCCTGCCGATAAAATCCGGGCGGACGACCGAAAGATATTCCAGGCACCCGGGCTTGTCCCTGAAATATTCGTCCTCAAGACCCAAAGCCTGCGCATAAGTCCCGAACGCCCCGTCGAGGAGAACCAGTTCCGTATTCAGTTTCTCTTTTAAAGTCATCTTTCCAGCCATATGTTTGTCGCTTGTGTTTGTCGTTCGCAAACTGTGTTATGTGTTATGATTGTCCGACATGACACTTGACACATTACACATGACACAAACCTTTATCCTTCATCCTTTAACCTTTATCCTTTATTCCCATCCCCCATCATTCTCTCTACCTCCCCCTTCTTCACCCACCCAACGTTGCCGTCAGGCCTTTTTATCTTGCACCACTCGTCCTTTTCCGCGAGCACGGTAACCGGAGCTCCTTCATGAAGAGAAAAGAATTTAGTAGCACTATCGAACGGCCCGAACAACGCGTTCGCTTCCGGCACCACGACCACGGCCCCGTTATTGCGGTATTCCGCCTTCTTCCATACCACCAAAACCGTCAGCACCATCAGGACAAACAACACAACGGAGGCCGATACAAAATATCTCCCCGTCCCCGGACGGATCACGGCGAGCGCCAGAAAGACAAGGATAAACAGGTACAATGCTGAAGCCATCCATGTAAGCTCATCCACGGTAAAATGAGAAGCGAATATCCTCACCGGGCGCCAGGCCGTTATGGTTTTCTCGGGCACCGGTTTCCCCCTTACCATGGCCCTGGCAAACCTGTAATTCGCCCTCAGGTCCGCATCACGGGGCATAATGCCTGCCGCGCGCTTATAATTCAGCATCGCTTTCCCGAGCTCTCCGGACTTGAAATACGCGTTAGCGAGATTGTAATATAACGGTCCGCTTTCATACCCCCGGGAGACGATCTTCCGGTATTCGGCTATCGCCTTCTGGTACTCCGCTTTTTCGTAATAAGCGTTGCCTTCCCTGAATATATTCTCAAGTTCCGCGTCTTCGGCCGCGGAGAGACCCGTGCCGAAGAATGACAATATCACATTAACTGCGATCATCAGCGCGATTCGTTTATTCATGTTCTTCATCCACGGTATCTCTTGATCTTCGCTTTTTCCATGTAGTCGATAATCCTCCGGACCTTCTCCAGTATCCCCCTGCCCTCTTCCCCGCCCGGGACCGAAGAAGCGTATCTGGCCATTTCACACATTGAAAATACTTCTTCCAGCATCGTAAGCACTTCTTCGTCGCGCCCGGACGCGCCCAGCCGCTCTTCAACCTCGGCTGCGGTAACACCACCCTTGGGCAGGTCGAACCTGTTGCCGAGATATTCCTGCAAGGTCCTGAATATCGCGTCATAGAACGGCACGACTTCGTTCCTCTCCAGATACGTCCTTGCCTTGGCAAGTCCCGTTCTGGCCCTTCGCGGGGCTTTCAGTGAACGCGCGTATGTTCTGTCCGTAAGGATCCTTTCCTTTTTTCTGTAATTAACATAAAAAACCGCAAAAAGCGCCAGAGGAACAGCCTGGACCACCCAGAAAAGCGGGTTATTGTAAAGGAACGAGCTGCGTCTTACCGGCTTTCCCGGATATTCCTTGATGTAAATTATATCCTTTCCGAGCTCTTCCTGCGGATAAAGCATCTGTTCGATCCCCGCCATGGATACCATTTTGGCTTTTCGCCCGTCAAGCGGTTGTTCGATGACCTTCAACGGGAAAGGACCTTTCTCCAGTGTTTCATATTTGCCCGTCCTGGGGTTAAAGAAACTGAACGAGACCTTCGGGACCTCTTTTACCTTAGCGGACTTCGGTATCAATATCTGCTCGTATACCTTCCTCCCGCCTTTCTTCGTGACCTGAGGTTCATATGTTTTGAAATCATCTCCGGGCGTTACGCGCGGCGCCGTAACCGTGTCCAGGTTCCCCATCCCGCCTATTGACATCCTCAGGCCCACGGGATCGCCTACCTTGGTTTCAAGCGGTTCAATATACGCTTCCATGGTAAAATCACCTACGGCACCCTGGAAATCGTCCGGCCTCCCCGCCCGGGGGAATGGAAGGATGTTCACGGAAATTACGTTCGATTCAAGCTCGACCGGATACGTGTTGTACCCGAACCTGCTGCTGAAAAAGTCGTCGTCGAATATACTTCTGCCGAAGAAAGAAGACCGTCTCGGCGTTTCTTTTCTTACGACCATTTTACAGCTCAACTTCGCCGGGCCGAGAACATGATCCCCTTCCTTTATCGCGAAAAGGTCCTGCGTGAACACCAGCACCTCATACCTTACGCCGCGAACGACTTCCGTCCTTCTCTCGGGTTGACTGTGCTCACCGGTTGAAAAACCATCGTGCTCGAACCTTGGATATTCAATATCGCGCAATCCCATATCGCTGACATACACCTTGATGGTAAGCGGAAGAACCTCATTTGCGTACACCGTCTTTTTGGGCACTTCCATGGTCAGGAATATCCTGTCACCCATATCGGGCGCCTGGGATTGAACGGTTGATGGCCCACTATACGGCGCGGGAGTAACAGCCTGTACGGGACCGGGCGCAACACTTGCTTCCAGCGTTATGGCCTCGGTTCTGTATATCTGTCCACCGTACGTGGTCGTGAACGGCCCAAGATCGAATTCTTTTTCTTTTAACGGGATCAAGAGATAAGTAAATGTAATGGATTGTGAAACCTGTCCATTAACGATCTGCACTTTAGTGGAAGGCCCCACATATTGCACTTTTAAACCGTCTATTCCGGGTATATTAGGACGGTCCACGTCTTGAGCCCCATAAAAGGTAAGGTAAAGATACACAGGATTGCCCATGGACACGCTTTCGCGCTCAAGCGTCGCCTCGAACTTGGGCTGTGACCAGGCCGAAGCTGTTGCGAATAAGGACATCATTAAAAATATAACTGCTGCTTTTCTCATATACCGTTCTATGTTATAAAACTACCAATCTTTTATAACGGCCGGCCTCCGCGCTCTTTCTTTTTGCTTCATTTCGGCCCTCATCCGGCTTTCTTCCTCTTCCTGGGCCTTTAAAAGCATCTCCGCTTCCTGTTTGCTCATTTCACCTTCAAGAGGTTGGGGCGCCTGGCCTTGCGTGCCCTCTCCCTCCCGAGGCTGCTGTTGTCGCTCTTCTTTCTCTTTTTGTTCCCGCTCCCGGCGTTCTTTTTCCTGCCGCTCTTGCTGCTCTTGCTCTTTTTGCTCCTGCTCCCGGCGTTCTTTTTCCTGCCGCTGTTGTTCCCGTTGTTGCTGGTCCTGCTGCTGTTGCGGTTGTTGTTCGGGCTGCTGCTGTTGGTCTTGCTGCTGCTGTTGGTCTTGTTGCTGCTGTTGGTCTTGCTGCTGCTGTTGGTCCTGCTGTTGCTGGTCCTGCTGCTGTTGGTCCTGCTGTTGCTGGTCCTGCTGTTGCTGGTCCTGCTGCTGTTGCTGGTCCTGCTGCTGGTCCTGCTGCTGCTCTTTTTCAAGTTCTTTCAGCTTTTTTAAAGTATATTCATAATTATACTTGGCATCTCTGTCTTCGGGGGAAAGTTTCATTGTCTTTTCATAATATTCAAGAGCTTCCTTATACGCCCCCAAAGCGGCCTTCGGGTCACTCGCCTCTTTCCCTTCCCCGGAACGGAACCTGCTGTTCCCGGCATTATAAACACTTTTTACCTCCAGATCCTCATTCTCCTGCTCCGTAGCCAAAGCCCTTAAAAAAGTCTCCTTTGCTGCCTCGAAGTTATCGCTGCGATACAGCGCCGCGGCCTTGTTATACAGTATCATGGGGTCATTCGGGTCTTTTTCTATCGCCTGGTCGTATTTTTCGATCGCCTCGGCGTATTTACCTTCTTTATAGAACCTATTTCCCTTTTTGACCAGCCCACCCACGCTGGCCCCCTCCGCGTCCCCGCACACAAACACGAGGAACAACGCCCCGCACAAAATAACACCAGATTTTACACCCTTCTTCCCCATAACTCAATCAACTTCAGTATCCCGGCTTATTGGCCGGAGCCATCCTTAATGTTGATACTAAGGCGGCTTTCCCTGTCTCCACCCTTAGGAGGGGGAATTAACGCCGCCGAACGTACAAACTTCCCTTTTAGTTGTACATGCGTATTTTTTGACATCGAACGCCGAAAAATACGCCTTCCCCCGCGCTTTTCACTCATGAAAGATACCTTCCGTCGAGGAACCCCGTGAGGTATTCCGCGCGCAGTTTTTTCCGGAGGAAAACTGTTTGAGCACGGAATACTCCGGACCGATAAACACTAACAACACCTCTCCTTTTGAAACAAACCGCCAAACTTTACATCAGTCCCGCTCATATCCCAACAAGCTTGCGTCTCAATTCCACATGCGTATTTTTTGACATCGAACGCCGAAAAATACGCCTTCCCCCGCGCTTTT
>CAZMEZ010000028.1:0-15973 GCA_964565425.1 uncultured Planctomycetia bacterium | reverse complement strand
CGTGAGGTATTCCGCGCGCAGTTTTTTCCGGAGGAAAACTGTTTGAGCACGGAATGCCTCACGGGGTTCCGAATTCATAGATTTTCCTTCTTCCTGTCGCCTATGAACGGCTCTATAAAGAGCAAAAGTATCGCGAAACCGAGGAAGAACTGGTATCTTTCATGGTACCGCTTCTCCATGCGGCTCTTCAGCTCCTCCTTCTCGAGTTTCGCCAATTCCTGGTCGTATATAAGGTCAAGGCCGAACTCCGCCCCGGTAGAACGAACATACATCCCGCCGGTCGCAAGCGCCATTTTCTGGAGAACGTCCTCTTCGAGCCTTGTCTTCACGACGTTGCCTTCGGCATCTTTGAGAAATGCCTTTTTCCCCCTCTCATCGGTCACGGGTATAAGCTCGCCTTCGGCGGCCCCGATACCCACGCAAAATATCCTTACTCCGTCATGCTTCGCCGTCGCGATCGCCTGATCGACGCCGCCCTCCAGGTCCTCTCCGTCGGTTATGATAATGAGTATCTTTTGCTGTTTTTTCCCTCCCTCGTAGCTCTTGATAGCGATATATATCGCGTTCGCCAGCGATGTCCCCCCGATGGGTATCGTCTCGACGTCAACGTCATTCAAAGAAAGCAGAAACCCGTCATAATCCATCGTGAGCGGGCATTGCAAAAAGGCGGTGCCGGAAAAAACCACAAGCCCCAGCCGATCCGCCCTCAATTTCCTTACCAGGTCCTTTATCGCCAGCTTTGCCCGTTCGAGCCTGTTCGGCCTCACGTCCTCCGCCAGCATGCTTTTGGAAGAGTCTAAAGCTATTATAATATCGATGCCCTGGCGTTTGACCTCTCTCCACGTGAACCCCCATTGTGGGCGCATCAGGCTGATCACGGTCAGGAATACCGCGGCGATCATCATGACCGTCCGTATTTTCCTCCTGGCCATATTAAAGGTTCCGGATATCTCCGGAAGAACCTTACTCTCGGCGAACTTTTCCAGAGCTTTTTTCCTGCCGCGCTCCGCGATGATGCAGAACAACACCAGTAGCGGAATTATCCATAACAATACGGCCATGTAAGGAAGCCCGAACCTCATCTACGGTATCCTCCTGAGAATGGTGTTCGACAGGACAATCTCGGCCAATAAGATCAAAAACCCGGGAATAAGAAAATACCCGAAAAGTTCGCTATAAATATTGTATCCCGTTTCCTCCATGGGAGTCTTCTCAAGCTTGTCTATTTCACTGTAGATATTTTCGAGAGACCTGGTATCCGTGGCCCTGAAATACATGCCGTCGGTTTCTTTCGCGATGCCCTTGAGCAACTCCTCATCGATCTCGATCTCCACCGGTTGGAGGACCGTATTGCCGAACATGTCCTTTACCGGATACGGGGCGAGCCCCTTTGTGCCGGCGCCTATAGTGTATATCCTTACGCCCAGCGCTTTCGCGGCCTCGGCGGCGACCATTGGCGATATCCTCCCGGCATTGTTCCGCCCATCCGTAAGCAAAATGATTATCTTTTCTTTTGAGGGCGTATCCTTCAGCCTGTTGAGCGAAGCGCTTATGGCGGATCCGATCGCGGTGCCATCCTCCATCATGCCTATCCTGGCCCTCTCAAGGTTCTTTTCCAGCCAGGCGTGGTCCAGCGTCAGCGGGCACAATGTGTACGCGTGCGCCGCGAAGGCGATCAGGCCTATCTTGTCGTTGGGCCTTTTCTGGATGAAATCAAGGACCGCTTTTTTAACGACCTCCAACCTGTCGACTCGCTCTCCCCTGATCTCGAAATCCATGGCCCGCATGCTGCTGGAAACATCTACGGCTAGAACGATATCTATCCCTTCGATATATATTCTCGTCTCTTCTATCGACGACTGCGGCCTGGCAAGCGCTATCACGAAAAGGAACAGGCAAGCCGCCCGCATATAGATAAGATTCCTGCTCAACCTGGCCCTGAGCGAAGATTTAAATCCCTTGATCAGGTCCTGATTGGAAAAACGCAGGGAGCTTTCCCTCTTTTCGTCGTACTTCCTGAAAAGATACACCGTGGGTAAAAGCGCGAGCAAAAGGACCAGCGCCCAGGGATCAGCGAAATGGTACGTCATGCCACGGCCTCCTCTACCTCTTCTTTCGTTTGTTCAACGAGACTCTCCGCGGCTTTAAAACTGTCAACCGACTCTATCGGCGTAGGGCCGTATTTGGCGAACTTGACCATGTCGCATTTTGATAAAAAATCCCCAAGAAGTTCTTTGTGCCGTTGTTCAAGCCGGGAAGAACCGCTGACGAACTCAAGAAATTCCTCCGTGGTCATTTCGGGCGCCCGGTAGGAAAACCTGTTCTCGAGATAACGCCTCACTATATCGGAAAGACGCGTATAATATTCCTTTACCTGCCCTTTCCCGGGCAGATCCATCGCTTTTAGGCGCCTTAGTTCCTCGAGGGCTATTTCGTGAGCCGTGAGCAAAACTGCGGCTTCTCCTTCGGAGGCAAATTTTCTCTTCCACAATATCAACAATACCGCGACCAGGCCCAGCAGCGAAATTAACGTGAAGATACCCCTGGACAAGCTGCCCTGCACGCGAAGGATACCCTTGAGGTCTTTTATATCCCTATCATCCCCATCGAGCACGCTCATCACTTCTACGGGGACCTGGGGACTTTCCGTAACGCCCCATTCTTCGGCCCCTTCACTCCGGAACATCACCTTCATCGGGGGAATAACATGCGTGCCGGTGGTATAAATGCTCAGCACATATTCGCGCCCTGTTTCACGGCCTCTTCCAAAACCCTTTTTTACGGGGATCACGTCTATCAGTGAGAATTCGCCCAGATGTTCAGGTATATCCGGAAAAATGAGCTCGAGATCCGAGGGATTTTCAGCAACGACTTTAAGTTTGATCCGGTCGCCTATTTCTATTTTCTCTTTGTCTGCGTTCGCGGTCACCGTCAGGGTCTCGTCTTCCCCGCCCTGCGCTCCCGCAAAAGCACACTTAAAAGCGATAAGTAATATTAAACCGGCTGTTTTGAATATCCGCATCTCAGTCTCACCTGGAACCTATAACCTAAAACCTATAACCTGCTCTTACCTCACCCTCATCCTCCGCTCCCGCATCCTGAAAAACCTGATAAGGGGCTCGACATATGATTCGTCCGTCTTTATATCTATGTTATCTACGCCTGCGGACCGGAATACACGTCGCCTTTCAATATCCATACGCATGGCCTTCTCCTCGTAGGCCTTGCGGGCGCCGGGATCTTCGGTGTCAACAAGATAAGGTGAGCCCGTTTCGGCGTCATGCAATTTTACTATTCCCGCCCGTGGCAGCCGCAACTCCGCCGGATCGGTCACGGTTACGGCTATCACATCGTGCCTCTTATTGGTTATCGAAAGTGTCTTTTTGAAATCATCCGCAAAAAAATCAGATACTACGAACGTGATCGTCCGGCGCGTTGTAACCCCGTTGAGGTATTCAAGAACGTTGTTTATGTCCGTGCCTTTTCCTTCCGGGGAATTGTATATCGCTTCGCGTATAACGCGCAGAACGTGGCGTATGCCTTTGCGCGGAGGAATATATTCCTCTATGCGGTCCGTGAACGTCAACATCCCCACCTTATCGTTGTTCTTTATCGCGGAAAACGCTATGACGGAACACAGTTCAGCCGCGAGCTCGCTTTTTACGCGCCCCATCGTCCCGAAACGGCAGGACATGGAAACGTCCAGAAGTATCATGATAGTGAGCTCCCTCTCCTCCACGAACTTCTTCACGTAGGGATGCCCCATGCGCGCCGTAACGTTCCAGTCGATCGAGCGTATCTCATCGCCCGGATTGTATTGCCGCACTTCGTCGAACTCCATGCCCACGCCCTTGAAAACGCTCAGGTACTGCCCGGCGAAAATGTCGGTCACCTTTCTTGACGTGGTGATCTGGATCCTGCGTATCTTGCTTATTACTTCCTTGGGGATCATGATAAAAATTTAAAAGATAAAATTTAAAAGTGAAAATTGTAAGTTAAAATTAAAAATTTTCAAATTTAGCGCCTCTAATAGTTTGTGGTTTTGATCCTGGCCCTGTTTTAGTTATTTATAATTTTGAATTTTTAACTATAATTTTAAATTTTATCTTTTCACTTTTAAATTTTTACGGAACTTCCACTTCCTCGAACACCCTCTTGACGATATCCTCCGATGTCTTGTCTTCCGCTTCCGCCTCATAGCTTGGAATGACCCTGTGTCTTAGCACATCCGGACCTATCGACTTCACGTCCTGCGGCGTAACATATCCTCTTCTTTGCACGAAAGCGTACGCCTTGGCTGCCAGCACAAGGTATATGCTGGCTCGCGGGGACGCGCCGTATTCGATCAGGCCTTCCAGGTCTTTCAGCCCGTATTCTGCCGGCTTACGCGTCGCGAACACTATATCGACTATGTATTTTTCTATCTTTTCGTCCATATATATTTCGTCCACCACCCTCCTGGCCTCCAATATCTTTTTGGGGGTTATTACCGGGTCTACCTCTATCTTTTTGTCGGTGAACGCCATGCGTTTAAGTATCTTGTGTTCCTCTTCCTTGTTGGGGTAACCTATGTTTATCTTAAGCATGAACCTGTCGACCTGCGCTTCCGGCAAAGGATATGTCCCCTCCTGCTCAATGGGGTTCTGCGTGGCCAGAACAAGGAACGGCTCATCGAGTTTGAACGTGTTTTCCCCGATCGTGACCTGCCTTTCCTGCATCGCCTCGAGAAGCGCGCTCTGCACCTTGGCGGGAGCCCTGTTTATCTCATCGGCAAGTATGATGTTCGAGAACACGGGCCCTTTTTTGGTGGTAAAATTACCGTCTTTTGGATTATAGACAAGCGTACCGATAAGGTCCGCCGGCAAGAGATCCGGCGTGAATTGCAGTCTTTGAAAATCTGTCTTTATCGCCTGGGAAAGGACCTTTACCGACATCGTTTTGGCAAGACCCGGAACGCCTTCGATAAGCATGTGTCCGTTCGCCAAGAGCCCCACTAGAAGGCGTTCAACAAGATAATCCTGCCCGACGATAACCTTGCGTATCTCGGAAAGAAGCTGATCCACGAATAAACTTTCCTTTTGCACCTTTTCATTTATGGCGGTTATACCCTCAGACATCGCCTGCCTCCTTGGTTTTGGATGTAAGTGTAAGGTATTATCTAGCCTGTAAGTTATATATATTATCACCAAAATTTGATTAAGACAACCGTCAGTTCAGCATTCAGGGGCAGGATGCGGTGAGCGGTTTACGAACAACCACTTGTGACTTGTGTCTTGAAACTTGTGGCCTTCTTCTGGGGACTGGCAACCGGGGACTGGGGACTCTTCTTGCAACTTGTGACTAACGCTGATTGCCCCTGAAGAACCCCTTCACATCCTCCAGGCTGTCCGTATGCCTGCATTCAGGAAGGGCTTTGAGGAATTCCTCGCCGTAATGGCGGGTCTTTACACGCGGGTCGAGGACCGCGACAACCCCCCTGTCGGAATGTCCCCTTATGAGGCGGCCGAACCCCTGCTTGAACATGATAACGGCCTGCGGGAGCTGGTATTCCACAAAAGGGTTCCCGCCTTTCTCTTTTATGGAATCTATCCTGGCGGCGTTTATGGGATCGCTCGGAACGGAAAAAGGAAGTTTAGTTATTATCACGCACTCCAGCGAGCTTCCGGGAACATCCACCCCCTGCCAGAAAGTACTGGTGCCCAAGAGGACGCAATCACGGTTCTTTTTGAATACATCCAGAAGGACGTAACGGGGGAGGTCCCCCTGTTTCAGTATCTGTATATCCCCTCTCTCCTTTTTCATGACATTCGCCGTCCAGTTCAGCATTTCATAGCTTGTGAAAAGCGCGAATATCCTGCCTCCCATGATGTCATACATGCCGGCGATCCCCTCGAAGACCTGACGCTTAAAAGCGTCGAATTGCCTGTTAGGGTCCGCCATGCCCCGGGGAATGTACATTAGAACGTTATTCCTGTAATCGAAAGGAGAGTCGAGGGCGAGTTCCAGGGGATCGTCGATCCCGAGGCGGTCCTTGATAAAACTGAAATCCGGACGACCTCCCGTCGAGGAGACAAGCGTAGCGGATGTCAAAACGACCGGACAAACCTTTGCGAACAGATATTCCTTCATCTCCGAACTTATGTCTATTGGGGCCGCGTGAAAAGAATATCTCTTCTCTTTCCTGCGCTCTTGTATCTCGGCCCAATATACGTACCTGTCGCCTTCGTGCCCGAAAATGAAATCGACCGCCTCACAATACCTGTTGCACCTTTCGGCGTACGCGTAGGCCGCCCCCCGGTCCTCGTCATCGTCGAGCTTCCGGCCCAGGTCCATGAGTAAAAAAGCCAGGGTTGCCAGGGGCTTGCTCAGGTCCTCGTGAATAAAAAGATCCCTGTTGAAACCGAATACGCCGGTCCCGTCACCGAAGATCTTGCCGGCTTCACCGAAAAACCTGTCCGAAGAGCTCTTCAGCTTTTTTACGTATTTCCCGGCCTCGGACACGCTCTCGCGAAACTTTTCTTCGTTACCGCGACGGACTTTCTTAATGCGCGATAAAAGAGCGTATATCCCGTCAATGAGATATTCCAGTCCCGCGTCACTTGCCTGTTTCCCGAAATGGCCGGTAGCTACATCCTCCAGCGTATGCGCCTCATCCAGGACAAGCCCCTGGAATTCCGGCAATACCCGCGCGTCCGACACGAGGTCCGTAAAGAGGAGAGAATGATTGGTCACCAGCACATGGGACTCCGATTGTTCCTGGCGCGCTTTTCTGTAGAAACACCTGTCGGCACAGGGGCATTTTTTGCCCAGGCAGATATCCGATTCTCTCGCGAACCGGGACCACACGGAACGCTCCGGCACGAAGTCCATATCCGTCGCCAGGCCCGTTTCCGTCCTCGATATCCATTCTATTATCTTTTCCGCTTCATTCCCGCGTTTCTTTGACTCAAAGAGATCGAGGTTGGCGTTCCGCTGCGCTTTTCTCACGCATACGTAATTTTCGGATCCCATGCAGATAGCGTACCGGAATTCCCGCCCGAGGATCCTTTCCAAAAAAGGAAGGTCCTTAACGAAAAGCTGGTTTTGGAGGGCCTTTGTGTAAGTGGATACGACAACTCTCTTGTTTTCGCGGACGGCCCAGTTTATGAAAGGCACAAGATACGCCAGGCTTTTGCCCACCCCGGTACCGGCTTCCACGACGAGGTTCCTGGAGCCCTCTATCGCTTCCTCCACGGCCTGCACCATCTCGAGCTGCTGGGGCCTGGCCTGATACCCTTCCAAATGCCGGGATAAAAGGCCGTCCTCTTCGAAAAGATCTCTTGAAACTGACATATTGGATTCAGGCGTGGGCCGGATCCCGCCCGGCAGTCAATAAATAAAAGGTTCTCCGCCGTTTTCACCGCGGAGAACCCGTCGGTCTAATACCCTGGCTATCCCTGGGGCAAAACGCCCTTTATTCCGTGGGTTTGTCAAATCTTGCCACGATAAGGGCCAGAAGCAGACATGTGTTGGCTATCACGAAGAAGTTGGACACTTCCTTGATCTGGGGATGCATCAGGTTCATTCCTGACATCTTGAATATGACGCCGAACAAAATAAGCAACAGCCCCAAAAGAACCAGAACGCCTACACCCAGACTCATTTTTTCCATATTGTCCATTTAAAGACCTCCCCTTCAACAAGATAACACCGGAATGGCTTTAGCAACCTGTACTTTAATATGAAGTATACATACGAAAGGCGTTAAGTCAAATTCGCGTAAATATTTTTACGAACGCGAAAAACGCGCCAATAAGCGCGCCGGCCTCTGTATGCCCTTAACTCTAATATTTGAAAGATCTTGCGGATTTTTCAATATACCTTTTGATCCGGAAGACCGCTCCAGAATTGCAGGAGTTCTTCACACTCGGGACGCATGAAATCCCCGATGATATCTACGGATGAACCGCCTTTATCCCTCATCTCGGAAGCCGATATCGTTAGCTCGTTGAACCCCAGTTTCCTGACGTCTCCGATACCCGTCCCGTATATCATGCGATCTATCTTCGCCCAGTGTATCGCCGAAAAACACATCGGGCACGGTTCCGTAGTCGTATAGATCTCGCATCCCGAAAGATCATATGTGCCCAGCTTTGAGGAGGCCTCCGATATCGCCTTTATCTCCGCGTGGCGTGTCGGGTCGTTATCCCCCAGGACTGAATTGTGCGCTTTGGCGATCACTTCGTCCCCTTTGACTATAACGGCCCCGAAAGGCCCCCCCTCTCCGGCTCCGGAACCGCCGCGCGCTTCTTCAATGGCGATCATCATGAATCTTCTATTGGGCATCGTTTTTAGTGTCCTTCAGCAGCGTCCTGATCTGCCTGTCGATCTTATCCAGACGCCACTCAAGCGAGGACAATATCCAGAACTGGAAGTGGTTCAGCCTCATATGGGATTCGAGGAAGAATATCAGTTTTATCGAAAGGAGCAGGATGCCGACCTCCATCATGAAAAACCTCATCCTTCCGCCCCATACTATCGACATGCCGAAAACCGCAAGGACCAGGACCACAAAGATCACATTGATCAAGCGCGCCTTGTTGCTGGGCGCGCCGCCCAATTTGCCTATGATGCGCCGTATATTTTCCCTCTCCTTCTCAAAACTGCGCAGTTCATGTTCCAGCTCTTCTTCGCGGCGCAAATTGTTTTCCCTGCGACCTTCATGCTCGACGGTTTTCTCGCGCACATTGTCCGTTATGGTCTTACCTTTCATTTCCCTCCCTAAAAAATGTCCGGTCAGCTCAGGGCTATGATAAGTTTTATGACCCCGAACGCTATAAGATACGCCCCTACAAGATAACTGGCTATCTTAGGGGCTACCAGTATTATCACCCCGAATACTATCGATAAAATGTACAGTAAATGGTTTAACGTCATTTATTCTCCTCCTTATCATAAAACGCTGATGCGCACCCACGCGACCTGTCACGCGTTACGCGTCACCCGTCACCCTTCCCTATTCCTTCTTCTGCTCATTCATCACCGCGCCTACCGTAGCGGCCGTCCCGGCTCCCGCCAGGAACCACACAGCGGCACATCCTGCCGCGCTGAACACATAGGCGGCTAACATCAAAGCAGCCATGACCATCTTAATCTTTCCCGCCATTCTTTCTTCCCCCTTTTTCTATAAATTATCCGCGAACTTGCGTTCCGCCCCGTCACGGGTTTGATAAATCAAACCCCTGCGGCCCATGGCATGCCCTGTCCGCTGGACGCCGGACGCTGACCGCTGACTCAATCCCCGTCCTCGATATCGTACGGCGTTACTATCCCGTATTTGCGGCTTAATTCTTCTATTTCACGCCGTAAAAATCGCGGATCTCCCATGCCCATCGTATTCTGGCTTATAAGGTAGTACATCTTTTCAAAGGCCCACTCCCGCGCGATATCCTTATTCCCTTTCTCGGCATCCTTAAGCGAACCCTTGAATATGAACTCCTTCGTCTCGCCGTTCATTTGCCCCAGAAGCTGGAAAGAGAACACATCCTCGTTCTCGAAGCGGCCGTATAACGTGAAAGGCCTGCCCTTGTAAAAATCGGAAAGATACTTAGGGTACACTTCGTCGACGCCCAAGCCGACAAGGCGATACCTGACGTTCAAAAGCACGGGGTCCCTTACCTGCGAATAAAAATCGTCGAAATCCCCCCGGATGTCATACGTGATATCGGCGAACCTGCTCCATGCCCTGTTCTGCCGCGAGATGAAATCCAGGAGGTACCTGTTCACGCGCCTGCCGCCGCCGAAACAAAAAATAGGACGCTCCATATTGTTGCGCCTGGTTATCTCCTGTATTATCGCCCTGGAATCCACCGCCCCGGTGGTCGGTCTTCCGTCGGTCACGAGAACGATATAGGACGGCCTGTAGACGATCGGCTCCTCGATCATTTTAAGAAGCGCGTTCTCGACATCCGTCTGCCCTACGGCTTCGAGCTGTTTGATGAAGGATTTTGCCCTTCCCGCCGTTCTTGCTCCTGCCGGAACCGACCTTTCTTCGAATTTGACAAGGTCCCCCCTGAAAGCGACGAGATTGAACCGGTCACCCGGGTTCATATTATCAATTGCGTCGAGCAGGCCTTCTTTGATGTACGACAGCTTTTCCCCGGTTATGCTCTTTGAAGAATCAACGAGAAAGATCATCTCTTTTGGAATAACGCCGAGACGATCCCCTTCCCGGGCGCTTATAACTATCTTGAAATACTTTTCACCCGTAATGGGATCCGTGTATACGCTGGTCGCGACATCCAGGTATTTCCCGATATCCTCGTATTTGCCGACTTGCGCCTTTCCGGGAAGACGGGCCATTTCACGTTCTCCGGGTTGGAACACCTTCCCGGCCGCAGGCGACCAGCCCGCCTTTCCGGCGGCGGGCCCCAGAAGACCTTCACGCATCGCCGTCACGGATACGATACCGGCCTCGCCCTCGGGCGGCACGGCATACTGCGCGAAACTTTCACTGGCAAGCTTTTCCGCCAGGGACCTCTTTTCGGGCTCTGCCTCTTTCCGCGCCTTCTCCTTTTCCGCTTTCATGCTCTCTTCGGGATCGAACCTTTCGAGATCCTCGGGTTTTATATCGTCCAGGGCGTCTTCTTTCATGCGCTTCTTCTTTTTTTCGAGGGACAGGTCTTCGAGAGGAAGCTTTTCGATGATCATTTTTTTCATCATGTCGGCTTCGGCCGGCGTTATTTGCTGCGTCATTTTTATCGCCGGCCCCGCGGCTCCATAGTCTTCAAAGAGGCGCACGTCGGCGGCATTTTCCTCGACGTCCTCGAGCCTGAACATCCTTCGCGTCTCGACCACCACGTTCCTCATCCCGGCGAGGACTATATGCGGCGAAGCGGCCAGGAACACGCTATGGGCCGTAAAAGATATAACCAGGGCCAGTAGTGCCGTTTTTGTTCTATCTATTTTCACCTTCTATCCGCCTCACGTTGTCCGCCGCTTTACCGGAAAGAGTTTTTCCCGGATACCTGCGTATCAATTCCCTGTATGCCTCCAGAGCCTCTTCGGGTTTCCCGGCTTTCTCAAAAGACAGTCCCGCCCGGGAAAGCGCCTCCGGGCATAATTCCTCGTCATCATACAGGATAGCTACCATCATGTACTGCTTGGCGGCTTCTTCAAAATCCATCTTGCTGAAGTTCACGTTGCCTATTTCAAAACGGGCAAGCGCGCCGGTGCGGTTATCCTTATGGTTCTTGAGAGCTTCTTCGAGATACCCCAGAGCCTTTTCATGCTCTCCTCTGGCCAGGTAACCCTTTCCCATGGCCAGGTAAGAACGCTCTAGATACGGGGAAGGCGCTTTCTTCCCGATGGCCTTCATAAGGTAATCATCCGCCTTTTCCCATTCCTTAAGCTGAGCGTAGGCTTCTCCGTACAGATACAGCACCTCGCCGCTCGCTCCGATATCAGGGTATCTTTCGGATAATACATCGAGAACTTTGATCGACCTGTCATGAATCCCGCCGTTAATATAAAAATCGGCCACCCATCTATACACCCCGTCGGGGAGGTCCGGACTTCCCGGCATCGTTATCAGCGCGTAATAATGTTCCGCCGCTTTATTCTGGTCCCCCTTCTGGAAATACGTATACGCAAGGGACTCAAGGCCTCTCTCGTAAAACTCATTCCCTTTGTCACCGACAATGCTCGAATACGTCTGTATCGCCCTGTCCCATTCCTGATCCTCCTGGTAAGCTTTGCCGGTCCAGTAGACCGCGGAACTTACGGCTTGCGAATCCGGGAATTCCTTAACGAACTTTTCATACGTGGCGACGGCTTTGGTATAATTTTCCTGTTTTATGTACAGCCATCCGAGCTGGAAAAGCGCGTTCTCCTTCATGGGATGCTTATCGTAGTCCTCGAGGAACTTTAAGTAATCCTTTTCCGCGATATCATAATTCCCCATCTCCAGGTTCTCCTGTGCCGTCTTGAGCATGACGGAAGCCCCGCGCGGATCTTCGGGATACCGTTCGATAAATTCGCGGTAAAGCGCCAGGGCTTTTTGCTTTTGTCCGGAACTGGTATACAGCCAGGCGGTCTCGTATAATGCTTCTTTGCGGAACGCCGAATCCGGAAACCGCCCGCTTACCTCTTTAAGCGTCTTTATGGACTGCTGGACATCACCGGCGCCCGCGAAAGCTTTGGCTCTTACGAAAAGCGCCTCGTCATTCGATTCCCCGGTCTTTGACATGTATGAATCCACGGCCGAAATACATTCTTTGTACCTGCCGAGCCGGTAAAGAGCCCAGCATCGGTTCAATCCTGATTTCACCCCGGATCTGTTTTCCGGATATTTTTGCGATGCTTCGGCGTAGATCTTTTCCGCGTCATCAAAACGATCGCTGCTGAAATAACTGTTCCCCAGCATGAACATCACCTGCGCCGCGGCGTCCCCGTTCTCGACCCTGGGAAGCAATTCCCGGGCGTATTCGATGGCTTGATCGTATTCTCCCTCCCCGTGCAAAGCCGACAATAGCCCCAGCACGGCATCGTCGAAAACATCCGGCCCTGCCGGCGATCCGATCACCTTTTCGTAATATGACACGGCCTTGGCACGATCACCTGAAGCATAGTACGCATTAGCGGCCTTTATAGAGGCTCTCGCGGCCAGCCCGCTGTCATCCGCGGCCGAGCTCGCTTTTTCGTACGACTCAGCGGCTTTCCGGTGTTCCCCGAGCTCAACGTAAATATCTCCGAGGTTTATGTAAGCGAAAGACGCGTATTCGCCTTCCCGTGTGCCGGAAAGGATACTCTCGAGCAGATTTCTTGATGTAGTATAATCGCCTTGTTTAAAACGCACACCGGCGAGATAATACCTGGCGGATATTTTGGTTTCCGAGCCGCCCGTGGCCATAAGTTCACTAAGCAACTGTTCCGCGCGGGCGTAATCCCCCTTCAGGTAGTGTATCTGCCCCCTCCTCAGGGACGCTTTTTCGGCAAGCTCCCCAGAAGGATATTCCTTCAAGAACATGCCGTACCGGTTCAAGGCTTCATCGTGTTTTCCGTCAAGGAAATAGCACTCGGCGATCCTGAAACTGGCCAGTTCCGCGTACCGGCTCTTCGGGTATTCCCGGAGGAACTGCTTGTATCCATCCACCGCCATATCATACATGCCGCGCGCGAAAAGGCCGTTGGCAAAATCGAATAGTTCCAGTTCGGGGTTTATTTTGTCTTCCTGGCAGAATGATAAGGGAACGGTAAGAAGGCAGATGACCAGAACGGTGATCAAAAATTTAAAAACTCTCATCGTCTTTGACCCGCTATTATTCTCCTTTTTCTTTCATGGTAGCGAAGGAAACGTTCCATATGCCGGAGCCGGCGCATATATCAAGGACTTTTATTACATGCTTATGATACGTTTCTTTATCGGCCCTGATTATCACGGGTTGTCCTCTGTAAAGTTCCGATACCCGCCTCAGCATGCGTTCGAGGGAGGCGTGGTTCAATTCCCTCTGGTTGACCACTATCGTCCCGTCCTTGCGCACGTTTATAATGATCTCGCCGGGAGCGCGTGCCGTTTCGGTGGATTCCTTCGCTTCCGGCACCGTGATGTTTATCTCCGTTTCCAGCTGGTAAAATACCGAGGCCGCCATGAAGAATATGAGAAGCAGGAAGATTATGTCGATCAGCGGCGCCATCTGGATAGTGGGCCGTTCCGTTAAAGTCTGTTTTTCGTCGGAAAAATCCATATCGCCTTTCGCTTCTTGTCGGACCGGCACGAATAAAGGCCGGACCTCCTCGCTACTTTTCTTCGGTGATCAGGTTAAACAGCTCGGTGGATACGTTCTCAAGATGCGATGTAACGTTCTGGACCTTGCCCCTGAAGAACGAATAGAATATCATCGCGGGGATCGCGATCATGAGTCCGGCCGCGGTCGTGACCATTGCCTTTGATATGCCGCTGGCGAGCAAAATAGGCTTTACCGCGCCCGTCTGGAAAGCTATCACGTTGAATGCCTGTATCATTCCCAGCACCGTGCCCAGAAGGCCTACCATCGGCGAGATCACGGACACGTCCGCCAGATAGCTGAGCTTCTGGCGAAGGTCGTCTATACCCCTCTTGCCTTCGTCCTGAATGGCCTCTTTTATCACGATCTTCTCCCTGCCCTTGCGCAAAAGCCCGGCAATAACGACGTTGGCTATAAGATTTTCGTTCTCCTCGCTCAGTTTTTTCGCCTCATCGAACCTGCCTGTTTCTATCAGGGATATTACCTTTTCCTGGAAGTCCTCGGGAATGAGGTTATCCTGTTTTATCGTAAGAAAATAATACACGATGAGGCCCAGAGCGGCTATGGAAAGGAACGCCAGAAGTATCATGACCTCCCCGCCCGCCCTTATGATCTGCCACAACGTCATTCCCTGCTCGGCAACCGCGGCATCGGGAATATATTTTTCTACCGTTTGCGCCCAGGAGAAGATCGATAAGGACAAAAACGCCAGAGCTATCAAAATGAATATTATCCTCGGGAAAAATCCGTGACGGGACATGTCTATCCTCCTGGTCAAACTGTTTGGGTCATAAGTAAAATATGATTTACGTATATTAATAAAGATTATAACCCCGTGAAAGGGGTCTGTAAAGTCAATTCACCTGTGTCCTGATAATATGAATGCCCGCAATTGATCCTGAACCCCACCCTTTAGAACCGGGATGGGGCGGGCGAACGGATAAAAGCTCTTGGATGCGAACAAACGGTCAGGATGCCCAGGGTTCGGAGGATATGAAATTCGATAATATGTATTTAAGAAGACGCTCTTTGTCTGATGAACTTATCCTGGTTATGCGTATACCCGCGCGGTAGAGCTCCGGCACATCCACATCTTTCGCCGACCAGGCGACCTCTCCCATTATGAACATAGGTATATCATCTTTCGGAACGCTAAGTTCCAGTTCAAGATCGTCGCCAGGGGTCAGCCTTTCTTTGACGGATATACCCAATCCGGAACAGGAAATATCGTTAATGTCGATCGTGGCCGAACGCCACGTGCACATAATACGATCCTCTGTCTCGAGAAATACGTTGTATCGTATATAGTCCCTTTTATCCTTCATGATATATCTTGCTTTTTCATTTTTTACTAGTATTATTTTATCGCATCCTTTCCGGATTTGTCAAGTTGTTATTTAGTGCGTCTCAAGGCAAATAAGACTGCCGGCATCGTAAAGAGGCATCCCGGGGAATTCCGTAAAAGAACCGGCATGCATACCGATAAAGTTCCTCATCTCCCCGCAACCGGCATGGGTATCTATCCCGCCCAAAACGACCAATCCCTGTCCGCCGGAACAACCTCCCGTGCCTCCGATAAATCCGTGTCGCTCGCCCGGCAATTTGACATCACCCGGGGGGATCAGGAGAACTTCCGCCCCCTCCCCCGAGGCCGCCTCCGCGGCGCCTTTGTCCTGGGTTATTATCGCGTTATCACCGACCGCCAGGACAGAGCATCTCGTATACCCCTGTTTTACGTTTACGCGCTTCAAACCCCTCTTACGAACCTCGCCCAGTATCACCGGATCCGTGTGTTCTGTATTATGGAATACGACATCGCCTGCGCGCGCGGCGTTATACCGCGCGGTGTCCGGATAATATCCAAAGGGATCTTTTTCACCCTTTATCAGATCGACTCCCGATCTCGCCAAAAACTCGAGCGTGTCACGTGACACTCCGGGAGCGTGTATAACCGTTTTTTTATCCAATTGAAAAAAATAAATATCGGGATGACAGGAAATGGAATCGTAGACCGATCCGGGAATGCCCCCGAACGGGAGAAGCTCCGCATCCGGGAGTTCCCTTTTCAGCGCGGTCAGATATTCGTCAGGGAGTCTTTTATCGTGAATTATAAACATGTTAGTTACCAGTAACCAGTTGCCAGAATAATTAGAACACCAGTGCGCCGGCGCACCAGAGCACCAGAGCACCAGAGCACCAGAACACCAGAG
>CAZMEZ010000027.1:0-25185 GCA_964565425.1 uncultured Planctomycetia bacterium | reverse complement strand
TCCATTTAAATCTCCGTAATCAATTTACATAATACGCGTCATCTGTGATAATCCGCGTTTTAACGCGATACGCGCCACGCAATAACGCGCGACGAAAAACGAATAACGAGAAACGAACAACGACCTTGCCCGACTTATCGGGCGCTGACAGCCGAAAGCAGATAGCTGACAGCTGCTCAAGACCCACGACTACTAAGATCCGGAAGCTCTATGGCGGACCGGGGAGAAGGTTCCGGGAGGCGTTCCGGTTCTTCCTGCGCGGCATCCCGCTCCTCTTTTGTTCCTTCTTCGGCTTCGTCCTCGGTTTCTTCCCCGGGCTCGTCCGCCGCGGGGCCGCGATGGCCTATTCCCGAGAGCAGAGGCAGGATAAAGACGGTGGACATGGCCGCGAGAACGGTCCCCATCACTATCGAGAAACCGAAACGCTGGGTCGGCGGGAAGGCGGAAAGACCGAAGATGGCGAAACCGGCGCTCACTATGAACATGGATCCGAGCACGGGTTTCCAGAGCCTGACCCTGGCCTGCAGCCATGCGGCCCTCGAGTCTATACCCTTGAGTTTGCGGCGCCGTACGGCCGTGACCGTATGTATCATCGAGTCGATGCCCATTCCTATCGCCACATTTACCGCGGGCGCGGATATGATATCCAGCGGAATACGCATGAACCCGATCGCGCCAAAAACGCACACCGGTATGATGCCAAGGGCCAGCGCCATCGCCAGGGATATTTTGAACGACCTCGATATCATAAGCGCGATGACCATGAAGAAGCCTATAAGGCCGAAAAGCCCGTAGATAAGGCTTGATGATACGAGCCGCGAAAGTTCTCCTTGAAGGAGATACAGGCCGCCGATCATTTCCGTGATGAAACCATGTTCGCGTACGATATCTTTAATACGGGCCACGACCTCTACGCGGGAGGTCGTGCGTCCCGATTCTTTCATTCTCAGCAGGAATCGTCCGGAAACATGGTCGTCCGTTATGAAACTTCTCGCGATCTTGCCGTATTCCGGTTTTTCCATCCATTTAAGCAGGCTTTCCCACGAGACAAAAAAAGCAATGGGCGCCCTGCCGCCTTCCGCCATGATCACGGGGAGGGAGATGATGCTGCCGACCGAGCTGTCATTCTCGAGGGCCTCCTGCAGGGCCCAGAGACGTTCATATATCTTGCTCTTGTTGAGGGTTTCTCCTGCCGAATCGCGAACGACCAGGTCAAGCGGGCTGGACCCGCCGTTACGGTCTATGTATTCAAGGCCTTCACGCAGCGGGCTTCCTTTCTTGAAATAGGAGAACAGGCTCGGATCCGTGTTAAGGCGCAAGAGGCCCGGGACGCAGCCGAAGAGCGCAAGGACGATCAGGGCGGATACCCATCCGGTGCGCCTTATGAAAAAGGAGCGGGCTTTCCCGCGGTCCGTTTTTTCCCTTATTACCAGAGGCGGTTTTACCATTTTTAGAAAAAGGGGATATATGGAATAAGCAGCGGTGATGCTTACGGCCGTTCCTATGGCGCCCGACATGCCGAGCTCGCGCAACGGTTGCGCCTGGACAAAGAAGAGGCTCAAGAATCCCAGTAAAGTGGTTACCATGCACCAGAAGGAGGCGGGAAAAGTCATCTTAACCGCTTCGTTGACCGGCCTGCCGCCTTTGCCCGGATCAAGGGAGCAGATGTTCCTCCAGTTGTGCGTAAGGAATATTATGTGAGAAAGCGTCAACACAAAAACGATAGTAGCGAGATTTACCGTTAAAATGCCTATCTTTATGCCGGAAAATCCGATTATGAAGAGAGTGATCATGCAGGATTCGATGCATGTCACCATGGTGCCCACGAATATCCTTATAGAGCGGAAGATCAAGGTCATCACGGCGCCAAAAACAGCAAAGGCGACAAGGCTGAACACCGTAAGGTCGTGGACAAGGTTGCGCCGTATCATCTCGACGACATAGGGAACGCCCGCTATCTGCAGCTGGAACCCGGGGGAGGCGAGAAGATCCATCACTGTTTCGAACTTGGGGATTATCTCCTGCGGGGAGACGTCCCCGAGAAACGCTATCATATTGGAAGACATGCCGTCATCCGAGATCAGAAGCCGTCTCCACAAGGGGCTTTCCTCGGCATCTTTCAGGCTATTGGGGCCGGAGACAAGGCTCTTTACGCTGGATACGCCGGGGAAGAAAAGGGACATGCGCGTAAAAACATCGAGGCGCATGATATAGTCCGGGGAATGGATGTCTCCCTTGGCGCTTATTATGAGTTGTGACGATTCCTGGGGAAAGACCTTTGCTATCAGTTTATCATACTGGAACCCGGGGTTATCGCTCGAAAAGAAAAAATCGCCGCCGACCTGGGGGGTTAGGTTCACGGTTTGCGACAGCACGACCGCCGTGGCAAGGACGAGCGCCAGGAAAGCGATGAGCGCCCATGCTTCCCGGCTGAGTTTGCCGGCGTATCTGAAAGGTGCCGTTTTCTTCAAGAAGGAAAAGCTCATGCTAGATAGGCCCGCTATTGCTTGATCTCGGAAATGGTATCTACCTTAAGGCTCCCGTCCTCTTTTATTGTTATCCTGTAGAGCGTTCCGGGAATAAAGACACGGTCTTGAGTGCCGATCTTCACGTTCTTCATCATGATGTTTCCGGAATTACCTTCATCAAGCGCGTATTTCCATATGCCCTTCCATAGTTTTTCTTCATTATTCAATTCGGCCTCTTTCAAGCCGTAAGCGGAGGGCACGGCGTTGATGGCCGTGAGTTCTATCTGTTTTGTCTCCCTGCCGTCGGGCAGAAAGGCTTTCCAGAAGAGATAAACGTTCCTGTCCTTGAGGTAATCCCCGTTCTCCATTATTATGCCGTCGAGATTTATGATGAGGGATTGTATCTGGATCATGTTGCCGTCAAAATGGAAGACCCGCGGTTCAAGCGGACGGCCGTTAACGTCATATTCGGTGAATCTTATCCCGGTCCTGAGTTTTTTCTGCGACTCGTCGAAAATAACGTTCATTACGAGAAGATCCGCCGTGCGGGACCCGGTTTTAAGCCGGGAAGAGATGCTCCTTATGGTCTTTGTCTTGTCGAAAGAGGGGTACAGTTTATTATAGGCCACAAAAGCGGCCGCCCCGGCGCAAACGGCCATGACAACGACGATGATTATAATTTTGCTTTGTTTACGCATGACTTCTTGCCCGCGTGTTTTCAAGGGCCGATATTCCGCCAGAGGGGCAGAGCGCCAAAAGGCGTCAATATTGACGGCGATGGATATCACGATTATTGTATAATCGCGCCCGTCATTTGTAAACAAAAAGTATATTTTATGGCACGGATGCCTTGAAAATAGCCGGGATAAGTTGTATTATATTGACGGATATCGGCTGTCGTTAGAACAGGCGGCGTTCGATCGGAGAGGAGCATGAAAAAACAAAAGAAAGGCCTTTTCTCCCGCTCGGGGAAGACAGAAAGGCTGGGAGAGCTGCTGAAACAGCAGGACTACATGAGCGTGCAGCTGAAAAAGCTGGAGCAGCAGGTCGTGTTCTGCCGCAAGCAGATCGCCGAAGCCATGGTTTTACTGGGGGATCTGGATTCTCTGCGGACGGGCGCGGGGGACGAAACGGGCGGATCGGTCCCCGGGATAGAATCGAAAATAGACAAACTCGAAAAAGATATGCTTGAACTCAAAGCCAGGAACAGGCGCCTGATGGAGAACCAGGCGATAATGAAAGGGCTGTTGCAGGGGGCCCTTAAGGCCGTGGAAGAAAAAGAAAAAAGCATGCAGGGCCTGAAGGCGGAAAATGAACGGCTTAAAGAAAAAGAGGGCATGCCCGAAGGTATCACCGCGCAAAACGGGGAAATTTCGATAGACGCCTTGCTGGAGAGGATAGCCGGAATAGATATTTACGACGACCGGTCTTAGATATTTCCTATATGGTGTTTCTCTATGGAGCTTTTCAGGTACTCGTAAGCCTCATCTATATCGTCGAATATTTTGAAAAGTGTCAGGTCCTTCCGTGAAATAACGCCCCATTCTATCATGGCGTTGAAGTCGATAATGCTGTTCCAGTACTTGCTGTCGTACAGGACTATCGGCATCTTTTTTCTGGTCTTGCCCGTCTGTATCAGCGTCAGGAGCTCAAAGAGTTCATCGAGCGTCCCGAATCCGCCGGGAAAGATGGCCAGAGCCTTCGCCAGGTAAAAGAACCAGAATTTCCTGATAAAAAAGTAATGAAATTCGCATGCCAGCTCTTTCGTCTGGTACGGGTTGGGCACCTGTTCCATGGGAATGCTGATGTTAAGACCCACGGATTTCCCCCCGGCTTTATTGGCGCCCAGGTTCGCGGCTTCCATTATGCCGGGTCCGCCGCCCGAACAGACCGTGAAATGCTTGCCCTGCTTTTCAAGCTCCGCGAACCAAAGCGTAAGTTTCCCGGAAAGTTTAGCGGCAGCCTCATAGTATCGCGACATGACAAGGTCTTTTTCGGCCTGCCGGCACGCGGATCTCAGTTTTTGCGGGACCACGCGGCGCCTTTTTATCTTTTTCTGGAGCGCAAGAAGATTTTTCCGTGCTGTTTTTTCGGGGAAGGCCCGGGCCGAACCGAAGAATACCACGGTATTATGGACCCTGTGTTTTCGAAAGCGGGAGGCCGGTTCGATAAGCTCGGACAGGACGCGTATGGTCCTGCCCGCGGGGCCGTGGAGGAAGTCGGTGTTATTATACGCCTTGATCAGCCAGGCGGGTTTTATGTCTTTTTTCTTTTTAGCTGCCATGGGGCCCTCTCTTATCAAATATTGTTAATGGGGCTTTTCTAGATAAATATACCACACCGGGAGCCAAAATGTCCTGAAAAAATAAGGATTTTAAATGAATAGCGTTAAATCCTTGTCATAAGCCTTATTGTATGGTTAAAATATAGGAGCAGGTTCTAGGTGCTAGGTTTTAGGTTTGAGGCGTTCTAACAACCTGAAACCTGACACCTGAAACCTAGACCCTGTTCTTAATACTGGAAACAGGCGCTGTATATAAGATATAATTATTAATATCTATATGGATAAGACGCTCCTGATCCTGGCCTTGACTATCCTTTGTCTGGCGCCATCCCGTGTGGCATCGGCCGATGGGCCGGAGACAGAAGTGGTCATAATACATCTCAAGAACAAGGGTCAGCTGCAAGGGCTCGTGAAGAGCCGGGACGAAAAGGGCGTTGTAATAGACCTTGGATACGGTACTAGCGTGATCCCCGCCGTGGATATCGACAGGATAGAGACGCCGCGCGGCGAGGAAAAGGACGGATTGATCGATTCCTGGAGACGCCGCGCCCGGACCACGCAAAAAAGCGAGAAAGAAAGAAAGAAAGACGCCGAAGACGTGCGCCGGAGGATAGAGGAAAGCCTGAGGCATAAACAAGAGCTGGAAGAACGGGCCCGGAAAAAATCCGAGCACAGGATCGGGTTTACCGACAGTTCCAAAATAAAGGTCGAAGCTCTCCTGAACGGTAAGATAAAAACGGAACTGGTGGTGGATACCGGCGCGAACACGGTCCTTATCCCGATGGATATAGCGCGTGATATCCCCGGGATCGGTCCGCTGTCGGGCGAAAAGGTGGAAACAAAACTCGCGGACGGCACCGTAAGGGAAGGCACCCCGGTAGTGTTGAGATCGGTGGAGGTCGCGGGACTCAAGGCGGAGAACGTGGACGCGCTGGCCATGGACCTGAAGGGGCACGACGGTCTTTTAGGCATGTCTTTCCTGAGCAGGTTCCACGTATGGATAGATTCCGGAAAAAAAGAACTGATCCTGAAAGAAAAAAGAGGAGAGAACCGTGAAGAAGGAAAATAAGGCAAAAAATAAAGTGAGCGAAAAACTGTTCCTCGAAGAATTCCACGAGAACCCGTACCAGAAGTTCAACCTGGCGTTCGCGCTGATGAGCGTGATACCATTCATGGCGTTCCTATATCTTCTCGCGGCGCGGCTTTTTTCATTGGAAGTATTCATCGGCGATATTGGCCTCGTTATGGCAATATCGATATTCGTTTCGCTTTGCGGTTTTATGATAGGCTACGGCATACTCAGGGGCATGCTCGGCAAGGTAATGCACTATGCCGCGCAGGCCAAAAGGCAGAGTGAGTTGAAATCGAACTTTGTAGCTACAATGGCGCATGAATTCAGGAATCCCCTGTACCAGATATCCTCTAACATAAAGAGCGTACTCGAGTCCATGCCGTCCGACCGGATCGGCGACAACGTAAAGACCCCGCTCCAGGCGTGCCAGGAAGGGACCGATCGCATGTGGGACCTGGCCACGCACCTTCTGGACATATACAAGATCGAAGCGGGGATGGTAAAGATACAAAGGAGCGTATGTGATTACGTGGGCCTGGTGGAGCAGCAGATAAGGGAGCTGGAAGGGATGATAGCCAAGCGGGGGCTGAAACTGAACAGGGAAATATTCGGCAAAGATCTTTCCGCTTATGTGTCCGAAGACAAGATCACCCTGGTGATAAGGAACCTGCTGCAGAGCGCCATAAGGAACTCCCCGGAAAAAGGGGAGATCACCGTGCGCATTTTCCCGTCCGGCGATTTCGTGCGCTTTGAGGTGCAGCACGAAGGGAAAGGCGTATCGGAGGACAAACTGGCGATGATATTCGATAAAGGCGAGATCCTGGAGTACAAGAACAAGGAAGCCGAGCTGGCCCTTGCCATATCGAAAGACGTCGTGGAATTGCATAACGGCAGGATATGGGCCGAAAGCCATTTGGGAAAGGGCCTGAAATTCGTCGTGGTCCTGCCCCAGAAAACGGCAAAACAGGAGCGGCCCCTTCCGGCAGGTCTTTCCGCCGTAGAGGAAAAATAGACAGGAATTTCCAAGGAACGGGTATCCCACATCCTTTTCGGGCACGGTATTGCCGGCGACAAGAACACGCATGAAGGGGAAAAAAGCGCATCTTATAAGTAACATGTTGGCGGGCGCGGGTGTTATCCTCGCGCTTTTGCCGTTCTTTGGCTTCGATCTGGCCGACCAGCAGGGGTTTCTTTTTGCCGCGTTGCTCTGTTTTCTCGCGGCGTTCATGTTCAGGCAATTAGGCGAAGGAAAGGAAGATGGTAAATGAGAAAACGGATCTCTCTCGCGGCCCTCTCTATCGCGGTCTTTTGCTTCGCGAGCCCCGCTATATTTGCCGCTGTGGTGCGAACGGTGCCCGACAGCGTGGCGGATACCTCCGATAAGGCGGACCAGGCCGGGAGATCTTCCGATGCCGTGGAATATGTCCCCGGGGCGGAGCCGGACAGGGGGCCCCGGGACCAAAGGATACAGAGAGAGCTGGGAAAGGAATACGAAGAAGGCGGTCTGACCAGGACAGAATATATACAGCGAGAGAGAGAGTTCGATAATCTCGAAAAATAGATCCCGGCGCAAGAGAGACGAGGGAAAATGAAAAGGAAAAAGATAGAAAGACTGGCCAGGACCAAAATAGTAGCCACGCTGGGCCCCGCAAGCAGCAGCTATACCGTCCTGCGTAAGATGGTAATGTCCGGCATGAACGTGGCAAGGCTTAATTTTTCTCACGGGACACATAAAGACCACCTGGAGAAGATCAAGCTTATAAGGAACATCAATAAAAAATACCGCCGTCATGTGCGGGTGCTCCAGGACCTCGAGGGGTACCGCGTAAGGGTCTGCCGTTTCAAGGGGGCGAAACAGAAGGAGCTGAAAAGGAAATCGATAGTATGGTTAACGACCGAACCCGATAACGGCGACCCGCGTGTCATACCGTTCGATTATAAAGGTTCCCTCGCGGTGATACGCAAGGGGAAAATGATATATATCGACGACGGCAACATCATCCTCCAGTCGAAAGGCTCATCCGGCAAGAAGGTCAAAGCGGAGGTGATCGAGGGCGGCATCCTCAAAGAAAGAAAGGGTGTGAACATGCCGGAAGTCCGCATACCTTTCTCGGGCGTGACCGAAAAGGACAAGAAAGATCTGGAATTCGGGATAAGACACAGGGTCGATTACGTGGCGCAGTCTTTCGTGCGGAGCAGGAAAGAGATAGACGTAATAAAGGAGCGGATCGGGGGGCGTATCCCGGGGTGCGGTATAATAGCGAAGATCGAGACGCGGGAGGCGATACGGAACATAGACGAGATAATCGATGTTTGTGACGGCATAATGGTAGCCAGGGGCGATATGGGCATATCCGTTCCCATTTACGAAATAGCCGTAATACAGAAAATGATCATCAAGAAATGCAACCAAAAGAAGAGATTCGTGATAACGGCGACCCAGATGCTTGAACACATGACCGGGCACAAGCGCCCGACACGGGCGGAGGTTACCGACGTGACCAACGCCATACTTGACGGGACGGATTACGTGATGCTTTCGGGAGAAAGTGCCGCGGGGAAATATCCCGTGGAATCGGTTGCGATGATGGATAAGATAATAAAGTTCACCGAGACCTATAGCCGTTCGAGATGAACCGCTTGCCGGGAGACAAAAATAATGGATAAAGCGAAAACAAAAGCGATACGCGGTCTGGAGCAGAGGATGGAGGACCTGGACGGGTCCTCGCCC
Organism: uncultured Planctomycetia bacterium; assembly: GCA_964565425.1. Lineage (GTDB taxonomy): Bacteria > Omnitrophota > Gorgyraeia > Tantalellales > Tantalellaceae > CAZMEZ01. The sequence goes on along the minus strand of CAZMEZ010000027.1, from coordinate 16,630 downwards.
AGGTATAAAGCGCTCGCGTGCGCCAGGGATTTCAAGACATCCTGGATAGAGCTGGGCCAAATGCTCTATACGATCTGGAAAGACAAGCTCTATAAAGAGTGGGGATACGGCGAATTTGAAACATACGCTCTGAAAGAAATAGGCATACGCAAGCAGACGGCCCTCAAGCTTTTAAGGTCTTATGCCTTCCTTGAAAGGGAAGAGCCGCGATATATCAGCGGGGAATACAAGGAGAGCGCCGAGGCAGGGTCTGTGCCGACATATGAAGCGGTGGACGTGTTGAGAAAAGCGAGCGCGAGCAAGAACGTCGACAGGCGCGATTATGAAAAGATAAAAAAACGCGTGCTCGAAGAAGGAAAAGACGCGGGCGAGATCAGGAAGGATCTTGTGCGCATCCGGAAGGAGAACGCGGAGCTCGACCCGGAAGAGGAGCGCGACGAAAAGAGAAAACAGGTCCTGAAGCGGTTCGTAAGCGCGCTTAAATCCGTAAGGAAAGAGATCAAGGCGTCCAGGATACTTCCCGCGGAGCTTATAAGGGAAGCCGACAGCCTTATAGATAAACTGGAGGCCGAAATATCCTGAGAAGGGGGATACGATGAAAAAATGTCCTTTTTGCGCGGAAGACATACAGGACGGCGCCATAAAATGCCCGCATTGCGGCGAAGTGCTGGTCCGCACCGAGGAGGATAAAAAGAAATACGGGGAACTCAGGGGGGGCGATAAGATGATGGCGATGTGGTGCCATCTGGGGGCCCTTGCCGGATTTGTTGTCCCCTTCGGTAATTTTATCGTGCCGCTCCTGATCTGGCTGCTCAAGAGAGAGGAATATCCTCTGGTGGAAGATCAGGGCAAGGAGTCGCTGAATTTCCAGATAAGCGTTTTTCTTTACAGCATAATAGGGTTCGCGCTGGTTTTCCTGCTGATAGGGTTCGTGATACTTCTGGTTCTGGGGCTGTTCGCCTTGATACAGGTGATAAGGGCTTCGATAGGGGCCAGCAGGGGAGAAAAGTTCCGCTACCCGTTATGCATAAGGGTAATAGCGTAAGCTCTCAGGACGCGGTGTCCGGGGCGCAAAAGATCAGGCAACAGAAAAGCGAGGGAGGACGACATGCCGTACGACAGCTCTTTAGACGAAAAGTTATTCGCGAAGTCATGGGAGGACGAAGACAGCAGGCTTACGGTCTGCATATATTCTTACAACAAGGGACAGAAGAAGATACAAATAAACAGGGAGAACAAGAACGCGCAGGGTGAATTCAGGTTCGCGAAGCTTGGAAGGGTAACGAAAGAGGAGATGGAGAACATCCTCCCCCTGATACAGGAAGCCCTGAAAGAGATGTAGCGGACAAGCCGCAAGGAGGGGACGACGATGAGGCTTATCGAAAGGTTCAAAAGACTGCCGGGGCCGATGATAGCGCTGCATATCTTTTCGAAGGCGCTTATCGGCTTCGGTCTTGGGGTCGCGCTTGCGCGGTATATCCCCGGCGCGGGGATATGGTGCATAATAGCCGGTGTAATATTATCCATCCCGCCGATATACATGATATTTAGCTGACCGGACCGGGATTCGAAGGGAACGAACTCGGCGAAAGCGCTCTCGAATAAACGGAAGGAAAAGAATAATGTTTGATGACAGGAGCAGAAAATACAGGAACGAGTACGTCCCGCTGGAGCCGGTCGACATAAACAGATATGAACCGTTCGTCGGAAAAGGCATGATCGATGACCTCAAGTTCATGTCGGATCCGCTGAGAAAAAAGGTATGGGCTAACGTCAACTCCACTTTCGTCGGCGGAGGCGTGGCGGAAATGCTCCAGAGCGTCATACCTTTTGCCAGGGGACTGGGAATAGACGCCAGGTGGTTCGTTATCGAGGGGAGCGATGAGTTCTTCACGGTAACGAAGAAATTCCACAACCTGTTGCAGGGGGTGGACCAGGATATAGATCTCCGCGAGATATTTCACGCTTATCTGGACACCATAGATGAGAACACGAGAGAAGTAAGGGTCGTAGGCCACATGGTAACCATCCATGACCCGCAGCCCGCGGCCATAATAATGAACGGTACGGTTTACGGACATACGTACTGGCGCTGCCACATCGACACCTCCCAGGCGAGCCGCAGGATATGGCGGTTCCTCCTGCCGTATATCAACCATTACGAGGGGGCGATCTTTACTTCGGAGGATTTTATCAGGGAGAACGTGCAGATACCGACTTATGAGATCAACCCTTCGATCGACCCCTTGAGAAGCAAGAACAAGCGGCGCAGCAGGAAAGAAGCCCTTAAGGTGCTTGAAGACGTCTTCAATAAGAACGGTATCGACCCCGAAAGACCCATAATCGCCGCGGTGTCACGGTACGATGTCCACAAGAACCAGAAGACGATAATAAGCGCGTTCAAACAGCTGAAAAAGGAACTGGGGAAGGGAAAACATCCGATTCTGGTCATGGTCGGGAATTCCGCGACGGACGATCCCGAGGGGATGGTAGTTTACGAGGAAATAAGAAAGCACGCCGAAGGCGAAAAAGACATACACCTGTTGCTGAACGTGGAGAACAACGACGAGGTCATAGGCTCGCTGATGTCCGTGGCCGAGTGTTTCGCGCATGTGTCCACAAAGGAAGGATTCGGGCTCGTGGTGTCCGAAGCGCTGTGGCAGGGAGCGCCGGTCATAGGCAGCGCGGTCGGCGGCATACGAAAACAGGTAGTCAGCGGCCATAACGGTTTTCTGGTCGAACCTTATGATGTGGGGGAAATAACAAAAGGGATCAAGGCCATACTCGAGGACAAAACGCTTAGAGAGACCTTGAGCAAGAACGCCGTGCAGACCGTAGCGCAGCATTTTCTTCTGCCCCACATGGTGCGCAAGGAACTCATTCTGATGAGGTACTGTCTCGAGATAGACAATAAGATACCACCGTTCCGGCTCAATAAGTTGACGTATAAGGAAATAACCGAGGCGCTTTACGGCAGGACCGTATGGCCATTTTCCACGGATGATCTGAAAAAACGAATAGAAACTATCTGGGAAGGGCTTGGATAAGCGAGCGGAAGCAAGAGAAACATGCAATTTTTAAGGAAGATATTTTTCTATATATTCGCCGCGATATATGTGGTCACCTGTCCGTTGTTGATAATGTACGCGTTCGGGTATATTCTGGCTCCCGGCACGAAGGATGGATACGAAAAGACGGGGCTTATATATCTTTCCACCGCGCCCCCGGGGGCGTCGGTATATGTGAACGGTAAACTCAACTCCCAGCAGACACCAGCCGTTATCAGGGACCTTCTTCCTTCCGGGTATTCCGTCAAGCTTGATCTGGAAGGATACAGATCTTGGAGCATGAATGTGCCTGTCGAAGCGGAAAAAGCCACCGTGCTCGACAGGGTGATCCTCCTGCCGGACGAATGGAAAAGCCCGGCTTTGCTCGCGGGCGCTTTTTCCGATATCGTGCCGGTGCCGGGAAGCGGATACTTTCTGGTGTTCGCGGATAAGACCCTGGGCAGCGCTCAGGTGTGTAATTGTTCGGGAGAAGACGCATGGCCGCTTCTGGAAAAGGATTCACCGTTCAGGGAATATAGCGCCCGGGAGATCTTTTCGGCAAGGGGGAGCCCGGCTGTTGTAATACACGCCGGCATTCACGGAGACCAAAAATATTTATGGGTAAAATTCGGATCCGGCACTAACGACGTCGAGGAGATAAGCGGCCTGTTCCCGGGAAAACCGGAAGAGATAAAATGGATCGCGGGGCAGGAAAGCATGCTTTTTGTCCTTACGGGCAAGAGGCTGGAAAAGGTCGATGTTAATGCCGGCGCCGTTTATCCTGAATATCTTTCCGGCCTGAAAGGGTATGGGCTCTATAACGGCGCGGCATATATTCTTAAAGACGACAACACTCTCATAACCGCCGATTATGAAGGGAAGACAACGAAGGAACTTCTTGACGATCCCGACACGGGATCGTCGATATTCGGGCAAAAAGAAAAATTCGACATCGAAGTCTTTGACGAAGATCTCATGGTCTTCCTCGGCGATAAGGGCGAGCTTCTGGCGAACAAGCTCCCGTATCGGTTCGTTGACAGGGATGTGCGGGGTGTTGAGTATTACGATAAGCGTGAGCATCTTTTGCTGTGGAAAAAAGACAGGATCGGGATACTGGATTTCTCGGCGGAAGAGACGGGTAATGTGGAATTTCAAAAGGGGCCTAAGCTCGTATGGATCTATACGCGCGGGTCGGATATCGAACAATGTTTCTGGGCGTATGACGGTTCTCATGTGCTTTTCAGGGACGGCAGCAAAATATTGCTCCTGGGCGTAGAATCTTACGGGGAATTCACCATTAAAGGCATCTTTGGGGTAAAAAGCGGCGCTTCGATATATTATTCCGATGACGAGGGGAAGGTGTATTTCCTTGATTCCACGCGAGGGATCCCCCGTTCGGCGCAGATATTTCTCCGGAAAGGGCTTATAGAAGCGCCTTTGGAAGAAGCGCTCGGAGAAAGAAAAAAAACGAAGATACAGGAATTATGGAATTCAAATTTACCGGAAACGGATTAACGGGGAAAGACAGGAAGCTCCAGAGATTTTTTGAGATAGCTCCCGGGGCGACCAGCTGGGCCATAATTCTCGGAATGGCCGCGCTCGCGTTCATACGGCCCCTGGCCGCCGCGGTGATAATAATCGCCTTTTACCTTTATTGGCTTTTGCGGCTGCTCTACTTGACGCTTTTTCTTGTTTTGTCCTATTTTCGTCTTTCCGCGGAGGATGGGACGGACTGGATGGCGAGGGTGCGCGGGCTTGACAGGGGGAGCGAATATCTGGAGGAACTGAATGGAACGTCTTTGCCCCCGGGGCTCAAGGAGAAAATATCATTCCTGGCGCACCGCCGGGAAGTCCGGATGGCCATGAGGCCCGCGCAAGACAGGCCGCTTTCAAAGGACGTGTATCATCTTGTGATCATACCGGTCGCTAAGGAAACCAGGGATATCGTAGAGCCCGGCGTCAGGAGTCTTGCGGAAGGAACATTTCCGCCTGAACAGATAGTGGTCGTGCTCGCGCTTGAGGAGAGGGCAAATGAAGAGGTAAAGGCGGGGGCGCAGGGCGTGTTCGAGGCCTACAGCGATAAATTCTTTGATATGTTCATAGTCGTTCACCCTGATGGCATCGCCGGCGAGGCAAAGGCGAAAGGGGCCAACACGACTTTTGCGGCAAAGAAGGCCGCCGAGTATTTCAGGGAGAAGAATATACCTTTTGATAATATTGTTTCATCGTGTTTTGATTCCGACACGGTGGTGACCCCGCATTATTTCGCGAGCCTCACTTATTATTTTCTCACGTGTCCTTACCGGGAAGAGGCCAGTTTCCAGCCGGTCCCTGTATATAACAACAACATCTGGGACGCCCCGGGGATTACAAGGGTACTGGAAACGGGGTCTTCGTTCTTCCAGCTTATCGAAGCGACGAATCCCGAGAGGCTTGTAACTTTTTCCAGCCACAGCATGAGTTTTAAGGCGCTTGTCGACGTCGGTTACTGGCCGGTCGACATGATCTCGGATGACTCGGCTATCTACTGGAAAGCCTTCATCCATTTTGACGGAAAATACCGGGTGGTCCCGATGTACAACACGCTTTCCATGGACGCGGTCGTAGCGGAAACATGGTGGAAGACCGTCATAAATGTCTATAAACAGAAAAGGAGATGGGCCTGGGGGGTCGAGAATTTCCCGATAGTGATGAGAGGGTTCCTGGCGAACGGGAAAATACCGCTGATAATGAAATTCAAGACAGGGTACAAACTTTTCGAGGGGCACATTTCGTGGACCACATGGGCCTTCCTCTTGACCATAATAGGGTGGCTGCCCGCGATCTTTGCCGGCAGGGATTATTCCCGATCGGTATTTTACTACAGCGTGCCGCGTATCACGGGGGTAATATTCAACCTGGCGTCACTTTCGCTTATCACCAGCATAATACTCAGCCTTTATCTGCTTCCCGAGAGGAAAGAAAAACATTTCGCCCTCAAAAGGATAGGTTTTGCCTTGCAGTGGTTGCTCGTTCCGTTCACGATAATATTCCTGAGCGCCCTGCCGGCGCTTGACGCGCAAACGCGGCTCATGCTGGGGAAATACATGACGTTCTGGGTGACGGATAAGGTTAAGAAGTGACGGGGGCGGAAAGCGTGTTATGTGTCAAGTGTCAAGTGTCATGTCGGACAATCATAACACCTGACACATAACACATGACACAAGATTCAAGTAACGATTCACACACTTGTGACTTATGGCTAAAGTGCGCATCAAATCACTGATTCTGACGACCATCCTGCTCCTGAATGGCGCCGTTCTGGAGGCCGAAGGGGTCAAGGTAGGCACAACGTTCAGCCGCGTGCAGTGCGTGTATCTGGATATGGATCCCCGTAAGACCTATCTGGATATCCTGGACATGGGTTTTGACCTGATAAGGGTCGGCGCGTATTGGAGCCATATCGAAAAACAGGAAGGGGTATTCGATTTTTCGGGACTTGACTGGCAGGTAGAGGAGGCGGGCAAGAAAAAGATACCCGTTGTTCTTACCGTAGGCATGAAGGCCCCGAGGTGGCCCGAATATTTCATACCGGACTGGGTATTGGAAAAAGTACGTATCCGGTACGGCCGGGATATTTCGAAGGATGCTTATCTGAGGGAGCGCGCGCTCGGGTTTATAAAGGCCGTTGTCACGAGATACAAGGATAACCCCGCCGTGAAATACTGGCAGGTCGAGAACGAGCCGTTCATGCATATCGGGCCGGACGCAAACTATATCGGCAGGGATTTCCTGGAACAAGAAGTGCGGCTTGTAAGGGACATTGATGGCGGGAAGAGGCCCGTGATATTGACGACCGCGACGTACCCGAACAGGTTCCTCCGCATGATTTCCAACCTGTTCACGAAGCACGATTACATAAGGGAATGTCTCGCGCTTAGCGATATAATGGCGATAAACGTATACTCGATGGTGGGGCACAGATCCTTCGGCTTGGATCTCTATTTTGTCGTAAAGGCCGGTCAATTTGACTTGTATTTTTCCGAGCTGATATCCATGATAAGAGAGTCCGGCAAGATCCCATGGGTAACCGAACTTCAGGCGGAACCATGGGAACCGGGACACCTCGCTTATACCGGGGGAGACCGGCCCTACACCGGAAGTCCGGATAGAACGGTCAGGAATTTCAGGGCATTGAAGAAAATGGGGGTCGATGCGGTGCTTCTGTGGGGGGCGGAATACTGGCTATACCGGCAGGAAGTGATCGGCGATACCCGCTGGGTAAAGGCGGTCAGGGAGATATTACTGGAAAGATGAGACGCGATATCTTATTAACGGGGCTTTAGATCTTTACAAAAAAGGGGGAGCAATGAACGCGGGTCAAAAGAGGGGCGGGATCTTCGTGGGGATCGTTGCGGCTGTCGCGGCTCTGGGAGGCCTTTTATTCGGGTATGATACGGGAGTCATCTCGGGCGCCATTCTTTTTGTAAAGGAACAGTTCAACCTGGCGGCGACGATCGAAGAAATGGTCGTGAGCGCCGTGCTCATCGGGGCGATCGTAGGCGCTGGGGTGAGCGGCCAGCTTTCCGATACTTTCGGCAGGAGAAGGATCATAATCGCTACGGCAGCGATCTTTATCGTCGGGTCCCTGGTCTCGGCGCTGGCCTCCGGCGTAGCGATACTGGTTGCCGGACGCATAATCATAGGTCTGGCGATAGGAATAGCTTCTTTTGCCGTGCCCCTGTACATTTCGGAGATATCCCCCGCTAACGCGCGAGGCGCGCTCGTGTCGCTTAACCAGCTGGCCATTACCGTGGGAATAGTGCTTTCGTATGTTGTGGATTATGTCCTGGCCGGGGACAAGGGCTGGAGGGGCATGTTCGCTATCGGCGTGGCCCCCGCGCTTATTCTCGGCATAGGTATATTTTTTCTGCCCTTCAGTCCGAGGTGGTTGATGAGCCGTTCTCTTCCGGAGGAGGCGAAAAAAGTGCTTAAGCGCGCGAGGGGAACCGATGATGTGGAGAACGAAATGAAGGATATAGAGACTTCGCTAAGCGAGGAGCCGGGCGGGTGGAGAGAGCTTTTAGAGCCGTGGATGCGGGTGCCACTTGTGATCGGGATAGGAATAATGTTCTTCCAGCAAATAACAGGCATCAACACCGTTATATATTATGCGCCGACGATATTCGGTTTCGCGGGGTTCAGCTCCGCGCAGGTGGATATCCTGGCGACGATGGGCGTAGGCATCGTTAACGTCCTCATGACGGTAGTAGCAATAAGAGTGATCGATCGTGTGGGCAGGAGAGCGCTTTTGTCCATGGGCCTTATAGGAATGGCCGCGAGCCTGGGGGCTCTGGGGCTCGCTTTCAAAATGGCGAGCGTTCCGGGCGCGCTGAAGTGGATAGCGGTGGGGAGCTTGACGGTTTATATCGCTTCTTTTGCCGTCAGCCTCGGTCCTATCGCCTGGCTGATCATCGCGGAAGTGTTCCCGTTAAAGATACGCGGGAGGGCCATGAGCCTTGCGACCATGGCTAACTGGCTGTTTAACCTGGTCATAGCGATGACGTTCCTTACCCTTATTGAAAAGCTGGGGCGGGCGCAGACGTTCTGGCTATACGCTATTTTGAGCATAGCGGGATGGCTGTTTTGTTATTTCGTGGTCCCGGAGACAAAAGGGTATACTCTTGAACAGATAGAAGAACATTGGAGAAAGGGCGGCAGCCCGAGAGACCTCAGGTAACCCATGCTGGCGCGCGGATATTCCGGGACGTTGTATTATCGTGCCACTGTGGTATAATACGTGTCAAAAAACCAACAACATAAAAGAAAGACGCGCGAATGAGAGGGGTAAAAAAGGCTCAGCAAAAGATGCTGGAGGCAGGGTCGGTGGCGATCGCATGTCATGTAAATCCCGACGGCGACGCGATAGGCTCGATGCTTTCGCTCGGCATTGGTCTGGAAAAGATCGGCAAAAAAGTGTACATGATAAGCGAAGATGGCGTTCCCAAGAGGTACAGGTTGCTCCCGGGGGCCGACAGGATCGAGAAGGCGCTGGACAAAAAAGTGGATCTTGCCATAACCGTTGACTGCAGCACCAAGGAGATGCTGGGAGGCGTTTATCCTTCGCTCAGAAAGGCGGAGACGATACTCGAAATAGACCATCACGAGGTGAGGAATTCTTTCGGCGACATCAGGATAGTGGACGCCAAGGCTCCGGCCGTGGGAGAGATAGTATATGTTTTGCTGAAGCGCCTCAAGGTGGATATAACCAAGGATATAGCCCAGAACATCCTTACATCGCTCGTGGTAGAGACGAACTCCTTTAAGCTTCCGAACGTAAGGCCTTTCACTTTCAAGGTGTGCGCCGAAATGGTGAAGACGGGACTTAATTTTTACCGGCTGGTGGACATGGTCTTCTGGTCGCACTCCAGGCAGGTAGCCGTTCTTTCGGGCATATGTCTTGCGAGGTGCAGGTTCTGGGAAGAGGGAAGGCTTGCCTGGTCCATAGTAAGGCTGAAAGATTTTGAAAAGGTGGATGGGAAGCAAGAAGACGCGGACACGATAGCCGATGAGATACGCTCCATAAAGGGCGTCGATATCGTGGTTTTTTTCAGGGAAAAGAAAGGCGGACGCGTAAGGGTCAGCTTGAGGTCCAAGGGGGATATCAACGTGGCGCGCCTGGCCCAGGAATACGGCGGCGGCGGGCATTATGATGTGGCAGGCTGCGTCATCAAGAACACGCCGTTCGCCATGAAGGCGTTACTTAAAAAAGCCAAGGCCCTTTTATAAATGCGCGACAGGGCCGCAGGCGCATAACATAAAACGAAAGGATAAAAATGAAAATAGCCATAATGGCCGCGTGGAATACAACGAGTGGTGTCGCGATGCACGCCGAGCCCCTGGGGAAGGCGTTCAGGGACATGGGGCACAAGGTCCATGTTTTCAGTTTCCTTAAGAACGATTATCACGGCGAAGGCATAACCGCGAAGGACGAAAAATACGTAACAAGATGTTTCGGTACGAGGTTTAATACCAATTCGATTGATTCGCGCCCCTTGCTGGAAAGGGATTATGATATTCTCCTGATCGAGGATATAGGGATGCTGCCTGTCGACAAGCTCAGCAATATTTTTCCGGTGCTCAAGAGAAAGGCGAAGGTCGTGCATGTTGTCCACGAGAACAGGTTGACGCGCCATTCCTGGTTCTACCAGCACAACTGGGACGCCGTAGTGTATTTCGACAAAAGGCAATCATTCCTGAAAAGAGCATACCCCGAAGCCGTGCACATACCTTTCCCGTGTTTTCCCTTAAGGAGAGGTAACAAGCGGGCGGCCAGAAAAAAACTGGGGCTCCCGCTCAAAAAGAAGATAATTTATTCGTTCGGGCACAGGGGGTACCATTCGTATTACAGGGACCTGCCTCCGAAGCTCAAAAGAAAGGCCGTTCTTTTGCACGTGGTCCCGAAGGGATACCAGATGCTCGAGGAGCTTCATCCTACGGACTGGATGCTCGTGCGCCCGCACAAGGTAATGACGACACAGCTTTTCGACGATTATCTTTTTGCCTCGGATGCCGTGATACTTCATAAGTTCACCAGTCGCGGGCATGCCGTGGTCTCTTCAACGGTATATCAGGCGCTCGGGGCGGGATGCCCGATATTTGTTCCCAAACTCTCCGATTTTTTCCATGACTGGGACAGGGAACTCATGCACTACAAAGATGTTTCGCATCTCAATAAACTTTTAACCGGGGTGCTGAGCAACGACAAAAAATGCCAAAGGGTTATCGAGAAGGCCGATGGTTTTGTAAAACGGCATTCCCCGGAGAAGATAGCGGAAGATTTCATCAGGCTTTTCGAGGGATTGCTGACCTAAGACAGGGCAGGGAAGAAGCGCGTATGAGTAACCGTTTTATCAGGGAACTCGAACATCATATCCCGTTCACTTTCGTGGGGGCGGTCACGGGTATAATCCTCATGATGTTCTTCCAGAACATATCGTACGGCTCGGCTTATCGTGTTTTCTACGTTTTCCATCCGCTCCACGTTTTCCTGAGCGCTCTTGTTACCGCCTCAATGTACAGGAACTATAAATGCGCGGCCGATGCGAAGCAGTGTCCCGTATGGGCGTTACTGGCGGTGGGATATATAGGATCGGTAGGGATCGCCACATTGAGCGATTCGGTTATACCGTATCTTGGAGAAACGTTGCTCAATATGCCGCGAAGACATATCCACATAGGGTTCATAGAAGAATGGTGGCTTGTCAATCCTCTCGCCATAGCGGGCATAGCGGTGGCTTATCTTAGGCCGTCCACCAAATTCCCTCACGCCGGACATGTCCTGATAAGCACCTGGGCTTCACTTTTTCACATGATAATGGCCGAAGGGAAGCCCGCAAGTGTCATGGTTTCCGCGGCGATCCTGGCGTTCTTGTTCCTTGCCGTCTGGGTGCCTTGTTGTGTGAGCGATATAATATTTCCCCTGTTCTTCGTGGGCGAAAAGAAAGAAAACGCCTGAGGCGCCGGGGGCCGAATCACATGAGATCCAGGATCATTGCCGTAACGATCATATTTTTTCTAGCCTTTGCGGCCAGGTTCATATACCTGGAACAGGTAAAGGACAGTGTCCTGTTCACGAACCCGGTCTCCGATTCAAAAGATTATCATTTTTCCGGGATGCGCCTGGCCGGCTGGACCGTAACGAATGACAGCGGATACGAGTATCTAAGGGTCCCGTTCTACGATAATTTCCTCAAGATCTTATATAAATGGGGTATACCTGACATCTATTTCGCCTGTCTTGTCCAGTGTTTTATCGGGTCACTCAGCTGCTGTCTTATCTATTTACTGGGCATGACGGTGTTCGATAAGAGGGCCGGGATACTGGCCGGCGTTACGGGGGCGTTTTACTGGCCTTTGATCGCGTTCGCGGCCAAGACCCTTCCGGTGAACCTTGCCGTTTTCTTCGGTCTTCTTGCGGCGCTGGCCGTTTACGCTTTCTTCGAAAGCGGCAACAGAACATGGGGATACGCCGCGGGTGTTTTCCTGGCGTTTGCCTGTCTTGCCAGGCCGAATTTTCTCCTTCTTGTTCCTTTCGTGTTCCTGAACGTTCTTTTATATTTTACGGTAAAGAGAGGGAAGGAAAAGGGCCCGTGGCATTCGATCGCTTTTTTAACGGGGGTTCTTCTTGTGCTTGGGGTGGCCGGAGCGATAGACCGTTCAGGCAGGCAGGAGCTTATCCCCGTGCAGAAGAATTACGCTGTAACGGCGTACATGGGGACCGATATCGAGATCGTGCGGGAGATGCGTCCGGGGTCATCCTGGCGCGGGAAGATGAGGGAGCTTCTTGAGCGCGGACTTGTTTCGAGAAAAGAAAGGGACCTTTACTGGCTGGAAGAGATACGAAAGAGAATAACGGCTGACCCTGCCGGTTATGTCCGGGGGTTTGTCCTGAAAATATATATTTTGTTGAACCGGCATGAATTTGCCCCGTACGAGAATATCAATTATTTCAGGGCCGCGTCCCCGTTTTTGAGCTTACCGCTCCCCGATTTCGGATGGGTGGCCCCCCTGGCGATCCTCGGCATGGTTTTTTCGCTGACGAGGGCCGGGGGCAGGAGCATGACGCTTTTTATCTTTACAGCGGTGTATTTTCTTTCGCTTTTACCTTTTCCGCCGCTGGCAAGATACAGGCTTCCGCTCGTTCCGTTCGCGATGGTATTTGCCGCGGGCTGCGCGGTGAATATGTTCGATGATATCCGGGAGAAACGGGGGAGGGAGCTTTTTCTGGCGGTAATTCTTCTTCTGCCGCTGTTCGTTCTTACGAATGCCACGCCCATGAAAGGACGTCTTAACGGGTTCGGCCGGGAATATTATTACGAAGGCATGGCCTATCTTGCCGAAGGCGATGCCGCAAAGGCGCTGGAGTCGCTCAACAAGGCCTTGCGCGCCGACCCGTGCGACGCGGATATATACGAAGGCCTGGGGGACGTTTACATGAAAAGGGACGAACCTGATCTCGCCCGGGTCTGTTACGGGAACGCTCTCGAGATAGATCCGGACTTTGCCGAAGCCCTGGAAAAACTCGGAGTTGTTTACGCGCGCGAGGGCGACATTCAAAAAGCCATGGGCATTTTTAAGAGGGTCCTTTCCTCCTTTCCCCCCGAGAAGGCGAGCACCCGCATAAACCTGGCGATATGCTATATGGAAACAGGGGACAAAGAGAGCGCGCGGAAGGAGCTCGAGAGAGCGTTGACGGTGGATCCGGATAGTTTTCAGGCTTTTTACAGGCTCACGATACTTTATGAGGAAACGGGGGATCCGAGGGCGCCTGTGTTTCGCGCCAGGCTTGACCAGGTCATAAAACGGGCGGGAGGCATAAAATGAGATTTGCCTTTGCTGAAAGTCTCGGGCGTGTGATATATTTGGTAAAAGGCGCATTCTGGATGGAAAACGGATATTGTTCCGGGAAGGGATAAGATGAAGGTATTAATTACGGGGGGCGCGGGTTTTATCGGCTGTAATCTGGTCAAGTTTTATCTCGACAGAGGGGACGCTGTTATCGTTCTGGATAATCTTTCCAGGAAAGGCTCCAAAAAAAACCTGGAATGGCTTCAGACGCAGGGGGATTTCGACTTTGTCAAACGGGACATACGCGATTACAACGGGCTGAAAGACACTTTCAGTAAATGCGGCAAGATAGATGCCCTGTACCATTTGGCGGCACAGGTCGCCGTCACCACCTCGGTTACGGATCCGCGCGAGGATTTCGATATAAACGCCCTGGGGACGTTCAATGTCCTTGAGGCGGTCCGGGAAAGCGGCGCCTCCCCGGCCGTCATTTATTCATCCACCAATAAAGTCTACGGGGAGATGACTGACGCGGGAGTAGAGGAGGTAGACGGAAGATATCAGTATCGCGGATTACCGGGAGGGGTTCCGGAAACGCGGTCGCTTGATTTTCATTCCCCGTACGGATGTTCTAAAGGATGCGCCGATCAATATGTAGTGGATTATTCCCGCATCTACGGGTTGAAGACGGTATGCTTGCGGCAATCCTGCATATACGGACCCCGGCAGTTCGGAGTAGAAGATCAGGGATGGGTAGCCTGGTTTACCATAGCCGCGGCGTTGGGCAAGCCCATTACCATTTACGGGGACGGAAAACAGGCGAGGGATATTCTTAACGTGCAGGACCTTGTGGGGGTTTTCCATGCCGCATACGAGAAGATCGACAGCGTGAGCGGCATGGCGTTCAATATAGGGGGCGGTCCCGGCAACCGGATGTCCCTTCTTGAGCTTGTTGAGATACTCGAGAGCAAAACCGGCAGGAAGCTGGACCCGGCGTTCGATGAATGGAGGCCCGGGGACCAGAAGGTATACGTAAGCAACATAGAAAAAGCCCGGAAATACCTGGAGTGGGAACCGCGGGTAGACAAGGAGAAGGGCGTTGACGGTCTCTGGGACTGGGTGAATTCAAACAAGGAATTATTTATGTAGGGGGCGCAGATCTGCGCCCCCCTACGCAGGAGGTATCATGAAAATACTGGTAACCGGAGGCGCGGGGTTTATAGGATCTTTCATAACCGATGCTCTGCTTGAGGCGGGCCATGAGGTGAAGGTTTACGATGACCTGGTTGCCCAGGTGCACGGGGCGCACGGGAAAACGCCGGATTACCTGAACAAAGACGCGGAGTTCATACGGGGAAATGTCCTTGATGAAAGAAAACTTTACGAGGCCGTTAAGGACGTTGATGTGCTTTTTCATCTTGCGGCGGCTGTGGGCGTAGGACAGTCGATGTATGAAATAAAAAGATACGTGGAGCAGAATTCCCTCGGGAGCGCCGCAATGCTTGATATCATTGCCAACGGGAAACACGGGGTCAGGCGGATGATAGTGGCGTCGTCAATGTCGATCTACGGGGAAGGTAAATATGACTGCCGCGCCTGTGGTCCGATCTTTCCCGGGTTGCGTTCCCGGGACCAGTTCGAGAGGGGAGATTGGGACATGAAATGCCCGAGATGCGGGGAACCGGTAAAGCCTGTCCCGACCGATGAAGCAAAACCGCTTAATCCGACATCGGTCTATGCCGTGACAAAAAGGGACCAGGAGGAATCTTTTCTTGCCGTAGGCAGGGCATACAAGATACCCGTGGCGGCATTGCGCTATTTTAATGTTTACGGACCGAGGCAAGCGCTATCGAATCCCTACACGGGTGCCTGCGCCATCTTTTCCAGCAGGATACTTAACGGCGAGAGCCCGGTGATATTCGAGGATGGGATGCAGAGCAGGGATTTCATCCACGTTAAAGACGTAGCCAGAGCAAGCGTAATGGTCATGGAGAAAGAGGACCTGGATTACCAGATCTTTAATGTCGGCACGGGCATCCCGACAACCATAATCGAAGTGGCGCGCACGCTTGCGAAACAGATAAAACCCGCCGAAGATATACAACCCGAGATACGTAATTCTTTCCGCGAAGGGGATGTGAGGCATTGCTATGCGGATATATCCAAGATACGACGGGTGGTCGGGTTCAAGCCTTCGATCGCTTTTGAAGATGGGATAAAAGACCTTACCGAATGGGTGTCACGCCAGGTATGCGAGGACGGGACTCCTCGGGCCATAAATGAGCTAAAAGAAAAGGGCCTTGTTGGATAAGGTATTATAGGCAAAGGAGATGCCGGTGCCGACAGACCTGCTTTCAGGTCTTTTAACTTTACTTGACCCAATTTCTGTGATATAATTTTGGCATCATGACAGAAAGGCGGAAGCACAAGAGATACCAGATCTCGTATCCGGTCGAGTGTAAGAACGGGGCCGGGTATCATACGCTTACATTGATGGATGTAAGCAATGGGGGTATTGCGCTCACGGGCCCGGGAAAGATGCGCGAGAACCAGAGAGTGAATCTCAGGATCTTTCTCAAGAACAGGATGTATAGCGTGAGGGCCGTGGTCGTGCATGTCAGGCATATGGGGGAAAATCTCTACAACATAGGAGCGAAATTCTTCAAGGTCCCGGAAGGTTTTCATAAGACCTTTGAGAAAGAAATAGAAGAAATAACCCAGTTCCACAGGGAATGCAATCTGTATCGCCACAAGGACCTTACGTTCAAGAGCGCGTCAAAAGAATATCTTAAGGGGACGCCGCCGTCGGAGGCGGCAAAAGAGCAGTAAGCAGCAGGCTAGCAGGAAGCAGGAAGAATGAAACCCGGTTTAAAAGACCGGGTTTTTTGTTTGACTTGGGTTTTTTTCTGTGCTAATTTAGTCAGCACATATTCCGGTGAAATTCGAGATCCCAAATTAGATTGTCTGGGTGCCGAGGTAGCTCAGCAGGTAGAGCAGGGGACTGAAAATCCCTGTGTCACTGGTTCGATTCCGGTCCTCGGCACCATTCTTTTAAGGGCGTCAGCGATGGCGCCTTTTTTGCCCTTAAAAGAACGGCAGCGAACGGCTTACGCCGTTCGCTTTTGCTTTTTGGTCACGCCGCTACGTGAAAAATGTTTTTTCCCGTATCGGCGTTCCCAAAAATCAACTGCCGAGACCGGGCAAACCCGCCTCGCTGTGCTCGGCGGATTTGTCCGGCCCGCCTGTTTAGAGCA
>CAZMEZ010000026.1:9095-25710 GCA_964565425.1 uncultured Planctomycetia bacterium | reverse complement strand
CCACCTCTCCGCTTTGCATATGCTTTTTATATAATCTGCAAAGCGGACTTCGAGTCCGCATTTGCGGACGAGAAGTCTTTAGCTCTCTATTCTCGCTTTCTTATCTCAAAGATCGTCAAACGTTCCTATAGCTTTCCAGGGCGTCATGCTCGCTTTCGTACAGCTCGAGTATCTTATCGAGCTGGGTCAGCTGAAAAACGCCGAAAGCCTCGCTGGATAACCCGCTTATTTTCACCTGTCCGCTCTTCCCTCTTACCGATTTCGTAAAAAATATGATCGTCGCGATCACCAGCGAGGAGATGAACCCGACCTTTGCCAGGTCGATAACGAATTTTCTCTCACCGGCATCCAGAAGTTTTTGCAGGTCCTTCTTTATCTCTTCCCTCTGGTCGCGGTTTATTTCGTTGAACGAAAGCCTGACCACGATTATATCGCCGACCTTTTCCCGTGTCAAAAATTCAGTCATGGCACCTTCCTTGTCTTGTTCATCCACGTCAAATGGCTATCCCTGCATTGCGACTTTTAGACCGAAATTAGACAATCGAAAAATCGATCGCCATTGAAAAGCCTATGGCTTTTTAATGGCGGAGAGGGGGAGACACCGGGGAGCACCCAAGCGAATTCACTCAGGGGCCTCACACTCTCCGAGGATTTGCGCGCGGAAAACCTGAAGAATTCATTTTTCCGGTTTTTCGCGAAGCAAAGACTCCTCGATTTTTCAAAGAAATTAGACAATCGAAAAATCGATCGCGATCAAAAAGCCTGCGGGCTTTTTGATGGCGGAGAGGGGGAGATTCGAACTCCCGGTACCCGAAGGCACAACGGTTTTCGAGACCGCCGCATTCAACCACTCTGCCACCTCTCCGCGAAATTTGCTCTGCGAGTTTCGCAAAGCAATCGAAAATAGATAATAGAAAAATAGAGATTTTCGATTACGGTCTATTCTCGATTGTCGATTTTCATGTTGTTCTTAGCTGAAAAGAACACTTTTTCACGAAATTTCCGGGAAAATAATTCTACCAAAATGAAGCGATTTTCTCTACTACTTTCGAACCTCCACGATCGGGAATCCATAACCAGGGCTGATATTACTCCTCCAACAGCTCCCTTATTACGCGAAGGAGCTTTTCCGCGCCGTCGGTCTTGTTCACGAAAGCATCGGCTTCCCGGGCGAAAATAGAATGCCTGTAGCTCGTGTACCCGGTATAAATAATAAGTTTGGACGCCGGCGAAACGGACCTGATCGTGTCAAAAATGCTGATCCCGCCTTTTTCCGGCATGATGAGATCCAATATTACGGCATCCACGTCCTGCGTTTCCTTAAGATACGCTATCAGGGAAAACCCGTTATGGACAAAATCCACTTCGTACCCTTCCCCCTCAAAAATGGAACTCAACAGATCGCACAATTCGACATTGTCTTCGGCGATCACTATTTTCCTCTTCTCTTTCTTTCCCATCTATCCGCGTCTTTCCCTGTTTATGGGCAGGGATATCCTGAACACCGTCCCCTCTCCCAGTTCGCTGTCGAACTCGATCTTCCCCTCCTGGTTCTCGATCATCATCTTGGCTATAGGTAACCCCAGCCCGGTGCCCTTGGGTTTAGAGCTATATAGCGGCTCGAATATAAGTTCGCGCTGCTCCGGCGGTATCCCGGGACCGGTATCCTGGACTTCGACGGTCACGTGATTCCCCTCGGCGAAAACGCGGAACTTCAGCGTTCCGTTGCCTTTCATGGCCACTATAGCGTTGTTTGCCAGGTTCATGAGCGCGTGCATCACCTGGTCGCTGTCCACCATTACCTTAGGGACATCCTCGTACTCTTTCGTTACCTCTACAAGTTCCGGGATATTGATAGCCGATATCGCATTGTCCGTGATATCCCTCACGTCATTCTCCTCAAGTTCCGGGGCCCTTGTCTTGGCGAAACCCATGATATCATCGATGATGGAGTCTATCAACGCGATCTCTTTCTTTATTATGTCTATATATTTGGCCACCTTGTCGTCTTTGTTGTCCACGAACCTCTTCTCGAGATAATAAGCGGCGTTCTTCAAGACAGCCAGGGGATTGCGCAGCTCATGGGTTACGCTTCCCGAAAGTTTCCCGAGGAACGCCAGCCTTTCGCTCCTGTGAAGTTTCCTGCTGATGTTCAGGAGTTCATCGGTGCGTTCCCTGACCTTTTCCTCGAGATTATCCCTGGCATCCTTAAGCTGCGCGCTCATCTCGTTGAGATCCTCTATCATGAAGTACATCGACTTCTGGGTTTTGCGAAGTTTTTCTATCTGCTCCTCGAGGTCCTTTTTTGCCGTCCCCAGTTCGAACTCTTTTTTCTCAACATATCCCATTGCGGCTCTTTTCAGGTATTTATTCTCCGCGGCGTTCCTTCTTAATTGCCGGGTTATTCCTTCCAGCTGTTTCGACTTATCGACAAACCTGTTCTTTGATTCGAGGATCTTTCTTTCCCTGTCCTCCTTTATTTTCGACAAAAGACCGGTGGCGTAGGACATGGTAAAGAATATTATGCCTACCACGACAAAATTGGTGGATATAACGAATTCGATATTGTCGTAACTGCCGTCTTCAAGAGGAAAAAGGCGCACGTGCGGGATCGTGCCCCTGTATTCAAGCAATAACAGCGAAAAATAACAGACGACCGTGAAAACCGTAACACTGGCGCCCCTGAGCCTTTTCATCAAAACGTTCGCGTAGACCAGGTCAAACAGATAGATAAAGAAAGCGATCCATTCGGCTCCACCCAAATAATGGACCAACCCGGTGGCATAAATAACACCGAACAGATAATAGCTCATGTGGGTGTTGTCAAGAGCCCTTCTTGTCTTGCAGCAAAGCCCAAGTTTCAGCAACAGCAGGTAGATAACGCAGGTTATCAGCCAGGCATAAAGTATGACCGGCACCCTGTCGCCAAGGTTGACCGTAACGAATTTTCGTACGCCATAAATGCAGATCAACCCCAAAACAATACCAAAGATCCGCACCCTGAAAGAGGCCACTATTATGCCTATCTGGTCGGCCAGATCCCCGGCTAACGTTGTCTTATTCTGTGTCTTCCGGCTTTGAGCTTTCATTTTTATGCTTCAATAACTTTATTTGCTGTTTGGTCCTGTCAAGTTCGGTCTTAAGATCCTTTATCCTTCCTTCCCTTTCAACGGAGGCCTTCCAAAAGTCCTCCATCTCCTTCTGCCGGCGCCTTTGTTCTTCCCTGCCGCGAACCATCGCGGATACATCCTTGATGAGCGCCATCACTATCCTGTGGTCCTTGATCTCCACGAGACTGCATGTCATGATCACTTCCTTATATGTCCCGTTCTTGCACACTATTACCGTTTCGAGGCTTGAAACGCCTTTAAACAGAAGATCGTCATGACATTCCTTGAGCCCATCACGGCGCGAAGGATGTATCAGGTCCTCTATGGACCTCTCGATAAGTTCTTTCTGGGAAAAGCCGGTGCTTACTTCCGTTACGGGATTCACTTGCTCTATCTTTAAATCGTCCAGCCTGAATATCATTACCATGTCCCCCGAATACATGAAAAGCTTTTCGTATCGTTCCTGGGATTCCTTCATTTTTTCATACGAGAGCCTTTCCTCGGTTATATCCTGGATCAAGGCCTCTATGATCTCACCCGGTCCCGGGCCGCCTTTCACTATATAAGAATTATGCAGCACCGTTTTATCGCTGCCACTGAGGGTCTTGAACCTGTACTCATAGTTCCTGAGTTCTCCCCGTTCCTTCAGTTTCTTCCGTATGCTTCCTTCACTGTCTATGTATATAAGAAGCTCCGTCAATGACCTTCCGATGATATCTTTGGGGTCGGCGTCCAGTTCAAGTATGTCCACGAAAGCCTTGTTGGCCGCGAGAATAACACCGTCTTTGGCCCTGTAACGGTAATAACCCGTATTGGTATGGTCGATCAGCCTGCTGAACGTCCTTTGGGTGTATACGGATGAGAAGTACCTTTTTGCGAAAAAAAGAGCCGCAAGAAGAGTTATTACGTTGGCTACCATTAAATATAACATCTTTTTACCCTTTTAGTTGGGAACATAGCGCTGAGGATAAGTATAGCATTATTCTCTTGTCAAAGGCAATTATTATGAACACCGAAAATACCCGCGTTTTACGGAATTTTTTCTTAACATTTCAGGGATTTATTCAATAAAAATTTTTATGCCTTTGCTTAATATTTAATGCTCTTAACAATGATCGTTGGGATTTTTGTTCGATATTATTCAGCGTTTTTTTGCTGCATCCGGCTATTTTAGATTTTAACTTTCTTCGCTTTTCTCATTTCCTGTTGCCGGTTTTCCAAAAGTTGCCTCCACTTCTCACTGTGCTATACTATTCTTGAGTGGAGAAAAAAACGATCTTTCGCAGGTTTGGGTCTTTTATAGCTTTTCTCCCCCCTTAAATAAAACCTATAAAATAAGGTTAAAGAAAAGCTACCCTTTAAAAAGCAACCCCGATGGGTTGCTTTTTTATTTTTATCTTTGTGTTTCTTTCGACCATTTAAGCGCAAGCTCCGTGAGCAACGGTCCTATGAATTCAAAAAGAATGGTCGTACCGAGTACCATGTTCAAGAGAATCGACGATATGTTCGAAAACTGCGGGTCTTGTTTCACCAGAAGCGCCAGTCCTACCACGATGCCGCCCTGCGGGATAAGTCCGAAAGCGGTATATTTTTTCACCTCCGCCCGCGCGCCCGATACTACCGCTCCTATATAAGCCCCCGTTATCTTTCCCAGTATCCTGAAAATTACGAAAACGGCAACTACGAACAGTGAGCTCTTCAGAACTCCCAGATCAAGCTGGGCCCCGGCCAGGACGAAAAAAACAACGAATACCATCTCCTCAAAATAGTCCCTTATGGACAAAAAGAATTTATCCTGGTCCTTGGCCAGGTTCACTACCACGCATCCCAGGACCATCGTGGATAAAAGTTCATCGAGATCAAAGGCCTGGGCCACCCCGAAACACGCGAACAGGGTTCCCAGGATAAGTACCACCATGACCCCTTTATCTTCGACTTTACGCGAAGCGGCCAGCAGCAGGAAAGCGAACACTCCGCCGACCAGCATCGAGAATATGATATCCAGAACAGGATCAAGGAACATCGCTCCGGTGCTTATCGCGCCGCCCACCAGCGCAGAGCCGATGGCCATGGCTAAACTGAAGATCATGATCCCCATGGCATCGTCGAAGGCGCCTATGCCGAGTATGGTGGTTGTCACGGGCCCGTCAGCCTTGAACTCCTCTTTTACGGCAAGCGTAGGTGTCGGGTCGGTGGGGGCGCCAAGTGAACCCGCGAATATCGCCAGGGGCAGATAGAGCGCGGGCGGGATGGACACGCCCGCGAATCGCCCCAGAAACTCCAGGACCACGAAAAGCCCCGCCGCGATCATAAAAAAAGTCATTATCGACTCAAAAACGGTCATTACCCATATAGTGTTGCCCAGTTCTTTTATTTTCTTGAAAAAAAGTGATCCACCGATGGCATACGTGATGATACAAAGAGCAAAGTTGCTTATGACGGTAGAATGCTCGATAAGCCTCACGGGTATTATACCCAACATGGCAGGCTCAAGAAGCACGCCCGCGGTTATATACCCCGTGACTTTCGGGAGTTTCAGTAAATTTGCTATCTTGCCGGCTATATATCCGAAGACCAGTATCAACCCGAAGGTCAGAATGGCGTTAGGATGGAACGAAAACCAGCTGCTCATGTTGTCTCCTTTTTGCCGGGATCGGCTTCTTATTCTTTTTTCTTATTTTTCCTGAATTGCTTCCAGAGCCGGTCAAAACGATGGCCGTATATCATATCGTAAAGGTGTTCCTTGTCGGGAAAAAGTTCCTTGCACAGGCCGCGAAGTTTTTCTTTTTCTATCTCTATGTCGACCTTGGCGTAATCCGTATGCAATATCAACGTGACTATTCTCTCGGCCTCACGGCTCAATTTTTCGACCTTTTCGTCCTCTTCCCTGTACTCTATTTCATTACAGAGACTTTTCAGGAAATTCGTATTTATCTCCTTGATGCGTCCGGTATTTTCGATTATCCATTCGAATCTCAGAGCGTCATGCATCATCTCCGTGTTGTTGAAAAGCGCGTATACCTCGCCTTTTTTCATTTTGGCGGCCTCCGTCTCGCAGAAGTCCCTTAAACGTTTAAGGTCCCACCCGGTGTATTTATACTTGTACCCGCCTATACCGTGCAATCTGAAATATTTGATCTCGCCATGCTGTGCTTGCCCGGAAAAAGGATCGACGCAATGGACAAGGTCCAGTTCTTCACATATCCCTTTTATGTTTTTTTCTCTCCATTCCCCGCGCGGTTCCCAGGCGAATATGTACCCGTTCCTTTTTATGGACCTGAAAAACGTCCTGATATTGTCCTTGTTCTCCTTTGTGGGGACAAAAGACGCCGGGCACTGGAAAACGATGACCCTGGCGTTCAGGATCGAAGCCGTTTTTTCCGTCTCTTCCCATGCCTTGAATACCTCGTCGGTCGGCTTGAAAAACCCGCATTTCTTTTTCCTGGTCTCGCTTATCTTTGTCTTTAATTTTCGGTAGGTCGGGCTGGCGGCCTCATGCGTTATCAGCTGCCATGCTTTGAGGGTGAACTCAAAATCTTCCGGGGCGGCGTCACGCCATTTCCGGGCGGTTTCCGGACGCGGAGGCTGGTAAAACGTCTTCTGGACCTCGCTTAGCCTGAGCTTCTTAAAATAACTCTTCATGTTGACCGGGAACCCGCAACATCCGACCTTTATGCTCATGTGTGTCTCCATTCCATCCAGGGTTAAACAAGGATACACACGGATCGATTACGGATATACACGGATAATTTTATCCGTGTTGATCTGAAATGAATCCGCGTTAATCCGTGTCCCCTCCCTTAACCATCGGAACAAACCTCACCGGTATCATCGTCTTTTTATCTATACCCGATCCCGTCCGGGTAATCAAATAAATTTGTTGAAAAAACGTCCCTACGGGGATAACCATTCTCCCCCCTGCCTTGAGCTGTTCTACCAGGGCTTGAGGTATGTCCGGCGGCGCCGCCGTTACTATGATGGCGTCGAAAGGCGCCGCCTCGGGCCATCCGGCGTACCCGTCACCCCATCTCACGTGCACGTTCTTTATCCCCATCTCTTCCAGTTTCCCGCGGGCCGAGTCAGCCAATGGTCGTATTATCTCTATAGTGTAAACTTCCTTTACCATTTGGGCCAGGACCGCGGCTTGATAACCGGAACCGGTCCCTATCTCAAGGACCACGTCCCCGGAGCCAAGGCCGGCTGCCTCGGTCATGTAAGCCACAATGTACGGCTGGGATATAGTCTGATCATATCCTATGGGGAGGGGAGTATCTTCGTATGCCGCATATCTTAGTTCTTCCGGCACGAACAGGTGCCGCGGGACCTTTTCCATGGCATCCAGGACATGGCGATCCGATATACCGCGCGCTTCTATCTGCCGCGCCACCATTTCGCGTCTTTTTTGTCCGTAGTGGTCCTCTTGCGCTCCGCACACGGCTGCCATAAAAAGAAGCACGGATGCCAATATCAGCGTTTTAACGTCCGGCATGTTTATCTTTCTTTTTTCGGGATGTACGCGCGCTGCCGCATTTGCGTCTCTTCTTCTCCCGCAGAACTCGCGAAATGTCTTTTTGTCTTCGTGTCGTCCGCTGCCCCATAATGTCGGTCTTGGGTGTGTTCGTATCGCGTATTGCGTCGTGCGTATTGCGTGTTCAGGGTTAAGGTTTAAGGGGTAAGGGCTAAGATGTCGGTTTAGTCTCTGGTAACTGGTTACTGGCAACTTGACCCATCACTCATCACCCTTCACCCTTTATCCTTCAACACTCACGACTCCGCAATAACCCCTCCAACTTCCGCCTATACCTCCCGTAGCACAATTCCATCACCTGATCCGGGTCCTTCCCCTGTTCGACCAGAAGTTCATGGCAAAGTATCAGAAGATCCCCCGTTTCCACGCTGGAATGATCGTCTTTGTTATCATAAAGTTCGGTGATCTCTTCCGCGTGTTCCCGGACCAGTTCAAGAAGAACATCGGCATGGCCTTTGCCTTCGCCGTTATAAGTAGCGGAAAGGGAATGTATTTCCTTTATCTGTTGCTTCGCATATTCGGTGAGAGATCTCCGCATTGTTCCTTCCTTTCAGGCACTTAGATAAAAATCGTCATTCCCGCGCGACCGAGGGGCACCGTCCCCGAGGGAGTGCCGAAGCCAGAGGGCTTCGGCCAAGCGGGAACCAAATAATGATAAAAATATTTTTATGTGATCCCCGCTAAGCGCATGCGGGGATGACGTCAATTGCGCTTCCCGCCGCGCCCTGAAATTTCAATCACCTTATCACACACTTCCATGAAATCATCCGACCTGCAATTGTAATCCACCATGTCGGACAATATCCTGCTTGAGGAATTGAATGCTATCGAATAACCGGCTAACTTTATCATCGGGATATCCCCTTCGGAATCCCCCACGGCTATCATTTCGCCCGGTTTCGCCCCGAAATGCCTGAGAATAGCCCTGACCGTCTTGCCTTTAGCGCCATGGCTTATGTTTATAGTTACTCCGCCCGTAAGGCGGCCGCTCCTCACGTTCAGCCGGTTGCCGACAACATGATCGAATTTCATTTCTTCTCTTATCCTATCCGCGATGAACTGAAGCCCCGTTGAAATGGCCACCAGTTTGAACCCTTCTTTTTTAAGCCGTTTTACCGCCTTTTTCGCGTTCTTCGAGTACCTGACCTTCCGGAACACCTTTTGCAGCTTGTTCGCGCTCATCCCCTTCCAATGCGCCGCGTCAAGCTCACAGAATCTCCTGTAGCTTATTTTACCGGCAAGGAACTGGTCCTGGTATTTCTTGGCGAGAACATCCCACAGGCCCAGCTTTTCATGTATATATCTCCAGCTGGATATGTGCCTTGTTATGGTGCCGTCGATATCGAAAACTATTAGTTTGTATTTCATATTTCAGCTTTAATCTGTAAGTTTTAAGTTGTAAGCGCCCGATAAATCGGGCAACTACACTTTTTTATCCCAAGAAACCCCACTCTGTCATCCCGAGCGAGCGAAGCGAGTCGAGGGATCCAGATCCCTCGACTCGGCCTTTGGCCTCGCTCGGGATGACAATAGTAGGCGTCTCCGTATTCTCTACTTCTTTACTTCTCTGCATCTTTACTTCTTTAGCTGAAGGCTGACAACAGAAAGCTGATAGCTGCCCACGGCTCACGACTCAAGACTCACGACTAGCCCTCTTTGCCGCCAGCTGCCCGCAGGCGGCCATTATATCATCTCCGCGTGAACGCCTGAGAGTTACGGTCACCCCGCGCTCTTTCAGCTTTTCCATGAACGCGCGTATCTTTTTTCCGGAAGACCTGGCGTCTTTCCCTCCCGGGGCGGGATTGCAGCTGATAATATTAACCTTCGCCTTAAGTTCCCTGGCTATTTTGGCCAGCTTTTCCGCTGCCCTCGGAGAATCGTTCATCCCGGCGATAAACGTATATTCAAGGGTTATTATCCTTCCCGTACGCTCACGGTATTCCTTACATGCCTTTATCAATGTTCTGAGAGGATATTCCCGGTTTACCGGAACAAGCTTATTCCTGAGGTCATCATCCGCGGCATGTAAAGACACCGACAGTTCTATCTGAAGCCCCATATCTTTCAGCTTTGATATCCCCGGTACGATGCCGCAGGTCGAAACCGTTATTTTCCTTGCCCCGATATTCAGGCCGTCGGGATGATTGATGACCCTGATGGCCTTCACCAGATTATCATAATTGTCAAGCGGCTCTCCCATCCCCATGAAAACTATGTTGCTGATCCTGCACCCGCATATCTCGCTCACTGATGATACCTGGGCCGTGATCTCCGACACGCTGAGATCCCTTTTGAAGCCCTTCATGCCGCTGGCGCAGAAGGGGCACTTGAACCTGCACCCCACCTGGGTCGACAGGCACAGGGTCCTTCTTTTCTTTTCCTTTATAAGGACGCTTTCGACATGCTCCCCGTCGGACAACTTCCACAGGAACTTCTCCGTCCCGTCTCTTGAGACCAAGTGATCATCGCATCCGGGCCTGCCGATAAAAAATCTTTTTTCAAGCTCCGCGATAAGGTTCTTCGGCAGATCGGTCATCCCGGAAAAACTGCCCGCATTCCTGCGGTACAGCCACAGGGATATCTGGCGCGCCCTGTGCGCGGGCTCGCCCAGGGTTGTTATTTCTTTTTTCAGTTCTTCAGGAGTGAAATTCTTTATGTCTTTTTTCACGTTAGCGGATTTGCCGTGGATATAAGTTACTCGCGTGTTTTCTGGAAATGAGGTCCTGGCCGCCGAATGCCGGACGCTGAACGCTGTTAATGTACTATTACCCGGACTACGTATCGTTCAGCAGGGGACGCGTCTTTTTCCCACGGTCTCCGGTATTCGAATACTAGTTTTGCTTTGCCCCTCTTCGTGCCTTCGCAGCGGAAGATCTGCAGGCCACCGGAACCCACCAGGCCTCTTTCCTTGTGAATATACCGGAATTTTCCTATCTGCGTCACGACCCCTTTATTGTCCTGGTCCGCAAGTTCCCAGAGATACCCGGTTGTGGCGTTCGCCTCGAAGACAAGTTTAAGTGTCTGCCCCTTTCGCATCCCGGCCGTTCTGTTGCCCTTTACTTCCACGCGTACCGTTTCGGGAGCCTTGCACCCGCAGGAAAATAAAAGGGTCAGCGTCAATAGCCCCGCGGTGCCCGACAACACGAGTTTTCTCATTATCATAGTTCCTCTATTTTCTCTATCTGATCCTTGCGAAGCACGACCTCTGACTTGCCGTCCGCGATATCGACAAGATAACCCTTGCGTCCTTCCATGAGCACAACGGCGTTTATGCTCCTGCCGTTCCTGAACACTATCTTTACCTTTTTAGCGCCCGGAAGTTCTATCGCCGAAAGACGGGTCTCCCTGACAAGTCCAATCCTTTTCCTGAGATCTTTCGGCAGGAATTCCACAAGATTCCAGAAGTGGTCCTTCGTCTTCTTCCATTGCTCGGCATACAGGGTGGTATCCGTCATCTTAGCTACAACGAACCCGCCGCTCATAAGCCCCGCAACGAGTATTATCTGCAGAAAAAAAGCTATTATCGCGTAGACAAAAGTAATGAGGAATGATTTGATAAACCCGATGTTATACCAGTTAATGAGTATGAACACCCAGATAATAAGTCCGAAAAAGAATACGAATGGCGCGCCCCCGGCCAGACTGAGTATTACCGCCGTGATAAGGGCGTTCTGCAGGGTATTCCTGTAGTTATACCCTGTCACCACTTTTATGGAAAGGTATATTATGAAAGTGCTTATAGCTATCTTTATCGCGTACCCGAGGACCGCCAGCATCATTCCCCCCTCTATAATATTATTATATGGCAATTCAGGGCTGACTTATATATAAATTTGCCCTATAAACGATATATAGTCAAATGTTTGGGGAAAACAGCCGGGCAAGTTCAGGGGTCAAGGGGTGCGCGGTGTGCGGTTCGAGGTTCGCGGGGCGCGATCATATAGTGTCAAAGCGTCATCGCCCCTGCGGGCCTGGTGTCAGAGTATAAAGTTTGTACGCGATACGCGCGACGAATTCGTGAATCGTCATAGAATAGGGACGGAGCCCTATTTTTACCAATGCTTGAGACTTTGCTTCAAATACTCGGCAACTTTCTTTATCATTTGCTTTCTTAATGTCTCTTCGTCTCGCATTACCGCCATGATCGCTCTCATTATACGCGACTGCGGCACCTTTCTTCCGACAAGTTCACATATTTTATCCATTAATTCTTCATGATATTGGAGCATCTCCTGATTTATCCTGTAAGACACATGAAGATCCTTATTGCTCATTTTAAATTCCTTTTTGTCCTGCGAACTTTTCATATTACCGCTCCTATGTGTCACACCGGCGTCATATCCAAGGGCTTTAGAGTAAACTGGGGCCGATACAAACACGGGAACCTCGGCCACATTTCGGACAAGGGGGTTGTGGATAAGGATGTTTTTGCATCGTGACCCAGTCCCTCTTTTTTGCGAACCGGTATCTTATGAATTCCCTATTCTTTTGATTAAAATGATAAGGGATTTGTGTGAAATATGCATTACGTGCGTGTGAAAAAACTGTGACAATTAATTTTACGCGTGTCCGGGCCTCAAAGATATTTCAATATCTCTTCATGTCTTTTACTCCATTCTTCCCTGAACCCGGTTTTGTGCTTTGTTTTCAGGGCCGGGAGCAAAGCGAACGTTTCACCGGCAGTTGCGTCCTTAAAACCACTTGAGCCTCTTGAATATCCGGCAGCCGCGGTCTTAAAGAAAAGCACTGAAAATACGATAAAACCCGCCAAACAGATCGCCGCGCATCTTTTCACCCTGTGAACGGACAAGGCCGTCGTTTTTAAGTTCATTTTAACGCCAAAATCCATATCACCCTTGAGATACTCGCCGACTATATCCCCGGCCTCATCTTTATCTCCGGCATCGCAAATAAGCTCTATGACCGTTCTATATTTCATCTCGCCCTCCTCTTTACGGCGGACCCGAAACGCTCATTTAAGAAAAGTCGGCCCGTAACTTATGACCATGGCCTGAACCATTTTTGAAGCATCGATAAGTTCTCCGACTTTCTCCCTGGCTTCTGTTTCGTCCCGCGCTTCATTTTCTATCCGTATGACCGTCTCATATTTTCTGCCCGACTCTCTTTTTTCCCCTATTATCGGCTGTTTTGCGCTGCCGTAAAAAACAGCATGCGTAGAATCACAGCTCATGGTCATCCCTCTCTCAATCTTCTTCCCGTCAAATACTTTACCCGCTTTTTCGCCCGCGTCATACTTGTCCGTCCCCTTATTCACGATACTGATCACGTTCTCGTATTTTTTCATGACATCCCCCTTTCTGTCGTTACGGGCAATGGCTTGTAAAGAACCTTGTATCCAATAACAATGTTAATCGGGGAATGTGATGATATGTTTAAAAGAAAATTACGTTTTTGTGACTTTTGAGGGGGTATTTACGGAATAAATAGGGACGGAGCCCTATTTTTATTCAAGCAGCATATACAGCCTACCGCAGCATATATTGGGTCGGCATATCAAATCTTTACCATATATTGATGTTTTAGGCAGAAAACAGGGCTCCGTCCCTATTTATTCCGGTAAGGTTCCAGGGCTTCCAGGAGTTCCGGCTGGACCTCGTATCCCAGTTCCAGGGCGCGATCGCAATGTTTTATCGCGTTTTTGTGATCGCCAACGGCGTAATAAGACCACGCAAGACGTTTATGGACAAGCGCTGAATCATCACCCAGGGCGATGGCCTTCTCCCCGGCGATTATAACCTGCATGGGCTGGTTGCTGCGGGTGTACGCGAGCGTCAGATTAACGTAGGAATTGACATCGGAAGGATCAACTTCCACCGCTTTCCTGAACATGCGTATGGCGCCATCTTCGTCCCCTCGCGCCCCGTATTCGGCGCCGAGGTTGACATACGCTATATGAGCGTCCGGGTTCTTGCTTATCACGTCCTCCCATAGAGTTATTTCATTCTTATAGTTGAGCGAAACCGACATGCTCTTAAAGCACATGTACGCGACCAACAGCCCGAAAATAAACCACCCCGCGGCACGGTAAGCGCCTGCTGTGGACGGCGGAACCCCCCTCAGGAGCTTTCCGGAAAAGAAGACTATCGCCGAGCAGACAAAAACTATCATCGCCGGCGTCGAAAGATAACTGAAATGGTCCGCCACGAACGAAAACTTCATGGGAAACACGTTTATAAAGCCAAGCGCCGGGAATATCGAGATAAGATAAAAAGCGAAAAGCGCGAAAGCGCCCCTGCCTATTGAACGTCTTTTGTAGTATAGCCCTGTCAAGAGGCCTATTACGGTCAAAGTAAATATCCACTGCCACGCCTGTGCAGCGTCTACCGTCCATCTTGGATATATAAAATTGAAGCTGAACGGAAAACACAGCTTATACGGGTAAAAAAGGGCCGTTCTGCCGGCAAGAACGAACCTCTCCGGGAAAGTAAGGCCCCACTCGATCCCTTTAGCGCCTACTTTGTGCAGTTCAACGTAAACCGTGTTTACCGCGCTTACGATCCCGAGGGCAAGAAAAGGCACCGTAAGCAAAAATTCCCTGGCCGTCGCCCTGCCGTCTTTCCACCATTTGTAAAGCACCGGTACCGCGACAAAACACACGGAGACCGACTTAGCCAGAAGCGCGCACACGAATAATACAACAGACGAAAGGTAATATCTCTTTTTTCCCGTATCGTCATAACGGATATAGGACAACGTGGTGAGGAGGAAAAAAAGAAGGCTGAGCAGGTTCTTTCTTTCGGTCACCCATGCCACCGTTTCGACCTGTATGGGATGGACCGCGAAAATGACCGCGACAGGGAACGCCAGGGCCGGGTTAAGCTTCCGAACCAGTATCAATACCAGCACGGCATTGAGGATATGCAGGACAAGATTGACTAAATGATATCCGGAGGGCTCAAAACCCCATATTTTATGCTCGACCCAGAAACTCGTGAAAACCAGAGGATAATACTGCGGCATCTTGTGGCTGAACCACATATCCTTGAGCCCGTCCTTATAGGCCACCCACCCGTTCTCGTAAAGATATTTATCGTCATCCCATATATAACCGTTGCCCAGGGCCTGCGCGTATACGAGGAAACAAATGGCGCACAGGAACGCTATTTGAAATACCTTTGAATGTTTACGGAAAAAAACGTTAACGGTCATCTTTACAGGGTCCCGACGAAAATATTCTCTTTTAGCCGCGAATGCAGCTCTTTTTCGAATTCCTCTACCTGCCCGGGCGTGTATCCCATCCTGGCAAAAATCTCGAGTATCGTTTTTGTGCCTCGGGCAGCCGCGCCGGGCTCGTCTTCCGCGCTTTTGAACCTCCTCAGGAATTCGAGCAGGTCCTTTTTACCGAACACGTCGATAAAGGCATCTATGAACTCGAGACCGAACAGGTGATGCGTCACGCCGGCATACCCTTCCGTCTTAGGCGCGGTGATAACGAAATCCTCTCCCCAGATACTGGTATCCACGTCCATCTGCGAGAGTCCCCGCATGCCGGCCAAACGCTCTCTGGGCGCGGCGAACTTGCCCCTTATTTCCCTTCCGGTATGGCTTT
Source organism: uncultured Planctomycetia bacterium (assembly GCA_964565425.1). GTDB lineage: Bacteria > Omnitrophota > Gorgyraeia > Tantalellales > Tantalellaceae > CAZMEZ01. The sequence continues at coordinate 10,502 of CAZMEZ010000026.1, read as the reverse complement.
CCCCCATTACCTGACCGGCGAAATAATCCACGAAACCTTCCTCCATGTATCGATTCCTGGGGTCTTCGATATTCCCGACCGCTATGGCAAAGATCGCGTGGCCGATCTCGTGGAGCATTATCCATTCCTGTTTTGAAGTCATCCCCCGTCCCGCGCGTTCATACGGCAGGAAACCCGTGTATATATTCGACGTCTTGCTCCGGACATATACCCTGTTAAAGGGATCGCCTTTACCGGTCCTGGCAAAGGTAACATTGAAATTGTATCCCTCGGGAACGAATCCCAGGATTTCGCGGGAAGTGTCAAATGCCCCGGAATACAGATCGAGGACCGAGGTCAAAAGCTCCTGTTTCCGCTCTTCGGGGAGTTCTTCGAAAACCCTCCGCGGGAGGTTTATGCTGAAAAAATTGCCCCTGTAGCCGAACCTGAAAAAATAAAACCCGTCTTCTTCCTCTATCCGTCCCTCGAGGGTCGTGGATGCAAGTGATTTGGAAATATTCACCTTTACATCCCTGCCGGCGATATTATAGGTAACTATCTCCCGGGCAAAGGCAAAACCGGTCGATATTATAAAAACCGTAAGACCGGCCACGATCGTCCTTGTAAACCCGAACTTTGATCTATTCATAGGATAAGCTTATCAAATAGTGCCTCGCGTGGCAAGTGCGGGGAGGAGGTGGGACAAATTATCCGAGTCAAACGAGGATAATTTGCCCCAAGCCAACGCAGGGATTTACGAGGAGCAAAAAGCGAAAATCGATAGATTTTCAAGGTTTTTGCGACGAGTAAATACCAAACAATTGCGAAGCAATTGTTTCAGTTAAATGCAAAAAGCGGGACAACCCATTCATGGTATTGTCCCGCTTTGGCATTTAACTGGCGGAGGGGGTGGGACAAAGCGGCCGAGCCAAGCGAGGCCGATTTGCCCTACCTCCTCCGCAAAGCATTGATGAGGAGAAAGTCCCGAGAGCTTGCTCTCGGGACAACGACGAAGAAATGCCAAAAACAATCGGATGGGTACTTAGTCGCGGAGCCGATTGTTTTACAGAAAATGCGATAAAAAAAGGGATAGAAAATTTAATTTCTATCCCTTTTTATGCATTTTCTGGCGGAGGAGGTAGGCCGTTCCGGGCTATAATCCTCCTGCTCGTCGGATTATTTACGCCCTGCACGGCATTTCCTCACACCTTCGGTGTTCGGTCAGATTCGGCACTAATCATTTTTATATTATTTGTGCCTCATCTACCCGTGCGGTCATATTAACAAAAAAACCCCATTCCATGGGGCCTTTTTGTTAATAATGGCGGAGGAGGTAGGATTCGAACCCACGGTGCCCGAAGGCACAACGGTTTTCAAGACCGCCGCTTTAGACCGCTCAGCCACTCCTCCGCTAAATACCTGCTCTGT
>CAZMEZ010000026.1:0-8995 GCA_964565425.1 uncultured Planctomycetia bacterium | reverse complement strand
GCTTCGCCCTCGGTGTCAAGACCGCCGCTTTAGACCGCTCAGCCACTCCTCCGCTAAATACCTGCTCTGTTCAAAAAACTTCACAACGGTCTTAAAAACCGTTGTGCCTAATAGGTGCGGTTTTCGCTCGCTTCGCTCGCGGCTCCTCGGGCTTCGCCCTCGGTGTCAAGACCGCCGCTTTAGACCGCTCAGCCACTCCTCCGCTTTGCATAAGCTTTTTGTATAATCTGCAAAGCGGACTTCGAGCCCGCTTTAGCGGGCGAGAAGTCTTTGTTTCTTTACGCGACTATAATCTTTTATTTCCTTTTCGCCACGTTCTTGGCAATTCCTGTATAATAAGTTCCATCTCTGCATTGTGCCACATAAACATGCCAGATATCTTTCTTCGTCTTCTTGTTTGCCAATCTGATCACCTAAGACTTCTCGAAACCTCACGTTCGTTCGGTTTCTCGAAGAGATTTCTGCTCTTCGAAGAAATCTCCGCCGCAATCAACCACTCTGCCACACCTCCGCAAACATTATAGCAGTTATACCGAAAAACTTCGAGATTTTAGCTTGTGCTTATGAGAACTCCAAGCCGTTTACAAATTCGAACGCCCTGTTGTATAGCAGAAGGTACAACTCTTTGGTGTTATCCACTGCCGATCGCATGAAGTCCATGAAAGAAAGGCCGTCGAACACGGGCGCTATCACAGCCATGGTAATTATGAGGTTGAAGATGAAGATAAAGACCAGGGAAAAAAGGAGGCCGGATTTCAGGATGTCCGGCTGTTCTATCCTCAGGACCTCCGACGTCATCACAAAATGGAACGCGAGAGTGAGGCCAACGAGAAAGATGAACACCTCCGCCATGAACGGCGTCTCCCTTCCCATAGCCTTGAGCGCGAAAAAGACCGGTCCGAGCGCTATGGTGTAGATGGGCACGAAATACGGGCTGAGTTCGATAAATATGTTCGACTTGGAAGTCACGACGTTCCCGCCGGAGGGTTTCACGCTGAAGGACACTACCCTGCCCCCGCAAAGCCACGTAGCCAGAACATGGACGAATTCGTGTCCGAGAACGTAAAGATACGCGGGCCTGAATATCATAACGTGGATCAAAAGATACGCGAGGACTCCGCGCTCCAATATGCGCAGCGTCCCGCTGAAGATGCTTATATCGGAAATGCTGAAATAAAAAGACTTGCCGAACCCGATAACGACGGGGAGAAGAAGTATACCCGCTAACGTCTTAAGGAATCTCATGGGTCAGAAAGCACCCGGTTCTATTTTGTCGGCGCCGAAATACGGTCTTATGGCTTCAGGGACCGTGATGGACCCGTCTTTGTTCTGGTATGTCTCGACTATGGCGATAACAAGACGCGGCAGCGCCACCCCGGACGCGTTCAGCGTGTGGACATACCTGGCCTTCCGGGTCTTGTCTTTCGGTTTGTATTTTATGTTGGCCCTTCTCGCCTGGAAATCCGTGAATACGGAACAACTGGACACCTCCAGCCATCTTTTTGCCCCCGGGGCCCATAACTCTATATCATAACACTTGTGCGCCGCGAAACTCATGTCGCCCGTGCAGAGGATAAGTACGCGGTAAGGAAGTCCCAGCCGCTGCAATATGTCTTCCGCGTCGCCGAGCAATTTATCGTGCTCTTCCATGGATGTCTCCGGCGTGGTGAATTTCACCATCTCGACCTTGTCGAACTGGTGCACGCGCACGAGCCCTTTCGTGTCTTTCCCGTACGATCCCGCTTCCCTCCTGAAACAGGTCGTATAGGCCGTCAGGTATACCGGCAGGTCCTCTTCGTCCAGCACTTCGTCGGAATACAGGTTCGTAACCGGGACCTCGGCGGTAGGTATAAGAAAGTAATCCTCCTCGTCTATCCTGTACATGTCAGCTTCGAGCTTCGGAAGCTGTCCGGTGCCGTACATGCATTTCCTGTTCACCAGGACAGGCGGGAATACCTCCCTGTACCCGTGGTCCTTTATGTGGACGTCGAGCATGAAATTTATCAGGGCCCTTTCCAGTTTGGCGCCGGCACCCGTAAAAAGCGGAAAGAACGAGCCGGCTATCTTGGCGCCCCGCTCAAAATCAAAGAGGCCGTTAAGTTGTCCCAGCTCTATATGATCGCGGGCCTCAAAAGAGAACTTCTTTATCTCGCCCCATTCTTTTACGAGTTTATTGGCCGCGGGGTCCTGCCCTACCGGGACGCTCTCGTGGGGCACGTTCGGTATCCTGTCAAGTACCTGCTTGAATTCCTCCTCTATGGCTTTAAGCCTGTCGTCCAGGGCGGATATCTTATCCGTCAGTTCCTTTACTCCGGATTTAGCCGAAGTAACGTCGGCCTTTTGCTTTATAAGTTCGCCTATTTTTTTCGATCTCTCGTTCTTAAGGCGCTTGAGATCCTCCACTTCCTGGATAACGTTCCTGCGCTCGTCACCCAGCTCGAGGAACCTTTCGACCAGATCGGTCTTATCCCCCCTGTCTTTAAGGGATTTCTTAACGATATCAGGATTCTCCCTTATGAATTTCGGATCAAGCATCTATCTCCTCTCCTTGATTTACGCGGCAATTAAGGAAATTGCCCGTTAGTGTATAACTAATTATATATTCCAAAACCAGGTTATGCAATAATTACGAATAAATAGGGACGTCGCCCTATTTTAATCTAACTTGATTTGGACCAAAAAAATAGGGCGACGTCCCTATTTATTCCGATTAATTTATCCCTTTATCACCCCGAACGGCCTCATGCGGGCGACCTTGACGGATATACCGGCCCCCTGCACGATATCCACTACATCCGTGACATCCTTGTACGCCTCGGACACCTCCTCGTGCAGCGTGTCCCTGCCGGCGTATCTTATCATAATGCCTTTATCGGCAAGCTCGCGGGCTACGGCCCTTCCCTTAGTGACCCTCTTGGCGGCGGTGCGCGACAGGAGCCTTCCCGCTCCGTGGCAAGTCGAATAGAACGTCTCCTGGGCCCCTTCCGTCCCGGCAAGGAGATAGGAACACCTGCCCATGTCGCCCGGGATTATAACGGGCTGGCCCGCTTTCCTGTATATGTCGGGAAGCTCCTTATGCCCCGGCGGGAAAGCCCTTGTGGCGCCTTTCCGGTGGACACACAGGAGCCGTTTCTTCCCTTCTATCTCGTGTTCTTCCAGTTTCGCTATATTATGAGCCACGTCATACACAAGATGCATGCCGAGAGACGCCGCGCTTTCGCCGAAGACCTGTTCAAATGACTGCCTCACCAGATGCGTTATCGCCTGCCGGTTGGCCCACGCGTAATTAGCGGCGCACCGCATGGCACCGAGATAGGCCTGGCCTTCTTCGCTCTTTACGGGAGCGCATGAAAGCTGCCTGTCGGGTATGATTATCTTGAACTTGGAAAGAAGCTTCACCATCCATTCGGCGTAATCCCCGCATATCTGGTGCCCCACACCCCTGCTGCCGGTATGGACCATCACCGTGATCTGCCCTTTCTTTATGCCGAACACGCCGGCGATATCTTCCCGGTATATCTCATCGACCACCTGGACCTCGATGAAGTGATTTCCTGAACCGAGCGTGCCGGACTGGTTGCGTCCCCGCTCGTACGCTCTTTGGGAAACCTTCGAAGGATCCGCACCGCTGAGCGCGCCCTGACCTTCACAGCGTTCGATATCCTCCTGCCACCCATACCCCTTCTGAACGGCCCATTTGGCGCCCTTTATCATTATGTCCTTTTCCCCGCTGATATCGACCCTGATCTTCCCGGTAGATCCGACACCCGAGGGAACCTTCATGAAAAGCGTATCTACGAGCTGTTTTATATGCGTCTGGACGTCTTCCGCCGTCAGGCTCGTCTTTATAAGGCGAACCCCGCAGTTTATATCGTATCCAACGCCGCCCGGCGTTACGACGCCGCCCGCCTCCACGTCAGTCGCTACGACCCCGCCTATCGGCAGACCGTATCCCCAATGAATATCCGGCATGGCCATGGAAGCCTTAACTATTCCCGGTAAGTGTGCCGCGTTGGCCACCTGCTGGGGAGCGTTATCCCTCACGATGCTCTTAAGCATCTTTTCGTCCGAGTATATGACTCCCGGCACTTTCATCCCGGGCAAATAGCTCGCGGGTATGCGCCACCTGAAATCGTCTATCTTTTCCAGTTTGCCGGTAAATTCTTTTGTCATTGTTTTTCCAGCTTTCTGCTATCTGCTCTCAGCTTTCAGCTGCTGACAGCGGATAGCTGATGGCTGACAGCTACACATCAAACACAACCGTAACCTCGTAACCCTTATCCGTCTTTTTTATCTCAAGGTCGTGATAGGTCGCCGCTTTTATCTCCGCTTTCAGCGGGTTGGCGCCTTCTTTTATCTTCCGCCCATTTGCCGCGCCTGTCAGTTTCTTCTCCGTCAGGGAGGAAATGCTGAACTCTGAAAAAATGATCTTCTTTATATAAGAGATATAAAGCACCTCGTTGAGCCAGGATATCAAAAGACTTTCCCCGTCAGGCGCTTCGACGCTCACCTCTACGGACTCTTCGGCCCCGGCGTCTTTAATATCCGCCATCATGTCGAACATGGCGTAGGCGGCGTTCCCGTAAAGTTCGGGAAGGGTTTCACCGTATATTCTCGCGGCAAGGTCAGCGGTATGCGGCATCTGTTCGTAGCGCTTTTGGGCCATGTGGGTATTATACTCCAGGCGGTTCCAAGTTGCCAGTTGCCGATTGCCAGTTACCAGTTAGTTTTAAGTTGTAAGCTTTAAGCGCCCGATAAATCGGGCAATTACACTTTTTACCCCAAGTACCCCCACTCTGTCATCCCGAGCGAGCGAAGCGAGTCGAGGGATCTAGATCCCTCGACTCGGCCTTCGGCCTCGCTCGGGATGACAGAAATAGGCGTTTCCGCTTTCTTTACATCTTTACTTCTTTGCGTCTTTATTTCTTTAGCTGAAGGCTGATAGCGGACAGCTGATAGCTATTCACTACTCTTCAATTCCACCAGCCGCTCCCTGGCCGCGACACATATCGCCTCGTAACTGTCCCCGGCCCCCATTTTCACGCCTTCTTCCTCCATATCCTTCGCATCCACGGCCTTTCCGAACCTTACCTTTATGGGATGGCGGCGGGGAAATTTCGACGTCCTGGGCCAGGCTTCGAACGCCCCTATCAATGCCACCGGAACAAGTTTAGCGCCCGACTCCTTCGCCAGGATCCCGAAACCTTTCTTGAACTTCCCGATATTCCCGTCAAGGGTGCGCAATCCTTCCGGGAACAGGCACAGATTCCTGCCGTTCTTAAGCACATAATAACAGCTTTTCAGCGCCTCGAGTAAATGTGATGAAAAATCAAGCGGTATTATCCTTCCTATCCTTATCAGGTTGCGTATGATCGGAACGTTGAAATAAGGCCTGAACCCGACAAAGAAAAGATCCAGTTTCGGGAACCCGGGTAACGCGGAAGCGACAAGGAGCCCGTCAAAATAACTTGTATGGTTGCTGTATAAAATATACGGCCCTTCCCCCGGGAAATTCTCCTTCCCTTCGACTTTCAGATCATAGAATAATCTGAAAAACACATAATGGCACACGAGAAACATAAAACACCCCAGCCACGTCCAGAACCCGGGATTCAAGTCGATCTTCGCGAGATTCTCTTTCCCGGGCAACTCCTTAAGGGTCTCCTGCCAACGAATGAGGCTGCCCTGCATATCTTCCTTGTTTACGCGGCGCCCCGTACCTTCCGGCAAAAGAGGTTCGATCCCCATGATCAGGTCCCTGACGGTAAACGCCCTGCCTATGACCTCGTCCGGTATTTTCATGCCCAGGAGCATATCGAGGCCCGAAGCAAGTTCGATCCTGCCCAGCGAATCGATGCCGAGATCGAGCTCCAGGAGATCTGCCGGGGTGATGGTTCTCTCGATCCCGGTCTGTTTCCTGAGATAATTCGTTATTTCCCGGGCAAGAGCCGTTTCCATTATCTCGAGGTCCTCTTCCGAAAGCTTTCTCTCCTCGGCCGGATGTTCCTCCTCTCTGGCCCTGGATGTCCACTTATCCTTTACTTCATACCTTTTGATCTTACCGAGAAGCGTCCGGGGGAGTTCATCAAGCGTTATGGTAAAACCCATGAGCCGCATGTGGCTCGGCAATACACGCGAAACATTATCGAATCTCTCTTTTATTACGTTCCTGAGGTTGATCTCCCCGTATTTCTTAAAAAAATCGAGATCAGGCACAACGATCCCCCACAACGCTAAGACCTCTTCTTTTTCCTTCTTGAAAGGCACTTCGAACACGCACATCTCCTTTACCGGAGAATGTTTTATGTAAGCTTCTTCCACTTCGTTAGGATACACATTGACCCCCGAGCTCAGAACGATAACCTCTTTTGTCCTCCCGGTCAGGAATAAATAGCCTTCCTTGTCCATATAACCCAGGTCCCCCGTGCGGAACCAGCCATCCTTTATCACTTCGGCGGTCAGGTCCTTTCTCTTGTAATACCCTTTCATTATATTGGGGCCCCGGGCCAGGACCTCTCCTATACCCTCCTTGTCCTTTTCGTCGATCCTGATCTCAACATCCGGTACCGGCACCCCGACAGACCCGATCTTAGGCTTTCTTATGGGGTTGAATGTCAGGACCGGAGCGGTTTCGGTAAGACCATATCCCTCCAATAAGGTAAAACCTGCCCTGAACAGGCCCTTCGCGACGTTCTCATCAAGCTTGGCCCCGCCGCTCGCAAAGATCCTCACCGAGAACCCGAACCTCATGTGAACGGGAAAAAGAAAATACCGTGAAAGGTTGATGCCGGTCTTTTCCCTTATCTTATACAATATCTTCACCGCCAGATTAAGCAGAACGCTTAACGGAAAGGGTGCTTTCTTTATCGTCTCGGTTATTTTCCGGTGAAAAGAAGAAAATATCTGCGGAACGGCGACAAAAACCGTCCCCTTTCTTCCCCTCATGGCTTCCAGTACAGCTTCCGGACGCATGCTCTCGGGATAGATTATCTCGGCCCCATACAGGACAGGCAAGAGCATTGTCACGGTCAAGGGATAAGTATGGTGAAGAGGAAGTATCGAAACGACTTTATCTTTTTGCGTAACGATCTTCGTCCTGTACAGGGATCCGCAGTTGGATGCGAGATTCCGGTGCGTGAGCATGACGCCTTTCGGCGCCGCGGTCGTACCGGAAGTGTATAAGATACAGGCAAGATCCTCTCCGGATATATCCACATCCTTCACTTCTCCGGCCGGCCTTGAGAATATCTTTCTGAAAACTTCGGAATCAGCGGAAACGACCTTCCTCACGGACGGACATCTTTCCTTCACGCCTTCTGCCATCGAAACCGTATTATCGTCCGCAAAGATCATCGCGCATTCCGAATCCCTTACGATATTCTCGATCTCTTCCGGAACGGCGCCGGGATTAAGGGGGACACAGACGCCCCCGATGGAAACGGTGCCGAAAAAAACTACCGGCCACTCGGGCCTGTTGCCCATGACAATGGCGACCTTGTCGTTTTTAGCGATGCCCTCTTCCGACAGAAAAGCCGATACCGCCTTTACCCGTCCGGCGAGATCGCCGAAGGTAACGTTCTCCCACCTTTCCTCCTTCCGGAATATTATCGCCGTCTTTTCCGGGGACTCCAAAACCGCCTTTTCAAATCCTTCTTTAATGTTACGCATGTATTTGTGCCTGTTTTTCTGTGCGCAAAAGAAAAAATGACCCCGCCAGGAGAAACAGGGTCAAGCTGGCGAGCGACACGCGATACCCCGTTTCTCCGAACCGGGAAAGGTATAGAAGGCTCAAACCCCAATACACCGGCCCGATTACCCCCGAGAGATATCCCACCAGGTTGAACACTCCGAAGGCCTGCCCCACGTTCTCTTCCGGGACAAGCCTTACGACCAAGGCCCGCAGGACCACCCATGTCGCCCCCAGGCTGAACCCCGCAAGAGCGCCCACGGCCCAATGAAACGGTATCTTTACCAGACTGCCGCCAAGCAAACAGACCGCCCAGAGCAACAATATCCAAAGAAGGGCTTTCCTGTAGCCTATAATATCGCTGATCTGCCCCGATACGATACTCCCGATTATGGCAAAGATCGTCGAAAACGCTATAAGATCTATTATCCCTCCCTCGGTCAGGCCGAATACCCTGCCGGCGTACACGGCCATGAATATCATTACCGTGTTGACGGCGCATAACATGAAAAAAGCCGACGCGAGAAAATTCCCGAACCCTTTGATGCCGCGCATCTTTTTCATGTTCTCTGCGACAACGGCAAACACCTTACCTGTGGATATCCCGGAAGGTCCCATATCGCTTTTTCGGGGGCCTTCTTTCACGAAGATCATGCAGGGGAGGGCGAACACCAGGAAGAGAGCCGATGTCACAAGAAATGTCGCCTGATAGCCCATCCTGAGAACAATGGGCTTGGTGATAAGTAAGGCAAGTATCGCTCCCGTGTAACCGAACATCCTTCCGAGGCCCGATATCAGCCCTATCCTTTTCCGCGGCGATACGTTTACCAGGAGAGCGTTATAGAAGATTATCGCTTCCTGGCACCCGAAATTGGCAATGGCGAAAAATACCAGGGCCATGAGAACGTTTCCCGATATCCCTAAAAGCGCGGTAAAAACGACCGATACGAGAGTAAAGAGGACCAGGTAATATCTGCGTCTTCTCGCGATATCCGCCATCGTCCCGAAGAAAGGCGCGCATGCGGCTACCAGGAACATGGAAATCCCGAAAGCGAGGCCGTAAAATATCTCGGGGGAGTTCTTTTCCACGGTCAGCCATCTCGGGAAATAAAGCGAGACCACGTTCAAGGCAAAGAACTGGTTAGCCAGGTCATAAAACGACCAGGACACTATCTGAAAGGCTTCCCCCCCGTCACGCTTCATCATAACTCTTAAATTATACGGGGTTTGGGGAACGTTTCAAAGGAGAATTTCGCATAGCGCAAAGCGCATAGCGGGTTAAGTGATAAGTAAGGCGAGGGGCTAGAG
>CAZMEZ010000025.1:0-26265 GCA_964565425.1 uncultured Planctomycetia bacterium | reverse complement strand
TGTTCATCTTTACGTTATTGGCTATCCCGGCATGAGTGAGCGCTTCGTAGATCGATTTATACGCGTCCTGAAGGGTTATGTATTTCCCGACGACGGCGATATTCACTTCATCTTCGGGCCCCTTTATGCGGTCGATCACCTTTTTCTTCCAGGCGTCCAGGCTACCCTTGCGCGTCTTCAGTTTCAGTTCTTTGATCAAAATACTGTCCAGCCCCTGTCTTCCGAACACTACCGGAACCTCGTATATCGTATCTACGTCAAGGGCCATGATGACCTTGTTCTTGTCCACATTGCAGAAAAGAGCGATCTTTTCCCGCGCTTCCCCGCTGATCGCCTTTTCCGAACGGCAGAGGAGGATATCGGGCTGTATGCCTATTTCCCTCAACTTGCCGACGCTGTGCTGAGTAGGTTTGGTCTTTATCTCTCCGGCGCTTTTTATGAAAGGTATCAGCGTAAGGTGGATAAAAACCACATTGCCCTTACCCTCTTCCAGGGAGAACTGCCTTATGGCTTCCAGGAACGGAAGGCCCTCTATATCGCCGACCGTTCCTCCTATCTCGACTATGACCACGTCCACCTTGTCCTCTTTGGCGACCTTTCTTATGCCGTCCTTTATCTCGTCGGTGATGTGCGGGATCACCTGGACCGTGTTACCCAGATAAGCCCCTTTTCTCTCTTTCGTGATAACGGAATAATATACCTTGCCCGTGGTGATATTGTTATCCCTGCTCAGTTTCGCGTTGGTAAAGCGCTCATAATGCCCCAGGTCGAGATCCGTTTCCGCGCCGTCAACCGTTACGTACACTTCTCCGTGCTGGTACGGGCTCATGGTGCCGGGGTCAACGTTGATATACGGGTCGCATTTTATGATGGAGACTTTGAGACCTCTCGTCTCGAGCAGTTTCCCTATAGAAGCGGACGCGATGCCTTTTCCCAGACTCGAAACAACACCACCTGTTATGAAAACGTATTTCGGCATTTTATATCCTCCCCATCCTATTCCTGTGAATGGTATTCCTGCACCGATCTTACCGTCATCCGCCCCTTCAGGGTGGATTCTATCCCGTTGACCGCGGCCTGCGCGCCCTGGATGGTAGTTATGCACGGCACCCCGTGCATGACCGCCTGGCTCCTTATGGGCTTCATGTCGGACTGGCCTCTCGGTCCCGACGGGGTGTTTATTATAAGTTTTATCTCGCCCTTCCGGATAAGATCGAGGAGTTTTTTGTCGCCTTCCCCCACCTTGCCGACGACCTCGGCATCTATATCGTTGGACTTAAGGACCTTGCGCGTCCCTTTAGTGCTTATTATCTGGAACCCCATGTCGTAAAGCTTCTTGGCGATAAAGGCGATATCCCTTTTATCGTCGTTCTTGACGCTTATGAACACTTTTCCTTTTAATGGCAGCTCCTGTCCCGCGGCGAGCTGCGCTTTATAAAAAGCGTTGCCGAAGCCTTTGTCCATACCCATCACTTCGCCGGTCGATTTCATCTCGGGGCCCAGCAGGATATCGACCCCCGAGAACCTGGAGAACGGCAGGACCGATTCCTTTACGGAAAGATGTTCGACCTGCTTTTCTTCCGTAAAACCCGTCTCCTTGAGCTTCTTTCCCGCCATGACCATCGACGCGATCTTGGCGAGCGGGATACCCGTCGCCTTGCTCACGAAAGGAACCGTCCTGGACGCCCTCGGGTTGACCTCGAGGACATAAACGACATCGCCCTTCACCGCGAACTGTATGTTCAGAAGACCTATGACGCGAAGCTCTCCGGCCATGGCCAGGGTATGCTCCCTTATTTTGTTCAGGATATCGTCGCTCAGGGTATGCGGCGGCAGGACACAGGCCGAATCCCCGGAATGCACTCCCGCTTCTTCGATATGTTCCATGATCCCGCCTACCACGGAAAGTTCGCCGTCGGAGATGGCATCCACGTCCACTTCCACCGCGTCCTCCAGGAATTTGTCTATCAATATCGGGTGTTCCGGGGACGCTTCCCTGGCCTCTTCCATGAATTCGTTCAAGGAACCCTCGTCGTAAACTATGCGCATCGCCCGCCCGCCCAGGACGAAAGAGGGCCGGACAAGAACGGGGAATCCTATTTCACGGGCTATCTTGACGGCATCTTCCTTTGAATCGGCCGATCCGTTCGGTGGCTGGTTTATATCGAGTTTTTTCAAAAGTTTCGCGAATTTGCCCCTGTCTTCCGCGCGATGTATCGATTCGACCGACGTGCCTATTATCGGGGCGCCGGCCTTTTCGAGCATGTCGGCGAGGTTAAGCGGCGTCTGTCCCCCGAACTGGACTATGATCCCGGACGGCTTTTCCTTGTCGATTATGTTCATAACGTCCTCGAACGTAAGCGGTTCAAAATAAAGTTTATCAGACGTGTCGTAATCCGTAGAGACCGTCTCGGGGTTAGAATTTACCATTATGGTCTCACACCCGAGATCTTTCAATGCGAACGACGCGTGGCAGCAGCAATAATCGAATTCTATCCCCTGGCCTATCCTGTTCGGCCCGCCGCCGAGTATCATTATCTTCCTTTTGTCCGATATCCTCGTTTCATCTTCTGTTTCGTAGGTCGAATAATAATACGGCGTATACGCCTCGAATTCCGCCGCGCAGGTATCCACCAGTTTAAAGGTGGCTTCCACTCCGCGTTTTTTCCGGATCTCCCGGACATCAAGTTCTCCGCAGCCGAACACGCGCCCGAGCTGTCTGTCGCTGAAACCGTACTGCTTCGCCTTGAGAAGGAGGCCTTTGTCCATCTCCCACAACTTAACGCCGCCGGAAGCGAGGAGCGCCAACTCATTCTCGAACTCGATGATCTGGGCTATATTATCTATGAACCACGGGTCTATGCCGGTGATCGCCGTTATATCTTCGACCGTGTATCCTTTTTGCAACGCGTATTTTATGTAGAATACGCGCGAAGCGTTCGGCTCCTCGAGACGTTTCCTTATTTTTTCATCGGGGATATCCCTGTGGTCGAGCTTGTTATCAAGCCCCGCGTGCCCTATCTCGAGGCCGCGGAGCCCCTTCTGCAGGGCTTCTTTAAATGTCCGCCCGATAGCCATGGTCTCCCCGACGGATTTCATCTGTATCCCGAGGACGTCCCGCGCCTCGGGAAATTTCTCGAAAGTGAAACGCGGTATCTTGACCACGCAATAATCTATCATCGGCTCGAACGACGCCGGGGTCTCCTTCGTTATGTCGTTCCGTATCTCATCCAGGGTATATCCGACGGCGAGTTTCGCGGCTATCTTCGCGATAGGGAAACCCGTGGCCTTGCTCGCGAGAGCGGAACTCCTGGAAACGCGGGGATTCATCTCGATGACCACCATCCTTCCGGTCTCCGGATCCACGGCGAACTGGATATTAGAACCGCCCGTTTCGACCCCTATCTCCCTGATGATGTCTATTGCCGCGTCCCGCATCTTCTGGTATTCCGTATCCGTCAGGGTCTGGGCCGGCGCGACCGTTATCGAATCGCCCGTGTGGACGCCCATCGGGTCGAAATTCTCTATGGAACATATTATTACCACGTTATCATTTTTGTCGCGCATGACCTCGAGCTCGTATTCTTTCCAGCCGAGCACGGACTCTTCGATAAGTATCTCGCTTATCATGCTGTTCTTGAGCCCCAGTTCAGCGATGTTCTCGAACTCTTCTTCCGTGATCGCTATCCCGCCGCCGGTCCCGCCAAGCGTAAAACTCGGCCTTATGATAACGGGAAGGCCTATTTCCCGCATCGCTTTTTTGGCTTCATCCATGTTATAAGCGAGCGCGCTTTCCGGCAGGTCCATGCCTATCTTCTGCATCGCTTTCTTGAAATCCTCACGGTCCTCCGCCTTCTTGATGGACTCCCGGTTCGCCCCCAGCATCTTGACATCGTATTTTTCCAATATACCTTTTTCGGCGATCTTCATGGCGGTATTAAGTCCCGTCTGGCCCCCCAGGGTGGGCAATACGGCATCCGGGCGTTCTTTCTCGATTATCTTCTCCACGACCTCGGGGGTTATCGGCTCTATGTAAGTAACATCGGCGGTTTCGGGATCGGTCATTATCGTCGCGGGATTGGAATTCACAAGAACGACCTCATACCCCTCTTCCTTGAGCGCCTTACAGGCCTGGGTGCCGGAATAATCGAATTCACAGGCCTGGCCGATGATTATCGGGCCCGATCCGATTATGAGTATTTTTTTTATGTCGTTCCTTTTAGGCACCCGAGCCCTCCATCATTTTTATGAATTCACCGAAAAGATATTCCGCGTCATGCGGGCCCGGACCGTATTCCGGATGGAACTGGACCGAGAAAAGGGGCATCTTTTTGTGTTTCATGCCCTCAAGGGTATTATCGTTAAGGTTAACGTGGGTTATCTCGATATCTTTCCTGTCCAGGGTATCGATATCCACGCAAAAATTATGGTTTTGCGGCGTAATGGCGACCCTCCCGGTCGAGAGGTCCTTTACCGGATGGTTGCCCCCGTGATGTCCGAACTTGAGTTTGAACGTCTTCCCTCCCAGGGCGAGTCCCAGCATCTGGTGCCCGAGACATATACCGAATATGGGCACTTTACCCAGGAGTTTCTTCACGGTCTCGACGACGTAGGGCACTCCGGCGGGATCGCCCGGACCGTTGGAAAGAAGGATGCCGTCGGGTTCCTCGGCCAGTATGTCTTCCGCCGGGGTATCGGGAGGAACGACCGTTACGCGGCAGTCATTTTCCGCGAGCCTTCTCATGATGTTGAACTTCACGCCGCAATCGATAACGATAACGTCGTATTTTCCGTCCTCATTCCAGCGGAAAAGTTTATCGTTCTTAACTTCCCTTACAAGATCGCGGCCTTCGAGCCCCGGGGAACTTTTAGCTTTGTCCACCAGGCTTTTATCATCGAGGTCTTCCGTCGATATGACCGCTTTCATGGACCCTCGCAGCCTTATATGGCGGGTAAGCGCGCGCGTATCCACCCCTTCGATCCCGATTATGCCGTTATCGCGCAGATACTCGCTCAGGCCTTTCCGTGCCCTCCAGTTGCTTGAGACGCGGCTGCACTCTTTGACTATAAAGCCCTCCACGAACGGCATCCGGGACTCGACGTCTTCATCGTTGACCCCGTAATTGCCTATAAGCGGGTATGTCATGGTAACTATCTGCCCCTTGTAGGAAGGGTCGGTAAGGATCTCCTGGTATCCGCTCATGCTGGTATTGAAAACGACCTCTCCGGACCTCTCTCCGGCAGCTCCGAAAGAGTATCCGCCGAATACCCTGCCGTCTTCGAGCGCTATTTTCGCTTTGATCCGCCGCATCGGAAAACACCTTTTTTTAAAAAAAAGCCCCGGATACTTTTTTTATCCAAGGGCCTCTTTGCCTGCATGACGTCATTGTCGGGCTATTATAACAAATAAGCATGAACATATCAAACCTCAAATGATCGCTCTTCACAGTTCAGGAAGATCGCTCGAGCCCATCAAAAACCCGTCTATCCTCCGGGCTGCCTTTCTGCCCTCCGAAATGGCCCACACTATGAGGGACTGCCCCCGGCGCATGTCGCCCGCGGAAAACACCTTTTCCACGGAAGACATGAGATCGCATTCCGTCTTCACGTTCCCTTTTCCGTCAAACTCCACACCCAGCGCGTCAAGAAGCCCGTCATGCTCCGGGTGGACAAAACCCACGGCCATAATGACCATGTCCGCCTCTATCTCGAACTTGCTGCCCGGGACCTCTTTCATCACCGGACAGGTATTTTTCCCTTCTTCGACGGAGAATTCAACACGCGCGCATTCCAGTTTCTTTACGCGCCCGTCCCGGCCGATAAACCTCCTGGTGAGGACCGCCCACTGCCTCTCTCCGCCCTCCTCGTGACTTGATGACGTCTTCAGGAGAAGCGGGTACATCGGCCAGGGATAATCCTCCGTGCGGCATTCCGGCGGCTGCGGCATGACCTCTATCTGCACGACACACGACGCGCCCTGACGGTGTGCCGTTCCGACGCAGTCGGCCCCCGTGTCGCCGCCGCCTATAACGACGGCCTTTTTACCTTTAGCGTCTATAAGGCGCTCGGGCGGTATGGACTCCCCCGCCACTCTCCTGTTGGACTGGATAAGATAATCCATCGCGAAATATATGCCTTCAAGATCGCGCCCCGCGATGGACAGGTCCCGCGGGACCCTGGAACCGCCCGCGAGGCATACGGCGTCGTATCCTCTCAACAATTCCTCCGCGGTAATATCCGTTCCCACGTTGACGCCGGTCAAGAACTCGACGCCCTCTTCCCTTAAAAGCGCCAAACGCCTGTCTATGACCCATTTCTCAAGTTTATAATCGGGAATACCGTAGCGTAGTATGCCTCCTATCTTGTCATCCCTTTCATACACCACTACATTATGGCCGGCGCGGTTCAGCTGCATGGCGCATGCGAGTCCCGCGGGCCCTGAACCCACGATCGCCACCTTTTTATCCGTTCGCGCGGCGGGTGGCATAGCTTTCACCAGGCCTTTTTCGAACGCCCGCTCTGTTATTACAAGCTCGTTCTCCCTTATAGTTACCGGATCATCGTTTATCCCGAGCACGCAGGCATATTCGCAGGGCGCCGGGCATACCCTGCCCGTGAATTCCGGGAAATTGTTGGTCGCCTGCAGAAGCTCGAAAGCGCGCTGCCAATGCCCGGTGAACATGAGATCGTTCCATTCGGGTATATAATTGCCGGCAGGGCATCCCCAGTGACAGAAAGGCGTGCCGCAATCCATGCAGCGGGAAGCCTGTTCCTTTGATTCCCCTTCGCCCGGCAAAACCGCGACATCCCTGTAATCTTTCACGCGTTCGCATGCGGATCTGTATGCGGACGGCCGCCGGTTAACCTTAAGAAACCCCTTAGGATCACCCATCAGACACCTCCGTAAGCCCCAGCTTGTCCTGGGTGTCTTTTCCTTCAAGCACCCTTTTATATTCCACAGGCATCACTTTGACGAATTTCTTTTGTTCTTCGTGAAAATGGTCCAGTATCTCCCTGGCCCTCGAGCTGCCCGTATGCTTATGATGGTTGCGCAGCAGGTCATGGATCGTGGTCTTATCGTCTTCACTCAGCCGTTCCAGGTTGACCATTCCCATATTGCATTTGCTCTCGAAACTCCCGTCTTCATCATACACATAAGCGATCCCTCCGGACATCCCAGCGGCGAAATTGCGCCCGGTCTTCCCTATAACGACCACTCTTCCCCCGGTCATATACTCGCACCCGTGGTCCCCCACGCCCTCGACTACGGCGTAAAGGCCGGAGTTCCTTATGCAAAAACGCTCCCCGGCTACGCCCCGTATGTACGCCTCGCCCGATGTGGCGCCGTAGAAAGCGGTATTGCCTGTTATGATGTTATGCTCCGGGATGAAATCGGCTCTATGATCGGGGTAGATCATTATCCTTCCCCCGGACGCGCCCTTCCCGACATAATCGTTCGCCATCCCTTCCAGTTCAAATGTTATTCCTTTCGCGAGGAAAGCGCCGAAACTCTGTCCGGCAATACCGTTGAACTTGCAATGGATCGAGCCGTCGGGCAGCCCGCTCTCCCCGTGCGTCCTGCAGACCTCTCCGCTTAGCATCGCCCCGGCGGCGCGGTCGGTATTGCTTATAGGCGATTCTATTCTTACCGTACCTCCTTTTTTAATGGCGTTCGAGGCGAGCTCTATCAGTGTCCTGTCGAGGACCTCGTCTATCCCGTGATCCTGCGAACGGGTGCAACGCATTTCGGAAGCGTCGCACGCGTCCGGTTTATACAATATCCCCGAATAATCGATGCCTTTTGACCTGTCCGGCAGGATGCTCTTGTCCACTTCCAGGAGGTCCGTCCTGCCGATCAGCTCGTCTATGCTCCTCACCCCGAGCCGCGCCATTATCTCCCTCAGGTCCCGGGCAACGAACCTCATGTAATTCACTATATATTCCGGCCTGCCCTGAAATCTTTTCTCGAGCATCTCGTCCTGTGTAGCCACTCCGACGGAACAATTGTTCAGATGGCAATGCCGGAGCATAACACAGCCGAGAGTAATAAGGACCGCCGTGCAGAACCCGAATTCCTCGGCTCCGAGGATAGCCGCGATAGCCACGTCCCTGCCGGTCCGCATCTGACCATCCGTCTGGAGACGCACCCTGTTCCTTAACCCGTTCAACACGAGCGTCTGATGCGTTTCGGCCAGACCAAGCTCCCACGGCAGCCCGGCGTGTCTTATCGAACTCTTCGGCGAAGCTCCCGTGCCGCCGTCGCCTCCCGAGATCAATATCATGTCCGCGTGCCCCTTGGCGACACCCGCCGCGACCGTCCCCACCCCCATCTCGGACACCAGTTTAACGCTGATACGCGCTTTGGGGTTAACATTCTTGAGGTCGAATATAAGCTGCGCCAGATCCTCTATCGAATATATGTCGTGATGCGGGGGCGGCGAAATAAGCGTCACCCCCGGCGTCGTATAACGCGTCCTCGCTATTATAGCGCTCACCTTGTGCCCGGGAAGCTGGCCTCCTTCGCCCGGCTTGGCGCCCTGGGCGATCTTGATCTGTATCTCGTCGGCGTTCATGAGATAATTCGTCGTCACGCCGAACCTGCCGGAAGCGACCTGTTTTATGGCGCTCCTTGCCGAATCACCGTTAGGAAGAACGGCGAACCGCGCCGGATCCTCCCCTCCTTCACCGGTATTGGATCTGGCCCCTAAACGGTTCATCGCCACCGCAATGGCTTCGTGGGTTCCTTTGGAGATCGACCCGAAACTCATCGCCCCTGTCGCGAAACGCTTTACTATTCCCTCGACCGGTTCCACTTCATCTATCGGAACAGGTTCCCCGGACATGAATTTGAACAGACTCCTGAGGGTGGTCGGATTGGCCGATTGATCGTTTATAAGATCCGCGAAATCCTTGTATCTTTCATAGTCGTTCTCCCTGACTGAATCCTGCAGGGCCGCTATACTTTCCGGCCGCCAGAGATGGAACTCGCCGTCGCGTTTCCATTGATATACGCCCCCCGGCAAAAGATACGGGCTGTTAACCGCTCTCGCGGGATAGGCCTGCCTGTGCCTCATCAGGGTTTCCCTGGCAATACCGTCAATACTCACGCCGCCTATACGTGATACCGTGCCGGTGAAATATCTCTCGACCACGTCTGAATTGAGGCCCAGCGCTTCGAATATCTGGGCTCCGCGGTAACTGCGCAGGGTGGAGATGCCCATCTTTGAAAGTATTTTGAGTATCCCCCTGTTCACGGCCTTGCGGTAATCCCTGATCGCCGTTTCAACTTTCTTGTCTATCTCACCGTCCCTTATAAGATATTCCACGGCTTCGTAAGCCAGATAGGGATTCACGCAGTCGGCGCCGTAGCCGAAAAGAAGAGCGAAATGATTGACTTCGCGCGGTTCTCCGCTCTCAACAATTATATTTATCTGCGAACGTATGGTCTTCCTCACCAGATACTGATGAACGGCGCTTACCGCCAGGAGAGCCGGTAAAGCCGCGTACTCTTCCCCCATGCCCCGGTCACTGAGCATGATGAACGTATACCCTTTTTCGATAGCGAATTCCGCTTCGAAACAAACCCTTTCGAGGGCATGTACGAAATCTTCCTCCCTGGCCCTGAAATACGTGTAAATGGTCTTTGTCCTGAAACCGTTAAGGTTTACCTCCCTTAAAGCTTCCAGCTCCTCATTCGTGAGTATCGGGTCGGTGATCCTTAACTTGCGGCAATGCTTTGCCGTTTCATCGAGTATGTTCCTGCCCTCTCCTATATACGTGTCGAGGCTCATCACCAGTTCTTCCCGGATCGGGTCTATCGCCGGGTTGGTAACCTGCGCGAAAAGCTGTTTGAAATAGTTATACAGAAGCTGCGGTTTTTTCGATAATACCGCGTGAGGCGTATCGTTCCCCATCGAGCCAACGGGTTCTTTTCCCTGTTCCGCCATCGGCTTTATGATGACCTTCAGGTCTTCGCGGGTGTAACCGAACGCCTTCATGCATGTCAGGATATCGTCGGTCGTTTTGCTCTTGACGCCGGCCCTGGGCAGGCTGTCGAACTCCACTATGTTTTCTTTTATCCATTCACCGTACGGATGCCTCCCGGATATATTTTCTTTGACCTCGGCATCCTCTATGATCCGTCCTCCTTCCGTATCTATGAAGAACATTTTCCCGGGCTCAAGCCGTCCCGATCTTTTGATACCGGACGGGTCGATGTCCAGGACGCCGACCTCTGAAGCCATTACCACGAAACCGTCCTTCGTGACGATATACCTGGCGGGACGCAATCCGTTACGGTCGAGTATGGCGGCTATGTTCTTTCCGTCGGTGAACGCGATCGCGGCCGGACCGTCCCATGGCTCCATGATGCAGGTATGGTATTTGTAAAAATCCCCGGTCTTTTCGTCCATGAACCGGTCTTTTTCCCATGCGCTCGGCACAAGCATCATCATGACGTGCGCCAGCGGCCGGCCGGCGAGGAAAAGCAGTTCGAATACGTTATCCAGCATGGCGGAATCGCTGCCGCCTTCGACTATAACCGGTTTGATCTTCTCGATATCCGTGCCGAAAAGTTCGCTGGCAAGCAAACGTTCCTTGGCCCGGAACCAGTTAATATTGCCGCGCAGGGTGTTTATTTCCCCGTTATGGGCAAGGTACCGGAAAGGCTGGGCCAGGTCCCACGTGGGAAACGTGTTAGTGCTGTAACGGGAATGGACCAGCACTATAGCGCTTCGCATCCTTTCGTCGGTAAGGTCCGGGTAAAAACCTTTGACCTGGCCGGGCTTAAGGAGACCCTTGTAGCTTATGGTCCTGGAGGAAAGGTTCGTTATATAAAAGAACTTCTTCTGTTTTATCCCCGAAAGGCGTATCTTGCTCTCTATCCGCTTGCGTATAACATAAAGTTTCCTTTCAAAGGAAGGACGGTCTTCGGCGCCTTCGGCGCGGCCGACGAAGACCTGTCTTATAACGGGCTCGGATTCCCTGGCCCTCTCGCCTATGATCGAATCGTCAACCGGCATGTCGCGCCAGCCGAGCAATTCCTGCCCTTCTTCGTCGATGACGTTTTTTATGACCGTTTCACAGAACTCTCTTTCCTCTCTAACGGTCGGCATAAAAATAAGGCCCGTGCCGTATCCGCCCACAGGCGGCAGGTCTATGCCGGTCACGGCGCACGCCTGCGCGTAAAAATCGTGCGGTATCTGTATAAGTATCCCCGCGCCGTCGCCGGTCTCGGGATCCGCGCCGACGGCGCCCCGGTGGCTCATGCGCTCGAGGACCTCTATCCCCTTGAGTATGATCTCATGCGATCTTTTGCCGTTAATATCACAGACAAAACCCACCCCGCAGCCGTCATGCTCGAACCGCGGATCATATAACCCCTGTTTTTCAGGCAAATGGCGATACTTCATCTTGTTACCTCTTGTCCATCTCATATCTTGAAATTCTTCACATCTATTCCCAGCTTCTTTATCTTCACCCGCAAAGTGTTCCTGTTGATCCCGAGTATCTTCGAAGCTATGGACTGGTTCCCGTAGGCCCTCTTCAGGGCCTTCTCGATCAGCAGCTTCTCCGTGCTTTCCATCACCTTTCCGTATACGTTCCCCGCATTCGTAACGAACAGCGTGTCGTCTATGGCATTATCGGCCTTTTTTGTCTCCATTTCCATCCTCCCTTATCAAAAACTGCATGAAACATGTGCATCGCTTTACAAAAAAAAGCCCTTTTTGGAGCATCCCGTGCTTCAAAAAGGGCATCATTGCCTTGTAGTTGCATCCTTGCCTGGGCTCATAAAAAACCCTTAGAACCATCAGATCCTAAGGGCATCATCGCCTTTTCAACATCTTTGTCAGTTTGATTATAACACCGCATGGGGTATATGTCAAGAAGAAATTGGCTTGAAATAAGGCGTTTATCGCCCCCGGATTGCTCAATTCATGAACATTTTTCTGAAGTTACCGCAGATCTCTATCGCAGTATATTGCAGCTCATTTTTGACCTCATCGCATCTGGAAAGCATGCTTTCCCCCTTTCTTCGCATGCCGGTGTCGCTGCCGTCAAGATACTCCCTGATCCATCTCTTTATCATGCCTTCCGTGGTCTCTACGTGAAATTGCAGGCCATATGCCCTGTTGCCGAGTTTTATGGCCTGGTTCATGCGCGGGTCCGTTACGGCAAGAAGACGGCCTCCTTCCGGGACTTCGAAAGTATCCTCGTGCCACTGGAAAACATCGAATACATCATTGATCCCGGCGAAGAGAGGATCTTTTCTCCCTTCCCGCGTAAGACTCACCCTGTAGAACCCGATCTCATTACGCGGCGCTTTTTTGACCGGAGCGCCGGCGGCTTTCGCGAGCAACTGCGCGCCCAGGCATATCCCCAGAAAAGGCATGCCTTTCTTTACGATATTTCTGATGAAAGCGTCCTCCGTCCTTAAAAAGGGATATGAATATTCCTGATAAACGTTCATCGGACCGCCCAGGGATATAACGGCTTCTATGCCTTCGAGAAGATCCGGGAACGATCCTCTCTTCTCCAGATCGAGTATCTTGAGTTTATGTCCCTGATCCGAGAAAAAATCCCCGATAATCCCGGGGCCTTCTATAGACACGTGTTTAATAACAAGTATCATACGCCCGGCCTCAGGTTCCGCGGCCGGACACGGTCCGCCATAGACAGGTTACACGCGGGCGGACCCAGCCGAGCGGGCGGATCCAGCGCGTTCTTGTTATTATTGCGTTCTTTTGCGCTGTTCTTCTTTTTCTTCTTTTTCATTCGCAAGTCCCGGCTTATCCTATAGCCTCCTTCCCCTTTTCGCCGGTCCTGATCCGTATACACTCGGGAAGATCCACGATAAAGATCTTGCCGTCGCCGATAGTTCCTGTCCTCGCTCCCTTGATTATCGCGTCTACCGTCGGCTGGACAAAATTTTCGTTGACGGCTATTTCCAGCCGGATCTTCTTCAGGAGGTTCACTTCGTGTATGACCCCTCTGTATGTCTCGGTATACCCCTTCTGCTGGCCGCATCCCAGGGCGTTCGTCACCGTCATCTTGTGGACCTCGGCTTCAAAAAGGGCTTTTTTTACGTCCGGCAGTTTATGCGGCTGTATCATCGCGATTATGAGTTTCATGTTAAACCTCCTTGTTATGATCGTAAGGGAGGGTTTGAACCCCTCCCTTACGAATTTATTTTGTCGTGAATATCTGGAACCCGGCGTACGCTTCCATACCATGCTCGCTGATATCCAGACCTTTGAGCTCTTCTTCTCTCGAAACCCTGAGCCCCACGGCCTTATCTATCACCTTGAATACCACCGTCATGGCAACCCCCACAAAGGCGACGACCGTAAACGCTCCCAGGGCCTGTATGCCGAGCTGGGTGAATCCCCCGCCGTGGAATAACCCGTCACGGGCGAGCCCCAGGGCTTTGTGCCCGAACAGGCCTACCGCTAAAGTTCCCCATATGCCGTTCATCATGTGCACCGGAACGGCTCCTACGGGGTCATCAACACGGACCCGGTCAAGGGACAATGTCCCCAGGACAACTATGATACCGGCTATGAACCCTATAAGCATGGATTCCGCCGGGAGCACATACGCGCACGGAGCGGTAATAGCGACAAGCCCCGCAAGAGCCCCGTTCATGGTCATGGAAAGATCGGGTTTGCCGCATATTTTCCATGCCGTGAACATGGCCACCAGCGCGCCGGCCACAGCGGCCAGGTTCGTATTAACCGCCACCTTGGCCATAAGGCTTCCATCCCCTACGCTCAAAGTCGAACCCGGATTGAACCCGAACCAGGCAAACCAGAGAATAAGGGCTCCGAGCGAAGCAAGCGCCATTGAATGCCCTTCAATGGCGTTCGCGGAACCGTCCTTGTTGTACTTACCGATCCTGGGGCCGACTATCATGGTCCCCACCAGAGCGGCCGTGCCGCCTACCGCGTGAACAACGGTCGACCCGGCAAAGTCCCCGAACCCGAGGCCGGCCAGCCAGCCTCCTCCCCATACCCAGTGCCCCACGAACGGATACACCATCGCGGAGATAAGGAACGAATATATGAGGTATGCCTGGAATTTCATCCTCTCGGCTATGCCACCGGCGACAATGGTCGCCGCCGCTCCGCAAAATACGGCATGAAAAAGCCACGCCGCCTCGAGCGGAAGATGTCCCTGGTGGGTCGCGTCGACGAGGAACCACCCTTGCCACCCCATAAAGCCGTTGCCGACACCGAACATTATGGCGTAACCGAACATGAAAAACCCCATGGAAGCCATACAAAAATCCAGGAAGTTATTCATGAGCACGTTACAGGTGTTCTTCGTCCTGATGAGGCCCGCCTCAAGCATGCCGAAACCGGCCTGCATTATGAACACCATGAACGCGGCGATCATGACCCATAATGTATCGATACCTGCGCTGGTCGCGTATTCCGTTACTTCTTCCGGACAGGCATCGTCCGGAAAAAGCGCCAGTAACACCGCAGCTGTCAATGCCGCTTTCGGGATAGATCTCAATATTCTTTTAAACATGCCTTCCTCCTTCCTTTTTTATGTCAATATTCAAAGCTAACGGTAACTCCTCCGTAAAATTCGTTCTCGGCGGCGTCATTATACGTATTGCTGTCCAGGATGAGCGAATACGCCAGGTTCGGCTTCATAGTGAAATATTCGAGTAACGGAATACATGCCTCCCCCGAAAAGACCATATCGGCCCAGCCGGTCTTATCGGTCCATTGTTCATCTATGATCCCGGTCGTCATACCCACTGTCGCGGAAATGCCGTTTTCGCCGAAGGCGAAAGTGTGAGATACGCCGAACAGGAAATATGATCCGTCCCCTCCGCCGTCCGGAGAGCCCTTGCCGCTATCGACGTCCCAGTACCAGGTAAAGGACGGTTGCAGGAAACAGCCATAAGACGTCCCGAAATAGATTTCATGCGTATCGAAGAATTTATCCTCCCAGTCCGCGTTGGGAAAGGTATAGTAGATATACCCTGCCGAAAGACTTAACGGATCCAGGATGTCGGGGCCGTCAAAGTCGATCATTTCCGGCATCTCCCCGACGTTGAAGGTATAGTCTACGGTGTAATCTATCTCCGTGAACTCCTGGTATCTCCCGCCATCTCTGGACTTGTCGTTATTCAAGCTGTAGTCAGTCCACACATCCAGGGTCACTCCCCACTTCGATACGGAGGTATCCGTCTGCCATACGGGTTCGTCCCCGAGGTTCCATCCCCGCCATATGTACTTTGTCATGAAAGACTGCGAATGGGAGATATCCGGCATCCGTCCGGATTTTTCCGGAAGCCATCCCCTGCCTGTATCCGCGCCGGCATTAGATCCGGTTAAAGTCAGAACAGTTAACGCCGTACACACATACGTCATTTTCCTGAATATCGCTCTTTTGAGTAACATATACTTTCCTCCCTGATCCAAAATAAAAAAGCCCCTTCCGGGCCGTGTCCGGCCCGGAAGGGGCTGCCGCGCCCCTGACTTTCTTCCCCGAAAATAAAGGCCCCGCTCATCACCGGGGCCTCTTTGCCTTTCTAACTTCTTCGTTAGCTATTAAATCACTTCTTCTTGAAAATCACCACTCTCTGATCTCGGCCGAGATTATTATCGCTTCGGCTATCTCCTTCATCGAAACGCGCTTATTCATGCTTGATTTCCTTATCAGATTATACGCTTCGTTCTCCGAAAGATTCTTCTCTTTCATCAGGATACCCTTGGCCTTCTCGACCTTTTTCCTCGTATCCAGCTCCTCCTGTATAACTTTCGTCTTTACCAGGAGCTCGGTGTTCTCTATGGCAACCGCCGCCTGGTTCGCCGCGGCGCTCAAAAGATCTATATCACTTTTAGTGAACTCATAGGGATCCACGGTATAGACATTGATGACGCCTATTATCTCGTCTTTTTTCATCATGGGAACACTGAGCATCGACACAAGCTTTTCCTTTTTAGCAAGAGTCTTCTCTTTATACCTTTTATCCTCAAGAACATCAGCGATCACTATCGGTTCCTTCTCTTTGGCTACCAGCCCGACTATACCCTCTCCGACTCCCAGCGTCCTCTCTTTCAGGTATTCGCCGCTCATGGCCTGGGTAGCTCTTATCTTCAGCGTCTTCGTGTCCTTGTCAAGAAGCCACAGGGAACAGATCTTCGCCTTCATGACGCTTGCCGTCAAGTTTACGATGAGCTTAAGAATATCCTCGAGATAAAGATCAGAGGTTATCGCCCTGCTTATCTTTGTCAGGGTAGCAAGATATTCCTTTTCTGTAGCCTTCTTTCTAACCATTGTTTTTCCTTTTTTTTACATCATAAAGAGCATTTCCGCGTATGACGGCAAAGGCCAGGTGTCGCTGGGAACCAGACCTTCCAGCTCGTCCACTGTTTCGCGCAATTCATTCATGGCTTTTATCATCTGCGGCGCGGAATCGCTATCTATGGATTTTTTCAGTTTCTTTATCCCCTTTAGAGCGCTTTCGGCAAGACCGCATATCTCCTTTAAAAGCCCCTTGGTTTCCTGAAGACTGCTGCTGAAACCTTTGATGTCATCCAGCGTCTCGGCGATACTCTTTTGATATCTGAGAACCGCGGGTATTATCATCGTTTTCGCCATGGTCAGAGCGGTCTTCGCTTCTATGAGGACCTTTCCCTCGTACTGCTCGCTGTATATCTCGTGGCGCGACAAAAGCTCGGTCTTAGAAAGGACTTTGTTCCTTTCAAAGAGGTCTATGATCTCTTTTGTCTTTGTGACCTTAAGAGCTTCGGGAGTTGTCTTCAGGTTCAAGAGCCCCCTCTTTTCAGCCTCTTTATGCCACTCTTTTGTATAATTATCCCCGTTAAAGAGTATCCGCTTGTGCTTTTTTATTATTTTCCGGAGAATGACCTGCAGCGACGCGTTGAATTCTTTGCCCTTGTCCAGGTTCGATTCCAGCTCAGCGCATATTTCGTCCAGAACATCCGCGACTATAGTGTTAAGCACCACATTGGATCCCGCGCAGCTTTGATCGGAACCCACCATGCGGAACTCGAACTTGTTGCCTGTAAAGGCAAAGGGTGAGGTCCTGTTGCGGTCGGTCACGTCCCTTGGCAAAGGCGGCAGCGAAGTGACCCCTATTTCTACCATATCGGCCTTCTTTGAGCTCTTTGCCTCGCCTTTCTCTATTTGCTTGATAATATCCGTAAGCTGCTCGCCGAGAAAGATAGAAAGAATAGCCGGCGGAGCTTCATTCGCGCCCAGCCTGTGATCGTTCCCGGCGGTAGCAACACTTGCCCTGAGCATCCCCGCATAGGTATCTATTGCCTTCATCAGCACGCATATCATCGTAAGAAACTTGGCATTTTCGTGAGGATCATCTCCGGGTGACAGCCAGTTTTTGCCGTCAGGACCGCAAATAGACCAGTTATTATGTTTCCCGGAACCATTGACCCCGGCATAAGGTTTTTCATGCAAAAGACAGACTAAGCCGTGTTTCTCGGCGATCTTCCGTAAAGCCTCCATCGTTACCATGTTATGGTCGACAGAAAGATTCTGTTCCTCGAAGACCGGCGCTATTTCAAACTGGGCAGGGCAAACCTCGTTATGACGCGTCTTTGCCGGTATGCCGAGCTTCCAAAGTTCACGGTCAAGATCGTCCATGAAATTCATTACCCTGGTCTTTATCGCGCCGAAATAATGATCTTCCATCTGCTGGTGTTTTGCCGGCGCTCTCCCGAAAAGCGTCCTGCCTGTTTGTATGAGATCCAGGCGCTTCTCATAATATTTCTTATCTATCAGGAAATATTCCTGTTCCGGACCGAGCGTAGCATAGGCGCGCTTGTTCTTCACGTCTACGCCGAAAAGCTTGCCCAGGCGGCACACCTGCCTGGAAAGAGCGTTAACGGACCTCAATAAAGGGGTTTTCTTGTCGAGGGCTTCTCCGTGATACGAGTAGAAAGCGGTCGGTATACAAAGAGTCGCGCCTTTATCGCCCTCTTTTATAAAAGCCGGACTTGTCGGATCCCATGCCGTATATCCGCGTGCTTCAAAGGTGGCTCTCAATCCCCCTGACGGGAAACTTGAAGCATCCGGTTCTCCCTTGATAAGTTCGCCACCCGAAAAAGTCATCACAACACCGCCTTCTTCGTCCGGATTGATAAATGAATCATGTTTTTCCGCGGTTGTCCCGGTAAGCGGCTGAAACCAGTGGGTAAAATGCGTGGCCCCCTTCGAGACAGCCCATGTTTTCATGGCATCGGCGACCTCATCGGCGATTTTAGGATCGATGGAACGCCCTTCTCTTATCGTGGATAGAAGTGATTTGTATGCTGTATCCGAGAGATAGTTCCGCATATTTTTGATGCTGAAAACGTTCTCGCCGTAAAAGTCCGCCACTTTCTCGATATTTGATATAGTTTCTTTTCTTCCCATGATCATTTCTCCTTCTTTTTCCCTTCTTTTTGTGACTGTTTCAAACATTTTATCACCCTCCTATTTAAAATCAATACAAATAAAAAAACGCCCCACCGGCCGCTATTCCTTGGGGCCAACAGGACGTCTTTATCCTTTTAGTTCTATATCCGGAACCTTGCCGCATCTTCCATGCGCGGCTTAAATAAAAAAAGCGCACGGGTTCTCCCGTACGCTTCGTTGCTTAAGTACACTTCTTTGTACCGCTGTACTGATTTTACTCCCAAAGATGTTTATTGTCAAGCGGTTTTTCCGGCTTTTTGAAAAAAATTGTTTACTTGATAGCCGCTGTCCCCGGAAACGAACTCCGCCTGTCACAGCTTTTCTATCCTGCAGGCGATATCCTTGTTGAACGTCGGCACTTCCATCTCAAGCGTTCCTTTTCTCGTCTTTATCTTGTCTTCCGATATCCATACCCCTTTGCCGGGGTCATACCATCTAATGCGGTACGTGCCGCCGGCGAGGCCTTCCAGGCCGACGGTGGTCCCTTCTATTTTCGCGGGTGTCACGCCGTCATAGGTGTTCCTCCAGTTATACTCCTTGTTCTGCGCCCATAAAAGGGCCGTATCGCCGACTGACAGCGCGAGGACGCGGGCATCGGCGAAGTTGGTGCTTTTGTAATTCGTAAGCGTTATGCGCTTTATGCCTATCCAGTCCTTGCCTATGTTCTCGAAATAGATGGTGTGTCTTCCCGCCGGCACGTCTATCGCCACATCTGCGTTATAGGCGCATTGATAAATACCGCTGTCTTTTCTGTACAAACTCCTCTGCCAGGGGCCCTCGCCGGCACCGACGGGGAATTCCCTGCTCAGGACCTCTTTGCCGTCAAGATATGCCGCCAGGCGCCCTCCC
Source organism: uncultured Planctomycetia bacterium (assembly GCA_964565425.1). Taxonomy (GTDB): domain Bacteria; phylum Omnitrophota; class Gorgyraeia; order Tantalellales; family Tantalellaceae; genus CAZMEZ01. The sequence continues at coordinate 6,960 of CAZMEZ010000025.1, read as the reverse complement.
TGGGAAACTATATCCACATGCATTATGAACTGGCCGTCTTCCGGGTAGTCCACGTGAAAAACGGGGTTTATCCTGAACTGGGGCTTCTCGTTCCCGTGAAGATAGCTGTTGACGATCCCTCCTTCGACGTCACCGTTATTATTTACCGTGAACTCCTTGAAGTGCATTTCACCCCACTCTCTCAGCGTCTGTATCTTGACAGTCCCGTATGAGGAGCCTTTTTCGCCGGCGCCGTTGTGCCTCAGGGGCGTAGTCTCGATAAAAACAACGTTCTCGGCGTTCCAGTCCATTCCTTCTATAAAATCCCTGAACACCTTGTAGTGGCGATAAAGGTTCTTTCCTTTCACGTATCCGGCCCACCACCAGTTCAGCGGGCTCGAGAAAGACCTCGTGAGGGCGGAGGCCCATATGCTGTTATGTAAAGCGGCGCCTTCCCCCTTGAGATCATAGTTCCTGTCGTTCGCGCTGGAGTCCATGCTGAATTCGCCGACGAAAATGGGTTTATTGTCGTATTGCCGCGTAAGCGCCTTGTTTATGGATATAAGGTTGCCTACCACGTCCCGTATCCTTTCACCGTAAACGTGCCACTGCAGGATATCCATGTCCTTCAGTCCCCAGATAGAGGACTCGTCAAAATTGTTCCCCCATGGATATCCGAGACTGGTGGTCAGAAGCTGGCCATGCGGGTTTATCTCCTTGATATAAGCGAGAAGGTCCTCCGTCCACCCCGGCGGCGTGTCCATCTCGTTCCACAATTCGAACGCGGCTATGTTGGGTGAGTAACCCCACCTGGAAATGACGTACCTTATCCGGTCCCTGTAATGCTTGTTGGCCGTCTCGCCAGTGAAAAGATCCATGGGATCCTTGCACGGCCCTCCGTTCTCGCTGTTGTACGGGCTTTTCTTCCATACGTTCTCGCCCCATTCGCCCATCTCCTCCATGAGGGATCCGTACGTATCGAGGACCAGTATTATATAAATGCCGTATCTTTCGGCAACGTCCAGGAGCTCATCTATCCTGGCGCAGTTCTTTTCGTTGTATTCGCCGAGAACCTTATCTTCAAGCGGGAACGCCCAGGGAGCGTTAATCCAAATTCTGGCAAGGTTGCACCCGTTCTCCTTCAGGTCCTTGAAATACATCTCGAAGGCGCTGACGCTGTTATTGTTGGTCCATCCTATATTATGCCCGAGACCGTAAAAACTCTTCCCCGAATCAAAGATGAGGTAAAACGGGTTCTTGCCGTTATTACGGAGAAAACCGTCCCCCTTGCCTTTGGAGACTTCCAGGGGATGCGCCCCGCTTTTTTCCTCGAGCGAACGGGACCAGAGTTCCACGCGGTATTCGTGCCTGCCGCTTTTTACCGGCGTGAACCTGGCCTCCCACAGGGATCTTTTCCTTGCCCTTTCGTTCCACACGCAGAACATGGGGACCCTGCTCTCTTTCCCGTCAGGGTCGGTGAACACGGCGGTCAGTTTCACCCTGTCCTGTTCGTTGGGGTTCCCGTTAAAATACGGCAATCGCGCGCCCAGTTTATACAGACCGTACTGTTCGGCGCTTCCGGGAGCGGGAACGACGTTAATGACCCCGGCGAAAGACGGGACGGCCGCCAGGCACAATAATACGCTTGTTATTACCAGCAGTTTTCTGATCTTCATATGGTTTAAAGGTTTCAGCGCGAGGAACTTCCGCGGGAATGGACGAAGGGTCCTTTAGCCTTTAGCTCATGCGCAGGGCTTTGAACGCGCCCTTTTATTAAACGTAACCTCTCCTCTTTCAACCCGTTCAGCCGAAATGTTTCTTTTTATACTCCTCGAGAAGGCGTATCGCTTCGTCCTTGCACTGCCCGCATACCGTTCCCAACTTAGTCTTCTCCTGGAGTTCATAATAATTCCTTGCGCCGTCCAGCACGGCTTCTTCTATCTCGTGATCCGTGACGTTCATGCATTGACAGACAAGCCGGGCTTCTTCCTTCCGGACCTTATCCGCCATGCCGTTCCTTATATAATAATCGTTGATCGCCGCTCTCAGGGCCTTGTCCCCCAGCACGGAACAATGTATCTTGTGTTCGGGAAGTCCTCCCAGCTTCGCTGCCAGGTCCTTGGGGGAGAGATGGAACGCGTCATCGATCTTCATGCCCTTGACCATCTCGGACAGCATGGACGTGGAGGCGATGGCGCTCGCGCATCCGTATGTCTTCCACCTGCAATCGGTTATCACGCCCTTTTCCCTGTCTACCTTGATATAGAATATCATCTCGTCGCCGCACTTTATATTCCCGACCACGCCTTTGCCGTCGGCTTCATATCCCGTATCGTCCATGAGGATGTTCCTCGGGTTCATGAAATGGTCTTTCGCTATATCCGAATACAGCCAGTTGTCGGAACTCATTTTCCGCCTTTCGCGTATACAGTAGACATGTCCCTTATCTTCTTGATTATCCCGGGCAGCACCCTTAGCACGTATTCCACGTCCTTCATGGTATTTTCCCTGCCCAGCGTCATTCTTATCGACCCGTGCGCCTGTTCGACAGGGATGCCGGTCGCCAAGAGAACGTGTGACGGGTCAAGCGAACCGGAAGCGCACGCGGATCCCGTCGAAACCGCCACGCCCTCAAGGTCAAGATAAAGAAGCATCGCCTCTCCCTCGGCCCCGTTAAAAGATACGTTCAGCGTGCCCGCCAGGCTATCGGTCGGATGGCCGTTAAAACGTATGTCCGGCACTTTCTCCTCTATACCCTTCGCGAGGGCGTTCTTCATCTCAAGAAGCCGCTTTTCTTCCGCGTCCATCTCTTTCGCCCTCATCTCGACCGCCTTGCCCAGACCGACGATCCCGAGAGTGTTCTCGGTGCCGGCCCGGCGCCCCTTTTCCTGGTGCCCTCCCCTGATGAGGGGGCAGAACGGCGTCCCCTTCCTTACGTAAAGGGCTCCTATCCCCTTGGGGCCGTATATCTTGTGACCCGATATGGTAAGAAAATCGACTCCGAGCTCATCCACGTTCACGGGGACTTTGCCGACCGCCTGGACCGCGTCGGTGTGGAACAATATCCCTTTTTTGCGGGCAAGAGCGGCTATCTTCTTTGTATCCTGTAACGTTCCGATCTCGTTGTTGGCCATCATCACCGATATGAGGCCGGTCTGGCCGGATATCGAACCTTCCAGCTCGTCCATTTTTATCTTCCCGTGAACGTCCACCGGGACATATTTCACGGAAACTCCCCTGTCGGCAAGGCATTTCGATGTCTCAAGTACGCAGGGGTGCTCGATGGTCGTCGTAACGATCTCCCTGCCGCCTTTCTGCCACAGGCCGCAGGTACATTTTACGGAAGGACAGGTGACCATCGACAACACCGTATTATTCGCCTCGGATCCGCTACCTACAAAAATGATCTCTTCGGCCCCGGCTCCTATGAAAGCAGCCACCTTCCCGCGCGCCTCTTCCACCATGCCCCGGGCGGTCCTGCCGAAAGTGTGGAGGCTGGAGGGGTTGCCGAAAACCTCCATGCCTTTTTTCATCGCCTTCTTTACTTCCGGATGAAGCGGCGTGGTCGCGTTATGGTCCATGTATATAAGTCTTTTTGCCATGGCTTTTTCCTTTGAGGCTGTGTTTCAGAATATAAATAATAACACAAGTCACGGGAAATAGTAAACCCCATTGATAAATGTATTACCAATGGGGTTTACTCTGGCAACTGGTTTCTGGCAACCGGTAACTTCTGCGATCTAGAACTCCACCAACCCTCTCGCGCCGTAGATGAACATCGTATCCGAATCGCCCTGATCGTCGTTGCCGACACCGTTAGGCCTCCATATCAGCTGAAGATCGGGGCTTATGGCCAGGGCTTCATTTATCCTGAACGAATAATATGCCTCAAGATGGGTCTCGTTATTATTGGGGTTACCGGTATCTCCGTACGGCTTGCCGGGGATAACCTGTCCTATGCCTATACCCAGGACATCAGCCTCCCTGTTCCAGTATTTCCCGGTCATCTGTCCGCCGACGGACCAGTGGAATTCCAGGGTCTGGGTCTTCGGGTCCTGCCACCCGAACCGGCCGAAGAGTCCGTAAACCTCCCCGAGCATCTGGTCCCAGCTTATGCCCAGACCGTAATTCCTCAGTTTCGTCATTTCCGGGTCTTCCAGTTTCGTATGATCGTTACCGTTATACCAGTAATATACGCGGTAATTACCGTTCCATTTTTCCTCATCGTAGCCGAACGCCTTTGCCGGTTTGAAGTTGAGCTGTACCGCGGTGAAGGCATGGTCAAAAACCTGCTCATAATTACCGTCGGCTTCGCCCCATACCGCTTCAAGATCGAGGAACGGTAGTTGTTCCGGCGCTATATACATGCGCGCGCCCAGGCACCATCCACCCGTAGGATACTCTACCGTTTCGGCGTTCCGGAACATATTACTTATGAACTGGCGGTTCTCGTCGTTGGCATATTCGTTCGTATCGATGTAATTCGGGAAATAAAGCTTACCACCCGTCAGGGTTAACTGGCCGTCAAAGAGATATTGCTCGTACCAGACCTCGGTTACCGTAGGATTCGCGCCGGTATTCGCCGCGTCAAAATTGGTGATGCTGAAAAGCGAAAGATCATCGTCGAGGCCATTACCCTGTCCCGGTTCCATCAAAAGGTACGCGAATCCCCAGTCATCGAACTGTTTCGCGATCTCTATCTCCATGGTCCAGGAAGCGTCGAACCTGGAGTCCTCGCCCGTCCCCGTGTTGTTGGCGTTCGGCGTTCCCTGGCCTATAAAAGTAGCGCTCGCGCCTATCTCAAGCCCGCCTATACTCTTGAGCCTCTCGAGTTCGTGTTTCATGCTTGCCGAAACGTCCTGGAGCTCTCCTCTCCGGATAATCTCGGAATGCTCGGTAACCTTGTCCTCCTGTCCGGCAAGTTTTGTCTCGAGCTCGGCTATCCTGGCGTTCTGCTTTTCTATCATCTGCCGGAGCGATTGCATTTCTTTCATCAGTTCCGCCATTGTGGGCGCCGGAGCAGCGAAAGCGCTCACGGAAAACAATGTGATCATCACGGCCGCGAGAAATAAATACATGAGATTCTTTTTCATTTCGCCCCCTTTTGGCTGATATATGCTTTTTATAAAATGTTTTTCCCGGTCGTCGCGGTGGTAAGCTGACCGTGTTTAACGCCTTTTGCGGCTTTCAATTTGTTGGCCAGGTCCTGTATCATAGCGGGCTTGCCTCTAACGACGATTATTTCGAGACAGTTGTGGTGATCAAGATGTATATGCTGGTTGGCTATTATCAGGCCGTGGTAATCGTGCTGGATATCTACAAGTAAATTGAGAAGATCCCGCTTGTGATGATCGTATACCAGCGTGATCGTCCCGGCCACTTCTTTTTGCCCGAGCCACTCTTTCCTGACGAGCCTATCCCTTATCAGGTCCCTTATGGCTTCGGAGCGGTTGGAATAATTTTCCTTTTGGATGAGAATATCGAATTTCTTGACGAGATCCTTGTCTACGGATACACCAAAACGCATCAATTCGGACATGTTTCCCCTTCGTGTTACGATTTTTAAAATAGTAGCGCAAACAGGTTTTTTGTCAAGGATTTTTTTAGTTTTAAGTTATTTGTTTGCAGATGTTTATCAGAATAAAAGGATGGCCTGGTCAGCATATCCTGGGAAGCTGGTCGGTCTCGAGCATGGGAAGGATACGACTTGACCCGAGACACGTTCTAACGCGAACTTCCCTCTTGTGACCGGAGATCACTTTACCGATGATCCTGGCTTCGGCCCCCATGGCGCGCCTCACCTTTTCCGCGTCGGCTCCTTTGACGAAACAGATGAATTTTCCCTCATTCGCTACGTAAAGCGGGTCAAACCCCAGGACATCGCACAATTTTCTTACGCTTCTTTTTATCGGCACTTCTTTCTCGTAGATCTCGATACCCAGGTCGGAGGCCGAAGCTATCTCGCCGAGCGCGGTAGCCAGACCGCCTCTTGTCGGATCGCGCATAACGCTTATACTCCTTGACGCTTTCCTGCACCTTCGGGCTTCACGGTTCAGATCGCGGCAGTCGCTTTTTATCCGCGATCTGAACCCGAGGTTCTCCCTGACATTGAGTATGGCCATGCCGTGCTCGGCTATGGCGCCGTTTATAACGATGGCATCGCCTTTCCTGGCCCTGGAACCGGTCCCGCCCCGCGGATCATCGATGACACCGATACCGGAAGTATTTATGAATATCCCGTCGGCCGCGCCTCTCTCGACCACCTTTACGTCCCCCGTAACGACCCTTACCCCGGCTTCCATGGAGGTCTTCTTTATGGAAGCCGCTATCTTTTCAAGCGTGGAAAATTCAAGTCCTTCCTCGAGGATGAGAGCGAGCGAAATGAACAAGGGCTTTGCTCCTTTCATCGATATATCGTTGACCGTCCCGCAAACGGCAAGTTTCCCGATATCTCCCCCCGGGAAGAACAGGGGTTTGACGACGAACGAATCCGTGCTGAAAGCAATTCGCTTCTTTTGGATCCGGATCTCCGCGGCGTCCGTCATCTCGTCCAGTATCCTGTTCGAGAACTTTGAGCGGAAAACCTCAATGAGTTCATGCATGCGCCTGCCGCCGTTACCGTGCGCCAATGTTATCGTTTTCATTCGTAGCTCCCGATCGTAGACATCAGAAAGTTACCAGCAACCAGTTACCGGAAACCAGAGCAGTCAGAGCACCAGCGCACCAGTCACCAGAGCACCAGAGGTCATCAGGTGTCAAAGGATGATAAAAACACTCTGACACTAGGCCCGAAGGGCCGATGACACTAGCCCGCGGAGCGGGTGATGACGCTGTGACACTATATAATCGTCCCCGGTTGCCAGTCCCCGGTAAAATTCACAAGATACTAGATACCAGATACTAGATACGAACTTCATTCCCGCATGCTCATCACCTATCGCGTATTATGTGATTTGATTACGGAGATTTAAATAGATTACG
>CAZMEZ010000024.1:0-29800 GCA_964565425.1 uncultured Planctomycetia bacterium | reverse complement strand
CCCTCTTCCCCAAGCAACTCTCTCTTCTTCCTCACCCCGCCCGGGCCGCCGCCGATAGAACCGTCCGACGCGATGATCCGGTGGCACGGAACATGCGGCGCGCAGGGATTCTTCCTAAGCGCCCGGCCCGCGGCCCTGAATGCCCGCGGAGATCCGGCTTTCCGCGCCACCCACGCGTAAGACCTTACCTGGCCTCTCGGTATTTCCAGCGCGGATATAAGGACCTTCTTCTGGAAAGGAGTAAGGCCGGCGTTTTTTCTGATCTTCGCCCGGAGAGTGCTTTTCGCGGATATCCCAGCCATGATAAGGTATTATTTTTTAATGCGCATGTACAGCGGTTCGCCCTTCGCTACCTTTGTGCCGGCGGGGAAATCGGACCATTTCTCCTTGTCTTTCCGTTCCCGGACTTCCCTGGCTATGTCGTCCGTCACTTCTTTCTTCCCGCTATCCTTGTGCATATCCCCGAGGCCCAGTTGTTTCCACATCTCCGCGGCGGCCGACGGCATGAAGGGAGATATGCATATAGCCGTTACCCGCAAAGTCTCCAACAGATCCGTCAAGATGAGCTTTATGGCCTCCATGTTGCCGTTTTTCGAATATTCCCATGGAGCCGACTCCTCGATATATTTATTGGCTCTCCCGACCGCGAACATTATGGATTCCAGCGCGTCCTTCATCATCAGCTTAGGGCTGGTCAGATACTTGTTCACGTCCCTGAACATCTCCGTCACGGGCATTCGGACGCCGGCGCTGCGTTCTTTCTGGGCGGCGTCACCGGGGTCATCCGGGACCCCGGGCGATACGCCGTCGAAATACTTCTCGACCATGGTGAGTGTCCTGTTCAAGAGATTGCCCAGGTCGTTCGCGAGGTCGCTGTTGTATATCACGACAAGCGCTTCCTCCGTGAAAGAACCGTCCAGGCCGAAATTTATCGCCTTGAGCATGAAGTAACGGATGGGGTCGACACCGTATTTTTGCTTCAATTCGACGGGGTCCACTATATTTCCTTTGGACTTGGACATCTTATGCTCTCCCATCTTCCACCATCCGTGGGCAAAGATCGTTCCGGGCATGTCCAAACCCGCGCTTTTGAGCATTATCGGCCAATATACCGCGTGATGCCTGAGGATATCCTTCGCGATGACGTGGAACTCGGGCGGCCAGACCTTCTTGAAATCCCTGCCGGACGCTCCGATGCCAGAAATATAATTGATCAGGGCGTCGAACCAGACGTACAGGACATAATCCTTGTCGAACGGGAGTTCTACCCCCCACGACATCCTCTCCCTGGGGCGCGATATGCAAAGATCATTAAGTCCCTCTTTAAGAAAACCCAGCACCTCGTTCTTCCTGAAATCCGGCTGTATGAAATCGGGGTGGTCTTCTATGTAATCCGTAAGCCACTGCTGTTTTTCTTTCATCTTGAGAAAATAGTTCTTTTCCTTGAGCCTCTCCACCGGGCGCTTGCACTCTGGACAAACGCCGCCTTCGGCCTGTTTGTCGGTCCAGAACGTCTCGCATGGGGTACAGAACCAGCCGTCATACTCCCCGATGTAAATATCCCCTTTATCGTACATCTCCCGGAGAAGACGTTGCACCACTCCTTCGTGTTCCTTGTCGGTCGTACGGATGAAATAGTCGTATTTTATGTCCAGCGCTTCCCATACCTTCTTGAAGTTGGGGACTATCGTATCCACGAATTCCTTTTCTCTCCCCCTGTCGAAACCGGCCTTTACACACGCCTCTTCTATCTTTTCCCCGTGCTCATCGGTGCCGGTAAGAAAGAACACTTCATCACCGAGCATCTTGTGATATCTTGCCAGAGTATCCACCGCTATCTGCGTATAAGCGTGGCCTATATGCGGGTTCGCGTTCACGTAGTATATCGGCGTCGTAATGTAGAATTTCCCCATGGCCCCTTAAGCTTCCTCCTTTACATCGACGTCCACGTCCTTTATCTTGCCTTCCCCCAGGTCTACGGTTACCATCCGTTTCAGGGGATTAACGGCCAGCACCTTCCCCTTGCCGAATTCCGTCTTGATCTCCTTGCCGATCTTGGGCATACCCTTGCTGCATTCCTTGTAGCACTCGAACTCATATCCCAGACAGCACATCAGCCGCCCGCACAAACCCGATATCTTCGAAGGATTAAGCGGAAGATTCTGCAGCTTGGCCATTTTTATCGTAACGGGTTCAAAGTCCCGGAGGAAAGACATGCAGCAAAGTTCCCTGCCGCACGGCCCGTGGCCTCCCAGCATCTTCGCTTCGTCCCGGACGCCTATCTGCCGGAGTTCTATCCTTACCCTGAAAATGCTGGCCAGATCCCTTACGAGATTGCGAAAATCAACCCTGTTCTCGGAGGTGAAATAAAAGATTATCTTGGACCTGTCGAAAGAATATTCGGCATCCACGAGCTTCATGGGCAGCTTATGCCCCTCTATCTTGCCTTCGCAGACCCTCATGAGCTCCTTGGTCTTCGCCTTGTTCTTGGCTATCTGCTTCTCATCCCACGGATTGGCTTTGCGTATTATCTTTCTCACGGGTTGTTCTATCGCGTTCGCGTCGATAACCTGCTCGTTCGGTGAAACGACCTCGCCCGAATCAAGACCCCTGTCGGCCTCCACAATGACCTTATCCCCGACGGCAAGCTTCAAGCCATGGGTCAGAAAATGCCTGGTCTCTCCCGCGGACCTTAACTGGACCTGAACCGCTTCCTGCATGATGCACTCCTATGTTAACGCATAGCGCAAAGCGCATGGCGCATGGCGTAAAGATGACGCTATGCTCTTTGCGCTCTGCTCTATGCGAAGTTCCGTATTACTTCAAAATTCCCGGCAGCGCCTGTGCCACCAGTTTTGGATTAACGTTGCCCATCAGGGCCCATTTCATCTCTATGATCCGTTCAACTATGTCGTAGATGCTGTCCACCGAAGATCTCCGGAAAAAAGCGAACATATCCGAACGTATAACGTCGTCATCTATCACCATCTCTCCGGCGTCTTCTTTCCCCAGCGCGATATCCCTGAAGAACATCAAAAGAACTTCCAGGTCCTCAAGCAGGAGATCCTTGTTTTCCTGGTCCCAATTCATGCAAGAGGGGTCGCGTTCCCCGATCATCCCGTCGACCATCCTGATAAGAGCGTCCTTCCGGTCAACCACGCCTTCCTCTATCATTTCAAGAGCTTTTCCCGGCGACCCTTGCGAAAAGCGCGCCAGGAACAACGCGTCATCTTCGCCCAGGCCTCGAGCCGCGCCCATTACAAGTTCTTTCGTGACCGGAACTGTCAGAGGGCGGAACCTTACCTCCATGCACCGCGAGATCACGGTTTCAAGCAGGAGTTCTTTTTTGTTGGTTATAAGCACTATTATCGAGCGTGCCGGCGGTTCCTCCAGGATCTTTAAAAGAGCATTGGACGCTTCCCGCGTCATCATGTGGGCATCCTCTATTACGCACGCGTTGAACAGGGATCCAAAGGGTTTGAGGTTCAGCTCGTCTCTCGCCGCGCGGATATTTTCTATCTTTATGTTCTTGTTCTTCGGAGGCTTTATCCAGATAACGTCCGGGTGCCCGGAGGTCTCGATCTTCCTGCAGTCGGGACACACCCCGCAGGGGGTCCCTTTCCCCCGGCTTTCAGGGCATATAAGCGCCGCGATAAAGGCTTTAGCCGTAAGCGCGCGGCCCACACCCCGGGGGCCGGAAAAAAGGTAACTGCCTGCTATGCGCCCGGAAGACATGATGTTCCGGAGATACCGTATGGCGTTATCCTGACCCTTTATATCGTTGAATAAGATCATTGATCACCTTTAAAACGAAACAATAAGATCAAAAATCAAAAGGAAAAAATCAAAATTACAGTTCAAAATTTAAAAACCCGGCTGCATTGAAATTCGCGAACATGCTCTGTGGAAAGCTCTAAGAGCCCTTTTTGATCTTTTAATTATGGCTTTGAGTTTTGATTTTTAATCTTTTATTTTTCCGTGTGCCGCTCAAGTAAACCGTTTATCTCTTCCCTTACCACCCTGTACGTCTCCTCTATCTCTTCCCTGACCTTTATGATCTTGAAGCGCTGGGGATCCTTTTCGGCGATAGCGATATACCCCTTCCGCACCTTTTCGTGGAATTCGCCGCTCCGTTTTTCCATCCTGTCCTTTGAATGCGCCGCGGCGGCCCGGGCAAGGCCGGTTCCCGCTTCCACATCCAGAAGTATGACGAGGTCCGGACGGACCCCTCCGGTGGCCGCGTGATCCACCGTCTTCACAAGATCCATGTCCATGCCCAGCGCGTATCCCTGATAAGCGAACGTCGCGGTATTGAAACGATCGCACAGGATTATCTTCCCCCCATCCAGGGCGGGATTTATGACCTCTTCGACATGCTGGGCCCTGTCCGCCTCGAAGAGCAAAAGTTCGGCCAGCCCGCCCAGGCGCACGTCCTCCTTTTCCAGAAGTATGTCCCTTATCTTTTTCCCGAGCGGCGTGCTTCCCGGCTCCGCGGTATGGATAACATCGTACCCTTCCTTCTTCAATTCCGCGCTCAGCCGCCTGGAATGGGTGCTCTTGCCGCTTCCCTCCGGGCCTTCGAACGTTATAAAAAGACCTTTTTTCAGCTTTTCCGCCATACCGGGCCCTCCGGGGTGTCTTCCACCACTACTCCCATGGATATCAGCTGCTTCCGGATCTTGTCGGCGGCCGCGTAATCCTTTTTTCTGCGGGACAGCTCTCGCTCGGCCACGAGTTTCTCTATCTCCCCGGCTTCGTTTTCCTCGATCCTGACGGGGTTTAAGGAAAGTCCCATGATCTCCGCGAGCCTCAGGATGAGATTCTTGATCGCGCCCGTCGCGTGCGCTTTTTCCCGGGGAGGGATATCATCGTCCGCCAGGCGATCGTTCCCTTTTTTAACGGCTTCGAAAATTATCGACATCGCCGCGGGTGTATTGAAATCGTCGTTCATCGCCTCGTCGAACTTCTCCTGGATCTCGTTCACTTCCCATTGCGCTTTCCTGATAGCGTCCGCGTCATCTTCCCCTCCCGGGTCTTCCCGCTGGGCGTATTCGCGCATGAGTCTTTCGGCTTTATCGAAAAATATCATTATTCTTTCCTTGGAATGCCTGGCGCTTTCCATCTTCTCGTCGCTGTAATCCATGGGGCTCCTGTAATGGCTCATGAGAAAAGCTATCTTCAAGAGGTCCGGGTCCCCGTACTTATCAAGATGATCCGGGATGGTAACGTAATTGCCCAGTGATTTTGACATCTTTTCGCCCTTCACCGACAAAAGGCCGTTATGGATCCAGTAGTTCGCGAAGGGCTTGCCCGTAGCCGCTTCCGCCTGGGCTATCTCATTCTCGTGATGCGGGAAGATAAGGTCAAGCCCGCCGCCATGTATATCGAACTGTTTTCCCAGGAGTTTCGTGCTCATTACCGAGCATTCTATATGCCACCCCGGCCTTCCCTGCCCCCATGGGCTTTCCCAGAACGGCTCGTTCTCTTTCGCTTCTTTCCAGAGCGCGAAATCCAGCGGGTTGATCTTTTCCTCCCCATGTTCGACCCTCACGCCCTGCAGGAGCTGGTCCATGTCGCGATTCGAAAGTTTACCGTATGTCTCGAATTTTTCCACGCTGAAATATACATTGCCTTTGGCCACATACGCGTATCCCTTGTCTATCAACCTCTGTATGAAACCGATCATTTCCTGGATATATTCGGTGGCCTTCGGTTCGATCGTGGGCGGCAATATCTTGAATATGTCCATTTCGCGATGATATTCTTCAAGATAACGCGTCGCGACCTCTTTCACTCTTTCTCTCAGCCGGTTCAAAGAAGCGATCTCTCCTGTCTCCTGAAGTTCCTCCAGGGCCTTTTTTATGATCTTATCGTCGACGTCGGTAACGTTCCTGACAAAAAGGACTTTATGCCCCGTGTATTCGAAATATCTCCTTATCACGTCAAAGCTGTAGGCGCTTCTCGCGTGACCGATATGCGGAACATCATAGACCGTCGGCCCGCACACGTACATGCTGACCCTGCCCTCTTCCATGGGCTTGAATCCTTCTTTTTTCCTGCTGAGCGTGTTGTAGATGGTTATCATGGTTTATCGTATTGCGTCGTGCGTAGTGCGTTATTGCGTTTAACACACAGATGATCACAGATAGTGCGTATTGTATAATTTGATTACGAAGATTTGATCTCCGTAATCTCTCTAAATCTTCGTAATCAACGTATGCTTTAGCCTTTAGCCTTAACCTATTACATATTACGTATCACTTATCACTTAACCCGCTTTGCGCTATGCGCTATGCGTCCCTCCGCTTTTCCCCTCATGATGGTCCTGTATCTCCGTCTCGATATGGTCTATCTCGTGTTGCAGCCTTTCCAGGGCCTGCTGCAAGGGGTCGGGCAACGACGTGTGGTCGAGATTGACTCCCGCGGGAAGACGGCGTCCCTTCCTCTTGGCGATCCTTCCGGGCACCCCGACAACGGTCGAATCGGGCGGCACGTCGCGTATCACCACGGCATTCGCGCCTATAAGTGTGTTATCCCCTACGGTTATATTGCCCAGTATCTTGGCGCCGGCGCCTACCACCACATTGTTGCCGATGTTCGGGTGTCTCTTCCCTTTTTCTTTCCCGGTCCCTCCCAGGGTAACCCCCTGGAACAGCGTAACGTTATCCCCTATCACGCTCGTCTCGCCTATCACGACCCCCATTCCGTGATCGATAAAAAGCCCCTTCCCGATCTGCGCCCCCGGATGTATCTCGATACCGGTGAGGAACTTGGCGAACTGCGATATGGATCTGGGCAATATCGGGACATTGAGCTTCCTCAAAGCGCGCGCCACCCTGTAAAAAACAAGCGCGTGCAACCCCGAGTACGTGAAGATTATCTCCGCGTAGCCGGTCGCGGCCGGATCCCTCTCGATCGCGGCATCAAGTTCATACTTGAAAAACATGCGGACCAGCGCGTAGAACAGCGCCAGTATTATCGCAAGCATCAAAAGTATCGTCAAAAAACAGGTCATATTCCTCTCCTTGACTTTATGATCCCGGGCTATCTCTCTTTTAACAGTACAACGGCATGAGCGGCGATCGCCTTCCCCCGGCCGATATCACCGAGTTTTTCCGACGTCTTGGCCTTAAGCCCTACCGAATCCACGGGTATCTCCAGTATATCCGCGATAACGCCGGATATCCTCTCGCGGTATGGTCCGATCTTCGGCTCTTCCGCCACGAGCACGCAATCGACGTTAAATACGCCGTATCCTTCCATGTCCATCAAATAACGGACTTCCCTTAGAAGATCGCTGCTGGCGGCGTCCCTGTACCTGGGATCCGTGTCGGGGAAGAGCATCCCTATATCGCCTTTCGCGATCGCTCCGAGTATCGCGTCACTGATAGCGTGAAGCAGCACGTCGCCGTCGGAATGTCCGATCGGACCCTTGGGGTAGGGTATGTTCACCCCTCCTATCACCATTTTCCTGCCTTCTTCAAGCCTGTGTATGTCGTAACCTATCCCTATGCGCATCTTTCTCGTTTCATCCCGAGTATGGTCTCCGCCAGATCAAGATCTTCGGGAACGGTTATTTTTATGTTGTACCTGCTGCCCTCGACCATACTGACCTTATGCCCCAGGCGCTCCACCATGCTCGAATCATCGGTAGCTTCGCGACTCCCGCCGCTACTATAAGCTTTCTTAATAAGATCCGCTCGGAAAACCTGCGGCGTCTGGGCCTCCCAGAGCCCGGACCTGTCGGGTGTGCTTTCTATTACACGGTCATCATTCACGTTTTTTATGGTTGCCGAGCACGGGATACCCGCCACCGCCGCGCCCGAGGACTTTGCCGCTTCGATCGCTTTGCATATCACGGTCCCTGTCACAAAAGGACGGACCCCGTCATGTATCAGTATCAGGTCGCCGTCGCGCGCCCCGCACGCCGCGATACCTCTGGATACCGATTCAGCGCGCGTCTTTCCCCCGGCGATAACGCCGATGACCTTCTTTATCGCGCGCTCCGATACCGTCTCTTTAGCCCTTTCGACATACTTGTCCTTGACGATAAGTACGATCTCATCCACATTTTCTGACGCGTCAAGTCGTTCCAGGACGTGCGCCAGTACGGGTTTCCCCGCAAGCTCCATAAAAGGCTTGTCGTCGCCGCTCCCGCCCATCCTGTCACCCGAACCGGCGGCGGGTACTAATGCTATGGTCTTCATATTGTTATTCCCGTGTCACGTGTCATGTGTTATGTGTCATGACTACACGACATAACACCTGACACATTACACATAACACACCCATCTATCCCTGCTGCTGTTGCTGCTCCCCACCGCCCTGGACTTCAGGCCTGGGCCCCGGCTTTTCTTCTCTCTGGCCGGATTCCTGCCTTTTCTGCTCGTGTTCATACCTTTTCTGGTTCGGTCGATCCTGCCTGTTGCGCGGGCGTCCCTGCTGCTGTCTCTTCTGCTCCGGCTTTTCGATGAGCGCGGCGAAGATCATGCGCCCGGCAGATGTTTGGAGAACGCTGGAGACGGCGACGTTCACGTTCCGACCGATGAAGCGCCTGGCGTTATCGATGACTATCATGGTCCCGTCGTCCATAAAAGCGACTCCCTGGTCCCTTTCCTTCCCTTCTTTCTTTATGTAAACGTTCATCTTCTCTCCGGGAAACACCACGGGACGCAGCGAACCGGCAAGGTCATTGATATTCAGGACCGTAACGCCTTCCAGTTTTGCGATCTTGTTGAGGTTGAAATCATTCGTAAAGACCGGCGCGTCAAGAAGTTTCGCCATCCTGACAAGTTTCGCGTCGACTTCCTTGATCTCCGGAAGGCTCTCGTCGTGTATGATCACCTCTATACCTTTCGTTTTCTTCAGCCTCTCCAGCATGTCCAGGCCGCGGCGCCCCCTGTTCCTGACCTGGTCATCCGCGCTGTCCGCTATCTGCTGGAGCTCCTGGAGGATAAAACGGGGGGTGACCAGTTTGCCCGAGATAAAACCCGTATCGCATATGCTGGCTATCCTGCCGTCGATAATGACACTGGTATCCAGAAGATACAGCTGGTCCCTCTGGTCCTCCCTCGAGAACCTGACATACGGTATTACGACATTGAACTCATCCTTGCCCTTTATGGAGATTATCATCCCGAGATAGCAGAAGAAAAGCGTAAAGATTATCCGGAAGATCGGGTAAACGCTTTCATCCATGGGAACGAGCCTGAGTATCAATGTCATCATCCAGGCCATAAAAAAGCCGAACACGAGCCCGAAAGCCGCCGCTGAAAGGTTCCGCAAGGAAACGCTTTTGAGCTTAACTTCAAGCAGCATGATAAGGAGGCCCGATACGGCGCCGATGCCCGCGCCGATCCATTCCGCCCGGGCTATTTCGGTGTACAGGGTGCCTATGTAATACCCGCACACCGTGCTCAAAACAAGAAAAAATACCCTGATAAACCTGATCGTCATTTCGAATCACATCCTTTCTTTAAAAACCCTCAAATCCCCTAACCCAATAACTAATAATCAATAATCAATAACCAATAATCAATAACCAACAACCAACTACCTGGGACTGATGGAAGTACCGCGATCATCTTCTTCGTCCTCGTCCGACCGCTTCTTCCTGTCTTTGGTCTTATGCAGCAGTTTCCAGGGATGGGCCTTGATATCTTCCACGAAATACTCTATGTCGTCATAGACCTTTTCCTCGACAAGAAGTTTGCCGATAGTGCCTTCGCCCCTGCTCAACCTGCCGAATATGGTCTCGAGATCGTTATACAGAGTATCGTCGACGAGAAGTTTGCCCAGGGTTCCCTGGCCCCCGCTCAGCTTCACTATGAGTTCGCTTACCCTTTCCATCTGCATGCCCACGTTCACCGGGTTCTTCCCCACGAGGGTATCCCCCGACTTGAGAAAACGATTCACCGTGCCCGGGGTTATCTCAAGATACTGCTCCCCGAGAAGGCCCAGGGTATTTATCCTGGCGATCGCGTCCCGCTCGACCCGGATATCCCCCTTGATCCATACAGAGATCTTGACCCGCGTCTTTTCCTCCTCATCGTCATAGAATATCTCGATGTCCTTCACGTCCCCCACATGCACACCGGCCAGCCTTACCGGAGCGTTAGCGGTTATCCCGTTCACGTAATCGAAAAGGACGTTGATATCATATCCCTTCGAGAAAACGTAAACATCGCTTATCGAAAAAACTATGAAGAACATAAGAAAAAGGCCTATCCCGATGAACAACCCTACCTTCATCTCAAGTTTTTCGTCCCTGAACATAAATCACTCCTTTTGTTATATCGACCATTTCCGGCCGGCGACCCGAGGCCGGCACGGATCATGTCTTCGTTATGGGCCCTTCGGCGCTGCCGGTCACGAACTGCCTCACGATCGCGTTCTCGGAATTACTTATCTGTTCCGGCGTCCCGATCTCGATTATATGCTTGTCGTACAGCATGGCGATCCTGTCGGCTATCTTGTACGCGCTTTTCATGTCGTGGGTAACGGTTATAGACGTCACCTTGAGCGTATCATGGAGGTGGCGTATGAGCCGGTTTATTATGTCGCCCATTATGGGGTCCACGCCGGTCGTGGGTTCGTCAAAAAGTATTATCTTCGGCGACATGCTTATCGCCCTGGCCAGGCCCACTCTTTTCTTCATGCCCCCCGAAAGCTGCGCCGGTTTCGCCTTTTCTATTCCTTCAAGTCCTACCATTTTCAAGCATTCGGCTACGCGCTTCCTGATATCCTCATACGGCATGTCGGTATATTCGATAAGCTGGAACCCGACGTTCTCGAACACGCTCAGCGAATCAAAAAGGGCGGCGCCCTGAAAGAGCATGCCGTAATTCATCCTTACCGCGTTCAGGTCCTTCGAGCTTAGCTGAGTGATGTCGGAGCCGTCCACTGCCACCCGCCCCGAATCGGGACGCATTATCCCTATGATATGCTTCAGGAGCACGCTCTTGCCGCACCCGGACCTCCCGATTATGACCATCGACTCGCCCGTGTTGATGGTCAGGCTCAGCTTTTCCAGGACCCTATGGTTCCCGAATGACTTGCACAGGTTATTCAGTTCGATCATTTTCTTCCTTTACAACTTAAAGCTCACAATCCCCCGAGATCCGGATTTTGAATTGGTCTTTTTTGGGGTTTTGCTCTATGGTTTTTACTTTTTCTCTTTGCTTTTTCTCTCCCCCTATTTCAACACAAAATAGAACAGCGCCGTCAGGAAACAGTCAAATATGATTATCAGGATAAAGCTCCTGACCACGCTGGAAGTCGTTGCCCGGCCGACGCCTTCCGCCCCGCCCATCGAGTTTAACCCTTCATAACAGGATATTACGCATATTATCACCGCGAACGTCACGCTCTTGATAAGACCGGTCGTCACGTCCTTCAGCGCGAGGGGATCCCACGTCATCTTCACGTACATGGCATGCGTGATATCGAGCTTGCCCACGCCGATAAGATATCCGCCGACTATTCCGAAAAAGTCCGCGAATATCGTGAGGAGCGGCACCATCACCAGAAGCGCGAGGAACCTGGGAACTACCAGGTACTGCACGGGATTGGTCGACAACGTTTCCAATGCCTCCACCTG
Organism: uncultured Planctomycetia bacterium; assembly: GCA_964565425.1. Lineage (GTDB taxonomy): Bacteria > Omnitrophota > Gorgyraeia > Tantalellales > Tantalellaceae > CAZMEZ01. The sequence continues at coordinate 18,201 of CAZMEZ010000024.1, read as the reverse complement.
CTCCGTGACCGACATCGTGCCGAGTTCGGCGGTTATAGCCGCGCCGCAGCGTCCCGCTACTATGAGCGCGGTGAGCACCGGGCCGAGCTCCCTGGTGAGAGAAAGCGCCACGAGCGACGCTATGTACATCTCCGCCGAGACCTTCTGCATCTGGTACGCGCTCTGCAGCGCCAGGACCATGCCGGTAAAAAGGCTTATGAGGAACACTATGGGAAAACTCGCGACGCCGATCCTGCTCATCTGTCCCAGTATCTGCCACTTGCGCAGAGGCGGAATGAATATCCACAGAAGGGTCTTCGCCAGAAGTATGGCCAGTCCCCCTATGTATGTGAAGAACTTCTCGATCCTTGCCGTTACATCAAGGTATATTTTTCTCGGTAAAATTTTAAGTGCCCTGAGTTTCATGCCGCCTCAAAATTCTATCTTATGTTCCAGGCCCGAAAGATCGCCGCTATCGTCGATCTCCACTTTCAGGCCGTTGCCTTCGTTCAGTTTATATTTCATGCCGGGCTCGTTCTGCGCGGGGCCCTTGCCGTTATTCGCCTGATCTTTGCCGTTGTCCCCGGGAAAAGCGCCAACGTTCGCCTGGCCGGTCGGCGCCTCGACCCGTCCGTTCTCTTTCCGATCGGAAGCCTGCCACTCCCCCCATGCCGCGGATCTGTTGTCGGTCTCGAAGATCATTTTCTCGAAGACCTTGTTCTCCCTCAATTTGCTGAAATCCATCTCACCGTTCACGATCAGGTGCCCGCTTTCTTTAACGACGCGTGAATCAACGACCTTTATCACCGGAAGTTTCCCTTCGAGCTCGGCGGAGATCGAACGGAATTCCATGTTACCAGCTACGCCGTCCCCGACGAAAAATCTGCCCTTTACACCGGCCTTCTTTATGGGGCCGGTGAAAGCGACATCCCCTTCGGCCAGCCCTGATACCGGAAATTTTGTATTGCCGAACATCGCGTTGATCTTGCCTGTATCCACCTCGCTGAATACCAGTTTAAGGTCTGACACGTACGGCTCCTTGACCTCCACTCTGCCGGAAAGCGTGAAACCGTTCCCCCATTTCACGTTTTCGAACACTATCGCGTCCTTCTCGGCAAGGAACCTTCCCTCGGCCACAAAACCCCAGAACGGCCGTTTGTTCACAACAAGATTATCCGCCCTGAGCATAACGTAGGGTGAGTTTTCATTCCTGTACGACATCCAGAAGTCGCCTATTATCTCGGCCCCCGCCAGATCGACCTTATCCACGCGCAGATACACGCCAAGATCCTTCTTCTCGCCTATACCGCCCATTATCTTCGCGGTACCTTTCCTGGCGTCCACGGGGTCGAACGCTATTTCCATGTTCTTCCCGGCAGGATCGAATGTTCCCGTTATCTTTATTCTCCCGTCCCAGAGAAGGTCACACTCATACTTGCCGTCATCCTTTTTGTTGAGGCTCCCCTTTAAGCCTCTTTTCCTTTTCTCGCCGAAAAGGACCGGGGACAGGTGCCCCAGGACCTCGATCCTTTCGGGATAACTGTATACGCTGACGAAGCCCCTTATGAACGGGTTCTCGTCGCAAAAGAATATCCCGATATATTCAAGCGGGCGGTCTCGCTCCGCAAATATCCTGAACTTTTCGAGCAGGCCGTCCCACACGCGGCAGGATATTTCCATTCTCTCTATACGGAATACCTTATCGGCCCCCCCGCTGCCGGAGACGAACTCGACATCCTGGAGCGTCATATCCCGGTAAAATCCGCCGGAGATATCGCCGATCCGGACGTCAAACCTGTTCCCGGCGAATTCCTCGACCTTGTGCTCCGCGAACCGTTTGGCCCAGTGGGCCGTCTGGGAACCGGAAAAAGTCAAGACCCCCAGGACCAGCACAAGGGTCGATAGACGGGCTTTCCTGTATCGGTAGACTTTTCCTCTCATACCGCATCTCTAAAGCGTGCGATTATTCTCCTTTTACGGCGGATCCGTTCTTTTCCTTGACGTCATCGGCATCGGAACTTTTCGCGCGCGCATCGAAATCCAGACTCTGCTTGTCCTTTGAAATGGTTACCCTTAACCTGGATCCTTCTTTGTAAGATCCCGACAGTATCTCCTCGGCCAGGGGGTTCTCCAGGTAACGCTGTATGGTCCTTTTAAGGGGACGCGCGCCGAATACCCTGTCAAAACCCTTTTCGATAAGGAAATCCTTCGCTTTATCGTCCAGCTCCATCTCGATACCTTTTTCTTTCACCCTGTTCTGGACCTCTTTAACTTCTATTTCCACGATCTTTTTCAGGTTCTCTCTCGTGAGTCCCCTGAATACTATCACATCATCCACCCTGTTGAGGAATTCGGGCTTGAAGGTCTTCTTGACCTCGTCGAGAAGCCTCTGTTTCATGTCCTGGTACGTTTCCTCTTCTTCCCGGGTCTTGAACCCTATGGCGCCCGTCTTCTTGAGGAGGTTAGCGCCTATGTTGGACGTCATTATCATTATGGTATTCTTAAAGCTGACCTTCCTCCCGTAGGAATCGGTAAGACGTCCTTCGTCAAGCACCTGCAGCAGGATGTTGAAAACGTCGGGATGCGCTTTCTCTATTTCGTCCAGCAGCACGACCGCGTAGGGTCTCCTCCTCACCTTTTCCGTGAGCTGGCCGCCTTCCTCATACCCGACGTACCCCGGAGGCGCCCCGACCAGCCTGGAGACATTGAACTTCTCCATGTATTCCGACATGTCGAGCTGTATGACGGCATCTTCGTCGCCGAACATGACCTCGGCCAGCTTCTGGCCGAGCAAGGTCTTGCCGACGCCTGTCGGCCCCATGAAGATGAAAGTCCCGATGGGCCTGTTGGGGTCCTTTATCCCGGCGCGTGACCTGCGGACGGCATGAGCTATCGCCTCTATGGCCTCTTCCTGCCCTATGACGCGTTCCTTCAGGCTTTCCCCGAGTTTCAGGTATTTTTCCGATTCCTTTTCCTCGACCTTTACTATGGGTATCCCGGTCCAGTCGGAAACTATCTCCGCTATCTCTTCGTCGGTGACCACTATCTCCTGATGCGTCTGGCCGTTCTTCCATTCCTGGAGCTGTTTTTCCAGCTCCTGACGCATCTTTTTTTCCTGGTCCCTGAAACGGGCGGCCTTTTCAAAATCCTGGCTCTTCACGGACGCTTCCTTCTCCAGTTTGGATTCATCTATTTTCTTCTCGTATTCCTTCAACTTTACGGGCATTATCATGGTCGAAAGTTTCGCTTTCGATCCCGCCTCGTCGATGAGATCTATCGCCTTGTCGGGCAGAAAACGCGCGCTGATATACCTGTCCGACAGCTTCGCCGCCGCCTCCAGCGCTTTATCGGTGAACTTCACCCTGTGGTGGGCCTCGTATTTATCCCTGAGCCCCTTCAATATCTCTATCGTTTCTTCCACCGTCGGCGGATCGACCATGACCGGCTGAAAACGCCTCTCCAGAGCCGGGTCCTTTTCTATGTTCTTGCGGTACTCGTCAAGGGTCGTAGCTCCTATGCACTGTATCTCTCCCCTCTGCAGGGCCGGTTTGAGTATGTTGGAAGCGTCTATCGCCCCTTCGGCCCCGCCGGCGCCTACCAGCGTATGTATCTCGTCTATGAACACGATGACATCGGGGGAATCCTTGATCTCTTTCATTACCGCCTTTATGCGCTCTTCGAACTGTCCTCTGTATTTAGTGCCGGCTATCATCATGGCAAGGTCAAGTATCAAAAGCCGCTTGCCTTTAAGCGTCTCCGGTATGTCCCCCTGGTTTATCTTCTGGGCCAGCCCTTCGACTATCGCGGTCTTACCCACACCGGCCTCGCCTATAAGGACCGGGTTATTCTTTTTCCTCCGGCTGAGTATCTGGATAACCCGCTGTATTTCCTTATCCCTCCCGATGACCGGGTCCAGTTCATCAGTGCTCGCCATTTCGGTAAGGTCCCTTCCGAAAGAATCGAGCGCCGGCGTCTTGGTCTTCTTCTTGCGCTTGGCTTCCCCCGTAACGGAGGTATACCCGGGCACGGAAGAACCCAGGAGGTTCAGCACCTCATCACGCACGCTCTTCAGGTCCAGGCCCATGTTGAGCAGCACCTGGCTCGCCACGCCGTCGCCTTCGCGTATGAGGCCCAGCAGAAGATGCTCGGTCCCTATGTAGTTGTGCCCCAGGCTGCGGGCCTCGTCCATGGCAAGTTCTATCACCTTCTTTGCTCTGGGGGTAAACGGTATATCGTTCGCCAGCACTTTCGCCGGGCCGGGCTGGACAAGCCTTTCCACTTCGACCCGTATCGTCTCGGAATCCAGGCCGAGGCTGGTAAGCACCGCCGCGGCGACGCCTTCACCCTCCTTTACCAACCCGAGCAATATGTGCTCCGTCCCTATATAATCGTGATTGAACCGTTTTGCTTCTTCCTTGGCGAAAAGAATGACCTTTCTGGCGCGTTCAGTAAACCTGTTAAATGCAGGCATGTTACTTCCTCCTTGGATTTGTGTTATGTGTCACGTGTCATGTGTTATGTTTTAGCTAATTTGCTCTTCGTGAAATCCGACCGCTTCATATCCCTTTCGTGCGGCCCCATCTCCCGCCCCTCCAGCTTCTGCAAGTGCGCCGGCTGGGTCAAAAGCATGACCTCGTTGATATCCGGCATGCTTACGTCTTTTATGAATCCCATGTCGACCCCTAGACGAACGGCGGATAACAGTTTTATGGTCTCGCTTGAAGTTATTATGCTTACCTTCTTAAGCGTGTCGAAACTTCTCTCTGCCCTTTCGCGCATCTCTTCCTCGCGGTGGCGCAAAAGTTCTTTCCTGGTGCTCTTTTCGCGGTCTATTATCTTTCTGACGACCCTTTCGAGGTTATCGAGTATATCCATCTCCGAATGCCCCAGAGCGACCTGGTTGGATATCTGGAAAAAGTCCCCGAAGGATTCCGTCCCTTCACCGTAAAAACCGCGCATGGTCATCCCCAGTTTGGATATCGCGTCGAACACGTTATCTATCTGGTTGGTCATTACAAGCGCCGAAAGATGGAGCATCACGGACGCCCTGAGCCCCGTGCCGGTATTGGTCGGGCACGCCGTCAGATACCCGAACTTGCTGGAGAAATCGAACGTCATGCAGCGGCTCATCTCCGTGTCCACCTCGTCCACTATTCTCCATGCTTCCATTATGTCAAAACCGGACTTCAGGACCTGCAGTCTCAAGTGGTCCTCCTCGTTCAGCATGATGCTGATGATCTCCCTGTCTTCCACGACCAGCCCCTTGTTCGCGACATCCTGCGCGTGTTCCCTGCTTATGAGATGCCTTTCGACCAGGAATATCCTGTCAAGGTTCGAGGTATCCTTCATGCGGAGAAAAAGCGCCTTTTTCATGAAGCTGTTCTTTCTCGCGGCGGCGATCATGAGATTAAGCGTTTCCGCGCGTTGTTTGTCATTCGCGCGGTTGAAATACGCGTGCCCCTGCGCGTTCCTCGCTATCCTCACGCGGGTAGATACGGCTATCCCCGGCTCGGGCCCTTCGGCCTTCAGCCATTCTCCTTTTGAACTTATCAGATCATCCAGTTTCATTCTCTTCTGTCCCGCCGGTTAACTCTTTCTCCATCTCCTTTATCCTGTCCCTGACAAGCGCCGCCTTCTCGAAATTCTCGATCAATATGAGATCGTTCAGCTCGCCCCTGAGCCGCTGGATATCTTTCTGTTTATCAAGGGTCTTCTCGCCCTTGAACGGTATCTTCCCAACGTGCCTGTCCGAACCGTGTATCTTCCTCAAAAGCTCGCTCAGGTTCCGGTCGAACGTCGTATAACATTCCCCGCAACCCAGCCGTCCGGTCCTCTGAAAGTCATAGTAGGTCATCCCGCAATTCGCGCATTCGAATTCCGTGCTCCTGGCAAGCGGTTCGCCGGAAACCCCCGGTTCGAAATCCACAAGCCCGGACAAAAGATCATGCAGGCCGAAATGCGACTGCATTTCTTCGGACTTGGTCTTCGCGCATCTCTCGCATATATGGAGCTTGGTGACATTGTCGTTTACGACCTCCGTCAGATGCACCGTAGCTTCGTTTTTTCCGCAAATCTCACATTTCATGGTTTCGTCGTCCGTCGTTCGTCGTCCGGATCTCGTTGTTCGTTATTACGTCATGCGTTATTGCGTATTGTTCAACCTTATACCTATTAGTGATTGCTTCGTCGCTTCCGCCTTCGCTACGCTTCGGCGAGACAGGTCGCTCCTCGCAATGACAGAAGTAGGCGCCTACGCTGTATGATGTCTGATATCATCTTGAGCCTTGCGCCTTGAGCCTTAATACTGGACTCCTTCCGTTTCCGTCACTTTCCGGAAATCCGCGAGCAGTTGTTTATATATCGGTCCCGGCGTCCCCGCGCCTATTCCCTTGCCGTCCACGCTGACCACCGGGATTATTTCGGCCGCCGTTCCCGTCAGGAAACACTCCTCGGCTTCAAAAAGCTCTTCCGGATACATCTTTTTGTATTCAGCACCGATCCCCTTCTTTCTCGCGAGCTCTATGACAAGGTCCTGCGTGACCCCTTCCAGCGCGCCGATATCAGCCGGCGGGGTATAAAGTTTCCCGTTCTTCACAAGAAAGATATTGTCGCCGGTACATTCCGCGATGTAACCGTCTATGTCCAGCATGAGCGCTTCTTCCGTGCCGGCGTCTATCGCGTCTATCCTGCCGAGGATATTATTCAGGTAGTTCAGCGACTTTATGCGCGGGTCCAGCGTTATGGGATGGTTCCGCCTGGTCTTCGCTATCGTGATCGGCAGACCCTTATCATACAATTCCTCCGGATAAAGGGCTATCTTATCCGTGATTATGAAGATCGTCGGGTTCTTGCACTTCCGCGGATCGAGCCCCAGATCGCCGACGCCCCTGGTGACCACAACACGTATGTAGGCATTGTCCAGTTTGTTGATCTTGAGCGTCTCGACGATCTTCGCTTCCATGTCCCATTTTTTCATCGGTATCTTCAGCCTTATGGCGTCCGCGCCTTCGTACAGGCGGTTTATATGGTTCTCGAGGCGGAACACCTTCCTGTTATAAGACCTTATCCCTTCAAAAACCCCGTCGCCGTAAAGCAGGCCATGATCGAAAACAGAGACCCTCGCGTCTTCCTTTTCAACGAACTGCCCATCTATGTATATCTTAAGCCCCATGTGTACCCCTTCAGTTAAACTATAAACTTAAATCCCAAATCACAAATCCCAAATCACAAACAAATCCCAATTTACAATGACCAAAACGGGATACACTGCTCATCTGCCCCGACTCGTCTGTTGTTTGTAATTTGTTCATCATTTTGTGATTTGCATATTGTTTGTAATTTGGTATTTGGAATTTATATCTTTTATCAATCTTCCGTCCTTCATCGCGTATTCAGTGTGGAAAAAATCCTTCCCGACCTCCTGGTGGGAAACGACCACTACGCTCATCCCGCTTTCGTCGCTGATACGCTTTAAAAGATCATATATCTCCCCGCTCATCATCGAATCAAGGTTACCCGTCGGCTCATCGCAGAAAAGGACATCGGGCATATTTACAAGGGCCCGGGCTATAGCCGTGCGCTGGGCTTCCCCTCCGGAAAGCCTGGACGGTTTATGCGTGGCGCGGCCGCTCATCCCGATCCTCTCAATGAGCCCTTCGGCGCGTTGCCGTATCTCTCTGCTCGAAAGGCCTCCTTTTATCATCGCCGGCAGCATCACGTTCTCGATGACCGTCAGCTCCGGCAGGAGATGATAGAACTGGAATATGAAACCGAACCTGGCATTCCTTATCCCGCTTCTTTTGCCGTCGGACAGCTTGTATATGTCCGTGCCCCTGAAAGCGATCTCCCCTTCGGAGGGGAAGTCAAGCCCGCCGAGCATGTGAAGAAGAGTGGATTTTCCCGCCCCGGAAGGCCCGTGTATATAGACACGTTCGCCTTCAGCGATACTGATATCCGCTTTCTCAACGGCGTGAAGTTCCCTCAACCCCTGCCTGTATATCTTGCTTATTCCCTTCGCCTCTATCATGTTTTCGTCGTCCGTCGTCCGTCGTTCGTCGTCCGTCGTTCGTTTATCGTTCTACGAACATCTAACATCAAACATCTACTTCAACCTTCATCCTTTAACCTTTATCCTTGCCCCCCTCATGCCTCTAGCCTCGCGCCTCTAGCCTTAACCTGTCACCCGTCACGCGTCACCCGTCACTCATACCTTATCGCTTCCACCGGATCCATCCGGGAAGCCTTCCATGCCGGATAGAGACCCGCGACGACCGTGAGCGCCAGGGCCAGCGAGATTATCGTTGATACATCGGTAACGCTCACGTACACCGGGATCTCCGTGAAATAATACACGTCGCTCGGGAAGAGCGACACACCGGTAAATCCTTCTATCAGGTCCGCCACCTGGTTGACCCTGTTCGCGAGGAACACGCCTGCCATTCCGCCGACGATTATCCCGGAAAACCCGATCATCGCCCCCTCCAGGAAGAACACGGCGCTTATGCCGGAAGAGTTGGCGCCTATCGCCTTCAGGATGCCTATGTCCCTGGTCTTTTCCATTACCATCATGATCAGTGAACTCGATATGTTAAAACAGGCGACCATGACGATAAGCCCCAGTATTATGAACATCATCTTTTTTTCCATGGCGAGCGCCGTTACGAGGTTGCGGTCAAGGTCCATCCAGCTCTTCACCATATACGACCCGCCCAGCATCGCCTGCAGGGATCTCTTCACTCCGTTCACTTCCATACCGTCCCTGAGGCGCAGGGCTATGCCGCTAACGGTATCCCCGGACCTGAACATGTCCTGCGCTGTTTTCATCCCGACAACGGCCATGTTAGCGTCATAATCATATCTCCCCGAAGTGAAACTTCCTACGACCTCCAGTTGTTCCTTTTCCATATCGGTCGACGAATAAGGCACCATTATCTCGACGGTGTCCCCCACGGCTACGCGCTCGCTTTTCATGAGCTCACTGCCGAGGACTATGGTCTTGCCTCTAAGCCCGCTGGCGGGAGAACCGCTGTATTTGATGACGTCGGTCACTTCGGATTCCTTTTCCGGATCGATGCCTTTAAGGAGAACCCCGGTAACCACCTCTCCCTTTCTGAGCACCGCCTGACCCGTCATGAAACCCGCTGTGCTCTCCACTCCCGGGACCGATTCGATCTGTCGGATCAGGGGTCCGGGCTCGGTGATCCCGCCTTGCCTCATTATCACTATGTGCGAATACGTGCCGATTATCTTTTTCCGCACTTCCCTGTCAAACCCGTTCATGACAGACATCACTATGATGAGGGAGGCCACGCCAAGCGCGACACCGAGAACGGAGATCCCGCCTATCAGCGAGATCATCCCTTCTTTTCTTTTCGAAAGGAAATATTTAACGCTCAGGAATAATGTCCACATAATTCAGTTTCCAGTTTCCAGTTACCAGTTACCAGTCTACGATCCGGGGACTGGGGACTGGCGACTGGTGACTAATCACTCCGGCCTCATGTGCGGGAACAGGATCACTTCCCTTATGCTCGCCGAATCCGTGAATATCATGGCCAGTCTGTCTATGCCTATCCCGAGGCCGCCCGCGGGCGGCATGCCGTATTCCAGGGCCCGCACGAAATCCTCGTCCATCATGGCGTCGGGGTCGGCTTTCACCTGTTCCTCGAACCTCTCCTTCTGGTCGATCGGGTCGTTAAGCTCCGAATACGCGTTGGCTATTTCCATGCCCCCGATGTAGAGTTCGAACCTGTCGACAAGACCGGGCGCGTCCTTCTTTTCTTTAGCGAGCGGGCTCAATTCCTTGAACATGTCCACCACGAACACCGGATGGGTCTCGGTCTCGGGCTCGACAAGTTCCCCGACTATGTTTATTATCTGCGTCTTCGAGACCTTGTCGCCTTCTATCTCTATCCCTTTCGCCTTAAGTTTTTTTACCCAGGTCTTGAGCGGGTCATCCACTCTTATCCCGAAATTCTTATCCATAAGTTCGGCGAAAGAGACCTTTTTCCAAAGGGAGAGATCGATCTCTCTTCCCTGGTACATGAACTTTTCGGCGCCGAGTATGTCTTTTGCCGCCGAACGCACAAGTTCTTCCGTGAGCTTCATCATCCCTTCGCAGTCGGAATAAGCTTCGTACACTTCCAGCATGGTGAACTCCGGATTATGCCGCACGGATATGCCCTCGTTCCGGAACGAACGGTTTATCTCGAACACTTTTTCAAAGCCGCCCACCAGCAGCTTTTTCAGATACAGCTCGGGGGCTATCCTCAGGAAAAGGTCCATATCAAGGGCCTCATGATGCGTCTTGAAGGGCTTGCCCGCGGCCCCGCCGGCTATGGGATGCATCATGGGCGTCTCAACCTCGAAAAAACCTTTATCCGTCAGCTTATCCCGTATATGCTTTATGAGCTCAAAACGCGTCCTGAACTTGTCCTTGACCTCATCATTGACTATGAGGTCGACATACCTCTGGCGGAATCTGGTCTCTATATCTTTAAGGCCGTGCCATTTCTCGGGAAGGGGAAGAAGAGACTTCGACAGCACCGTGAATTCCTTCACCTGTACGGTATCCTCCCCCGTCCTCGTCTTGAAAAGTTCCCCCGAAGCGCCTGCTATGTCGCCTATATCCAGGCTCTTGAATACCGAGAAGGCCTCGTCGCCGACCAGGTCTTTTTTGACATACACCTGCATCCTTCCGCTAAAATCCTTAAGATCGGCGAACATGCTCTTGCCGTGTTCCCTTTTTGCCATGATCCTTCCGGCTATGCGGGACTGACGCCCTTCGGAAAAGTCTTTCTTAACGTCCTCTATGCTTTCGATCCCGGAGAAGCTCTGAGCGAAAGGATCTATCCCGGCCTCCCGCAACTTCTCAAGGTTCTTGTACCTTTGCTCGATAAGTTCGTTTTTTTCTTCCATGATCACGTTCCTTCTGCGATTAGCCATAGATCAAGCATTATTAAATATATAAAAAAACACACTCCAGCCTTTCCCTTAAAAGGCTCCGGCTACGACCTGTGAAACCCTTTAGGCGCTTTATAAGTATAATTATTCTCCAAAATTATACTTATTATATACGCGGATGTCAACGTAATTAAAACTTGCTCACTATCCTTAAGTAAGTTTATATAGGTTTATATATGTTTGGCTGGGATTGCGTAGGTTTAGCAAAGTTTATATAGTTTTAGTCGGGCTTGAATGGTGTGGGTGATAAATTTAGTCGTTAGTCGATCGTCGTCCGAATCTCGGGAGTGATACGATATCCGAATCCCGAACGACGTACGACGAACGACGAACGACGAACGACGAATTATAGCGAATGCAGAAGCTGTTCCTGCGCCTCGACAACGTCCCGCATCTTTCCGAGATCAACCTTCTTCATCTTGAGCAGCGTAATACCCGAGAGAAGTCTGTTAAGAAAATCTTCCATACCCTTCTCGTTTATATATGCCATGGTCTCGTTGTCGCTGACCATCATTTTTACCATGTCCTCGAGATCGCTGAGAAGAGCTTCCGAAGCGTTGCCGTCACAGTAGTTCACTATACCTAGCGCGAAAGCCACGTGGGGCCCGACCAGGGACAGCATGTCCCCCTCGGGACATTCTTCCTTGATATAATAAACGTTACCCTCCGCTTTCCCGGGATGGGCTTCGGGCGAAACGTAAACCACCGCTCTGGCATCAGGGTTGCGCAGTATGCTTTGCGCCCTGCCCATGGCCTCATCAAGGCCCTTCCTGGTCCCGTCGTAATGCATGACCCGCAGATTATCCGTATCGTATTTTTTCCTAAGCTCCCTCTCCAGCTTCCTTGTAAGCCCGAATTCTCCTTCTCCCCCCTCATCCTTCCCGGAGGTCCGGAGAAAAACGACCACGGGCTTCTGCCTTTCCCTTATATCCCTTATCGTGTCCCCGGAGCTCGCGTAAAGCAGTTTCGCGGTCTCTTCCGCGCGGGCTTTATCCATGACCCGCTTTAACACATCCGCTGTCATCTCTTTATCCTCGACACCGCTCAAGCGATCCATGAGCTTTGCCTCCACTTCCCTGAGCACCCTGTCGACGGATAAACTTCTCCCGGACTCGCTTATTCCAAGCTCTCTCATCTTTTCCGCGTTCTCCCGGCTCATGCGCAAACAATTATAATCACACGCCCCCGTGTCAAGCAGTATGACCTCCCCGCTCTCCGGGTAATAACCGAAATTCTCCGGTTTCGAGTCGAACACTATAAGGCCCTTCGTCTCCAGGAAGGTGATTGCGCGGGCTATCTTGTCGGCGATCCGGTGCACATCTTCCCTGCTGAGCCCCGACAGAAACTCGCCGGTTATCTTCTGGTACCCGTGAACTACCTTTTTGGCCAGATAAGGTTCACCGTCAATGACCCCGGCGTCTATGATCTCCGGGACAAATTTCACGTCCTCCCTCCTTGAATCTTCCGCCATTATAATGCCGAACGGCACGTCGGTGACCTTTAACACCATCCTTGACCGGTGCAGCGCGTTTTTCTCCTTTTCGACCATGCCGCCGGCTATTTTGATGGCGAAATTGTTGCCTTCGGCGTCCTCCACTTCATACACGTCACTGAAAGTGCCCGCTCCGAGCCACCTTATCAGTTTCAGCCTGCCGAATCTCTTTTCCAGGAGAGCCATGCGTTCTTCGATGGTCTTGACGCCCAACGGTGGAGTTTCCCTTTCTTTCTTTGCGACTTCCTTGGCGACTCCATCCAAAAGCACGGTCTCCTCTTCGGCCATTTTTCCGCTCATGTCCACCACTTCCAGCTTTCCGTCCTTGAACGAGAAGTACCCTATGGGCCCGGAGATGTAACTGTTCATGATCACGTAATGGGTCCCGGGTATGAGTTCCGCATGGAATTTGCCCGGTTTGATCCTCTCCGTCGTGTGAGCTACCACCAGTATCTTGCCTTCGGCTACCCTGAGAAATTTATAGACATCCCTTTCCCTGTACGGCATGGCCGGATCGTTAAACCTCAGCCAGAGAGCCTCATGCACTATCTGGTCATTCTCGTCCAGGACGTTCACATTTCTTATTTTCTGCAATGAATCCGCGCACCTTACCGGCGCGGCATGGATCGCCACAAGTCCGTCCGGCGTCCTTGCCATGAGCGGGGACGAGCTGATAAAGTTTTCATAGGCCGTAATATATTCCTCTCCGAACCGCCTTTCCAGTTCTTTCCTGAATTCCAGGCCCTGGGCCACCGCGAATTGTTTTACGCTTTTAGCCGCCTTGGGCGTCAGGTAATCATGGTTCCCGACCGTATAATATACGCTGTTCGGGTTCTCGCGTTTCAGTCGTTGTATGAACTGGATGATCCTGACCGAACTTTCCATGTTCGCCAGTTTTCTTAGCAGTTCGGCGTGATCGCTCCATGTCACGGCGCTCACATCGGGATGGACGGCATCGCCCAGGATCAGGAGTATCGCTTTCCCGCTTCTGATCTTTTCCAGATTGTTATTCTCGCTCAATATTCGCTTGAGGTTGTCCAGGCGCGTGTGGAGGTCACCCACCACTATTATCTCTACTCCCTCCGGAAGATCCACTATCGCCCCGTTCTGGTGCCTGGAAAAGATGTTCGCCTTGACGGTGTCATACAGTTTCTTCCGTTCGCGATTTTCGCGCATCGGTATGACGGGGATATTTCCCCTTTCGCCTTTTGCCAGCTGTTCGAGCAGCGCGACAACCCGGGGGCTGTTTATGCCTTTCATCGCGGAATTCTTGCCCCGGAATAACATATGACTCACCGCTTCATCGTCTTTTACCAAAACCTGAACGGCTCTTACGGCGGTCTGCAGCTTGTCCGCGTCAAGGACAGCGGCCTGCTGCGTCCTAGTATATTCCGCCCTCGCCTCCTTGTATTGGGCCAGTATCTTCAGGTACACCTTCGCCATGTTCTGGGTCAGAGCCGGTATCGTCTTCTTCCCCTCGAGAACGCTTTTCACGTCCATCGTGTTATTCCCGTGAACGAGAAGAATAGAGTTCAAGAGCCTGGCTTCGTTGTCAAAAATATATTCGCCGCGCGCAAGGGTTATCTCATAAGAAAGGTCGGCATTAAGTTCGCCGAATATTTCGTCCTGTACGCCTTTCCTGAAAGATGTGGGATCCTTTCTTCTTTCCTCTTTCGACGCTCCCCTGAGCAACGTGTGGGCATCGACGCCCTCGGGGATAAGGTCCTTGTTCCGGGCGAGGAATATCTCCGCCGCCTCGTGGAAAACGGCTACATCAAAGACATCTTCGTTCGCCGCGAGATAAGCGCTCAGGAAAAGCGCGGGTTTCTTCCCGGACGCGTCCGAAACTCCTATTATGCCGTGATCATTGGCATCGAGAAGATAAATATTGCTTTCACGTATCACCCGGATCGCCCCCTCGAGGATCTTGCCGGCAATGTCTTCGGGCTTTGCTTTTTTGCCGAAAAGACCCGCCATGTAAAACTTCGCGAGATTGCGCAACGCCGTGTCCTTCAGGACCTCGGCGTTAAGCTCCGTTGTTTCCCGGAGAGGCAGTGCCGCGATACGCATGCCGTATTTGTCATAGACCGGCATCCCGTCGGCGGCGTTCAGGATATCGACGGACTTGTTGTCCGCCTGCCTGACGACCTTCACGTTCGTCACCAGTTTCCCGTCGGCGTCAAACACCTTCCCGATAAGATCGGTCGGGGCAGGGTCGCCGTATTTTCCCCGGAGGTCCGCGAGCATCTCTCTTGCCCGTTCTCTCGCCTCTTGTCGGCGCTGTTCAAAAATATCCGCGGCCAGGACCACATTCGGGGTCGCGCTTTCAAAAGCATACTTGAGGCCTTCGCCGTCATTGTACATCACCACTATCTTCTGTTCCCTGAAATCCCTGTCCAGATAGAATATCCTGTTACCGAGATTGATGATGTCCACGCCGAGCGACTTGGGGGGAGGATAATGCCCCACGACCTCCGCGGCAAGGCCTATCTGTTCCATCACCTTTTCTTCCCTGCCCTGCATAATGTCGAAGAGATCAGGGGAGTGTTCCCCTTTCCTGTCGGCGTAACGCACCCATAAGGGGGACGTCCTGTCGTTATGCTCCCGCGTTCGCCCGTCGGGCGAAAGCCTTCCGTTCGAAAGGAACTGCAGCACTGACGCGGCAGGGTCTCTCCTGTATAAGGCGGATTTCATGTCCTCTTCTATCCTGGCAAGCGCCGCGAGCTTTTCGTAAGCGATACCTTCCTCGTCGGCATAACGCAGGGTAATGTTGCAGAATTCATCCATGGGAAATCCCGCGTGCAGGTAGGCAACACCGTTCCTTCCTATATGGTACAGATCGAGATTTCGCTTCATCCATTCGGCTATCTCGATCAGGTTGGCATCCTGCAGCACTGCCTGTTGGAGCGCGGCGAACTGCCTGGCGTTCTTTTTGTCCATCTTATAGAGACCTGCCCCGTGTCCGTAAGCCCTGCGCGCCCTCTCGACGCCTTCCTCAAGGCCATCGGGTATCTGGTGCCCGAGCTCCTTCAGCACATCTATGCCTCCCTGCTCTACCCACCGTTCGAACTCGTTATCGTCCCCCGTCATGGCCATTATGAATATAAGGTCGTGATTGCCCATGAGCGTGATCGTTCCCGGGCGTTCCGCTTTCATTCTCATTATTTCCCCGACGACCTTTATGCTGTCCGCCCCTCTATCCATGTAATCGCCCAAAAATACTATTTCATCGGTATTCGAGGGGATCTTGCTGATGGAATCGCGGAACTTCACCATACTGCCGTGCAGGTCGGGCACCGCGGAAATTATCGGAACGTTTTCGCTTTCGGTCTGTATAAAAGCGCTCAAAAGTTCCATAAGGCGTTTTATGCCCGTGGGGCCCAAGTCGACCGGTGCCGGCGCGGGCGCCTCTTCCACCGGAGCTTCCGCCACCGGAGGTGCCGGTGCCGCTTCGGCCGGAGCGGGTGTTTCCCGTTGTTTTTTGCCGTAGAGAGAAATCAGCTGATCTACGGTAAAGACCTCTTCTCCTTCGAATTCTCCTTGAGCTCTATCCTCTACCGCCAGCTGCCCCGCGGACAGAAAGAACCTTATCTTGTTGCCGTCCGGTTCCACCACGCTCACCGGATTACCGCTTGCGGCTATCATTTCCAGGATGTCTCTCGCGGCCCGCAAAGCGTGTATGTTGTTTTTTCCCCAAACGTCGGGCGCCATTTCCGAGAGGATGCTCGGTATCTGCATGTTGGACGCCAGGACCGATAAACTTTCGGAAACCGGGTCAAGCCCTCCCGAAAGTATCCTGTAATAAGGGCTTTCGCCCGTGTTGTCCTCCCTGTACGCCGGGACGATGGACACGCAGGAAATACCCCGGTCCTTAAAAAGCTCCGTTAGCCTTTCGGTATGGAACCCCCCCGTGACCACAACAGCGGTTCCCGTCGCATTGTCCCCGAATCTTATATTTTTCAGGAACGCGTTATCTCTTTCGCATGAATATTCGTAAAAACGGCTCGCCTTTTTGAGGTAATCGTCAATTTGCGATACATCGCGTCCGGACCATTCGACATTTACACCGAATTCGCCGGCGGTCCGGGCAAGAAAAACGGCCTGTTCGTGAACGCCAACGGTATCCTTTTTGTCCCGGAAAGACCTGTAAACCTTCTCCTTCAGGCGCAGGTCAATGAGGTCCCTCATGACCGATATCTTCCTTAAAACTTCGTCGAGTTTTCTTTCGTCCTCGCTCGCATATAATACGCTCCTTACCGAACGTTCCAGCCGGGCGATCTCTTCCTTGGCTTCCGCCCCGTCCAGCGCTTCGAAATTCGCCACGTAGGCGTCATATTCAAAAAGCTCCGGGAAAACATCGATCGAAATGCCGAGCTCTTTCGCTTTCACCCGGAGATAAGCGTAAAATACCCCCCTGGCCGCGTCCCCGGATTGAAAACCCCTGAGTACGGAATTAAGTTCCGTTATCTCGTTCACCGACATCACCTTGCGCATCCGCTCGATAAGGGCGTCTCTTTCCTTGTTGGCCTTTTCAAGGTCGATCCTTTTCTCTATCTCCTTGGTCTCGTAAAGGGCGGTCAGGTGCGGATATCCATCCAGGGATATGCCTTCCTCGTCCGCCTTTTGCCTGAGATGATAAAGATATCCGATCATGCCGAGCTTCCCGCTCGTATATTCGGTGTGTTTCCGGTCCAGATCCGCCAGGCTGTCGCCGTAAATATGCGTTTTCAGGGCCCCGGCCGTGTTTTCCATCTTCCGGAGATATTCTACGGCGGTCGGTTTGTAATCGAGTGAATTCCGGTACACTTCCAGGTTCTTTACGTAAAGTTCCCTGTTCTCCATACCCCAGAGACGCGTTTTACCCTCGTTGTTAACGGCATAGAATTCGGCTCCGTTGAGTATGCCCTTGTCCAGGAAATATCCGGTGACCAGGCGCCTCGTATCTTTATCCTTTATTTCCGTAAAAAAAGACAGGTCATATTCGCCCGCTCCCCCCTCGAGATTGACAGTGGAAATGCCGTATTTAGCGTTAAGGTGGCCTATCAGCTCGCGGATGACGTTCTGGATACTTTTGTTACAATGCGCGTCCTGGATGTGTATTATCGTTCTTCCCGTATCCCCGGAAAACCGGTAGTTCACGCGCCCCAGCGTCTCCGGGAGCTCGAAGGTATCCGCGTCGAATTCTTCCAGAAGTTTGGGGGCCCTGTCCGGACCGGACCCGGTGCGAGTAAGGTCCGACGGACGTGTTAGGGCCCCTGCGGTGTCCGCTGCGAAAGTGTAAAATAAAAAGGACCACAAGACAATGACCGAGACCGCGGCCCTGAACGGTCCTTTTCCGTATTTATTTTTTATTGTTATCTCCGGCATTAGGTTTTTTTTATTCATTCTTCCCCGCACCTCACCTTTATCTGATCGTTTACTGTTCCCCCGTCATTCGCTATCGTCAGCTAAATTGAATTCGCTAAAAATTACCCTTTCTAGCTTTTTGTTGTTTTTATGTATTATATCAAAAAGCTGACTTTATTCAACACTAATTTCCACCTATTTTAAACCCTAACAAAACACGTAAATCATTCTAATATAACCACTTATTAAAAATAGATAAAAATGGGGGACGGAGCCCTATTTTTAAGAGAGGAAGAATGAAGTCGATGTTTTATGTTAGATGTTTGATGTTGGTAAGACTGGGCTATCAGCTTTCTGCTTTCAGCTGTCAGCGCCCGATAGATCGGGCAACTACAATTCTGTCATTCCGAGCGAGCGAACGA
>CAZMEZ010000023.1:25946-29886 GCA_964565425.1 uncultured Planctomycetia bacterium | reverse complement strand
TTCCGGCGCGGCGGGTTCTTCTTCCCGCGCTTCCGGCGCGGCGGGTTCTTCTTCCCGCGCTTCCGGCGCGGCGGGTTCTTCTTCACCTGAAGAATCTTCCTGCTTATCTTCCAGATCAGGCGGGCCTATATGGCGCGGATCTCCATGATATTTCACATCTAGCGCAGATCGGATCTTCTTAACTATTGCCTTCGCGATACTAACCATAAGCAGTATAAAAGCTATCAACCCCAGCGGTGAACGGCTAAAGCCCGAAGGCTTTCCGGAAGACGCACTTGATGGATCCGATATGTTCGCGACGGTCACGCCAGGCGGTATCTCATATCCAACCGCTATTATTATTTCCCTTGGGACCCATCTATCAACGAAGAACGTGTAAGAAACCGCGCTATTATAACGGATCCTGCCGGATCTGGGCGCTTTTATCACGCAATTGTCGATCTGCTCTTCGTAAAAAGCCATGGTTTTTTCGTATATTCTGACGTTCTCCTCGGCTATAGTTCCTTTTTCCCGGCATCTTTGTATCTCCGTGTTTAGAGCGGTCATCCTCATGCTCTTATTGTATTCAAGCGCTTCCAGGGCATGTTCCGCCTCTTTTAGCGCCACTATGGCCGCTTCAAGTTCGTATGACGCTCTTTTTTCCCTGAGTAAAGACGAGTTCCAGTCCACTTTCGCAAGTTCCAGTTCCTGCTGCGTACAGATCCCCCTGTCCTTTAATTTTTCAAGAGCTCTGTACTCTTTTTCTTTTATCCCGGCCGTCTCACGGGCTGTACGAACGATCGCCTGTAAGGCTTCGACCCGTGCTTTTGCCTCCTTGATCCCGGCGTTTACCCGTTCTATCCCGGCCGGATATTCGCTGGAAAGGAATTCCCTTAAAAGTTTTTCCGCTTCCGCGCGCAACGCGCTATATTCCGCGGCTATTCTTCGGGCTTCGGCCAGCCCTATTTCCGCCTGCCTCTTCATCCCTTCCAGTTCGGAAGGATCAAGCACCAGGATGGTCTCTCCCTTTCTGACGTGATCACCGTCCTGCTTAGGTATCTCCAGGATCTTGGCTCCTCTTGGTCCAATGCGGTCCCTTTCCCCGCTGCGGACATTCGATATTACCGCAACACCTTTATCGGAAAACCCGGACGTTTTGGACTCACCGGCCTCGGGTTTCTCTTTGAAGAAAACCATGACCGACTGGCCGTTCTTAACAACGCAACCCGTACCAATGTACACGGGATTCGCAGAATATGTAATGGGCATGCTGAGGACGCTCTCACCCACATCATGGGTATACATGACCCATCCGTCTTGCTGGGCGTATATTACCGCGTTTTCCTTGTTTTTCCTGATCAGCTCTATCTTCCGGGAATATGTCTTTATATCGACCTGCGCCGCTTCCCGATCTATACGGGCTCTTTCAATAAGGCCATTAAGCGCCATAAGCTCCCGTTTTACCCGGCCCTCTACGGCGGCAAAAACGCTTTCCCCTTCTTCCCGCATGAGGATAGCAGCGGCCAATTCTCTTATAGCTCTGTACCTTATTATCCGGCCTTCTTCCAGTGATATTTGGCCCCTGTAACGCTCGACCCGGGGCACGATCATTTTTTCCAGTAATTCCTCTATCCTTCTGAGACGCTTATCGGATAAAGAAATGTTCTCGTCCGCCAGTTTTTCGATCTCCCGGACGTAAGCAGCCATTTCCTCGCCGCCCCGGACCTTTACCTCCTGTATCTTGCGAAGTATTTCCAGCTTGGCTTCCAGGATCTTTTTCTGCCTATCGTAGCTCTCGATATTCCCCGCAGAATCGGAAGAGATCATTCTGGCTTCGTTAATGAGTTTCTGTAGCTCCGGTATGAGCCTTTCCTGGGCGGATATATCGAACCTTACAAGAAGCTGGCCTTTCTTTACCCCGCCTTCAGGCGCTATCTCCAGCACCATGGCCCCGTGTTCGCCTCTTCTTCCGAATGCTACAGCCTCTATATTGGATGTCACCGGAACGCCGCCTCCCGGAACTCTGCTCCGGGATATCGGTTCATATTCTCTGCCCCCGGCGTCCTGGTCTCCGGGGCGGCCGGTATGTGTTATCTTAATGAATGGTCCGGGACCTACCGTTGCGCCTTCGGAGATAATCCGCTCCCTTGGCACCCTTTTGAAAGCCACCCTAAGAAAAGCGATGGGCAACGAATGTATATACGAAACAGTGCCGGACGCGGTAGCTCTTATAACGCAATTATCGATCTGGGTCTGATAGAAATCCATCCTTTTACGGGCTATCGCCGCTTTCTCGCGCGCCAGGCGGAGTGTTTCCTTAGCCGTATTTATCTCTTTACTGAACGTCGCCAACCTTATTTCATGTTCATGTTGAAGCCGTTCCAGCTCGGTTTCCGCGGATCTTATCCTTGAAAGCGCCAAAGCTTCCTCATAAGAAGCCATATTTTCCGCCATAACGGCCGTATTATGATCGGCCTCAAGTTTTTCGACCTCGCTTAACGGGATGGTTTTAGAAGCATAAAGCCGCCTTGCCGTTTCAAGCAATAGTTTTCTTAAAGCAACTATCTTACCCGCTGAGATCCGACTCTTTTGCCTGGCGTCATAGTCTGACCTGCGCTGTTTGAGGCGGGCTTCTGCCTGCAAGAGTAACGCCGGGTACTCGGTTTCAACATACGCCTTGGACTTCCGGTTGGCTTCATTAAGCAAAGAAGTCGCCTCCGCGATAAGCTTGTTAGCATCCTGCAGCTCGGTTTCCTCTCTTCTTTTCAACATTTCCAGCACGGAAGACTCCAGTTCTACGATAACCTGGCCCTTTTCAACATACTCTCCCTCTTTTACGTGTATCTTTTTGATAGCGGGATATATAACACCTGCGCCGCTGTCATAAGCGGTGCTGACATTCGCCTCGATAAGAGTAACTCCTCCATCCGCCCGGTCAGTTTCTTCGCTTTCGGTCGATACAAATGACGTATCTACGGACAGTATCTCCTGGCCATACCCTACAGTGATACGCGGACCCATTTTGACGTCCCTCGGAACAGGATCAACCGGATATCCAAAAACACTTGCGCCTAACCGGTTGGAGTGGAGCACCCTTCCGGCTTTTTGGGCATAAATGACGCAGTTCTTTATGTTGGCTTCTATCAGCTGCAGCCTTTCCGTCTGCAGCCTGAGCTTCTCTTTTGCGGCCAGCATATCGCTTTTTGCCCTTTCGATAATACCGTCCAATCTGCCGCTCTCCCGGACTTTCGCGCCTTCCAGGATATTGAGTTCGGCTTTCCCTTCCGCCAGCAAGCGGCGGGCGACCGCGATCTCTCTGTACGCTTCGCCTCTTGCCCTTTCGGCTTCGCTCAGCATCAGGAAAGTTCCAAGCTGTTCGGCCAAGGACACAACGCCTTCTTTCGCTAAGATATCCAACCGCTCTATCTCCTTCTTCGCGAGCACTATGTTGGCTTCCGCTCTTTTCAATTTTTCGCTCGCCGCGGTAAGCATTTCCCCGCCGGCTTCTATCTTCGCTGCCGCCGCTTTCCTGTCTTCCTCATACCGTCCGATGAAAGCTTTCTTCTGCCTTTCGGCTTCTTTGAGCGCTTCTTCCGCGGAAACATAGGTAAGTCTTGTTCCGTTAATAAGCCGTTCCTGTAGATCACGTTCCCTTTCAAAAGCCGATGGATCGAACTCCGCCAGTTTGTCCCCTGCCTTGACCAACGTGCCGTCAGGTACGATGTATCTAAGTGTAGCCCCGTAACCGACGATGTTATATAACCTTAACGGCCTTATGTTGCAGACCACCGGATCCGCGCCTTTGCGGGAAGTGTCCCCCGCGGCAGCTTTATGATCCAAAAACGAGTTCACTCTTTCCGCGATCGCGGGCGGGGTCTCTTCTTCCGTGCCATCGGTTATCCTGATGAAAGGGACTCCCGGCGGTATTATCGCGCCTTGCCCCACTACCAGTTCTCTCGCG
>CAZMEZ010000023.1:0-25936 GCA_964565425.1 uncultured Planctomycetia bacterium | reverse complement strand
GCGACCGGCTTCAGGTTAGCGCCCCTGAGAGTAATGGTCTGATCATTGATGTAGGATACCCTGCCGGACCTTGCGGCTTTTATCACGCAGTTCGCGATCTGCTCCTCGTAGAACTTGATCCGTTTAAGGTCTATCGCCTCGTCCTCCCCGGCTAAACGCAGTTTCTCCCGGGCTATTCTTATCTCTTTATCGAAAGCAGCCAGCCTCCCCTTATGTTCGGCGAGCATACGTTCCATATTGGCTTCCGCGGCCGCCTCGGTGTACCGCGCCGATTCCATCTCAAACCTGGCAATGTATTCTTCTATAAGAGCCGTGTTATAGGCTGACCTGATCGCATCAACCTCGCTTTGGGGAACAGTATTGCTGACCGCCAGCTCTTCCGCCATTCTCAGTTTTTTCTTCAAAGCATCCGTCTTTCTCGCCGCCGCAAGAACTATTTTCTTTCTCGCTTCATGGATAGACCGTGCTTCCTCCAGCCATACTTCCGCGTTGCGGGTAATGGCGGGATATTCCTTCTCAAGATATGTCGACTTCGACCGCTCGGCTACCGCGAGTAAAGAGGTCGCTTCGGCGACAAGCCTCCTGGATTCACGTAAATTTTCCTCTTCCTGCCTTTTAAAGTCCAGCAACACCGAATCATCGAACCGCACTATAACGCCGCCCTTTTCCACCCGGGTCCCTTCCGGTACGATATCTTTGATCGGCATGCCGATACTCCCCTGCCGGCTGCCGACCCCGGTCCTGACATTTGACATTACAAGGGATCCGTCTTCCGGTTCCGGAACGGGCTGCGGTTTCAAGAGCGTCGAATCCGGATCGACTATACGCATGATCTCCTGGCCGTTCGCCACAGAAAGGCCCGGACCTATAACCGTCTCGTCGACCGGTTTGAGGGGAACTGTAATGAAATATACTCCGGTAACATTGGAGTAAACTACCATCCCGTCCCTCCGGGCGTATACAGTACATCTTTTTATGTTCTCTTTGAGAAGTTCAAGCCTTTCCGTCTCGAGCCTGAGCTTTTCCGTTGCGGCCTTCTTATCGCTGCCGGCCCTTTCGATGATCCCATCCAGTGCGACAGTCTCCCGCACAAGGACCGTCTCAAGCAATCTGGCCTCAGCTTCAACCTCTTCCAATATCTTTCCGGCTCTCGCCCGCTCGGCATAAGCTTCATGCCTTACTCTGATAGCGTCATTCCTGGCCTCCAGCGTCCTGTTATATTCGAATTCCGACGCGACTTTCTCATCCCAGAGTGCTTTTATCACCTTTATAAATACCTCTGCCAGCAGAATGTTCAGATCGGCTGTTTTTATTCTTTCTTCCGCCAGGCGGAGCATCTCTTGCGCGGCTTTTTTCTTTTCAACTGCCGCTTTCCTGTCCGCTTCATACTGTTCGGCAAGCGCTTTCTTCTTTTTCTCCGCCTCCCTTAAGGCCTCTTCCGCCTCAACAATTGCCCTCCTTGTCTCATTGATCAGCTTTTCCTGAGCGTCGCGCTCCCTTTCCAGGAACGACGAATCGAACTGGACCAGCCAATCGCCTTTCTTGACGATCTCTCCTTCCGGCCTGATCAGCTGGATGGTATATCGTCCGTTACCTACGACCGGTTTTATATCGCACACAACGGCGTCGATGTTCCGCCGGGATCTACCTTTGCCGCTGAAATCCTCGAAGATTATCCTTAAATCCCCGCTAAGATCATTGAAGACGCTTCTTACTTTATTGAATAATCCGGACGGGTCCATATTCATTAAGAGCAGCATGCCCGCTAATACCGGTTTTTCTTCCGGCAATAATTCACTCGAAGCTTTATCTGTTTCTCGCAGGGCCTTTTCTTCTGCCGGAGCATCTTCTTTTTCTTCCGGCAGGTCTTCTTCCGCCGGCGGGACCTCATCCTCTTCTTTCGGCGGAGCTCTCTCTTCTTTCGTCGGAGCTTTCCCTTCTTTCGTCGGAGCTTTCTCTTTTTCGGCCGGGACCTCCTCCTCTGCCGGGCGCACCCCTTCTTCTGCGGGCGGAACCTCTATCGCTTCCCCTTCCGGCTCATCGGGTTTCTCTGCATCGGCTTTCTTCTCGTCCCCTTCCCGCATAGCCCGCTCTTTTTTTGATCTTCTTTCGGGCTCAGCTAAACCGCTAAGCAGTTCAGTTGTGGTATCGATACCTAAAAGGTTATTGAGCATATTTACAGCTCTGGCATATGCGATATTCAACCGGATATTAGCCGCGAAATACCTGAACTTGAGGTCTTCGTGTTCTTCTACAAGCCTTGTTATATCACGGACGGTAGTCCTGCCGCCAAGAGCCCGGTCAGCGATCCTTTTGCTCAATGCATAATCTATTCTCTTCTCGATGGCGTTCATCGCCTCCTCGAGCATCTCTGACTCTTTCATG
Organism: uncultured Planctomycetia bacterium; assembly: GCA_964565425.1. GTDB lineage: Bacteria > Omnitrophota > Gorgyraeia > Tantalellales > Tantalellaceae > CAZMEZ01. The sequence goes on along the minus strand of CAZMEZ010000023.1, from coordinate 23,551 downwards.
GCGGTATCCAGCTCGTTCCTTATAAGATCCCATTCATACCTGATCTCCCTGATCCTGTTGAGCTCGGCAGCTTTATGCCTTTCTTGTTCAAGCCTGGCAAGTTCCGCCCTGATGGACCTTCCGCTGCCTAATATTCTTTGGGAAGCCGCGAGCATATAGGCCGGACCGCTGCCCGTATCGTACCATCCTATTTGGGCTTTCAGGGTGGGAAGCAGCGACTGTGCCCTGAGCTCCTCGAGTTCCGCCCTTTTCTTCCTGTTCCTTAGATGCTGGACCGCTTTATCTTTCTCTCCGTCGGCACCGCGCCGGAATTGCTCCTCCAAAGCCCTTATGCTCCGGTACGAATCCAACCGGTCCATCAAATATGAAAAATCCACAACGACACCTGTTTTCGACTGCAGGATTATCGCGAGTTCTGACATGCCCAAAGAGAAAGCCTGCTCGGCCTCATTTCGCGCAACTTTTGCCCGTGCCAGTTCTATCTTCGCGGCTTCCAGATCTATACCCATATCCTCTTTCGTGCCGGCCAGAATAGTCAATGACCTTATCTTGGCTTCCTGCTCGGCTACCCGTATCGCGGCTCTGGCGTATATACCGTAAAGCTCGATGATCCTTTTCCGGGCATTCTCCATATATAATCCCGAAAGTATTTTCTTGTCTTCGACATCAAGAGAGGCTATCTCGGAGCCATAGATCTGGGGCTTGAACGTCAGGGAAAATGTAAGGCCGGTAACCACACCGCCACCGTCGGGCAAATGCATTGCCAGGTTCGCTTCCTGTTCGAACATGTACGCGAAAGACGAAAGTTTTTTCAACTCTTCCGCTATGGCAATATCCAGGCGCGCCAACGCGTCTTCTGTTCTCTTGCCAATATGGGATATGGCATGATCAAGGCTGACGACTTCCTCCGGATCCGGTGTTTCCTTTATATCCGCTTCTTCGACATCCAGGACCGAAAGCAGTATCCTCATTACGGCGAGATTATTTTCTGCCTGGTCCTTCATGCCCTCTAACCTGATCCTCTCGGCTTTTAACCTTTCCAGCTCGCTCGGGTCGCTCAGGTTATCCCTGTACCTGGCAAGACGGGCTATCTGTTCGTCGCATATCGCGAGCCCGTTATCAACCAGCCCCAGTTTTCTGTCGGCAAGCCGGTATAGTTTTATCGCGCTTCCTTTTTGCCGGGCCGCGATCTCTCCGGCCCTTTGCATCAACATGTCCTGTCTCTTGGACTCCTTCATCGCCAGGCCGCTCAAGATCTTCCTCCTTTTCTGCCGCGCGTGAGCTCCGGTAAGAAAACCCGGTAAGTTAAACCACCCCAGGAACTTCCAGTCCAGCCAGGAATCCGGCAGCCTGGGAAATATCCCTATCGGGCACCCTCCGGTAGCAAACGGAGAAAGCGAGACAACCAGGCTGAACCGGTCCCCTTCTTTCACGATCGCTACCGAGGAAAGGGCATACCCTCTTCTCTCGGCCCTGTGTATACCTATCTTGAGGGCTTCATCGCCTGTCCTGTAGTCTATTAGCACTTCTCCGGCCGCCTTCCCGTCAGCGTCGGCGACAGCGACAATGTACCGTAAAGAAATATCGCCGGCGCGCATTTTCCCGATATCCGCTTTTTCACCGTCGGGATCCGTGATCGTCATGCTCCCGTTAGTGCCGATATTTACGCGCGAACCTTCCGGTATATTTTTGATGTCGCTTGAAATGACCTTATCGCCGTCAAGCGCGAGCTGTCCCACATATTCATTCTTATCATCCCTGACGGCCAAGATCTTTATCTCTCTCCTGCCCGTTACCTTAAGTCCCGTCGGGATATTGTTAGCCGCCAGTTCATTGTCCGGGCCGACCGTGACCATGGAACCTTCTTTAACCATTTCCACGGTACTTGAAATAACGAAATTGCCCTCTAAACTCTCCCTAAGCGTATCGAGTGTCCTTTCGATGTCTTTATTGCTTATATCGTCTATCAGGACGACATCTGAATACTCAAGCCCCAGTATATCCCTTAAGTTGTTCCGCGCTATCTTAAGCTGCAGCATCACGTGTCTCTGCCGGAGCAGGACTTGTTCTTTTTCCCTTTCAAGCCTTTCGATCTCGATCTTTGTAACCCTGGGATTCGACTGAAGCGTTTTTATCCTTTCTTCCAGGTTCTTTACCGTTCCGTCCAGGTTGCTGTATCTTTCCATTAAGGAATGGATGGCCACGAGCTGCCTGGCTATGTTAACCTGAAGATCCCTTTCCGCCAGTTTGAGTTTGATAAGGGAAGAAATGATGAATTCTTTGCCGGCTTCCCGTTTCTCTCTTTTCCCCGGATTGTTCAGCGGTATCGTAATGGATATGCCCAGTCCCGAATTGCTCCTGAAATTCGCCAGATCAACAGCGCCCAGGTCGAAAATATCGCCTCTTATCCCGGCGTTCAGGCCGACACTTACTATAGGCCTGAAGATCTTCACGTCGTCGCGTGCCATATTGCGCGCTATCTCGACATCCTTCTCGGCAGGGCCCAGCTTGCCCCTTTCACACGCCACGAGAAACATATCCACTATCGAGGGTCCTTTGATGGAATATGCCGCTATATCCAGCGCCGAGGTTATCACGGGCAGCTGCTCCTTTACCGCATCCTCTCTCTCGTCGTGATCTACCCCCTCGGGTATCTTCAATCCGGGAAGAATACCCGATATCCCGTCGATTATTTCCGCCATTTCCTTATCGCTTTTGACTCTGCCTCTCAGGAAATTGCCGACAGTCCATCGACCCCTTTCAAATTCCTTGATGAGCTTCGCCAGTGTGCGTCTCTGTTCAACGGTGAGGTTGTCCCGGATATATATCTCCAGTTCGTCGCTCGTTCTCCTTTTTTCTTCTGTCAGGTCCTCTACCTGTTCTTTGAACGACTCCACCTCTTCTATATAGGCTTCGATCTGCCTTTCGCTCATCGGCATTATAAGGTCAGGCAAATATCCCCGGACCTTGGCCCATACGGCCTCAGCCTCTTTGAACTCCTCGTCCTCCCAGTGATCCCCGTATTGCTCCATAAGTTCGATTATCGCCTCAAGCTCTTTTTCACCGTACTTATCCAGGTCCATTTTCGTGGTCCCGCAGGATTTCGCCCGGACGACCTGCGCCCGTAAGAGAAGGCTATATGAAAACTCCCTTTCGAGCTGCGCCTGCTTCGCCTCCTCCATTACTCCCAATAAAGTCAACAATCCCCCAAGCCCGGCGTCATACCTGGACCTCAACCCGTTAACCTGCAACCGGGCTCTCTGGGCGATATCCCGCTGTTTCCTGTGCCCGGCACTTAGCGTTTCTACCGTATCTTTCGCCCTCGCGGCCATGGTATACTGCATTCTTTCGATCAGCTTGTATTCATCTATGGCTTTCAGGTATAACAAGAGATCTTCGCGGGCTCTTTTTTCTCTCTTTATATCTCCGAACACTACTCTCGCCCTGAGGCCAAGAAAGCTCGGGTCCCTGAGATTATCGTATAAGACCCTTCTTAAGAGGTCTTCCTCCCAAACGACGGTCGTGCTCAGGTCCAGATGTTCAAACACATTGGATGGCACCTGAGCCCTGTAAGCTTCTATTTCTTCCGATTTCTTGGCGAGCACCAGCGCCAGGTACCGGTTCATCTTCACGCTTGTGCGGGCCAGCAGCTCACTGATCTTTTCCGGGTCATATGCCTCGTCGTCCAACTCGAACTGCACGTCGCTCGCGAGCCCCATAATATACCTGAGCTCTGTTTTACCGTCGAGTATCGCTTTTTCCTGATGAGCCAGATCATTTTCAGCTTTTGCAATGTACATATCAAGCATGACCAGTTCTTCCGTCGGCATGTTCAAGAGGGCGCCTTTCCCGCGCAATGATCTCAAGGCATCAAGATGCGCCGACAGAATTATTTTATTCCTTTTAGCCGTAATGATATCCACGTATAAACGCACTACCCTGTCAACGAGCTCCACTTTCGCAAGCTCCACATCTATCTTTCTTTCCCTTTCCGTAGCTTCGGCTGAACTTATATCCCGCGAACGTTTGGCATCGTACAGGACAAACCCCAAAGTCGACTTGAGCCGCAGTTCCGGTTCTTTAAGCCGGCGTATCCTCTCAAGCTCTTCTTCCAACTTTTTCCTGAGAGCCTCTATTCTTTCTATATCTCTTTGTATTTCTTCCTCGTCATCGGCTATCTCCCCCTGTTCCCGCTCGATCCTGTCCAGCCCGTTCCGTATCTCCTCTTCGTCATCCGCCATCTCCCCCTGTTCCCGCTCGATCCTGTCCAGCCCGTTCCGTATTTCTTCTTCGTCATCGGCTATCTCGGCCAGTTCGGCAGCTATATCCGCCCTATCATCCGCTATTTTCGCTTCATCTTCAGCTATCTCGGCCAGTTCCTGCTCTATCCTGTTATCATCGCCCGCGAGCCTGGCCTCTTCCAGCTGCCTCTGGTCGTTCGCCAGATCGGCCAGATGAATTTCCAGTTCCGCTTGAGCCCTGGCCAGATCAGCCAGATCGTCTTCCAAAGCCGCCTGGTCCTCGGCAAGCTCCCTTTGCGCGTCGGCAAGCTGCGCCTGATCGTTCGCCAAAGCCGCCTGGTCCTCGGCCAACTCCCTTTGCGCGTCGGCAAGCTGCTCCTGATCGTTCGCCAAAGCCGCCTGGTCCTCGGCCAACTCCCTTTGCGCGTCGGCAAGCTGGCCGGCGGTCCCTTTAGCGGCCTTCTCAGCGCTGCTTACACCGCTATTTACCGAAGGCGTCGCGAATTCGCCCGCTATGCCGTAACTGGCCTCTACATCCCAGAACAACCTTCCGGAACCGGCAAGTTCCCTGGAAACTGCCGCTTCTTTAAGCCTGTGTTCGGACTGTCTTATCTGGTACGCGTCACGCAGAACGACATCCAGGATGTCCATTATGCTTTTCTTACGCCCATCCGCGAAAATATCTTCCGTTTTAACGGTAAGCGCGTCATATTCGCCGAGCGTTTCCTTGAGCGCTTCGGGTTTACTTTTTCTCTCTTCAATCGCCCGGCGCAAAAGGACCATAGCCGGGTCGGCTTTCATGGCTTTTTCCCCAAAAGTGTATTCAAGCGACCTGTATATCTTCCAGGACAGGTTATCTCCGGCCTTTATTTTCCCATCCGCTATTTCCCCAAGAACGCTGCGAATGGCTAATTTAAGCGTTTCCACTGATCCTTCTTCGCTTGAAACTTTTCCGCGCCAGTTGGTAAGCCTGTCATAAGCACTGCGGGCCTGCCGGTATGACATCAGGTCTCTTCTCACGGTTTTCTTGGCGGCTGGAGCTTTTTCCCCGGGAGCACGCTCTTGTCCAGAAAGACCGTCTTTCTCCGCAGGATCCGAGTCCGGGTCTTTAGGAGCATCTTCCCTTTTTTCGGCGGGTTTTTCGGGTTCCCTCTTAACGGGCTCTCCGGGATCCTTGAAATCACTAATAGCATGCGATACGTTGCTCAAGCCTATTGGATCAGCTACTGTTGCTTTTCCTTCGGCTTTTATTTCGCCCTTTTCGGCCTTTACCTCGAACGTTGTTATGTCATCCTGCTCGTGAGCGCCGCTTTTAGCAATCACTATCGCACGGCCGTCCGGGCCGTATATGGTGACGGCTTCACCTTTTCTGCTCAACCCTTCAGGAATGATTATCATGGTACCGGCAAGCCGTTCTCGATCTCCGTCGCTGATATCATTGCCCGAAAAGATAACCCTTATCTCCTGGCCGCTTTTCAGGAACACATCCTGCCCTCCGCAATATTCCCTTATACCGCGCTTATTGCCGCTTGAATCCGAAACGCTGTAATCAGACAGATCGATCGTTCTGTCGCTGATATTCTTTATGTGTATGAAATCCGCGGGGTCCCGCTTGGTCTTTTGCTTCTCTTTTGTCTGGCGCGGCACACCGACAGGAGCTCTATGCTCCATATGCGACGCTATAAGAGTTATGGCTACCGGGGACTCGGGCAAAATATGCTGCCGGTTATCAAGCAATAGGTCCCCCGACAGCGTACGAGAACTGTCCGGGGTTTTCTCTTCCGGGGTCTTTTCTCTTTCCGGACTTTTTTCCTCCGGGGTCTCTTCTTTCGGTTCTCCTGTTATTTTCTCTTTTGTTGCTTGCGCGACCCTTTCAAGAAGCGTTCTCTTTTTCGCGGGATCGGGGTCAACTTCAGGTTCAGGCTTAACTCCGGGCTCAGCTTCGGGCTCAACCTTGGATCCAGGTTTCGGTTCCGCGCTAACTCCCTTCTTATCCCTTTCTTCCTCCGCCGTTATATCACCTTCGGGTTCGGTCAGGTCAACCTGTTCCTCTTCTTCCGTCTTTTCTCTAATAGCCGCGAAGTGATCCGGGTTGATCATAATTGAATCAAGCACGGTCTCTATGTTCTGAACCAGTATCTTAAGACCATCGAACTGCTCTTTCGAATATGCCCTGATATCTCCAAGTGCTTTTTCCTGCGCCTCGCTGAGCATCCCGCTCTTCAGTAATTCGTCCCTTATCTTGAGCTGGCTCTCTTGCGCGTTATATGCCCTTTCCGGGAAAACAACCACCGGGGTAACGCCGGCAGTCACCATTATGCTTCCGCCCATAGTTTTCGTTATACCTTTTGAGAGCGGCCGGCCCAGAGCTTTTTCCATGTTCACACTGTAGCGGTATACGAGTATCACAGAGGCTGCGATACCGGCAAGGAACATTGCTGTCGGGAGAAAGCCTGAAAAATTAAGTATGACGGCCGGGATAGCGGTCGCGTACATCATGATGTTGCGCGTATTAGGCAGAAAAGATTCAAGGGCCGCTCTGAACCGGTCTTGCCCGTCTCGAGCGGCTTCCTGGCCAAGCTTATGTGCCTGGATGGTCTGAAGCAGCACCATACCCACACCCAAAACGCCGATCGTCACTTTCAGCACGGAAAGGGCTGACACGAAAATGATACCCGACCCGACGAGAGACGCCAGCGCGACCAGTCCTGCTGTAGCTGCAACACCCGCTAACGCGCCTATCCTCCCGGAAGTCTCCTCCTTATAAAATCTGCCTCCCGCCTTCCATGTAAAAACACCGGAAACCAAAGCTGATACTAATATTGCCCCGGCGGCCAGACTTGTCGCGACAAAAGACCCCGCGCCGCTCTGCGCCGCTATCAAAAGCCCCGTAGAGACCGCTATCGTTTTGACAAACGAATTAAATCCGTGCTCGAAACGTCCGGGCTGCACGTGTTTCACTCTTCCATACTTACCTTTGTGTGTCAGCATTAAAGCCAGGTTGGCGATCAGAGCTGATACGATACCGGTAAGAGCTACCGGAATAGCTATAGGCGCATAACCCGCAAGAATAACAGGGTGCGCGACGGCCGCTATAAGCGTGCCCGCTCCCGCGTAAAGTCCCACCCCGGCAAAAAGCTGAAGGACCATGGTGCCTGACCATTTTAGAAACGCCTTTACCCCGCTGCCTTCACCTATTCCCGCGGTGAACCTCATAAAGTCAACTGTCGAGGTATCAAGATGTGAGATCTTCTTGCTGTACGCCTGCCTGAGGTGTATGGCCGGTATAAGAAGCGATGCGGCGATCACGACCGATACGAACTGGTATGTCATCAGAAAACCCACAGCCGGATCGGTTACAAGAGCAACAAGCGGTTGTATTCCCCAAAGGGCAAGCATTGCCGCCGCGCTTATCGCCGCTACAACGTACAGCACTTCAGTCCGTACCATGCCCCGAGCGCCTCTTCCGCCTGTTATGGGCGGCACATCGGAAATTCCGTTACCCATGGCACCGGCTATCAGGACCTGCATAAAAGAAGCGGTATCCTTGACTTTGATCCTGAAATTCCGCGCCAGCCTCGTAGCGGTGATCAGCTCCTCATTAAGCTGCGCGAAAGCGCCTCTTACTCCCAGCCGGGAAAGGCTCGTCAGGTAATTTATGCGGCTCCTGGTCCTCTCCTGTTCGGTCTGGAACCTCTCAAGGCTCTCATTTACCTTCGCCCGGATGATCTCGCGGAGCGTGCGCAGCTTTCCGGAAAGATCCTCATCTTTGGGTGTATTAGCGGCTATAGCCTTGTAGGCCCCTATGCTTTTCAGGAAACCGGTGAAGTTTTCTTCGTTCTCCGTAATATCCATAAGACGCAGTATCTTTCCCTGGTATTCGAAAACTTCGTCTTCATATTTGCGTTTCTTTTCATCGGTCTTATTGTTCTCGCTTACGATCAGTTCGCGCACCTGGACTATAAGCGTCTCTGCTTTCTCCTTGCCCCCTTTTGCTATCGCCTCCTTCAGCCCGGCCCGGTGATGGGCGAGCAGCTCTTTATGCCTTGTAAAGACATTTTCATCAAGCGAGAATAACCCTTGCCAGGATCCCCGTACTTCTTTACGGCCGCGATCCGCCCTGCCTTTGGTCTGTATTTCGAACGCTTCCGCTTCGTCAAGATAAGTTGATATCACATGAAGCCCGGGCATCTTCCCTTTCATAAGAGGCACTTCATCCCCTTCTGTGCCGTCCAGGTTGAGCCGGGCGCCTTTTATCTCTATATCGATACCCCTGTGCGCCAGGTTGGTTACTATAGTTATTACGTTCGCGTAACCGGCTTGTGCTATTTTCGAGGAAAAGTCCGCCGGATCGCGCCCGTCGGCAACATTAATGATCCTTGCGTTCCCGGAGAGTTCATCGGCAAGGTTGAACTCTATGAAAGCTTTGAGATCTTCGGTCTCGGCATCCGACTCGGCTTTTATGAGCAGGGGCTGGTTGTTGCCTATTCTCGCGCGTAAGATCCCTAAAAGTCCCTCTTCCTTCTCTTCCCTGGTATTGAACCCACTGTGCCCGGCGGATATTAAATTTTCGGTAATCCCTTCGATCTTTTCCACTTTTTTGCAGGGATAAATGCTCCGGAAACGTTCTGTTTCCATCGTTCCGCTGGCCCCGGCAAAATCCGTTATGATAGAGCGGTCCTTCAGGAACTGGACTATCGTCATGGACATCCCTGTATAAGTTTCCGGAGTGACATCTTCACTGGCCACTCCTGCCATTATCTCAACGGCCTGCTGCAGCCCTTCACCGAAAGACATACCTTTTCTGATTATCTCACCGGCCTTCTTGTCGCGGATGACCGTGCCCTTGGGCGCGCCCGTCTGCTCATCACGCACAATAACGCCGATCACTTTCCCGGAATCATCCCTTGCGACAAAATAATGTTCCCCTTCCCCGTAAAATAGACGCGCCCTTAACGCGTCCAACACGAAAGTTTCGCCGCTGGTCTTTACGATATCCGCATGAACTTTTGAGATGGCAGCCAACCTATCCAACGCTTTCCCGGCTTCACTCTCGCCAAGCCGCGACAGGTAAACCTCTTTCGTCCCTTCGGGAGCGTAATATGTTTTTTTATTCGGCAATAACCCGGTCAAAACAAAACTGTCTATCCTCTTGCGCACATCAAGCCTGGCTTCGATGTGCTCCAATTCTCTTGCCGATATGACCGCCGGGGTGGCCGCGCCAAAGACCAGCGTAAGATCCGCCTCGTCAAAAAGCGTAAAATACCTGTTTTTGCTCAATACTTTCGGAATGACCCCTTTCTTTTCACCCATATAACGGTGAACTATCCTGTCCCACTTGCCGTATATTATCGCGCTGTTTCTATAGACCTCTTCCGCGCTGACGTTCTTCCTCTGCCCGTCCCTGTAAATAACACCTCTTACTTCACCGGTCTCATCCGGTAATATAAAACCCGTAATTACCCCCAAGCGGCTCAGTATCTCGCCCATTCCGTCCTTGACCATCGCCTGGGCCGTTAAAGCGTCTTCGTGGGTAAGAAGAAGCGTTCTTTCTCCGGTCTCTGTGTATCTCATAAGCGCGGCGCCGCCAAGCGTAAGGGTCTTACCGCCACCGGTCCTCAGTTCCACCGAGATGCCTTCCTTGAGTTTGTTGATAGACTCTGCCTGGCCTTTCCTGTAGACCGGGTTCGTCCACCCGTTTACCGAAGCGGCTGTCTTAAGCAACTTTTCGAGTATTTCGGGTAATACCGTCTGGGACGTTTCGGGCAAGGCGTCGGAAAATTCTTCGTTTCCCGACTTTTCAAATACGGGTTCATCTATTCCCTCATCGGGCAGGATCGGTACATCTTCTACGGCAGGTGGCGCACGAGGTGTCTTTGTCTTTTCCCGCTTCTCAGAGCTTTCCGGTATGTGGTATTCCCTTTTTTCGCCTCGTTTGCGTATGTAGAGCACTTCCTTTTCGTCGCTTATTATCGCTTCATAAGGCCATCTGTAAAGATGTTCCTGCCGTATTTCGTTTATGTCGCCGATCGCGCAAGGGATTACCCAATTCGCGCCCTCCTTTCTTTTTCCGTCACGGTCACTGCGGCGTCCTTCCCGGAAATCGAACACGAAACCCTTGCCCGGGACCAGCCTGTGGTCGAATATACGCCGTTGGTTCTCGCTTATGTCAGGGACCAGGTCGTTGAGGATGTATTGAAGGGCGAACTTTATGTAGCTTTCGTGCTGCAGAACGGTGTTGTTGATCGGGGCGGAAAAGTATTGGGGTTGGAGATTGTTCTTTTGAGTGAACAAAGCAAATCCGTCGGCTCTGGCGATCTCTTCGCTCAAGAGCGTAAAGACAAGCAATACGGCTATGACCTTTATGAATTTGTTCTTTCTAATTTTCATGTGTACTTTTATATAATTTTGCAGTTAATTATATGAAACGAAATTGTCACAAGTTTGTAACTTTTTATAATGCTAACGCCTTAGCGTTTATTGTCATTTTTCTGAGTTTTTTCCTGATAAATCTTCATTTTTATTATACTAACAATTATAGACATTACAATCTAATATTACAAATGTGTTACATATATAAAAATAGGGGCCGATAAGGCCCCTATTTTTAAAATTACTTTTGAGTGCTTTTATATATGTCTTAAGTCTCAAACACCGAGCATTTGCCTGTTTCTTTCCTCATCCTCTTTTGATACCGGGAAGAAGCCCATCTCTTCACAAATACGCTGGCCTTCGGGACTTAATTCGAACGTTATGAACTCCCTGCTCTCTCCGGCAGGCTTACCGTTAGTGTACTGATTAAGCCTTCTGGCTATCGGATACCTGTCCGTTTCGTCGGGACTGATCCTGGTCGGATCAATATACTCCGCGTCTTCATTTTTAGCCACGCTTATAACCCCCAGCCCCGAACTGTTCTTGGCGTGACCGACACCCACGTATCCGATGCCCGTCTTGTCGGTTTTTATGGTTTCGATGATCTGGGCGTTGCCGTTCATCCTTCTCATTTTGTCGGAATAATCGCCCTTCAGCACCTCCTCCCTGAACAGGACGAACGTACCTGAATTCGATTGCCTGCCGTATAGAGTTATCGGCATATCATCTCCGCCGACATCCTTCCAGTTGGTTATATCACCCCTGAAAATGGCGCCAAGCTGCCCGACCGTAAGCTTGTCCGCGTTATTGCTTTTATTGACGACTATGGTTATACAGTCCCTGGCTACGATTATATGGACCGGGTCAACTCCTTTTGCCCTTGAATCCGTTATTTCCCTGTTCCTTATTTCCCGTGAGGAATCGGCAATATCCACGGTCCTGTTCCTGAGCCCCGCTATGCCGGTGCCGGATCCGCCTCCCGTAACAACTATATTCTTTTCGGGATTTTTCTGCATATATACTTCCGCCATCCGCTGGATCAGGTTCACCATAGTATCGGATCCTCTTACCTGCAACTGCTGGTTCGCTTCCGATGGCGGCACTGCCGTCATTACCGTTATCGCGAGAAAAACCGCCGTCATCTTCAAGTTCCTGGTCATTTTATCCTCCTTTTTTCGCTACAGAATATAGCATGTTCAACACCCCGATATCTCCCCGCACCATCACATTATCCTTGTACGTTCGGCCGTCCCGGCGTGGATACCGCGGAAGGGCTAAAAACAGACGACCCGTCCGGATACCTGATCCCGGCACTGTTCTTAGGTAGACTTTCCATCTCTTCGACAGTAATACTGTCCATTATCGTTTCACCGTCGCTGGAAACGAGTAAAAGCGGTTCAACGGACAGCTTGAAACTGGCGTGCAGGTTCCCCCCGGGATCCTTCCTGTTCTTGCCGGACAGGAAGATCACGATAAAGTCACCCGCGCCTATCGACACGCCCGGGAGCTGCCATTTCTTAAGGTTATTCTCGTCATCCGTAATATACATCCCGGTAAGATCTATGCTGTGTTCCGTTACATTGTGCAGCTCTACCCAGTCCTGTCTTTCGCCGTCCTCATCCACGGCCTTATATTTTCCAGATCTTACGACCTCATTTATGCATACATCCGCTGCGGGGGCCGGGGGAACTTCTTCGAAGACTGCCTGTATCTTCATTCCGTCTTCCGGGTTAAAAGTATATTCCTGCTCCGGTATCTCCCGGCCGTTTACGCTAAAATGGGAAAATTTGGATCCTTTCGAAGCTTTCGCGTAGATCTTCATCGGGATATTGGCATAGGTTCCCCTGCCTTTAAGCGGCGTATTGAACACGCCGGTATCCATGTAGACAACCCCCTTGTCCTCCGGCATAACCGAGAATTCCATTTCACTGTGTCCGGAAACCCCGAAGAAATCCTTAATTTGCATTCTTACGTACTTTGGCCTGACCGAAACGAAGTTTTTCAGATGTTCGACATTCTCTTTCCATTTCTTCCTGTCCATCTGGCCGTCCGCCCACATTTCAAGGTGATGTCCGATCCACGGTTCCATCTTTTTTTCGAGCCCATCGATAACGGGAAGAGCGTTCTCGGGCCTGAATGGGCCGTTCAGGTACTCATCGATCTTCCTGATGAACGCCGCCTTATATTCCTCTCTGCTCATGAACTGCGGGAACAATTTAGTGTACTCTTGATAATCCAGCAGAGTATCGTAATCCTCCCGCCATTTAACAAGACCGAAAGTAGAATCAAAGTCAAAAGTCAACGTATGAAAAGGACCGGGATCCTCCCCCATGCGTGACACCCGCCAGAAAGCTATATTGTTCATGCCGAAATCCGTATTACACGCTATGGTGTGGGCCGCCATGGAAGCTATGAAACCTTTCGGGTCCAGCTGGCTGCTGTCCATGGCGTCCAGCTCGATAAAATCATCAACGGCCCTTGTGCTGCCGGTTCTCCTGGCGATCTCGGATATCTCTTCGTATTCGATCGCCCCGTCCTCAAGATAGCCCTTGTAAACGACCCGGGCGTCGTGTCTTATATGGGCGGCGCCTTTCCCGAGCTTTTGCCTCCCGATACGCATGCCCATATCGTCGCGCACTACCACGAGATCGATGTCTTTACTTTTCACGGAAGGGTTATTCTCGTTTATCCCGGTATTGTCCCTTTTCTCCCCGATGTTCATCATCCCGTAATTCTTGCCGTTGATAAAGAAGAGGACAGGGCCGTTATCATCTCTTATCTCGATGCCTTCCTGATCGCGGACAAGATCGCAAAAAAGGGCGTTCCGCATCCCCATTGTAGGCATGCATTCGGGGTCATCAAGATACCTTATCCCGTCCTGGTTGTTGTTCCTCAGCTGAAAATGGCGGTATTCGTCTATGTCTTTCTTGAAAAGCCTGTATTTGAACGTCCCGTTCAGGGGGTCGATCTTCGCGTCCGCGTTTATCTTTAACGGCCTCATCATGATCTCCCGTGAACTCGCGCCGACCACGCCTATCGTAGCGTCTTGAGAAAAACCCGGGTTCCCTTTTTCATCAAAATAAGACACGTGCACCCTGACGCTGTCCCTGAGCATGTAATCGTCGTAGCTTATGTGCCGGAAGAGCCCGCGCTGCGGATCCCACAGTTTTTCTTCCTCGGCAGCAATAGCCACCACGGCCATTCCCTTGTTGTCAAAACCGATAAAAAAGATCTGCCCGCTCGGAGGGCTGGGAAGATGCCCCTTTTTAAGCGAAATAGCCCGTATCGTGGCATTGCAGCCGATCTCGATGGGGCCCGAATAGACATTTGACGCCACGGTAGGGGTGGAACCGTCGGTGGTGTAATATATCGTGGAATCTCCGCCTTCCGTATGCAGCCTGACGCTGACAGGGGAAGGATAAAAGCCCCCTTTAACCGAATATTTAACTACGGGTGAAAAGGCCGCGGAGGTATTGGCTTTTCCCGGTGTCGGGGACGGGAAATACACCGGTTCGCCCGTAACGGGATGCCTCCCGTATGACATATCCCGGGGTAGTTTTTCAATAACGATATGGTCCCGGATATTTCCCCTGTCATCGGATAAATATACGCCCTTGTCCTTCCCGGACAGTTTAAAATCCGCATGAAGAGGCCTGCCCGGGTCCGTCCTGTGTTTCCCCGAAGCAAAAACAAGCAGATATTCTCCCGGTGATATGACCCGGTCCGGGAATACCCACCTCGCAAGATTGCCGGGTTTATCCGATAAACTCCATCCTTTAAGGTTCATATCTTTTCCCGTACCGTTATAGATCTCTATCCAGTCCGGGGAATCCCCATCCTCGTCCTGTATCCAGGAATTCGATCCGCATATCTCGGTTATGGACAAGGACGGTTCCGGGTATGCGGATGAGGCTCCAAAACCCATCACAAGCGCGCACACCAGAATCGCCCTGAGACAATGAATCCGCGTGTTTATAATATTTTTTCTGCTCATTTTATCTCCCAGAGGTTACCTTTTTAACAATTTAATGTGACAGAATAGTTACGGCTTGGAAAAATTTTGTTAAAAATCGGGGCGCGAGGTGTTCGCATAGCGCATAGCGCAAAGCGCATAGCGGGTTAAGTGATAAGTAAGGCGAGGGGCTAGAGGCGAGAGGTAAAAATTGATTACGAAGATTAAGACGCGGACGATGATCTTAGATCACGAAGATCTGATCTCCGTAATCTTATTTAATCTCCGTAATCAACGTAATCAATGATTAACGATAAACGAACAACGAACGACGAGTAACGAACGACGAGTAACGAGGCAAAAGGCGAGAGGCGAAAGGGAGCACCAGAACACCAGTGCACCGGAGCACCAGAAGTTGTCATCCCCGCACGCTCTAAGCGGGGATCACGTAAAAGTATTTTCACCGTTATTTGATTCCCGCTTTCGCGGGGATGACGATCATTATTGGCATCCGCTCCAATGTTCTAATGCTCTGTTCAAATAAAAAGCCCGGCGAATGCCGGGCTTTTTTATTTGAACTCTCCCCTGCGATCAGGGATTAGAATTCAATCTGGAATCTCGTCTGCACGCCGTCGGCGTATCCTACCCCGTTAAGATTGGAGTGCACGTAGTTGAACATGATCCTCATGTTGGGGTTAAGGTACCAGTTGATGCCGATGGTGATATCGTTGAGTATACCGCCGTTTATGTTCCTGTCCTTGTAGTTGAGATCGAGATGCGAATACCTCGCCGCCAGTTCCCATGCCCCCCATGTGCCGTCTTTAAGCGAAAAGTTATTCCTGGGCGTGATACCATCGAACTCGGCACTTGACTTATTGAAATTCCGGTTCTCACCGGTAAGAAAATAACTGATAAATCCGTACGCGCCGTATAGATACGCGTACCCGGGGGTCACACCCCGGCCGTCATACGCCTTATCGAGCCAGGTCTGTATTAACTCACCCTGCAGGGAGAGGGGTCCGTAAACAACGGCTCCCTCGAATCCCACCCGGTTCTCGAGATTGACGTTGAAATTCGTGGTATTTACGAAATCATCCCTGGTCCTGAGTTCGGGACCCGTATCGAAATCAAGCGTATTGTTGTTAATATTGTTACGCCACTCCGACGGTAATCTTAAACTATAGGACGTACCCACGTGCACCAGTTTATCCTCGTCTTCATACCAGGGAAGACCCGTAAGCCTTGTCGTCAGGTTCCACTCATTGCTTGATGACATCGTTCCGGATCCGGTGGAATTACGGAAAGCTCCTATGCCGAAGGTCACCCTGTCGTCAAACCAGCTGTTATTGATGGCGGCTCCCCATCTGTATCCCGGGGCGAACACATTCGGAAGGCCCCTCTCGAGGAACGTTATATAGTTGCTGCTGGTCAGCTCTTCCAGGCTGAACGGCTCCTTGAACTGCCCAACGGTTATCTTGCCTATGTACGGAATGTTCTTCATGCCGACATAAACGCCCCTGAACCCGTCTATTTCGTTCTCGTTATTCAGGTTATCGGCAAAATCATACTGCAGTTTATAGAAGAAATCCTCATAGATGGTGCCCTTGAGATATACCCTGGCTCTCCTGATGAGCGCCCGGTCATTCCTGTTATTGAAGTCGCCCTGCGGCCGGAGAAAATTTTCCAGATCGCTTTCTCCCTTTACATAAACGGCGTCGGCGTGGATCCTTCCCCCTATGGCGCCCTTGAAGTTGCCGTCCCGCGTCTCGAACTCAAGACGGTTGTCCCATCTTGCTTCCACCAGGTTGTCGGAGGGACCGGTTTCCCAGGTCGGCGCTTTTTCCTTTTTCGAGGCTTCGGTTTTCTTCTTCGCGGCCAGGACTTTTGCCCTCGAAGCGAAAGTCTCGCCCTGCTCCCTGGTCAGCACCCCGCTTTCCACGAGCATGTCCACGAGTATCTGCGTTTCGGTCTTGTCGGCGCTTTCCGCGGCACAAGCGTAAGGAGCGATCTGCGACAGCATAAAGCAGGACATAACTATAACCGCTGTGATGATCTTTTTCATGTCACGATCCTTTCTCGTTTTTGCCTTTCCTGGATCCGTTTTACCAATGATACCTCTATTATATGATCGAACGGTTTTCACTCTTAAGAGTATTATTTTAATGTCACGAAAATGTTACAATAAAGTTAAAATTGTGTCAAAGTAAAAATACCCGCGCGCCGCTCTTGTTTAAGCCATTTTTACATATATGGTTATGCGCCTAAAGGGAGGTCTATGCCGCCAGCAGTATCTTCTTCTTCATGGCGTAATGCTGCAAGAGCTCACGATTTGTCTCAAAACGTTTTATGGAAGGCAATATAGTGAAGACGAGCGCGCCTCCTTGCTCCTGAGCCCTTATCGCTATCTTCTCGCTTATATCTTTTATGTCATCAAGCGTCATCTCATCGATATGCCTGGCAAGCGCTATCGTAACGATCTCAAAAAGCGGATAATAGACCTTTTCCGCGCTGAGGATCTGAGCGACCTGTTCCTCGTTGATATAGGCCAGTTTGTGACCGGGATCATCCTTCATGCCTGCCAGGTTTTCTCGCGCCTGCGCGGTGTCCCTCGCGAAAGAGAACACCAATGCTCCCGAATCTATTTTTTCCCGCAAGGATCGCAGCCCCTCGTCCCCCCGGGACGTATCGAACCGCATGACCTCTATATTCTCCAGGAATTCGGCGTAGCGATCCTCCGTTTTAAGGTCCTCGACCAGCCGCAGAAGCTCTATCGCTTTCGTAGCCTGTCCGCCGCCTAGATAAGCGTCAAAAGCGAATACTATTTCCCTCTTTTCCCTGTAAAATGAGAAAATGGCGTCCGCGAAAGCCTTGGCAAAAGCCTCATCGCCGGAAGCCTCAAGAAGCCTGTATCTTATCTCAGCCTCTATCGATCCCTGTAGTTGCGCTTCAGGCGTACTGCCGGAACCTGCCCGGTTACCATCTCCCGGAGCCGAAGAAGGCCCTGCCCCGTCCCGCGGACCATGCGGCCCGACCAATTCAAGAAGTTCCTCTATAAGGCCTTTTACTGCCCTGTTGTCGTCCAGCGCCAGTTCCAGCCTACGGACGGCCTTGGCCACATGAGCTTCATTTTCTCCCAGCGTAGCAGCCGCGGCTTTTATCTTTTCCCCGGCATCTTTAAGCTCACCGGCCACTTCCGTATTATTGCGCGGACCCAGGCGTTCACGGATATCTCTCTCCACGCTTTCGCGAAGATACCTGAGCGCTTCCTCCCTGTCGCTCTCTATTTCCGGATCGATATCATCGCCAAGCGCCTTGCGGATCTCTTCCTCTCTCCATTCCACGGCTCCCTGTACCGCCTTCATCTTGCCGATAGCGCGATTGACGGTCTGTGTCGCCTGTTCGAGTGTCTCCAGGGCTTCCCTCCCTGTCATCTTTTCGGTGGGCGCTTCAGCGGGCTCTTCCGCGCCGCGGGCTTCTTCGGGTTCGCTTTGCTTTTCGCCTTCCTCTTCGTCCTCGACCGGCTGTTCATCCGAGATGATCGCGCTTTCGTCTCCTGCGGACGCAAAAAGTTCCGCCTCGTCTCGCGGGCTATCCGGGGCCTCTTCCCCGGCCACTTTTTCCTCAGGCACTTCAGTGGGCTTTCCCGCGCTGAAAGCTTTTTTATCTACGGTTATTTCAGTGGGTTCTTTCCCGCCGCCAGTCTCTCCGCCGGGAAATATTTCAGCGGGTTCTTCCTCATCAACATTTTCTTCGTCCTCGGGTATTCCGGGAGGTTCTTCTGAATTTCCATTATCCACGGGCGAGGGCCCATCATCCACAGGCGAAAAAGGCCCTGTATCATCTCTCGGACGATCCGGCTGAATGCCTTCGCTTCGCTCCGGTTCCACCGGCCTGCCATATCCAAGCGGTTCGATCCCGCGCAACGGATCATACGGATCATTTTGATCTATACCAAAAACCTCGCCAAAACGATCCCCGGAAAATCCGGCCCATTTAGAGCTGTTGGGCGATTTTGGATAGCCGCCTTCTAATCCTATCAGCCTCGATATAAATTGCCACAAGTTCCTTATGCCGAATGCGCCCTCAAGGAAATTCCAGTAAAGCCATACGCTTACACTGTCACAGTACTTGCCCGCGGGCTGCCTTCTTATGGGATAGTCGCTCATCGGCTCGTTCTCTCTTCTTTTATCGAGTTCTTTCACCATATCATATACCCACGGCGTGGCCTTTTTTCCCCTGTATTTAACCTCCAGTATCGTGTGACCCGGCCATGTCCGCCTGAAGTCTTCCAGCCCCGTAAAAAGCGTGGGATGATGCAGGTTATCGCAAACCCTCCACCTGACGTTCATATCAAGCGTCATTCGCAGATACGCCAGGTCTTCCGGGGCTATGTCTATATCCGGATGTTCCGGATCCTTTGAATTCAGTATCGCGCGCAGGTATTTGCCTGCCGGGGATCTGTATATGCCGCGCCAGTAAGCGGCATCCTGCCCGCTTTTCATTTTCTCGCGGTATTCCAGCGCCAATGGGACCAATCTTCGGACCAGTTCTTCCTTACTGCCGTCGGCGCTTACGTATTCCAACCGTTCGTAACTCACCTGTACCGTAGGAACAAGCCTGTATTCCCTGATATAGGCGCAGAATTCCCTGAGTCCGGCCCTGGATACCCTGTCATCCCGGCATGGTTTTCCTTGATACATTTCGGGAAGCCAGTCATAGTCTATTTCCCTGTCTATCTCGCCGTCCTTAAAAGAGATCCTTTCGTTATCTATAAAGGCCCTGTATCCGCCATCAGTACGTTCTATCGTTTCCGCGTATATTTTTTCGCCTGTCTCTCTGTCCACCCTGAAAAGAACGGGTGCGCTCTTCTCCCGTCCCGCCCTGAAGAAATTCCCGGTCTCACCGCTAGTCCGGAAGACATATTTATAAAGGCGCCGTCTCAAAAGAGATACGATCTTCCGCATTTTAACTTTACCCAGTGACGCCACCCCTTTCATAAAATCTTCTTCCGTAGCTTTTATCCCGGCATTATCTCCCTCTTTCTCTTCCAGCCAGCCGTTTTTGACCAGTTCTGACCAGACGAACTCTCCATCATCGAAATTGTCCAAGATCTCTTTTTTCGCGACAATACCGTAACCCGTCATCTTAACTGTTCCGCCACCATCGGCAAGAGCGAATATATGCGGAACGGCCCATTCCCAGGCACCCGTCTCGAATTTCCACATTCTCGTATCGATACGGTTCTTTATCTCAAGATGGATCTTGCCTTTGTCGGCTTTTGTCTGACCCGCAAGATCCAGAAGTTTCGCCTTCATCTCCTTGGCGGAGTATTCGTCACTTCCTTCGGGCAGGTTGGAGATAACCGAATCCAGCCTCCTGTGAAGATCGTCGCCAGGCGGTATGGAGCTTCTTACGTTCGCGACAAAACTCCGGCCGGTCATATCCGAGACCGCCCTTACTCCCTTTAACGTCGAGATAAGCTCCTTATCGCCATACCATCGTATACGCGCCTTGTAACGATACATGCGGTAATTGTTCTCGCGCGCGAAATACGTTAACAGCTGAGGATGCGTAGCCAGCATTTCCCGGATCTCCGAAAATGGGTGCATGAAAAAGTAAGCGAACCCCTTCCAACGATAACCGGGCGTATCAAGGTAAAGGCTGTGGTTATAATAATATGTCTTTGTCGGGTTAAACCTGTCGCCGACCATGCCCATGGCCTCCATCATGTCCCTTGCCATCCTGGGTTCGTTGTTTGCGTTTTCCAGCTCGAACTTCTCCTCCCGGCGATGAGGGCTGATCTTCGCGTCCCGGAAAGCATCGCGGTTCTTCCAGGCATTGAACCCGACCGCTACCATCAGGATCACTAAACTGACCGATAACAAGAAGAACAGGTTAACCGCCTGGGCCGGGAACGAATATGCCAGCGAGAAAAGATACGCCAAAGCGCCCATTATTACGGCAAAACCGAACATATTCTTCACTATGGTCAGGGGCGAATCCTCGGAACGCGCCCTGGTCACGAAAAAGAAAGTGAACAAAGGCTGGACTACACGGTTTATGCGCGGTATGAAAATACCTAATACGAACCCTCCTATCATCAAATATATGGAAACCCCTGCCAGAAAAACAGCCGCCATCTCCGCGGCCGGCCAGAAGCTGGCCCAGGAAGCCGCGCCGGGGAACGCCGGGACCAGAGCGAACAGCCCCAGAGCCATAAAAAATATCGATATCCCCTGGATGATCTTCCCGGGGCGGGGGGAACTTTTCGGAACACTTATTTTCAGAATGAACTCAAATACACTGAACGCTATCATCCCCATAAGAGAAACCGCCGCCGCCATGATCTTGATCTGCATGGGTAATGGCCCAAGATAAACAGCGGCAAGAAGAGCTATTACGACCGCGGAGATCTTACCCGCGAGCCTATTGATCATATATTCGTCGCCGGTTTTGTTCGGGGCTACTCTAGTTATAGCTACCTCTATTATGGCCGCCAGGAGCAGAACGACTCCTGCCCAGAATATAACGTTAACGAACGGATACTGGCCGGTGAGATACGCCGTCCATTGCAGCGCTTTTGCATAAATTATACCGAGCAAAGGATTGTGGGCTTCTCCTCCGAGCGTTTCGGGAGTGAATACCGAAGGTCCGGCATAAAGCAGGATGACGCACCCGGCTATCAACCATTTCCATATGTTGAGAAGCCTTAAGATCGCATCCGATTGATGCATCTCCAGTTCGCGGATCCTTTGCTTTACATGTGCCAGGAACGGAGCAATCACCCTTAAGTGAAGGACCCTTGCCCTTATCCCTAAGAAAAACGCCCCTATTATCTGTATCGGCATAGCTAAAACGGCTCCCGCCAGCATATAGATGCCCAACCAGGCAGCGGTCTGAGACCACGCGGCAAGGGGCGGAAAACCGACAAAGAACAAAGAAACTGCCAGGGCGCTTCCCGCGAAGGACAGTGTCTTAATCGCTTTCTCCAGCGGTTCCCTTCTTAGCGAGGGGAATATCCTCATCAATATGTTGAACGCCCACTCTACGAATACTGTCAAAAGGACCGTGGCGCTCAGCCAGACGGCCACGATCATCGCGGGATTCCGGGCGGAAAAACTGTTATATACGGACCTGACCTGCAGGATAAACGGCGCCGGCAGCGCGCTGGCCAACGCATACTCGATAAACAGCAATGAAACGACAAAGACAGCCACCCTGCGCAGCGCGACAAAACGCGGAGCATTACTGCGGAACCTTGCTATTATCAGATTGATCATCGGCGGTACCTGGAATATGCGGTTGATACGCGAAGAGAACAGGCCCATTATATAAGTGCATATTAGGAAGTAGAACCCAATGCCAGTCGCGGCAATGACCGCGACCTCCGCGACCCGCAGGAAGCTCATCAGCGTAACCCCGCCGGGAAAAGCGAGCATGGCCGGAAGATAAGATGAAATCATATATAACAAACCTGCCGACAGGCCAAATATGATGAGTTTCGATATCACGCGCTTCAGCGCGGGGGTGTCGTCCTCCAAGAACCTGATACACTTTTTCGCGATCATTTCTATAAATGCCGCGGCCACCAACGCCACTGCAAGCCACCTTATGATATTGACATATGGATGTATTACGGCGACTTCATTGTAAAGATGCATTACCCATCCGCAAACGTATTTTAACGTAAGGCTTGGACCCTGCGTTGAAGGCACACTGATATAAGACGGCATAACATACACCAGGAACGCCGCTATGGAAGACAAAACGGCCCACCATTTAAACAAACGCCTTGTCGCTTCCGAAATGGACATAGGCACCGAATTGTGCCTGAACTTGATGATCCCGGTAGGAATGGGCACCCTGAACCTGAAGTTCACGGCTTTCCTGAAAAACCCTATTATATACGTTCCCGCTATCGATAACGGATATGTCACGAGAACCGCCGCTACGGAGATTATTTTCGCGATCTCTATAGCCTGCGACCAGGAAGCAAGCGAGGGGATACCCCAAAATGCTGCCAGAATAGCAACGCTTAACGCAGAAGAAATTAATATGCCGGGCCTGCTGGTAAAGGTCTCTACGCGGGATACCGCCTCCTTCTTGTTATCCCTGCCCATTACCAGTAAGTAGTTTATCATGATCATAACAAGGGCCGTCGCCACGATAAAACTTAAAACGTCCAGCGCAGGGTAAGCCTGGGCCAATGACGAATACCACGAAAACCCTTCACCGAACAGAGAAGACCCGAACACGGAAAGACCGCCCCCCCCTCTGGATATTACGCTTTTAGCGCATCCGGTGAGTGGCAGTAATAGAAATAACAGTATCGCGCCCAATATCGGACCTTTTCCGCCGGATCCGCTATCCTTATCTTTTGGCCTTTCTTCTGGCTGCGTCCCGGATCCAGGATCATCTTGCGGACTATCCGGTTTGATGAGTCCAAGAAGTTTTTCAATAAGATCTTTTAATGCCCTATTGCTGCTTAGTGCCGTATCCAACCGCTTGACAGCCCTGGCTACACGCGCATTACCCTTTTCCAGCGCGATAGACGCGGCTTTTATCTTTTCCCCGGCATCTTTAAGCTCACCGGCCACTTCCGTATTATTGCGCGGACCCAGGCGTTCACGGATATCTCTCTCCACGCTTTCGCGAAGATACCTGAGCGCTTCCTCCCTGTCGCTCTCTATTTCCGGATCGATATCATCGCCAAGCGCCTTGCGGATCTCTTCCTCTCTCCATTCCACGGCTCCCTGTACCGCCTTCATCTTGCCGATAGCGCGATTGACGGTCTGTGTCGCCTGTTCGAGTGTCTCCAGGGCCTCTCTCCTGGTCATTTTTGCCACGGACACTTTAGCGGGTTTTTCCTCCGCTTCCGGCGCGGCGGGTTCTTCTTCTCTTGCTTCCGGCGCGGCGGGTTCTTCTTCCCGCGCTTCCGGCGCGGCGGGTTCTTCTTCCCGCGCTTCCGGCGCGGCGGGTTCTTCTT